>JAWODC010000069.1:0-34086 GCA_046483495.1 Desulfobacterales bacterium
CGATTTAATGGCATCCAATAAGCTTTCGAACTGGGATTTCGTTAGGTCCTCTATTATTTGGTTTTGAACTTTTGGTTTCTGGATTTTAAATTCAAGCGGATTGCATACATTTATTTTGTATCCATAATTAACGATCCAGGTTAGGAGGTTTAAAATGTGCAGAACAGTTTGGGGTGACAGGTTTTTGCTGACGTTGGATTTCAACCGTTCAATATCCAGATATAAGATTTCATTTGGCAGCTTTTCCCCAAATAACGGCTTTAGATATTTGTTATACCTGTGCTTATCGATGTCTTTTGATTTCCCATTTTGCCGTTGAGCCATATAGGACATAAAAATTTTATCAACGGTCCAACGGTTTTTCATTTCTGATGATTCTTGTTTTTCCTTTAACCTTCGTTCGCTGTTGGAAGGCTCTTTTCCTTCGATTCGTTTAGCCCTGATAAGTGAGGCCCTGTAAGCTGTCATATCGTCCTGATACTGGCGACCTGCCTTTTCGTGAATTAATTTTCCCTTACGACGATAAACAATGTAAAAAATAAGCTCCGACTCGTTTTTCCCTACGGCTTTGCCTTCCATTTGGTAAACACCGGGATATTTTGTTCTAATTAGCGGTTTTTTCGCTGGCATGTCGCTCCCCTTCTGTTCAAATTTCCTAACACTATACCTAACATTCAGGGCACGAATCAACAGAAAACAATGTCACATCGGAGAAAAGGTATGGTTTAAAATCAGGAGCTTTTATCAATAGTTAGAAAATAGTGGAAATAGATGTCAAATGGTGTTACCGGCCTTTCACGCCGGCGACAGGGGTTCAAATCCCCTTGGGGACGCCATTCCAAATCCTAAAAGGTCATTCTTTTTAATAGAATGGCTTTTCACCGTCTTTACCCGAAGCGAATGTCCTCATTTCTGGATGGACACCAACTTGTATTTAGCGATTTTTCCGGCGCCCGTAAGGGGGAACTCATCGATAAAATACACGTATTTGGGAACTTTGTAATGGGCAATCACATCTCTGGTCCGGGCAATCAATTCCTCCGGACTTAAGCGCGCTCCCGAATTTAGAATGCATGCCGCTGCAACCGCTTCTCCCCATTTCTCGTCAGGTTTGCCATAGACGGCAACTTCCTTGACTTCCGGGTTGGCCTTTAAGATACACTGTTCGACTTCAGACGCAAATACGTTTTCACCTCCTGATTTAATCATATCTTTGATGCGTCCTTTGAACCAAAAATTTCCGTCATTGTCCTCGGATACCAGGTCACCCGTGTAAAGCCACCCGTTTTTTTTCATTTTTTCAGTCGCTTGTTTATCTTTCATATACCCTTTAAAAACCTGA
Organism: Desulfobacterales bacterium; assembly: GCA_046483495.1. Taxonomy (GTDB): domain Bacteria; phylum Desulfobacterota; class Desulfobacteria; order Desulfobacterales; family UBA5616; genus CAYLRU01. The sequence goes on from JAWODC010000069.1 coordinate 1,343, forward strand.
GGCCCCCGCACGATAAGTTCACCCATCTCCCCTTTGGGAACCTCCCGTCCCCGGTCATCCACCACGCGCACTTCACTGGTGAATGTGGGTTTTCCGAGGCTGTTGCCTTGTTTGTACAACACTTCAGCGGTATTTTCGTGCAAGGTTACTCCCGGGGCTGCTTCTGTTAAGCCGTAACCGAAAGAAATTGATTTTGCCCCTGTTCTGTAGAGCACTTCAATATACAAATCACTCGTATATGCGGCGGCCGAAGAACCGATTCCCTTTAAGCTTGAAAGGTCGTAGCGTCCGCTTCTAATCGCCTCGAGAAATGACGGCATCATGGGCATCATGACAAATGTGAGCGTAGCCCTTTCCCGCTGAATCGCCTCACAGACCTGTTCGGCATTCCACAGGGGTATAATGATGATGGTCATTGCCTTCAGGAATGCGGTATCGGTGAGAATATGCAGCCCGCTGCAATGAAAAAACGGGGATGCCGTTACCAGAACGTCGTTGAATTCCACTTCCGAGTGGTAGAGGGAATTCAATGCATCCCAGACGAAATTATTGTGAGTGAGAAGCGCGCCCTTGGGGGTGCCGGTCGTTCCCGATGTATATTGCAGGAGCACCGGATCGTCCGGATCGACCTCGAAAGCAGGTTCCTTTTCAGGCTGATTTCTGATGAAGTCTTCATAAGTTGCCTGCTTATGGGCGGGCTCACCGCCGACAAAAACGGCCCTTCTGTTGTCGCCATTCGGACCATCGGTAATTCTACCATAGAGATCTTCGAAAAACGTATCTATTATTTCGAGTTTGCTTTCAGAGTGTATGATGGCCCTTTTAATTTCTTCATGCGACAATCGGAAATTCAGTGCATTCATGACGGCACCGATTTTCCCGCACGCAAAATAGAGCTCCAGATATTCATTTCGATTCAAGCTTAGAATGGATACGACATCGCCTTTTTCAATCCCTGCATCCAGCAAGGCATGCGCAAGTTGATTGACCCTGGCGTTGAATTCAGCCCACGTGTAACGTTTGTCCTGGAAAATAATGGCGGTTTTCCGGGGCTTTCGCAATACGTTGTATCGTACCACATGACCGAGGGTTAAACCGTTTGCTCCCATAATGCCCCCTTTGTTTTACCTATCCAAAGAAAATTAAGATTTGTTTTATGAGAAGAGCCCGGACCCATTCGACGGCTTCTCGTGCAGTCCGGGTCGCTTAGGCCATCAGATATTTATCTCCAGGGAGAAAGTCTACCTCTCGGGCAATACACCTGATTCGGGCCATGCCCCACAGATAAATTGATGTAATAGGTATTTGATGACAAGTCAATTTAAAAATCATAAAACTAATTATAACAGTTGGTTATAAGTTTATGGATTATATAAGGTAGATGTGAAGGAAAGGTTTAGATGCGTCCTTTATAGCCAAACCGGGGTTCGAATCCCTTTGGGGACGCTATTAAAATTTTTCGTCCAACGCCGAAATGGAGCGAATCAGCCATTTCTGGATGGGCACGAGCTAACGATGACGGATGCCCATAATACGCGTTTCACCCCATTTGAATCGCGAATCTCGATCGATACAGTAAATCATATAAACAGCTTTTAGGGCCGTGAGCAACTTTTTTGGAATATTAAACCATACAGGAAGGAAGTCATGACAAAAGTCGCCATAAACGGACTGGGAAGAATCGGAAGGGCAACATTGAAAATCGTCCTGGACACCCCTGAACTTGACCTTGCCGCCATTAATGACCTTCTGCCGGCTGATAATCTTGCCTATCTTTTAACATACGACACCGTGTACAGACGTTACGAAAAAGAAGTGAAGGCCGGAGATGATTCCATATCCATAGACGGAAAACAATACCCTCTCTTCAATGAAAAAGATCCGGCTGAACTTCCCTGGAAAAAACTCGGGGTCGATATCGTTTTCGAATGTACCGGCGTTTTTCGAAAAAAAGAAGGAATGGAAAAGCATCTGCAGGCCGGCGCCGATCGTGTGATTCTATCGGCGCCTGAAAAAACGGGTGAGGTACAAACCGTCGTTCACGGGGTGAATCAGGCGGAAGGGGCTCCCCGGTTGATTTCGTGCGCCAGCTGCACCACCAACTGCATTACGCCTGTTGTTGAAATTCTGGGAAGAAGGGTCGGCGTGAAAAAAGCGACCATGACCACTGTACATGCCTATACTTCGAGCCAGACGATCGTGGACGGGCCCAGAAAAAAATGGCGAAGGGGCAGGGCAGGGGCGGCTAATTTCGTGCCCACTTCAACCGGGGCGGCAAAAGCAACGGCAAAAGCGCTGCCGCAATTGAAAGGCAAATTCGATGGTGTTGCCATCCGGGGTCCGGTTCCGGTCGGTTCGATAGCCGATCTTGTCTTTTTGACCGAACGCCATGTCACCGTGGAAGAGGTGAATGCCATTTTCCGGGAAGAAGCCGAAAGTGAACGGTACAAGGGAATACTCGGGGTGACCGATGATCCGATTGTTTCTTCGGATATCATCAAAGACCCCCGCGCATCCATCGTGGATTTGACAATGACCCAGGTGGTCGACGGTGATCTGCTGAAAGTGATGAGCTGGTACGATAATGAGTGGGGATACGCCGCACAAATGGTGCGGGAAGCCGTACGAATGGCCGAAGAACAGCGATGAACCGCCGGCAGCGGAAGAGGAGGATGTGTCCGAATATAATGACGACTACTATGATGCCTATGATTGGGAGTATAATTACTATACCGAGGACTGGTACCTCGAGGAAAATGCATTGTAGCAAGCAATCGTTCCATTAGAACGAAAGAAGCATCAAGGATGCCTGCATGGAGAACATGACGAAGCGGTTTCGACTCGATTTTACTTCATGCTTCGCCGGACGCTCCGGAACAATTGCCCCGGCTTGCCCTGTTATTGGAAGTTTATGCGAATACCTGCTGTAAAATTGTGGCTTTCATAATCAAATTCAACGCCGCCCAACTCCGGCTCTTCCGATGCAAACCAGCGGTAGGCGAAATCGAGATCGATCGTCGGGCTTACGGCCATGGCCAAACCCACCGTTCCCTGGTATGCGAAAACCGTATCATCGTCAAAATCCGTGTCGTGGTAAGCCAGCCCGATGCCGGCCCCTATGTACGGCGTTATGCCCGAGAACAGCAAAAAATCATAATAGCCGTTCGCCATCACGCTTCGGGTTCCAAGATCTTCATCATCGAACCCGGTTACCTGGATGTCGCTTTGTCTGGATTCGACCTCACCTTCCAGCCGAATGTTCTGCATGTGAAAGCCTAAGGCGACGCCCACAATCCAGCCGTCTTCAAAATCCGAATCAAATGTAAAACCGTTTACCTCGAGATCGCTGTCTTCAATGTTTGTGTAACCGGCTTTCAGCCCGACATAGTCAAAAGCCGCGGCATGCGTTATCGACAAAAAGATCAATGCCGCCATGGAAACCACCAATGTTTTCAATTTCATACGTTTTCTCCCTTTAAAATTTTTTATTGTATCACCGGCAAACGGATGGACCATTCGCGAAAACCAATAGTTTTCACTTATTCAATTCAAGACGATTTAGGTATAGGGTAATCGTCGTATCCATCCCGTGTTAGGTACGTAAAGATCCGCGAACCGGCAAATGCTTTTTTTCTGATCCGGCACCCTCATGTCATTAAGCCGGGTAGAAACCGATAGGTACCGGGCAGAACTACCCCGACCCTGCCGCATCCGAAAACCGGATGTCAAGAGGGCGGATTTTTCCGTCTATTTAAAGGCGTTTTCCAATTTTCGCGTTTTGCATGGCGGAATCCAAATAGGTATGGGTTTCAGCAGCAACCCGATTTGATTATTCTTTCCGTAAAAAAGTGCTCGCCCGGTATTGGAAATTTTGGTATCAATGAAGCGAAATCATTTGCCTACCATTTTGTGATGTGCTGAAAGGCTCTGAGCAGTTCGTATGAAACGGCATTCACATGCGTTAAAAATCGTCCGGAAATCGTAATCTCGAGGAAAACATGCCCCATGAAAAATAGGGTGAAGCTTTTTTTGCTGTTAGTAATCGTTGCGGTCGGCGCACTCGGAATCTGGTGGTGGAACAATGCGCAGACAGGCCCATCCGATCCGGTTCTTACCCTCTATGGAAATATCGAGATTCGGGATGTCCATTTAAGTTTTACCGAACCGGAAAGGATCAGCCGAATCTGGGTTGAAGAAGGCGACTATGTTGAGGAAGGCCAGTCCATTGCCCGGCTCGAGGCGGACCAGCTCAAAGCGGAAACGGCTGAAGCCGATGCACGGTTCAACGCTCAGAAACAGGTGGTTATGCGGCTGATAAACGGAACCCGGCCCGAGATTATTGCACAGCTGCAGGCGGAAGTCGAAGCCGCCCGTGCAATGTACACGAATGCAAAACAAAACTTCGAGCGTATACAGGCAACATCGCTCGGCGGAGCGACCCCCCGCCAAAAATTGGATGATGCCCGTGCAGCCTTTGAAATTCAAGAGGCGCAGCTCCATGTAAAGGAAAAGGCGCTCGATCTTGCCCGAAAAGGACCGCGCCATGAGGAGATCGAAGAAGCAAAGGCGAGGCTGCAGGCAATGAAAGCGCACCTGGAGCTGCTCCGGATTCGGCTCGAAAAGAGGACGCTTAAAGCGCCGTCCCCCGGCATCATCCAGAGCCGTATTTTGGAAGCCGGTGAAATGGCCGGCCCGGGACGTCCGGTCGTAACGCTCGCTTTGATCGATCCCAAATGGGTGCGGGCTTACATACCGGAACCCAACCTCGGTCATATCCGGACGGGAATGGCGGCGGCGGTTTACAGCGATACTTTTCCGGAAGAAGCCTTTCCGGGCCGGATCGGTTTTATCTCTCCGGTGGCCGAATTTACGCCGAAAAACGTGGAGACCGAGGAGCTCAGAACCAAACTGGTTTATGAAGTCCGAATCATCATCCAGGACCCGCAAAACCGTTTTCCGCTGGGGATGCCGGTGACGGTGAAAATTCCCATTCCCCGCTCCCGGGATTCTTCATCCGAAGCAATCATTCACCAGAAGAAAGCTCTGCACTGATGGGGCGGAATACGACACCGGCCGATGCCGATATCGGGGTGGTATTGGCTGCCAGGGACTTGGAAAAGGTGTTTTTCGCCGGGAAGGGCGCTGAAGTTCGGGCGCTTAAAGGTGTAAGCCTGAAGGCACGTAAAGGTGAGGTAACGGGCTTGGTCGGGGCAGACGGCGCCGGCAAGACCACCTTGATCCGTATCGCCGCCGGTCTAATGCTTCCCAGCCGCGGATCCGTATCCGTTTTGGGGTTCGACAGCGTACAAAACCCCTTTAAAATCCAGAGCCGGATCGGCTATATGCCTCAAAAATTCGGACTGTACCAGGACCTCACGGTTCAAGAGAATCTCGACCTCTACGCCGATTTGCAGGGGGTTCCGATTTCAAAGCGAATGGATCGATTCGAACGGTTGATGAAGATGACCGGTCTGGCCCCCTTTACCCGGAGGCGTGCGGGTGATCTGTCCGGTGGAATGAAACAGAAATTGGGTCTTGCATGTTCCTTGATTAAAAGGCCGGGGATGCTTCTTCTGGATGAGCCGACAGTCGGCGTGGATCCGGTTTCCCGCAGAGAATTGTGGAAGATTGTATACGAAATGGTCGAAGACGAAGGCATTGGTGTTTTGCTGTCGACGGCATATCTGGATGAAGCCGAACGCTGTCATCATGTCATTGTACTCGACCGGGGTCGAAAGCTTGCCGAAGGTCCGCCTGAAAATTTTCGGGGTCGGCTGAAAAACAGGGTGTTTTTAATCACACCCCCTCCGAATGTAAAACCGAGACAGATTCAAAGGCAGCTCGCGGGCAAATCGGGCATCGGGGATGTTTCCGTTCGATCCGGGCATGTTCGTGCCGTTGCGTCTGCTCCCGATAAAATGCTTATCGCCGAACATCTGCCGGAGGACTTTTTAAAACGCATTCAGTTGACGAATCCGATATTCGAAGACGCCTTTATGACACTGATCCCAAAAAAAGAGGCTCGACCCGTAATTTCGGCCGATCCTGAAGTTGGGAAAAAATCCGGTAATGGCTGCGATACCGTTGTGCATACACGGGATCTGCAAAAGTTTTTCGGTGAATTCGAGGCTGTAAAACGCATCTCTTTTGATGTGCGCCGGGGTGAAATTTTCGGACTGCTCGGCCCAAACGGCGCCGGCAAGAGCACTACGTTTCGCATGCTTTGCGGCTTGCTGCCTGCCAGTGCCGGCGAAGTTTCCGTAGCCGGCCGGGATCTGAGGCGCTCTGCCGCGCACGCCAGACAGCGCCTTGGCTATATGGCCCAGCAGTTTTCCCTTTATGCTCAGCTTAGCGTTTATGAGAATTTTCGGTTCTACGGACGTGCCTACGGGCTTGGAGGAAAGCGGTTGAAACAGCGGGTGGATTGGGCCTATGAGGAATTCGGACTTTCCGATTGGTACGATCACGAGGCCGGAAAGCTGCCGGGCGGCATTAAACAGCGATTGGCAATGGCCACCGCCCTTTTGCACGAGCCTGACATTCTATTTTTGGATGAACCCACCTCCGGCGTAGACCCCCTGGCCCGGCGCGAATTCTGGCTGCGGATCAACAGGTTTGCAGAGCAGGGAGTTACCGTGGTGGTAACGACTCATTTTATGGAAGAATCCGAATACTGCGACCGCATGCTGATCATGTCGGCCGGCGAAATGCTTGCTTTGGGAACACCGGAAGAAATTCGTTCACTCGCCAGGACCGATGAAAGGCCCGAACCAACGATCGAGGATGCATTTATCGCCCTGGCTGAAGGAGCGGCATCGGGATCAGACGTAAAACCGATATCGGAGAGGAGTCGTGAATGAACCGGAGGGTGCTTTTTCGAATGCGGCTTCTCGGAATATTACGCAAGGAGTCGCTTCAGATCCTGAGAGACCCGAGCAGCCTTATCCTGGCTGTCGTGATGCCGATCGTTCTCCTGTTCATTTTCGGTTACGGGGTGTCGTTGGATGCGAAACATGTGCCAATCGCCGTCGTTAACCACGATACCGGTGCAAACACCCGGGCGTTTACGCAGCGCCTGGCGCTGTCGTCTTATTTTGAGCCGGTATTTCTCCAGTCGCTCAGGCAGGCGGAAAACACACTGATGAGTGGGCAAGTTGACGCTGTTTTGCACCTGCACGACGAATTCACGAACGATCTCCTGGGCGGCCATCCAGCAAGTGTTCAGCTCATTGTCAACGGTGTGGATGCCAATCGGGCCCGGCAAATACAAGGTTATGTTCGGGGTATTATCGAGAAATGGGCACTTGTGCAACAGGCCAAAGGAGAACAAGTGCCTGTCGGCCCTGTTGTCGTGGAACAGAGAATCCGGTTCAATGAATCAGGAGAGAGCCGGAATTTTCTGGTCCCCGGCTTAATGACGTTGATCATGACGCTGACCGGAACCCTGTTGACCGCATTGGTGGTGGCGAGGGAATGGGAGCGGGGGACAATGGAAGCCATCCTGGTTACCCCGGTTCGTCGGATCGATTTGCTTTTGGGAAAAGTATTGCCATACTTTTTTTTAGGTATGCTGGGCATGATTTTCTCCGTAGTGTTCGGCGTTTTTTTGTTTGATGTGCCGTTTCGCGGTTCTGTCGGTGCACTGTTGATCTTGAGTTCTCTCTTTATGCTGGCTTCATTGGGTCTTGGGCTCATGATTTCCGCAGCGGTTCGGGTACAGTTCGTCGCCGCTCAGATTTCCATTGTGGTCGGGTTTCTGCCCGCCTTTTTTCTTTCAGGACTTTTGTTCGACCTGGAAAGCACCCCCCGCGTCATTCAAATGATCAGCCGCCTGGTGCCGGCGCGGTATTTCGTATCCATCAGCCACACGCTTTTTTTGGCGGGGAATATCTGGGACGTGCTCCGGCCCAATGCCGTTGCCCTGGCGATTATGGCGTTTATTTTCATCAGTATATCTTACCGCCGAATGAAAAAACATTTGGAGTAATCACGTGCAGGGACTGCGACGGATCATCATACTTATTTGGAAAGAATTCAAGATGGTGCTCAAGGATCCCAAAAGCCGGATAGTGGTGGTCGGTCCTCCCCTCATTCAATTTTTCGTTTTCGGGTATGCGGCAACTTTCGATTTGAAGAACGTACGCTATGCCATTCTGGATGAGGCGTCCACTACGGAATCGCGGGAGCTGTCGGCACGATTCGAGGCTTCCAAAACCTTTAAGCTCGTCAAGAATCTCTCATCCTGCCATGAAATCGCGTCTCTTCTCGACAATGGAGAGGTTCGACTGGTCATTCATATCGGTCCGGAATTCAGCCGGAAAATCCATCAGGCTCAAACGGCGCAAGTACAAGTGCTGGTGGACGGGCGAAATTCCAATGTGGCCATGATGGCGCTTGGCTATGTCGGAACGATAGTGACGGAATACAACCAAAAAATCGCCGCCGCTGAAGAAACCAATCAGGATTTACCGGTACTTATGTTGGAAGAGCGGTTCTGGTTCAATCGCAACCTTGAGAGCCGATGGTTCATTATTTCCGCCTTGGGCGGCATTATCAGCATGGTGGTGGTGATTATCATAACCAGCCTTTCGGTTGCCAGAGAAAGAGAATTCGGGACCTTCGATCAGCTTTTAGTGGCCCCTTTCAGTCCTGCCGAAATTCTGATCGGCAAGTCTATACCGGGAATTGTCTTCGGGTTTTTCGATGCTCTCATATTTTGTATCGGCGCTGTCTACTGGTTCGGCGTGCCGTTCAGAGGATCGGTTGCGGATCTGGTTCTGGTGCTTGCCTGCTTTGTCATCGCAATTGTCGGCGTTGGGCTTCTGATCTCTTCTCTGTCCGTTACGATGCAGCAGGCTCTGTTGGGGTCCTTTGTCTTTATCATGCCCGCCGTCATCTTGTCCGGGTTCACTACCCCCATTGCCAATATGCCCCGCTGGCTTCAGTTTGGGACCTTGATCAACCCTCTGCGCTACATTATCGAGGCACTGCGAAGGATCTTTTTGCAGGGAGCGGAAACCGCTTCGATATGGCCGCAGCTTTGGCCGTTGATCATCATGGCCTTCGTTACACTGCCGGCGGCAGGGTGGCTTTTTCGACATAGAATGCGATAAATTTCGGTTTACAAGGGCCGGTCCATCTTCCGGCTTTTTCCCTCATCCCACTCACACGCCTATTTTGAGCAGCAACGCGGTATGATACCTGTTTTCCGCATTTTCACCTCAGCAGGACTCCTTCCCGCTAACATTTTAATACGAATACATTTCCGAATGGGTTATACCGATGCAGTCGATTTTTGCCGCGGCATTTACTTGACAAAAAAAGCTGTGGAAATTATCTGAAGGATGGCTGTTGCTGGTCAGACCATAAGAGATGTCCCCCTGTCATCGTTGGGGATTTCAATACTTGCAGTCAGTCGGGGCGGGCGCATCTATTATGAGCCCGAGCCGAATTTCAGGCTTTTTCCGGCGGACCGTCTGCTGCTCATGGGGCCTCCTTCCGGACTAAAAGATGCCGAAGGCATACTCAACCGGATCGAAGGGCCGGATCAAGCTGAAGATTTCGACCGCTTCAGTATTGCGGAAATCGAGGTTTCGGCCGATTCGGACATCGCAGGCCGGACCCTATCGGATCTTCAGTTCCGCCAGTCCTGCGGCGCGACACTGGTAGGGATTCGAAGAGGAAAAAAGCAGATCACGAATATCAATCCATCCATGCATTTAGAAGCCGGAGATCGCCTGATCGTTATCGGAAAAGCCGAGGCGATCACCGACTTGAAAAAAGAAGCGCCGTTATAACGATCTAAACGATCCCAACGATCTAAACGATCCCAACGATCTAAACGATAATAACGATCTAAACGATCTAAACGCTAATAACGATCCCAACGACCCGAATCCACACCCATCGATAATACATGAATCACCCTATTTATTTTTTCCAGGCGGCTCAGTAAAAAAGGTTGCCTTCAAAAATGAAGCCGGAAGGAAAATCTCGAATTTGCAACGCACCCATGAGTGAAAAGGAATGAGATGATTAAAGCTATTTTTATCAACGGAAATGCCATGTCCGGAAAAGAGGAGTTTGTCGCCGCTGTGAGGAAGATCGCAGAAAATCATGGTATTGTGGTCTGCAATCCATCGATAACCGAATCGGTAAAATTCGCGTGCAATCGCCTTGGAGTGGATGTCGAACCTGTCACCAATAAAAAACGAAAATTATGGAAAGATGTTAAGAAGGCATGGAGTGAATACAATGACGGACCGTTTCGGGAAACCGTCAAATGCATCGACAGCTTGAACCGGTCAAATCATCATATCCTGTTCGTGGATGTCGAGGAGCCGGAAGAATTCCGACGATTCAAAGAATACTACAGGGATGAATGCCTTACGGTGCTGATCCGTAAACATTCACAGACGCATTTTCTCAGAGAGAAGGACCAGCCGCACAAGCAGGAATTCGAATACGATCGGGTTATCGTAAACTACGGGGATTTGGATCTCCTGGAGGAAGAAGCAAGGCTTCTTTTCAAGCACCTGATGCAGAGGCGTTATGGTGCGGCGACGTTTCCGATGGAGAAATCGAATCGGGCGGATGCGATGAATATATAACCGATTTCGTAATGGTAACCCTATAGAGGGGAATCAAACAGTTGATGAAAGATCGATTGGGTCCACCGGGGCACAACGGCACGGCACCCGATCCGGTTTTCGCCGAATCGCCTGTAAAAGCCGATTCATATCACCACCCTTGCTGTGATATTCCGATGCCCCGGCAGCGATCATCTCCAAGGCGAACTCATCGGACTCGGACATCGATAATGCGATGATTCGAATATGCGGCAATTCCGTGTGAATGACACGTGTCGCCTCTATCCCGCTGACCTTCGGCATGTTGATATCCATTAAAATGACTTCCGGAATCAATTGCCTGGCAAGTTTCACAGCCTCTTCACCATCCGAGGCTTCCCCAATCACCGCGATATCGGAATGAAGTTCGATCATCCCGCAGAGGCATTCACGCATCACCGGATGGTCATCAACGACCAGGACACGGACTTTTTCAGGATGCGGGGTGTTCAGGATGGTTTCAAGCGTCATGGTGCTGATTACATAGGCCGTTGATTGGAATCTGTCAATACATTTTTTTCAGTTATTCTAATTAGATAAAAGAAGCAATCCGGTTTATTGACAGCAGCTTGAATTGTCGAATTGTTCATAACTGCGCAACTTGTTGAAAATGTATCTAAATTGCGGGATGGTGAATGTTCATAACGTGTTCATGCATTTCGGGTATTGTAAGGCGGCAAGCGGCCGTATACCTAATTGCGTCGAATACTGCCAAGGAGCAGATCGATATTGTCCCCTTTGTTGCGATATTCAGATGCCCCGGCGGCGATCATTTCATCAGCCTGCTCTTCTTCGCCGTACATCGACAATGCAATGACACGAATGTGCGGAAATTCAGCATGGATTATCGGTGTGGCTTCCAGACCGCTCATATTCGGCATGTTGATATCCATCAGAATGACATCCGGTAAAAGGTCCCGGGTCAATTGAACGGCTTCTTCGCCATCGGACGCCTCACCGACAATTTCGATATCGGGGTAAATGGCGAGCATTTTCGAGAGACCCTCTCGCAATACCGGGTGATCGTCCACTACCAAAACCGATATTTTATCACCGGCGCGGGTTTCCAAAGCAGATTGCTCGATGCCGTTCCTGCTTGATATATCCAGCTTTATGGGAATCGTCAGCGTAATTATCGTTCCCGTACCGGCGCAGCTTTTTATCTCGATGTCTCCGCCGAAATTCAACAGTCGTTCACGGATATCGGTCAACCCGAACCTGCGCCGGGCATCCTTCGGTGTCCATACCGTTTCGGGGTTGAAGCCCACCCCCTTATCGCTGAGGGTTATCTGCAAATTTCCATTTTTTCGTTTTACCCCGAGCGTGGCGAATTTCGTACCGGCGTGTTCCAGGACATTGAGCAGCAGCTCGCAAGCAGAGTGGTACACCAGGATAATCACTTCGCGCTTTTGAAGGTACATCCCTTTTTCGAGGTTGAGGCTAACCGTAAGCCCGTAGTGTTCGAAAAGCCAATCTGAAAGCGCTGTTATCATTGCACAAATATCACCGGTATCAAGAAGAGGCGGTGAGAGCTGAACCGATAACGAGCATGATGCGTTTATGGACCGGTTTACCAAATCGAGCACGTTCTCAGCCTTCGGCTTCAAACCGTTTTCGATTCCGTGCAGCAAAAATTCTTGTTCATGCTTGGCGCTGACCATCAACCGGTGAAGATCACGGTCCAACAAATCCGCAATTCGCTCACGTTCCCGGTGTTCGGCCAGAATCACTTCGGATGTCAATTGTAAATTCCCGGAAAGGCGAAGCTTTTCTTCCAGCTGTTTGCGGTCGGTGATATCACGCGCAATGGCCACGACAGCCTTGACGGATCCATCCGATGCTTTCTCGGGAACGATCCGCATGTCATACCAGCGCTGTTCCTCTGCGGTCTGCCATGTAAACTCCACCTCACGGGGGGACTTTTCCCGGAAGACGGTGCGATAGGCATCATCCAGAAAAACAGCTATATCTTCCGGAATGTTCAGCCGGCGGTTGTTTTTTCCTGATAATTGTTCCGGTGAAAGGCCGGTCACCTGCAAGGCGCGGTGATTGGCATAGACATACCGGAGTTCCGAATCGATGCGAAAAATCAAATCCGGTGCCGCATCCAACATGTGTATCAATTGTTGAATCCGCTGTTTGTCTGATTCCTGTGCGGATTTACCTGGCATTCATTATCCCCCATCGTAAAAATGAGCGTGCAAAGCGCGCTCTAAAAAACAATTTTAAAGAATTAAACCGTAATTGACAAGCCCTGAAAACCGTTCCAATCGTTAATCGTTATTTGGATTTTTTTTAAAAAATTTTGTGTCGAATATAATAAGAATAGGGTAAAATTCAAGTCAATTCGAGAAAATATCCATTCGTCCGGTCCTTCGATACCGAATACCCGGACCGGGAGGAAATGCTATATGAACGGCATTTCCCATAAAGGTAGCATCCATCCAGAAATAGGCAATTTCGCGTGAGTTCAAGGCGGGCGCAAGATCGAAACCGCAGGAATCGTGTGCTATTTTGAGGATTTCGATTTTGCGTCCAACGCAGAAATCGCGTGAAAGGGCCATTTAGGGATGGACACTAGGTGATGTAGACGAAAAAGGCTTGTCGAACGTCTTTACAGCCGAATACATTATCGGAGGGCTTTCAATGAGACGCTCATTCATTTTTCTGGGACTCATCATTGGTTTGGCCGCGGCGGCACAGGGGTTCGGCATGGGTTCGGCTGCTGCTGAAAACAGGATTTCCTTGAATGACCAAGATGTCCTTGTGCTGGATGCAGGCCCCATACACGAGGCATTCGCCCAGGCCGTTTTGTTGGATCCCGAACCGGGGATGATCGTATCGGAAAAGCCGCCGGCCTTAATCGAAGAAATTCCGCCGGAACATAAGCCCGACAAAAATGCGGTGTGGATATCCGGTTACTGGGCGTGGGATGATGAAAGGGGTTTCATTTGGGTGAGCGGCATTTGGCGGGTTCCCCCGCCCGGCCGACGGTGGGTACCGGGATTTTGGAGCCCCGTAACGCAGGGACATCAGTGGATTCCCGGTTTTTGGGCTGAAATTGCCCCGGGTACCGCATACCTTCCTGAACCCCCCGGCTCCATAGAGGCGGGCCCCAGCAGTTTAGCCCCTTCGCCCGAACATTTGTGGATACCGGGGTGCTGGATCCGGCAGTACGGCGGTTACGTATGGCGGCCCGGTTATTGGCGAATGATGCCACCCGACCGGGTGTGGGTTCCGGCCTATTATATCCGAACTCCCCGCGGATACGTGTATGTAACAGGATATTGGGATTATACGGTAACTTGCCGCGGTGTTCTGTTTTCTCCCGTTTATGTGCCACCGCGCACACGTGGGTTTTCCTACCGTTATATACCCCGATATCGGATCGATCTGAACATTTTTTGGGGCGATCTGTTTTTGCGGCGTGGCTGTTTTCATTATTATTTTGGTGATTATTATGCGGCCGGTCATGCTCACAGGCATTTTACACCCTGGCACACGCTGCACTTACAGCGGCGGGTATATGTCCCTATTCTGGCACATCATAAACGGCATCACCCATCAAACCGGCACCTGTTGGAAAGGGCTTCGAACCGCGGGCACGGCAAGCTCGATTCGGTTCGCGCGGTTACCCCCAAACACCGCGATTCTTTTCTTCGAAAGGCTTATAAACAGAAGGTGCAGGAATCATACAATCCGAAACATAAAGCCGGGCGACATGAAATTGAACTCCGGCACAGGGCGGTCCCAGGTTTAGAAAATCGGAGGCCTGGAAAGACGGAAACCCTGAAGCGGAGGCCTGAGGCTCATCTCAGGTCCGATAAGGAAAAAAGGCCGATTGCCCGAAAGCATCATTCGTATACCGAATACGGGAAACGAACCGGCAAAACCGGGGGAGAGCAGCGCGGCATCGCCGATCGAACACCGGTCACCCGCAAACACGCCTTCAAAAAAACCAAAAGCGAATCTCATGCCGATAAAATAATTAAAACGAATAGGGCAAATGTTAAAGAGAACCTGATTCGCCGAAAACTCCCGGCATCCCGCAAAAAGGAGAGCAGGTTGGAAGGTGGCAGACTGCACTACGGAAAACAAGCCGTGCCCACCCGGAAATGAATTATTCAGTCGGTATCCATGCCGTCAGTGTGGTACCCCCGCCCGGCTCTGAATCGATCCAGAAATCCCCGTTGAACTGTACCGCCCTTTCACGCATGATGCTTATTCCCTGGCGGTATTTGCCGTCTCCGGCATACTTTTCGATCGCATCGTAATCAAATCCTTTGCCGTCGTCTTCCACGGTCAAGCACATCTTATGGTTTTCGACCTCGAGATGGATGTCGATGGTTTGCATTTCTGCATGGTTGATGCAATTTGCAAGCGCCTCCTGAACGATGCGGTACATGGCGGTTTTTTTATCCGGATCATTAAACTCGGGAATGCAGGCCTCGGAAAACCGAATGACGATGTGAGGGTGATGTTTATTGATCCGATGAACCATGCTTCGAATGCCGGCGACAAGACCCAGTGTATCCAGTATTCCGGGGCGCAGTTCTTCAGAAAATTCTCTCAAAAACTGAATCATTTTTGCGGCTTTTCGTTGTGCCGTTTTAAGGGGTTCAAGGGCCGTGGACCCGTGCGGAAGCCAATGTTCAAGCATTTCCAGGTCCATTTTCAGGGCGACGAACTCCTGACCGAAGTTTTCATGAAGCGTATTGGCGATTTCAAAGCGTTCCTTTTCAAGCAATTCCACAAGCCGTCGGGAAACGTAAAGACGCTGATGCTGTTCACGATTGAGTGCAGCACAGGCATTTATAAGTTCTTTGTTTTTCGTCTCTAATTGGGCGGTTCGTTTTAGAAGAAGATCGATGTTTTCTTTTCGGGACGATTCCGCGTGACTCAGGGCCCCACGCAATTGTTCGTTTTGCCGATCCACATCGGTCAGTCGGGCCTCGATTTCATTCACGATTTCATGAATCTGCCGGGCAACATCCGTCACCTCGATTTTGTCGATCAGTTCAGATAATTTCCCCCCTAAATGGGAGTCTTTGCGATCACCTGTCATTCAGTCACCTGTAAACGAGTATGGGGATGTACAAAATAGACGTTATTCACTGCCCACACGAAAATGGATGGGCAAAGCCGTTTATGGGAGAATCGGGAATTTTGTTCCACACCAATTCATATAAAAAATTGTGCATGTCAATACATGCTATCCTGTATTTTTCAAAATGCAGTGAAACGGTTGTAAGCCCGGAATCCCGATGGCCGATCATTTTAACGCATGCCTTGATTGTTTGAATCGGCGAAAAGGAGTCCCGGTCGGTTGATGTTGAGCAGATGCACACATTACATATATTTTTCGCTTCAAATACATGGTTGAGTCTATGTACGGTGAGCGGTGAAAAGTTTAATGATGATTGATCTACGGTTTAATGATGTTACCGCCTTTCTCTCGCATTTTAAAACATTTTGGAAGGGGAAATAATGACATCGGGCCTAAAAGAACGGTTTCCCTGCACGAGTGAAAGAATGAGGCCTATCACAAGCCGCTTAAGCGATTCTTTTCGAAAAATCACAAACGAAGGCGGGCAAAAGTGGGGGCTTAAAGCAGGCAAAACCGAGTTCTATGTCGGAGCGGCGCTGATGACGGTGGGTCTTGCAACCGGCATCGCCGCTCTTTTGTTCGGCAGAACACTTAAGAAACAGCCGCCGTATACAAGACCCGATAGCGTGTCGGAGCATCTGAAGGATATCGGAAAAGAGGCCGGAGCCGCCCATAACAACCATTCTTATTAGCGATTTGAGAAATAGAGGAGAAAAAACACCCTTCAGCATTATGCGCTTGCCGATAGCCTTATTTTTGAATGCTGCTGATCTGTTCTGAATGAAAATTGCAAGTCCGGCAAGATCTAAAAACATCGGCTCGGGCATCAACGCCTTTGCAGTAAGGCACCAAGATAACTACGTATTAAAAAAATGGGCATGTAACCCACAGGGGCGGAGCTTATGCTTTTTCCCCTGTTGGACCAGAAAAGGTATCGATCAGTCTCGATTCATGGGCACAAAAACCGGAACACATGAGCGTATTATTTTAAATGAAGCGGGAATAAGCATGCCGTCAAAAGATGCTCCTACACCATGGCAGCTCAGAATATTTCAAAAAACACTTAAAAAAAAGCTGAGGATCAAAGCTTTAGCCAAACACATCGGCGAGCTTGCCGACAATCAAAGATGCCTGCTGGTTACCTGCGGCGACAACAACGGCGCCATAAATTATCTTTTGAAATCCAGGGGCGCCAAATGGTCGTGGGCCGACCTGGAAATCCAGGGCATCCCGGAAATGGCGGATTTTCTGGGCGATCCCGTCTTTCACGCTAAAGAAGACCATCTGCCGTTCGATGATTGCCGGTTCGATTGCGTTTTAAGTGTGGACGTGCAGGAGCATTTGAATGATCCGAATCCATTTACGAGTGAATTGCGACGGGTGACCAAGAAGGGAGGAAAGGTGATCGTTACGGTTCCCAATGGCGACGATACAAAACCGGTCGTGCGATTGAAGCGCCTTGTCGGCATGACAAATGACGTATACGGCCATTGCCGAACCGGATTCACAATAGAAGAATTGAGCCGGCTTCTGTCGGCCAACGGCATACATCCCAAGGCGGCAAGCAGCTTTTCACAAGGTTTTACGGAATTGCTGGAGCTTTTCGTCAATTACGGCTATGTAAAAATTCTCTCAAAAAGGAGCAGGGCGAAGGTGGAAAAAGGCACGATCGCACCTTCGACAAAAAATCAGCTCAAATCGGTTCATCGAATGTTCCGGGTTTACTCAGTATTGTATCCCTTTTGTTGGACGATATCAAGGCTCGACATCCTTTTCTCCGGTTCCGTTGGATACGTCATCATTGTAGAAGGAAGAAAGGCGTAATGAGGGTGGGCAAGCACTACCTCGTAACAGGAAGCAGCGGGTTTATCGGCCGTCATTTATCAAAACGGCTGGCTGCAGAGGGCGGAAACGTTATTGGTGTGGACCTTTCACACGAGTCGTATGGGCGTTCGGACTGCGATGGCAGGTTTCGGAAGGTTGCAGCAGATTACAGGGACCTCGAAGAGGACATGCTTGCGGGGGTGGATGTGATTTTCCACCTTGCAGGTGCTCACCTGCAGACCAGCATATCTGAATCGGAATACTGGGACATCAATGTGCATGGCTTGCGGCCCCTGCTTGAGGCGGCAAAACGAAACGGTGTAAATCGTTTTGTGCACGTAAGCTCCGTGGGTGTATACGGAAATTTAAAGGAATGGCCGGCTGATGAGAACAGCCCCTGCACCCCCTCCAACATTTATGGAAGAACCAAGCTGGCCGGTGAAATAGAGGTAAAGCATTTCTGCGAGAAAACGCATTTTCCCATCGTGATCGTCAGGCCGGCATGGGTCTATGGGCCGGGTTGCCCCCGTACGCTTAAATTATACAGGACGCTTCGCAAAAAACGTTTTGTCATGATCGGCGACTGCCGGAATCCAAGGCATCCGATTTACATAGAGGATATGGTCGATGCCCTCCTCCTTGCAGGACTTTCGAATACGGTATGCGGCGAAACGGTTGTGGTTGGTGGAGACAGGGCCTTGACGACTGCCGAAGTGTTGGATTGCTTCTGCCATACGTTGGATCTTCCAAAACCAAGGCTGAAATTACCGATGAAAGCCGGAGAGTTGATGGCGACCGGCATCGAAAGCCTGTTTGCCTTATCGGGTAAAAACCCGCCGGTGTCGAGAAGGTCGCTCGAGTTTTTCACTACGTGCAACGCATTTGACATCTCCAAAGCCAGAAAAATGCTTGGCTTCAATCCTTCCTTCAGTTTCGAGAACGGCGTCAAAACGATGCGCCCCTGGCTGGAGGACAACTTGTAATCGATTACCAGGGTCATTGCAAAGCAGAAACCGCTCCGGCCTTCGATATGAAAGCCGACGGACGGTATGGGAGAAAGACGGGTTGAAACGATTCATTGAAAGGCGGTTGCCCTCAGAGGTCCATGACTATTGGAACGCGCATACGCTTGGTCTGCAGTATGTCACGGATTTCAAAATCGAAATCGGGAGCAAAGCGTTTTTCGATCACATTCGGCCCTGGATGAACCCCTGCAAATTCCCCTGGATCATGAACCGCATCGAGCGCGAGGCCGATATTCTGAAAGGAAAGCACCTGCTGGAAGTCGGGTGCGGCATGGGTTACGACACACTGGAGTTTTTAAAGCGGGGTGTCCGCGTAACGGCAACGGATCTTACATCCAATGCGGTTTTGCTGGCAAGGCGCCATTTTGAAATCGAAGGGGTAATGCCGGAGGACGTGCGCACCGCTGATGCGCTTGAATTGCCGTTTGCCGACCGTACATTTGACGCCGTTTGGGCCAATGGTGTCCTGCATGCCACGGGAGATACGCGATCAGCCGTTCAAGAGGTAAGGCGTGTCTTGAAGCCCGGTGGTCGAGCCGTTATTTCCCATTTTTACCGGAAGCCTTCGTGGATGCATGTGCTTCACCGTATGGGGCGTGAAAATATCGAATATAAAGAAGAGGATCCGCCTGTCAATACGTTTTATCGGGAAAATGCGATTCTGGCGATGTTCGACGGCTTTGACATCGTGGAAACGGCGCAGGAGCATTATCGGGCTCTTCCGGTATGCCGCAGCGGCATAAAGGCCGTACTTTACACGTACGGATTCAAACCGGCTTACAATCGTATCCCGGAAGTGATTGCAAAAAAATTCGCCTACAAGTTTTCCGTGATCGGAATTAAGCGATGAATCGACATCCCAATCGGATGAAAAACCGCGAAAGTCGGTATGGCGGGGCGGGCGCTCATGGTATTAAAGGCGGCTGGCATGTGCGGAATTTGCGGTAAATACAGTCCTTCGGGTGTGCAAGAGGCGGAGCTTCGCCGCATGATGCAGGCCATAGGCCATCGCGGGCCTGATGATGAGGGAATCTATATCAACCGGACCATCGGGCTTTGCAACCGGCGCCTGAGCATCATCGACATCGACGGCGGGCACCAGCCGATCTGCAATGAAGACGGGAGCATCTGGGTCGTCTGCAATGGAGAGATCTACAACTACAAAGCGTTGCGGCGGCGGTTGGGAAAAGCCGGTCACGTCTTCAGCACCCATTCGGACACCGAGGTGGTTGCTCATTTGTACGAGGAGCACGGCGTTCATTGTGCTGATTATCTCGACGGGATGTTTGCCTTTGCCATATGGGACGATTCGGAGAAACTTCTTTTTCTGGCGCGGGACAGGCTCGGCCAGAAGCCCCTGTTCTACTCCGAAAACAACGGCCGTTTCATTTTTGCTTCTGAAGTGAAGGCCATACTGGCAGCGGATGGTCAAGACAGGGAGATCGATTATGAATCGATTCATCATTATTTGTCCCTAAGGTTCATACCATCGCCGAAGACGATGTTTCGTTCCATCAAGAAATTGCCGCCGGCCCACACCCTCGTCCGGCGAAACGGCAGCACTTCGCTGTCGCGCTATTGGAATTTGTCTTTTCGCAAAAAGCTTGACCTTTCCGAAGTTCACCATTTGGAGCTGTTGGACCGAACGTTGAACGATACGATCGAATCTCATCTCATAAGCGACGTTCCTGTGGGGGCTTTTTTGAGCGGCGGCATGGATTCCAGCCTGATTGTCGCCCTGATGGCGAGAAAATCCAAAACCGCCTTTAAAACGTTTACCATCGGTGTGGATGAACGAAGCTTTAATGAGTTGCCGTATGCTCGAATTGTGGCGGATCGATACAAAACAAACCACTACGAAGAAAAAGTCTGCGCCGATCTCATCCAATTGCTGCCGAAGATCATATGGCATCTGGATGAACCGTCCGATTCCATTGCTTCCTGCCAGTTTTATGCGGCGTCACTTGCGGCACGTCATGTCAAGGTGGTATTGGGTGGCGATGGGGGAGATGAGCTTTTCGGCGGTTTCGACAGGTACACCGGTGTTCGGTATATCGACTATTTGATGTGGATGCCCGAATGCTTTCGCCGCGGGATTGTCGGCGCATTGCTGAACCGCTTTCCCGAGGGATATCATTACAAAAGTCTGACGCAGAAGGCGCGGTGGATTCATGAAATGTCCCTTCTGCCGAATATGGCCGAAAGGTATGCCGAAGCCACGTGCGTCTTTCGATTCAATCATCAAAAGAAACAACAGCTTTACAGCAGTAATTTTTGGCGCAAAATGGCCGATCTGAAATCAGCGAACATCATTACCGACCCTTTCGAAAGTGATCAGGCCGACGATGTTTTCGACAGAATGCTTTACGCCGATATCATGACGAGGCTTCCGGAACATTCCCTTATGCTGGCGGATCGCATGACAATGGCCCACGGTCTGGAGGTTCGTTCCCCGTTTGTCGACCATCATCTGGTGGAGCTTTTGGCGGCGTTTCCCAGCCGTCTCAAGATGAGGGGGCTGACGCTGAAATACGGTTTGCGGAAGGTTGCCGGTAAATACCTGTCAAAGAAGATCGTAAAGCGAAAAAAGCAGGGGTTTATGTTTCCGGTGGCATTCTGGTTCCGAAACGAACTTTACCCGTTTATCAGGTCCGTGCTGTTGAACTCATTTTTTGTCAAGCAGGGGTTCTTTAAAAGCGATTACCTGTTAAAGCTGATTGATGACCATTACCACAACCGGATCGACAACCATGCAAGGATCTGGATGCTTCTGAGTCTGGAAATTTGGCAACAACTCTATATCGAACAAAAAGGAGTCTCTGACGTAACCCAATACATTTTGGAAAACTGCCGAACCAACAGGAGCATAAATGGCTGAATTACCGGTCGATAGAGAAACGATGCAGCATGAAACCCTCCTCGAGAGCTTGACCGGAAGAAGCGAGTCGCCCGGGAAAGCATACCGGCGGCTTTTTGTCGGCAGCGCATCGCTGTTGGATTGGTTCCGTTACGAGCTGACGACATTATTTCTTTCCGTTTTGCCGGGTGCCGCCGGATTTTATTTGAGAAGTATTTTTTATCGCCGTTTGTTTGCATCCGTCGGTAAAGGAATGGTCATCGGGGCATCGGTGACGCTTCGCTGCCCCGGTAGTATTTATCTGGGGGACAAGGTCTATGTAGACGACAATGCAGTGCTCGATGCCAAGGGTGCTGCTTCCCGCATTACACTGGGCGATTCCGTTTTGATCGGGCGAAACACGATCGTTTCCTGCTCCTTCGCGGAAGTAAAAATCGGCGATGATGTTGCCATCGGACCCCACTGCCATATCCGAGCCGGGCTATGTCCGGTCGAAATAGGTTCGCATGTCACCATCGGGTCTCACTGTGCCGTCATTTCCGGTACGCCGGGCTATGCCCGCTCGGAGGCATACATGAAAAACCAGATCGGCTCCACAAAGGGCATTCGCATTGGACATGACATATGGATGGGTGTCGGGGCTAGAATCATCGATGGTGTTACAATGGGAAACGGGTGCATTGTCGGTGCCGGAGCGGTTGTTACCGACCATGTGCCTGACAACGCGATCGTGGCGGGCGTGCCTGCAAAGGTTATCGGCCGAAGAAAGCCCGGACGGAACAACGGGCCGCCGGAAGCCGGGCATGTCGAGAAGAAAGCCGATGATGAGGAGTAAATGATGAGAATCGGCGTGATGCTCCGAGCATTTGATGAAAAAGGCGGTGTCGGCGTCTACACACGCAACATCATAAACGAACTGCTGCGTTTGGACACCGCAAATGAATATGTGCTCTACTATGCAGATCCCGGCAATGTGGGCCGTTTTGCAGGCTGCGGCAATGTCGTCGAAAAGTGGATAAGCGCCCGGCACAAAGGCATGTGGGATCAACTTTCAATACCCCTTGCGTGCCGTCGGGACAGGATCGACGTCGTGTTTCATCCTAAATTCACCGCACCGCTGCTTGCGCCGTGCAAGGTTGTCATGGTCGTGCACGGCGCCGACTGGCTTCTGCCCGAACAGGCAAGGTTTTACAGCCGAATCGATGTCATGTACATGCGGCTGATCATGCCCCTTTACATCAAGAAATGTGCATCCGTCATTTCAGTCTCGAGGCTTACCACTGAAAACTTCAACCGGGCGCTTGGTTTGACCGGGCATAACGGGCATAAGATAAAGACGGTGTATTTCGCTCCGGCACGGCATTTCAAGCGGGTAGACGATGCAGAAGAGCTGAAAGCAGTTAAAGCATACTACCGCCTTCCCGAAAAGTTCATATTTACCCTGGCAAAGCCGGGTGACGGCGGGCGGAAAAATCTGGGCCGGATATTCAAGGCCTATCAGCAGTACCACGGGCGGGTCCACGCCCCGTACAAACTGGTGGTCGGCGGAAAAGACGGAGAACGTTTAAAATCCGAATGGCCGCTTGCGGGAAACGTCGAGAGTGACATTGTTTTTCCGGGCTGGATCGAACAGAAGGATTTGCCGGCGGTATATACGCTTTCAGCCCTTTTTCTTTATCCTTCCAATCTCGAGGCGTTTCCGATTCCGATTACCGAAGCCCTGGCATGCGGTACGCCCATTGTGACATCCAACGTAAACGGGCTGGAGGAGCTGGCTGGAGATGCAGCGGTGCGCGTCGATCCGAAAGATACGGCGGCGATTTCGAGTGCCCTCATGCAACTGTCGGTCGATGAAGCACTGCGCAAAACCCTTTCCGAAAGGGGCATAGAACGGTCGAAAAGGTTCAGTTGGGATGTATGCGCCGGAGAAACACTTGCCATTATCGAGTCGTGCGCCGGCGGCTGACGGGCGGCAATCCGTTGCCGTCGATGCCGGTAAGGAAAACGGGAAAAACGGGCCTGCAGGGGATGATCCTGTTGGAGGGATGCATCCGAACCGTATATTCAAGGGAGCCCTTCTTTTGGTGGTGCCGCATATGGACGACGAGGTGCTTGCCTGCGGCGGCACGATCGCGATGCTTACCCCTAAAAAACGAATATTCGCCGTTTATGCCACGGACGGCACGAAATCGCCTGAACCCATCGTGCCCTGGCGCGACGCGGTGTCTTCGGATTTGGGCGGGGTCCGTATCGGTGAGTCAAAGCAGGCCATGGGGCTTTTGGGAGTTCCCGAAGAGAATCTCGAATTCTTCGGCTTTCCCGACGGCCGACTTGCCAATAACGAACAGGCACTGGTCGGCAGGCTTAAAGAAGTGATCGAACGTATCGATCCATCCGATATGTTGATCCCGTTTCGATACGATCGCCACCCCGATCATCTGGCGATAAACCGTGCCGCCTTGATCGCCTGCAACGAGCTGACCTTCGAGGGAAATGTATTCGAATATTTCGTCTACCACCAATACCGACTGCTGCCGAAAAAAAGCATGATAAACTACATTCATGCGCGTCACCTGATTGAAATCGACATCGCAACGGTGTCGGACCGGAAGCGGAAGGCTTTAGATGTTTTTAAAAGTCAGACCACGAAATTTTTTTCGTGGCAGACGCGGCCGAATCTGAAGCCGGACATGCTTGATGAAATCAGTCACACACCGGAACGTTTCCTGCGATATGACGCGGCAGCATCCGGGCCGGCGGTTTTTGACCGTTGTGCCGCCTGGATTCGCACCGCCCACCGGCTGGAGCCGCTGATCAAAAGGCGCAAAGACCGGATAGCGGTTTTGTGGGACAGGGGACCCGGCCGTAAAAAGGGAGGCTGAGCACATGGGCTGTATTCGAGTAGTCGTGTTCGCCGGCGGCCCGGGCATGGCCAAGGGCCTGAAGCCGTTTATTCATCGACTGGCCACGCATTCGGAGATTTTCCTGGCAGGGGTGTTTTGCCAATCGGAAGCACCGACACTGCGGGCCGTGTTCAAGGACCGATGGCGCCGCCGGCGCCTTCTTGCCCTGCCCGTACTGCTGGCGGAATTCGCCGGGGCAATCGAACGCCGCATGGTTCAGCCGACGGTCGAAAAGGCGCTGAATCGGACCATAGCCGGTTTGGCCGACCGTATTATATTCGTGCCGGACATTCATGCGCCGGGGGTCATAGGGCATGTCAAATCCCTCGAACCCGATGTGGGGCTCAGCTACGGCAGCCCCATTCTGAAGCCGGATTTGTTCGATATTCCTGTTTGGGGCACATTGGGGATCCACCACGGCAAGGTGCCCGAATATCGGGGGAAGAAAACGGATTTCTGGGCCATGTACAACGGCGAAGCAACGGTGGACGTGACCATTATGAAGATCAATGCCGGACTGGATACGGGATACGTCGTCAAGGAAGGGGCTGTGGCCGTCGGGCGCCGCTCCTATCGCAAGGTTTCACGAAAGCTGGAAGCCTTGGGTATCGACCTGTATATCGAAGCCATTCTCGATGTAAAAGCGGGGACTGCCGCATACAGGCCGCAGGCGGGCAAAAAGGGAAAACTTTACCGTGACCCGGGCATTGCCGACATCGTGAAGCTATACCGAAAACAGCTTGTTGGATTGCCGGCGCAGAAAACAGTACGATCCAAAAATATCCCGTGTTCCGGTTCGATTCCGGGAAGCCGGACAAAGTGATGAATCAGCGCATACTTGTTGTCATTCCGGCGTTTAATGAAGAGAAAACGATTGCGTCGATCATCGGCGGCCTCAGGGACGCCGCTCCTGATTTCGATCGCGTGGTCGTCAATGACGGTTCGAAGGACGACACAGGAGAAATTGTAGCTGCGCTTGGGGAAAAGCAGCTTCTGCTGCCGTGTAACCTCGGTTATGGGCGGGCATTGCAAACCGGCCTGAGGTACGCGCTGCTTAAGGGATATGACCTCATCGTCAGCTTTGACGCCGACGGCCAGCACCATGCCGAGGATGTCCCCCGCCTGATTTTCGTGCTCAACCAAAGCGGGGCGGATTTGGTGATCGGGTCCCGGTATTATCATAAACAGCAGCATAAAACCACATGCGGCAGGCGGCTGGGCCAGTTGATCTTTTCCTGTTTGACGCTTGGATTGATGGGACGGCGCATCTACGATACGACCTCCGGATTCAGGGCGCTGAGCAGAGGGGCGTGTGAGGTGATCGTCGACGGAGCCTTTATGGATTTTCATACTGAAACCATCGTGAAATTGGGCCTTTCCGGCTTCGATATCGTGGAGGTGCCCATAACCATGGAAGAACGCTGCACGGGCCGGTCCATGCATTCGTTTGCCAGTATTTTCCACTATCCGCTGCAAACCGTGCTGCTGACGATTGTAGCCGTAGTCGATTCACTTTTAACAAGGAGGGCAAAATGGCCGGCCAGGGAATCAGCATCCAAGGAATCATCCTGATCGACCTTATCGGGTTTGTCCTGATCATTCTGATCGTGAACCTTGTCCGTACCCGTAAACTGCACGTCGGCTACGGCGTCATATGGCTGCTGGCGGTGTCGGCCATGATGATCATGATATCCTTTCGGCCGCTGCTGATCTCCGTTACAATGGCCGTTGGGGCGACTTACCCCGCTTCTGCGCTGAGCCTTCTCGCCTTTATTCTGATTTTTCTTTTTCTGATTTTTTTCAGCGTACAGCTCTCGGCAATTGCCGAGCGGCAGGTCGAACTGGCGCAGTCACACGCCCTGCGCGAGTTGTTGAATCAGGAATCCCGAGAGCGGATCGAAACAAAGGAGAAGACGGAAAGCAAGGAGGACGATTTTGAATCCCGCTCCTAATATCTGCATCATCACGGAAACTTATTATCCTGTGGTCGGCGGAGGCGAAACACAGGCCAGAGCTCTGGCCGAAGGCCTGTCGGCCAGGGGATTCGCGGTTTTTGTGCTTACCCGCCGTTCACATGAATCGTTTCCGAAGATCGAACAGGTCGGCCCGATCACCGTTTTCCGATTGCCGCCGAAAGGCCGCGCACATTATTGGAAATGGGGTCTGCTTGTCACCGGTTTGACGGCGCTGATCGGGCTGCGCAGCCGCTGCGACGTGATATTTGTATCCGGCTTCCGCGTGCTTGGGGTTCCCGCAGTGATTGCAGGCAAGCTCCTCGATAAGCCGTGCATTCTCAAAGCGGACAGTCTGGGCGAAATGTCCGGCGCTTTTTTTGCCGGCGGTTTGGCGAAATGGGGCTGGAGACCGACGGCCTTTCCGATCAGGGCATTCCTAAAGATTCGCAATAAAATCTTGAATCAAGCCGATGTTTTTGTCGCCGTATGCAAGGACATCGCTGAAGAATTGACAAAACATGGATTGGATTCCAAACGGATATGCCGAATACCCAACGGTGTCGACACCCGCACATTTTGCCCGGTGAGTACGGCGGAAAAGCGGTGCCTGCGCAGCAAGTTGTCGCTTCCACGGGACGATACGATCGTCACGTACTCCGGGAGGCTGGTTGCTTATAAAGGATTGCCGCTCTTGATGACCGTTTGGAATGAACTGCAGAAACAAAGGAAACGAGCGACCCTCTTGCTTTTGGGATCCGGTGGATTGGACATCCACAATTGCGAAGGGGAGCTCAAGAGCTATGTCAACATGCATGGACTTCGAAACCGTGTCATTTTCACCGGCGAGGTCCGCAATGTGCACGAATACCTGCAGGCATCCGATATCTTCATATTTCCAACGCAAAATGAAGCATTCGGGCTCTCACTGGTCGAAGCCATGGCATGCGGCCTCCCGTGCATTTCTACCGCGGTAGGCGGAATTTTGGATATCGTCACCCATTTGCATGACGGTGTTCTCGTCAGATCCGGTGATTTTCGGCAAACCCGCCAGGCACTGGATGATCTGATGACCGACACCGCTCTTGCGGACCGCCTTGGCAATGCCGCAGTACAGACAGTGCGGGATACGTTTTCGATGGAAAATGTTACCCGTTCTTATGAATGTCTCTTCGCGGAGATTGCCCGCTCATCCGGCAACCTTTTTTCCCGAGCCGAACAGGAGGCAGGGATTTAGGCAGGCAAAACAGAATGCGGATCAAGACTGCTGCTTTATCGATGCATGCATTCAACGGTAGATTCGGCCTGGAGTCGGAAGATTTTTTCCGACTTTGGTTAAAAACCGCCTTTCGGGTGTTGGTGGTGGTCATGGGCGCCATGCACACGTGGGCCGCGGTTGTCGCCCATTCGATGAGTGAAGACGGCATCAATTACCTGGATATGGGGGACGCTTATTTGCGCGGCGACTGGGGTATGGCCCTGAATACGGTCTGGAGTCCGATGTATGCCTGGATTTTGGGGTTGGTTCAACATGTCGTAAGACCGCCCATGCGCTGGGAATTTCCAGTGGTGCAGTTTGTGAATTTCGGCATATATCTATCGGCCCTGATGGGTTTTGAATTTTTTTGGCGGGAACTGACCCGGTACCGGCAGAATAAAACGTGGAACCTGTCCGACGGCACTATTTCGCTGCCGTATTGGGCATGGGAACCATTGGGTTATTCTCTTTTTCTCTGGTCTTCCCTGTCCTTGATTAACATCTGGGCGGTCACGCCCGATATGCTGATGACTGTCTGGGTATACATCGCCGCCGGTCTCATTCTGCGCATTCGCATGGGTTTGGGTACATGGTCCACCTTCGGCGTTCTCGGGATGATACTGGGATTCGCCTTTTTGACAAAGGCCGTGATGTTTCCCCTTGCATTCATTTTCCTTGTGGTTGCCCTGTTTTCGACGGAACATTTTAAGACGGCCCTGCCGCGGGTCACGGTGGCTTTTGTTGTTTTTCTTCTTCTCAGTGGGCCCTATATTGCGGCGATATCCACAGCGAAGGGGAGGCTGACCTTCGGTGACGCCGGCCGGCTGACGTATGCCCGCTATGTAAACGGCATTCCTTACCCGCACTGGCAAGGCGGACCGGCGGAAAACGGCACCCCGGACCATCCTTCCCGAAAAATCTGGAACGAACCGCCCATATACGAATTTGGAGACCCTGTCGGGGGAACCTACCCGATCGGTTATGATCCTTCTTATTGGTACGAGGGGATGGATGCCCGGATGAACATAAAACGGCAGTTCAGCCGTATTATGGCCGGCCTCTTATTCTATTTCGACCTGTTTTTGCATCGGCAAGGGGTGCTGGTGGCGGCCGCCTTCTTCGTCTTTTGGACGGGGTATCGGAAAAAGATTTCACTGCGGCATGTCTTCCGGCGGGCAGGTCTCCTTGCCGTCGCATTCGCCGCCCTTGGGATCTACGCCCTGGTTTATGTCGAGGAAAGATACATCGGTGTTTTTCTCGTTCTTTTATGGGCGGATATACTGGCCGGCATGCGATTCCCACGATCCCGGATATCCGGAAGATTGGCTTCAGGTGTAAGTGTGGCCATGGTCCTTTTTCTGCTGCTCAATGTTTTTGCATTCAATGTGAAAGGACTCATCGACCTCGGCGGTAGTGCCGGACGGAAAAATGAAAATCGTCAACCGGCAAAGGCGCCCAGCGGGCCGGGTGAAGTGGCCGAGGAACTGCTCCGATTGGGGGTGGCCGCAAATGACAAAGTGGGCGTGATCGGGTATGGCTTCGGAGCCTTTTGGGCCAGGCTGGCGCGCGTTCAGATTGCAGCCGAAGTGTTATACCGGGATGCCGATGATCTTCGTATGGAAGACCTTTCACCGGGATCGGAAGTCATTCGGGCGTTTGCCGCCACCGGCATAAAGGCCATCGTGGCCGAGTGCATGCCGGCTTGTGCCGGTCTTGAGGATTGGCATCGGGTAGGGCGGTCGGATTGCTATATTCATGTTTTGGAGCATGCCGGAAAAGATGAATGAACTGCGAAAACCGCTCCCCAAAGCCATGAAAGAGACCCGGCCGATTCTGGAAGACATTACGATCGTTATTCCCACGCTCGGTCGGCCGATTCTTGAAAACTGCCTCTATTGGATTGCATCAGGCAGTGCATGGCCCGGCGGTTTGGTTGTCGTGGACCAGGGGTCGAACCCGCAGGCAAGGGGTTGGGTTGAAACGTTGAAGGAATTCGGCATCGATGCCCTGTATCTGCCGTCTGGTCAACGGGGCCGCGCCTCCGGCATAAACCGGGGGCTTACGAACGTGAAAACCCGCTTTGCAGCGATAACCGATGATGACTGTTTTGTGGCGGCCGAGTGGATCGAAATCATGGCGAAGTTATCGGCTGAAAATTCCGGGGCCATTCTAACAGGGCGGATCGAAGCAGCCGGTGAAGGCGTGCCCGTGGCAGTCACTTCTCAGGTGCCGGCCGCCTATCGTTATCCGAGACTGACTTTTGATTCGATGTCCGGCGGAAACATGGGGACATCCATGTCCGTTTTCGATAAGGTCGGCCCCTTTGACGAATCTTCCTTCGTCAGAACGGCGGAAGACGCCGAATGGGCATATCGTGCCCTACGTGCGGGTGTGCCCATTATTTACGCGCCCGAGTTGGTCGTGCGGCATTTTGGGTGGCGGGATGACCACAAGCGGCTTACACAGATCAGAGATTATGCCCGCAGCCATGGCGGTTTTTACGGCAAATATCTGCGAAAGGGGGATGCCTTCATCGCCGTGCGTGCAATGGTTCACCACGGACGTGCTTTGCGCTGGTGGCTGCGCGGGATGATGACGAAAAATCGACCGATGGCATTCTACGGATGGGCTTATTTGACCGGTCTTCTCCCGGGGATCATAGCGGGCATGCGGAAAGGGGGCGCCGCGTGACGGGTGTTTCCTTTCCGCGAATGGGCAATGCCATATACTGGCAAATGATCCAGCATGTGGGTGTAAAGGCAATCTTCGTAATCCGCCTGATGGTTCTGGCCTGGCTTTTGTCTCCCGATGATTTCGGTCTATTGGCCATAGCCGGCATATGCGTTGATGTCATGATGCGAATTACGAATTTCGGCATGGTGCCGGCCCTGGTTCAACGGTCCACGGCTGATGAAGATCATTACAGGGTGGCCTGGACGATCGGTATGATGCGGGCTCTTTCGGTAGCCTGCGTAATCATCATTGCCGCCCCGGCGGCAGCCCGCATATTCGCCGAGCCGAGGGCCACGAATCTTATACTCGTTTTGGCGCTTCGCCCCATCCTGGATGCGGGGGCCAGCATTCATATCGCACGCCTGATCCGCGATCTCCATTTTCGTTCACCGGCGCTGCTGCACGTAACGAAGGCTGTCGCCAATACGGCGGTCGCCGTTTTATCGGCTCAGTGGCTGGGAGCCTGGGCGCTGGTCGCAGGGGCGCTGGCAGGATCCGGTGCTTTTTTGATCGGCTCTTACTTTGCGGCTCCCTTCCGACCCCGGTTTTGTCTGAATAAACCGGCCGCCCGGTCTCTGATTCGGTTCGGAAAATGGATATTTTTTGCCGGTTTGGTCGCTATTGCCGGACAAACGGTTTTGCGTCTACTGATTGCGCGCCGGCTCGGTGCCGCCGAATTGGGTCTTTATTATTTGGCTGCAGGACTTGCGTTTCTTCCATCCGATGTCGCCGGCCAGGTGGTGGGGCAGGTCGCGTTCCCTTTTTATGCACGGATGCAGTCGGATTTAGAAAGGTTGTCTGTTGCGTTCCGCTCCATATTGACCGGGCTTTCGGCGATCTTGGTCCCGGCCTGCATTTTGCTGATCGCCCTTGCGCCTTCCCTGGTCGAAAACCTGCTCGGACCCGACTGGAAAGGCACCACCTCCATTATCCAGGTGCTTGCACTGTCGAGCATGATCGGTTTGTTTGGGGACACGATGGTACCGATTCTTCACGGGACAGGCCGGCCCGATCACAATATGGTGCTCGAGGCGGTCCAGTCCTTCCTTTTGATTGTCATGGCATGGCTGCTTACCGGCACCTACGGCGTCATGGGGGCGGCCGTTGCCTGGCTGCCGGCGACCGGCACGACTCAGATTATCGGTGTCATCATGCTGCGAGCTATGCTTCCGCAGCCGTTTGCCGACCTGGCCAAACCGTTGACCGCCATTGCCTTCGTTTCGGTCTTTGCGGCCGGTACGGCGGTGGGTGTTGAACGAATGATCCCCGGACCGATCGGGGTCATATCGGCAGGGGTGTTGGGTATGGCCGTCACGGGGTGGCTCTTCTGGTGCATCGAACGGCGGTTCAGGGTGGGCCTTTCGGATGGTTTGGTGCAAGCCTTTCCGTACATGGCATCGTTTGTAGGATTGCCGAATAGGCAGGCAATCTGAACATTATCGACGATAAAGACTGAATGATCGATTCCTTGCGATTTTTGGCAAATTTGATACCCGTTTCTGCGCGCCGGGCGCTCGTGCGCTATACCCGCCGGCCGCCGGTTGGATGGGTGCGGTTCGGCGATTTCAGGCGGCTGCACCCCATCAGTCCTCAATGGGGAAGCGAGCGGGGCAAGCCGATTGACCGTTATTACATCGAGCAGTTTCTGGCTGCCCATTCAGCGGACATCCGGGGGCGTGTCCTGGAAATTGGAGACGACGCCTACACGCGGATGTTCGGCGGCAGCGGCGTCATCCAAACCGATGTCCTGCACGTGGCAGAGAACAGGTCGAATGTCACGATTATCGGTGACTTGACCGATGCCGGTCATATCCCCTCGGACAGCTTTGACTGCATTATCCTGACCCAGACCCTACAGTTCATTTACGACCTGAGGTCGGCCATCCGGACCCTGTATCGCATTTTGCAGCCGGGAGGCGTGGTTCTGGTGACGATTCCCGGTATCAGCAAAAGCAGCCGCTATGATATGGAGCGGTGGGGCTATTACTGGAGCTTCACCACCATGTCCGTGCGGCGATTGTTTGAGACCGCCTTTCCCACAGACCGGGTTGAGGTTCGCGCACACGGAAATGTGCTTGCCGCCGTCGGCTTTTTGCATGGATTGGCCACAAGGGAATTGAAAAAAGAAGAGTTGGATTTTGAAGATCCGGATTATGAATTGCTGATCACACTCAGAGCGGTAAGGCCCGAATGAACCACGTGAGAATTCCCGGATTGAAGCGAATCGAGCCGGTTGTCGATCGGCTGAAAAGCCGATTTATTCCGGGTGCACTCCTATTGGGATACCACTGCGTCGATGATGGTCGTGATTATTCCCGTTCAGGGTCCGTCACACCGCAGCATTTTGCCGAACAGCTAAAGGTGCTGAAACGTTCGGGCAATGTGATCCGCTTGAAAGATCTGGTTGCCATGCTTCAGGAAAAACGCCGGATCGAACCTGCCGTCGTTTTGACCTTC
>JAWODC010000080.1:0-13909 GCA_046483495.1 Desulfobacterales bacterium
TATTTTCGGACGACGGACGTTACGGGTGTATTGACGCTGCCTGAGGGCGTAGAGATGGTGATGCCGGGTGACAACATATCGATTTCGGCCGAGTTGATCACCCCGATTGCGATGGAGAAAGAGGTTCGATTCGCCATTCGGGAAGGCGGTCGTACGGTCGGTGCCGGCGTGGTCAGCGACATAATCGAGTAGGTACCTAAGGAGCAGTCAGGTGAGAGTAATCGTAACGCTAACATGCAGCGAGTGCAACAGGCGAAATTATACGACAACCAAGAACAAAAGAACGACACCGGATAAGCTGGAATTCAACAAGTATTGTCGTTTTTGCAGAAAGCACACGCCGCACAAAGAGACAAAAAAATAGAAACACGAATTCCTACAATATACACAGACAGTAGGACCGGTTGTAATTTGATGCAGGCCAGTAGCTCTAACGGTAGAGCGTCGGACTCCAAATCCGGGTGTTGGGGGTTCGAATCCCTCCTGGCCTGCCAAATTTTTTTGAATGGCGGCTCAAAGTTTTTACAAGGTTCGGGTAATTTCAAGATAATATCCATTTAAACTTTGAGCTTTCTCTATTCTGGGAGAGTAATGGGACGGTTACAACGAAAAAAATCATCAGGAGCCAAAAAGAAAAAACGCCAGGACACTGCACCGGCTGAACAAGCCGCGGAAAAGAACCCCTCCGCCCCTAAATCGGCGGGTATTCTCCGGACGGTGGGGAAAAATCCCGGTTCGAGACCCGGACAGGGGGCCGTTGCAGCAAGGCCGAAAGCCGAGCCGGGCCGCATCAAAGCCGGCTTTGAAAAAAGCGTTCAATTCTTGCGTGAAGTTAAAGTCGAGTTGAAAAAAGTGGCTTGGCCGTCACGAAAACAAACGATTGGATCCACTGCTGTCGTCCTGGTACTGGTTTTGATCATCTCCGCATTTTTAGGCCTGGTGGATTTTGGCCTGTCGGGTCTCATACGGCAGGTCCTTCAATAAGTGATCAGGAGAACAAAGTGGCTTTAAAATGGTATATCGTCCATGTTTATTCCGGATTCGAAAATAAGGTCAAGAAAGCTTTGGAGGAGCGAATCGCCTCCTCGCCGTACCCGGAAAAATTTGGTGAAGTACTCGTTCCGACCGAGCAGATCGTAGAGCTCGTTAAGGGGAAACGGAGGGAGTCTTCCCGAAAATTTTATCCCGGATATATATTGGTGAAAATGCATCTGGATGATGAAACATGGCACGTCGTCAACGATACCGCCAAGGTGACCGGATTTCTGGGTGGAAGAAACAAGCCGACCCCTCTGACGGATGAAGAAGCCGATTATATTTTAAACCGAATGGAGGCGGGGAAGCTCAAGCCCAAACCCAAATTTTTCTTTGAAGCCGGCGATGAAATAAGGGTGATCGACGGACCATTCGCGAATTTTAACGGAACGGTCGAAGAAGTAAATCCTGAAAAGGGAAAAATCAGGGTGCTGGTGAGCATATTTGGGAGGTCCACACCGGTTGAACTGGAATTCGTCCAAGTGACAAAAATTTGAAAAGCGGCATCCTTGCCGCCGGGGGGTAGAGCGGCCGGCGCTTGACGGATGTGCGGCGAACGAGCTGGAATCGGTGCCGCAGCCGCATATGTGAAGATCAGGAGTATAGTGACACATGGCAAAAAAGGTAATGGCTCAGATCAAATTGCAGGTTATGGCGGGGAAAGCGAACCCATCCCCCCCTATCGGCCCCGCGTTGGGACAGCATGGCGTTAACATTATGGATTTTTGTAAAGCCTTCAACGCACGGACCGCCGGTGAGGAAGGGATGATTATTCCGGTCGTTATTACCGTTTATCAGGACAGGTCCTTTACATTTATAACAAAAACACCGCCGGCTGCCGTTTTGCTGAAAAAAGCGGCAAAAATTGCCAAGGGTGCCGGAGACCCGAAAAGGGACAAAGTCGGCCAGGTGACCTCGGAACAGGTTGAGGAAATCGCTAAACAGAAAATGGTGGACTTAAATGCCGATAATTTGGAGGCAGCCTGCAAAATTATCGCCGGTACAGCCCGAAGCATGGGTATAGAAGTCGCCGGTTAGAAAAGGAGCAAGAGAGATAAATGCCGAAGCGGGGTAAACAATATACAGAGGCAAAGAAAAAGGTCGACACCCAGGGCCGGCATGGTTTTGAGGATGCGGTAAAGATGGCGATAGAGGGGTCATATGCCAAATTCGATGAGACGCTCGATATCGCCGTACGCCTTGGAGTCGATCCGAGACATGCCGATCAAATGGTTCGGGGCACTGTTGTGCTGCCCAACGGCCTTGGTAAGGAAGTCAGAGTGCTGGTGTTCGCAAAAGGTGAAAAAGAAAAAGAGGCTCTCGAGGCGGGTGCGGATTATGCCGGCAGCGAAGATTTGGTCGAAAAGATAAAGGAAGGGTGGTTGGAGTTCGATAAAGCCGTGGCAACGCCGGACATGATGGGGTCGGTGGGGAAAATCGGCAAAATCTTAGGCCCCCGCGGCTTGATGCCGAATGCCAAAACAGGAAGTGTGACGTTTGACGTCGCCAGGGCAGTCAACGAGCTTAAAGCGGGTAAAATCGATTTTCGCGTTGAAAAGGCCGGAATTGTACATGTTCCGATGGGAAAAGTATCCTTTGGAATCGAAAAACTCTTACAGAATGTCACCGCATTTATGGAGAACATCGTCAGGCTTAAACCGGCTTCAAGCAAGGGAACCTATCTCAAAGGTATTGCCATATCCACCACCATGGGACCGGGAATTAAAGTGGACACCGCTGCCGTCAAGGAACTGGTGAAATAAGAAATTTTTCTGCGCCCGGTGTGGTGAACAAACGAGACGCAACTCAGATCGGAAAATACGGCTTTTCTGCTTTCGTGTTCGGCCGTGCACGGGGTTCGGCAATTGAAAAAACGAAAAACCTGTCAAAGACCGTAGGTGCATTGTGGTTATGTTTAATCGGCTATGCCGGCCTACCGAGATGGGCATATCGATTCATATACGATGAATGGCCTCCGGTTTTTTGCAGCTGAAGGAGGGAGGTGTTAAACACGTGAAGCTCGATGAAAAAAAACGTTTGGTCGAAGAGCTCAAGGAAAAGTTTTCGAAGTCCAAGATTCTCATCGTCCTCGATTACAAGGGTCTCAATGTCGAGGCCATGAACACGATGAGAAAAAAGCTTCGGGACAGCAGTGTCGAATGCAAGGTCATCAAGAACACCCTGCTTGTCAGGGCTGCCGATCAGACTGAAGTCGATCGGATCAAAGATTCGTTCAAGGGACCCAGCGCAGTAGTCTTGAGCTACGAAGACCCGGTAGCCCCGGCCAAGGTGCTGGTGGAATTTGCAAAGAACAATAAAAACCTGGAATTCAAAAAAGGAATCATGGCCGGCAAGGTGCTGGAAGCACAGGATATCAGGGCCCTGTCGGAATTGCCGTCCAGGGAGGTTCTCATTGCAAAGGCATTATCCGCACTGATCGGGGTGCCCACTGCGTTCGTTCGGGTATTGAACGGGGTGCCTCAAGGGCTGCTGAATGTGCTGACGGCAATAAAAGAGCAAAAAGAAGCTGCATAAAGAAAACAAGAGGGGGATATCCCCCTATGCTGATGCAAAAAACGTGGAGGTATAAAAACAATGGCTGATATTACAAAACAAGATGTAATCGATTTTATTGCGAACATGTCGGTTCTGGATCTGTCTGAACTGGTGAAGGAGCTGGAGGAAAAATTCGGAGTTTCCGCTGCGGCGCCTGTCGCCATGATGCCGGGAGGTGCCGTTGAAGGTGCCGCCCCCGGGGCCGCGGCCGAGGAAAAAACCGAATTCGATGTTGTGTTGACAGCTTTCGGGGACAAGAAAATACAGGTCATCAAGGAGGTTCGCGCAGTAACAGGACTGGGGCTTAAAGAAGCAAAAACACTGGTTGAAGGCGTGCCCGCACCGGTAAAGGAAGGCGTTCTCAAAGATGAAGCCGAAAAGATTAAAGCCCAATTGGAAGAAGCCGGCGCCCAGGTTGAGATTAAATAGGGGATCGATGACGCGCGGGTGTTCTGAAGACCTGGCGGCCGGAAAAACATCGACGACGGGCGGGCGGCCGACCCCGCCCGTCACCGTCATTTAGACGCAAATTAAGAAACACATATTTGGAGATACTATGGCCAAAAGCCCTATGGCAAGCAAACGCATCAGGAAAAACTTCGGCAAAATTAAAAAAATTGTGGATATGCCGGACCTTATCGGCATTCAACGGGACTCCTACGATCGCTTTCTGCAAAAGGATGTTCCACCTTCGGAACGAAAGGATATCGGTCTGCAGGCCGTCTTTCAATCTGTTTTTCCCATAAAAGATTTTACCGGAAGCGCTTCCCTTGAGTTTGTATCCTACCGGTTCGGCTCTGTCAAGCACAGCGTACAGGAATGCATCCACCGGGGGATGACTTATGAAATACCCATTCGAATCACGGTACGGCTTGTCGTCTATGATGTGGACAAGGAGACCGGGTTTTCGAATATTCGAGACATTAAGGAGCAGGAAATATATTTTGGAACCATTCCGTTGATGACCGAAAAGGGAACCTTCATCATCAACGGCACGGAGCGTGTTGTGGTCAGTCAGCTCCATCGATCCTCAGGTGTATTTTTCGACCATGACCGCGGAAAAACCCATTCATCGGGCAAGGTGATCTATAGTTCGAGAATAATTCCGGTCCGCGGATCCTGGATTGATATGGAAATCGATCCCAAAGACATCGTCTTTATCAGAATCGACAGGCGCAGAAAATTTCCGGTCACCATTTTATTCAAGGCGCTGGGTTATTCGACGGAAGATCTCCTGGAATATTTTTACCAGAAGGAAAAGGTTTTCCTCAAAGGCGATCAGGTGACCAAAGCCTTCAATGAAGCATATTTGAAAGGTCAACGGGGCGGCAAAGACATCGTAGACCCTAAAACGGGAGAAGTCATATCCAAGGCGGGCCGGCTTATCACCCAGCGTGCCATACGGCAGATGAAATCGGCCGGCATCAAAGAAATACCCGTTGAATTGGAGGATATCATCGGGAAGGCCTTCGCCCGGGCAATCCCCCATCCCGAGACCGATGAGATCATTGTGAAAGCCAATGAAAGCGTTACTGAAGAGAATCTCGCAAAACTTTCGGAAGCAGGCGTTGCGGAATTCGACCTGTTGTATATCGGTGGTGTGACCATCAGTGATTCCATTCGCAAGACCCTCCTGATGGACAAGGTGGAGACAAAGGAGGAAGCACTGATCGAAATTTACCGCAGGCTGCGGCCGGGCAATCCGGCGACACCGGAAGTCGCCCAGGACTTCATCGACCATCTTTTCTTTAAATCCGCGTATTATGACCTTTCGGGAGTGGGAAGACTGAAGATTAATTTGCGGCTGGGAATCGAATCTTCCCTGGATTTGAGAACACTGCGCAAGGAAGATATTCTGCTGACCGCAAAAACCCTTGTTGAACTAAGAGATACACAGGGGGCCGTGGATGATATCGATCACCTCGGCAATCGTCGTGTCAGGGCGGTAGGCGAACTCCTGGAGAATCAGTACCGCATTGGATTGGTTCGCATGGAGCGTGCCATAAAAGAGCGCATGAGCCTTCAGGAAGTGGATGCGCTGATGCCTCATGACCTGGTCAATCCCAAGCCGGTTTCGGCCGTCGTCAAGGAATTTTTCGGAACGAGCCAGCTTTCCCAGTTTATGGACCAGACCAATCCGCTGTCGGAAACCACCCACAAGCGGCGCTTGAGCGCCCTTGGCCCGGGAGGCCTGACAAGAGAGCGTGCGGGATTCGAAGTGCGGGATGTCCACCCGTCGCATTACGGCCGTATTTGCCCGATCGAAACGCCGGAAGGTCCGAATATCGGGTTGATCGTATCCTTGAGCACGTACGCCCGGGTAAACGAATACGGGTTTATCGAAACGCCTTACCGACTCGTTCACAACTCCACCGTATCCGAGAAGGTGAAGTTCCTAAGCGGATTTGAAGAGCAGAATCACCCCATTGCGCAAGCCAATGCCCCGATCGATGAGAAAGGCAAATATGTCAACCCCGTGGTTACCTCACGGGTGGCCGGAGAATTGACAATGATGAAACGGGAGGATATCGAGCTGATGGATATCTCGCCCAATCAGCTTGTCAGTGTTTCGGCGTCACTGATCCCATTTTTGGAAAATGACGACGCCAATCGCGCATTGATGGGATCCAACATGCAGCGGCAGGCCGTACCCCTGCTGGTAAATCAGGCGCCCCTGGTTGGAACGGGGGTTGAAGAAATTGTAGCAAAGGATTCCGGGGTGGCGATCGTCGCTAAAAAAGACGGTCTGGTTGTCTATGTCGATGCTTCACGAATTGTTTTGAAGCATGACGATGAATCGGCCGGAGACGGAAAAAATCTCCCGGTGACCGTCTACAATCTGTCAAAATTCGTTCGATCCAACCAGAATACGTGTTTCAACCAACGCCCCATCGTAAAAAAGGGACAACGGGTCAAGGCCGGGGAAATCATTGCGGACGGGCCGGCTACGGAAAAAGGCGAGCTGGCATTGGGAAAGAATATCACCGTCGCTTTTATGCCGTGGGGCGGATACAATTTCGAAGATTCCATATTGGTCGGCGAGCGTCTGCACCGGGAAGGCGTTTATACCTCCATTCATATCGAGGAATTCGAGGTGGTTGCCCGAGACACGAAACTCGGCAAGGAAGATATAACGCGTGATATACCGAATGTCGGTGATGAGGCATTGAAGGACCTCGATGAAAGCGGCATCGTCCGTTTGGGTGCCGAGGTCGGGCCAGGGGATATCCTGGTGGGAAAAATCACGCCTAAAGGGGAAACCCAGCTGTCTCCCGAGGAGAAATTGCTGAGGGCGATTTTCGGAGAAAAGGCCGGTGATGTAAAGGACACCTCCTTGCGCGTGCCCCCCGGTGTTCAGGGAACCGTCATCGATGCGAAAGTCTTTTCAAGAAGAGGTGTTGAAAAAGACACCCGGCTTCAGTACATCGAAAATGAAGAAATTGCGGTAATGGAAAAAAACCGTGATGACAAACTCGCCGTCATCAGAGAGGTGGCCCGGGAAAAAATTATGGAGGTACTTGACGGCCAGACGGCACAGACGCCGATAAAAAAAGGCAAAAAAACCCTTGTCGCAAAAGGAGAGACCATCGGCAAGAATCTTTTGAACGAATTCGATGTGGCGGATTTTGAAGGCATCGTTCTGGAAGATGCTGAAAAAACGGAAACCATTCATAATCTATTGGAGATCTATCGGAATCAGTCCAAGGCATGCCGGGATGCGTTCGAAGAGCAGGTCGCCCAATTTGAAAAAGGGGATGATCTTCCCCCCGGCGTTATCAAGATGGTCAAAGTCTACGTGGCCATGAAACGAAAATTATCCGTCGGCGACAAAATGGCCGGACGTCATGGCAACAAAGGCGTTGTTTCAAGGATTTTACCGCAGGAGGACCTTCCCTATTTCGAAGACGGGACGCCGGTGGACATGATCCTGAATCCGCTTGGTGTACCTTCGCGTATGAACGTGGGCCAGGTGCTCGAAATTCACTTAGGGCTCACTGCCAAAGGACTCGGCGATCAGATCAACCAACTGATCGAAGCACACAAAAACGATGAACTCCGCAAAAAGCTCAAGAAGATTTTTTCGGATCATGAAACGCATGCCATG
Source organism: Desulfobacterales bacterium (assembly GCA_046483495.1). GTDB lineage: Bacteria > Desulfobacterota > Desulfobacteria > Desulfobacterales > UBA5616 > CAYLRU01. The sequence continues at coordinate 7,697 of JAWODC010000080.1, forward strand.
ATCGACGGAATGCATGATGACGAAATGAGCGAATTTGCGAAAAACTACAAGGACGGCGTACATATGGCAACGCCGGTGTTCGATGGCGCCAAAGAGAATGAAATCAAGGACCTGTTGGAGGAGGCCGGATTGTCGACGAACGGTCAGGCCGTTTTATATGACGGACGGACAGGGGAGCCGTTTCATAATAAAGTGACGGTGGGAACCATGTATGTCATGAAGCTCCACCATTTGGTCGACGATAAAATCCATGCCCGATCCATCGGACCGTATTCGCTCGTCACCCAGCAGCCCCTTGGCGGGAAGGCCCAATTCGGCGGCCAGCGGCTGGGGGAAATGGAGGTGTGGGCTATGGAAGCCTACGGCGCGGCGCATGCCCTTCAGGAATTTTTAACCGTAAAATCCGATGACATGGCCGGAAGAACCCGCATGTACGAAAAAATTGTCAAAGGGCAGAACGTGCTTGAACCGGGCATTCCCGAATCATTCAAGGTATTGATGAAAGAACTGCAAAGCCTGGGTTTGGATATAACCCTCATGGAATAAATGAAAAGGAGGGGCTTCTTTTGGAAACAATATTTGATTTTTTTGCCAAACCAAAAGATCCGAAGCGTTACACCGGTGTTAAGCTGGGCCTCGCTTCACCCGATCAGATACTCAAGTGGTCCCATGGTGAGATCAAAAAACCGGAGACCATAAACTACCGGACCTTCAAGCCGGAGCGCGACGGACTTTTCTGTGCCAAAATATTCGGTCCGACAAAGGATTATGAATGCAACTGCGGCAAGTACAAACGCATGAAGCACCGCGGCGTGATATGTGAAAAGTGCGGGGTGGAGGTTATACAATCCAAGGTCAGACGGGACCGCATGGCCCATATCGTTTTGGCCACACCGTGCGCCCATATTTGGTTTTTAAAAAGCCTTCCGAGCAAAATCGGAAACTTGTTGGATATTACCCTTAAAAACATTGAAAAGGTGCTTTATTTTGACAGCCATATCGTTATCGATCCAAAGCAGACGGATCTGGCCATGGGCCAATTGCTGTCCGAAGAAAAATACAGGGAGGCTTTGGATATTTACGGGCCGAATTTCGAAGCCGGAATCGGTGCGGAAGCGGTCAAAATCATGCTGGAAAATATCGATCTGGACGAAACCTATGTTACATTGAAGGAAGAAATACGGGAAACCGGATCGGCGGCAAAGCGGCAGAAACTGTCGAAGCGGCTGAAAGTTGTCGATGCATTCAGAAAATCGGGGATAGACCCGGCCTGGATGATCATGGACGTTATTCCGGTGCTTCCTCCGGATTTGCGTCCACTGGTGCCCCTTGAAGGCGGCCGGTTCGCTACCTCGGATCTGAATGATCTTTACCGCCGGGTGATCAACCGAAACAACCGGTTAAAGCGGCTCATGGACTTAAACGCGCCGGACATCATTGTCAGAAATGAGAAGCGCATGCTGCAGGAGTCGGTGGACGTCCTTTTCGACAACGGCCGGCACGGACGGGTGGTGACCGGAACCAACAAAAGGCCGCTGAAATCGCTAAGCGACACGTTGAAAGGAAAGCAGGGCCGTTTCCGCCAGAATCTTCTTGGGAAGCGGGTGGATTATTCCGGGCGAACCGTTATCACCGTGGGACCGGATTTGAGGCTGCATCAGTGCGGCTTGCCCAAAAAGATGGCCCTGGAGTTGTTCAAGCCTTTCGTGTACTACCGATTGGAGCAAAAAGGACTGGTATCCACCGTAAAAAGCGCCAAAAAATTGGTGGAAAAAGAAGTGCCGGAAGTATGGGATACCTTGGACGAGGTCGTTCGGGAATATCCCGTGCTGTTAAACCGCGCCCCCACGCTTCACCGGTTGGGTTTTCAATCATTTGAGCCGATTTTGATTGAAGGAAAGGCGATCCAACTTCACCCGCTGGTCTGCACGGCCTTCAATGCCGATTTCGACGGCGACCAGATGGCGGTTCACATTCCGCTTTCAGTCGAGGCCCAGATCGAATCCCGGGTATTGATGCTCTCCTCCAACAATATCCTGTCGCCCGCAAACGGCAGTCCTATTATTGTCCCCAGCCAGGATATCGTCCTGGGCATTTATTACATGACCCGGGGGGTTGAAGGCATCAAGGGAGAAGGCAAGCGATTTGCAAATGTTCACGAGGTCAGATGCGCTTATGATGCCGGAGAAGTCGATCTTCATGCGAACATCACTGTCCGCATCAAAGGAAAACGGATCGACACCTCCGTAGGACGGGTCTTGCTTTGGGAAATCATTCCCCAGGAGGAAATCGTCAAGCTTCGACAGATCGCTCTCGAAGACGAAGCCGCCGCCGAGGATGTTGTCGATCGATTAAACAACGGCGCCGATTTCGCCACATTGGCCGACGAACTGTCCGTTGCCCGAAAAATCGGAAGCGGCGGCAGTGTAGGATATTTGAATAGAGAAGAATTTCAGCGGGTTTACGGTACCGATGATAAACAGACCAACACCGTCATAATGCTTGAAAAGGACGCTGTCAGCCCGATAATCGCTCTTGACGACGGACTGTACTACATCTTTCAAGTTGCGAATCGGCGGCATGAAATTCCTTTCGAGGTCGTCAACCGAGTGATGGACAAAAAGGCCTTGAGAAATCTGGTGGATTATTCCTATCGCCAGTTGGGTCCGAAAGCCACGGTTATCCTTTCCGACCGGCTCAAAGACATCGGATACCGCTATTCAACGAAGGGCGGAATTTCCATTTGTATCGACGATATGATTATACCCGAAGCGAAATGGGATATCCTCAATAAAGCCGAGGCATTTGTCGAAGAAATCGACAAGCAGTACAATGAAGGCCTCATTACTCCGGGTGAGAAATACAACAAAGTGGTGGATATATGGGCAAAAGCAACCGACGATGTCGCCAATGAAATGATGGAATCCATGAAGGTGTTCCAGGCGGAAAAGGCTGACGGAACGGTTGTGGAACAGGAAAGCCTGAATTCGATTTACATGATGGCGGATTCCGGTGCAAGAGGCAGCAAGGACCAGATGAGGCAGCTCGCAGGTATGCGCGGATTGATGGCAAAACCTTCCGGTGAAATCATTGAAACGCCCATCAGCGCGAACTTCAGGGAAGGGCTTTCCGTTCTTCAGTACTTTATCTCCACGCACGGCGCCCGGAAGGGATTGGCGGATACGGCCCTGAAGACGGCCAACTCGGGTTACCTGACACGGCGATTGGCGGACGTTGCCCAGGATTGCACGGTCACGGAAGAAGATTGCGGGACCTTGATGGGAGTTGAAGTCGAACCGCTGTTGGAAGGCGGTGAGGTGATACAGCAGCTCGGCGAACGCATACTCGGCCGGGTTGCCATGGGAGACATTCTGGATCCGTTTACCGACGAAGTGTTGGTTTCTTCGGGAGATGATCTGGATGAAGAGGCCGTCAAGAAGATCGAGGATGCCGGTATTTCGTCCATCAAAATCAGGTCTGTGCTGACCTGCCGATCGAAATACGGGGTCTGCGCCAAATGCTACGGCAGGGATTTAGCCCACGGCAAGCAGGTTGAAATCGGCCAGGCCGTGGGGATTCTTGCGGCCCAATCCATCGGGGAGCCCGGAACCCAGTTGACCATGCGGACCTTCCACATCGGCGGGACTGCAAGCCGCCGCGTCGAACAGGCGGATATCCGGGCCAGGGTAGAAGGGACCATCAAGTATATCGATTTGAATGTCGTCCAAACCGACAATAATGAATACGTGGTGATGAACCGCCGCGGAGGCGAATTTTCCATTGTGGGTTCCACCGGTCGTGAGCTTGAGCGATTCCCCGTCATTTATGGCGCTCATCTCCATGTGAAGGAAGGCGAATCGGTCAGTCCCGGGGATTTGCTGGCCTCATGGGATCCGTTCACCACCCCGATCCTTACAGAGGCTTCCGGTACGGTGAAATACGGCGATATCGTGCTTGGAAAAACCATGAATGAACAGGTGGACCCGGTGACGGGAAAAGCCAGCATGACGATTATCGAATCCAAGAGCGGGGAGGACCGGCCGAGGATATCCATAAAGGATGAAACCGGAAAAACGGCTAAATTAGCACGTTCATCGGGTATTGCCCGTTACGTACTGCCGATCGGCGCCATTCTTTTGGCCGAGGAGGGGACCCGCGTAAAGGCGGGTGAAATCATTGCCAAACTGCCTCGGGCCACGACGAAAACAAAGGATATCACCGGCGGTTTACCGCGGGTTGCCGAACTTTTCGAAGTGCGCAAGCCCAAAGAAATCGCCGTTCTGAGCGAGATTGACGGGTACGTGACGATTGAAAAGGGGACGCGCAAGGGCAAGCAGAAGGTGATGATAACACCCGTGGATGTGGGGGACAAAAAAGAATATCTGATCCCCCGCGGCAAACATATCAGTGTTTATGACGGGGACTATGTCAGAGCCGGAGAGCCCCTTATCAGCGGATCGGCCATTCCCCAGGATATTCTGAACATCAAAGGCGAAATCGCTCTTGCATGCTATCTGGTGGATGAAGTTCAGGAGGTGTACCGGCTTCAGGGGGTTCGGATCAATGACAAGCACATCGAGGTGATCGTCAAGCAAATGATGCGGCGGGTCAAAGTGCTCGAGGCCGGTGATACGGACTTCATCGTAGAAGAGCAGGTCGATCGGATCAGGTTCGAAGATGCGAACCAGGAAGTCATTGAAAATGGGGGGAAGCCCGCAGTGGCGGAACCGTTGATTCTGGGGATAACAAAAGCGTCCTTAAGCACCGAAAGCTGGATATCAGCCGCCTCCTTTCAAGAAACGACAAAAGTGCTGGCCGAAGCCGCCATCAATGGAAAAGTAGATCATTTAAACGGACTTAAAGAAAATTTTATAATGGGCAAACTGATTCCTGCCGGGACGGGTTTCTCGTCGTATGAAGACATTGCCGTCTAATCGGCATGAATTGAGAAAGCCGATAGGGAATTATACACAAAATGCTTGACATTGCTGCTCCTGATATATACAAATGACGTTTTTATTGTCAGGTATTTTGGCCGTTTACCAGGGAAAATGAGGAGACCATGCCGACCATCAATCAATTAGTTCGTAAGGGCAGAAAAAAATTGAAAAAAAAGGCGACGACGCCGGCGCTTAAAAGCGCCCCTCAGAAACGTGGCGTTTGCACCAGAGTGTATACCTCGACCCCCAAAAAGCCGAACTCTGCATTGAGAAAAGTCGCAAGAGTCAGGCTCACCACCGGCATCGAGGTGACCGCGTATATTCCGGGGATCGGACATAATCTCCAGGAGCACTCGGTAGTGCTGGTCCGGGGCGGACGTGTAAAAGACCTGCCCGGGGTTCGGTACCATATCGTCAGGGGAACATTGGATTCCCTGGGCGTGGAAGACCGGAAACAGGGCCGTTCCAAATACGGTGCCAAAAAACCGAAGTAATTGATGTAAAAAGAGCTTTTCGAATTACTGCAACACGAATAGAGTCATCAAAAAAGGATGAAGTAAATGCCCAGAAGAAGAGAAGTCCCCCAGAGGGAAATTATTCCGGATTCCAAATACGGCAGTAAGCTTGTGGCAAAGTTTATCCGGTCCATCATGCATGACGGTAAAAAGAGTACAGCGGAGGCCATTTTATACGATGCGCTGGATATTATCGGGGAAAAAACAAAGGAGCCGCCGATTAAGATATTCGAACAGTCTCTTGAAAATGTAAAACCGATTATCGAGGTGAAATCCCGTCGAGTGGGGGGCTCTACTTACCAGGTGCCTACGGAAATCCGGCCGTCTCGACGCACCGCATTGGGCATTCGCTGGATCATCACCTTTGCACGAAGCCGAGCGGAAAAAGGAATGGCAGGAAAGCTGGCCGGTGAATTGATGGATGCCGCCAATAATCGGGGATCGGCGGTCAAGAAGAAGGAAGATACACATAAAATGGCGGAAGCAAATAAGGCTTTTGCACACTTCAGGTGGTAACAACATGCGCATCCGCGCAACGTTTGGCTGATAAAAAGCCCGCGATCAAAGGGAGGGACGCTAAAATGGCGAAGGAAAAGTTTCAGAGGACAAAGCCGCATGTGAATGTAGGGACGATCGGACACATCGATCACGGCAAGACGACGTTGACGGCGGCGATCACGAAGCATATGGGGTTGAAGGGGATGGCGCAGTTTATCCCGTTTGACCAGATTGACAAGGCTCCGGAGGAGAAGGAGCGA
>JAWODC010000087.1:0-3135 GCA_046483495.1 Desulfobacterales bacterium
ACCTCGGGAATTTGTTCTTTATGGACCTTTGCAGGCAGGTGCCTCAAATCGATCCAGACATGCTCGATCCCGTGATCGGGGTTCAAAATACCTCGGCCCTCGAGTATCTCCGTTTCGATTGCCCGTGCTACGAGATCCCGCGGGGCCAGCTCCTTCATCTTAGGGGCATAATGTTCCATGAAGGGTTCGAGGTCCTTGTTGGGAAGGATGCCGCCCACTGACCTCAACGTTTCGCTTGCCAGAATACCGGGGCCAACAATGCCAGTGGGGTGGAACTGAACAGCCTCTGGATCCAGTACTGCAAGCCCTGCACGAAGAACCACCGCCAGACCGTCCCCTGTATTTTGACGACAATTGGTCGTGACCTTGAAAACCTGTCCACTGCCACCGGTAGCAAGCACGGTCGCCCGGGACAAAATCCGGACGAAAGCCCCCTCCTTCTCAAGAAAAACCATCGCACCGGCACACCGACCTTCTGCAAAGAGCAGTTCGGTGGCAATGCACTGATTCATAAAAGATATTCCACGTTTGATGGATTCCCCCCAGGCAGTGTCCATGATACCTTTACCGGTCCGGTCCGCCTCGAAAACAGCGCGGAATGCCGAACGTTCCCCGAAGTTAAGCGTGTGCCCGCCGAAAGTCCGTTTGCTGAGTCTTCCGTCCTGATTGCGGCTGAAATGCATGCCTCGGTTCTCCAACCAAATAATCTGTTCCCATGCGTCTTCGCATATTTGCTTGATGACGTTCTGATCGCCGGTACAATCGGACCCTTTCCAGGTGTCAAACATATGATAGATGATTCTATCCGCCGCATCGGCCGGATCGACGGCGGCCAGTCCTCCCTGGGCGGTCGTGGTGTGGGATTTCTGCGGGTGCGGAACCTTTGTTATCGCAATCAGCCGACTGCCCGGCTTTTGCTCCAGAATCTCCGCAGCACAGCGCATTCCTGCGCCTCCTGCACCGATGATAAGCACATCGCAATGAAGGGTTTTCGATGTTTTCAAGGCATTGTTCATAAAAGAGGTCCTCTATATAAAAATTGTCAGATGGGCGCCTGCCGCAAAGAAAGCCGCCATAACAATGATTATCACTATGGTAGAAAGGTAGTGTAACAGCTTTTTATCGCTATAATCTTTTATGATTTCTATCAGACCATAACCCCCATGATATACGGAACAGAGTAATAGCAATAAGTTCACTATCTTGATGAACCCGTGCTGCATCCTGGGGATGATCACGCCTACCTCGTGCCCTACATCGGGCTGCAAATGCATGAAGAGGAGATGCGCCGGAATCATAAGAAGCAAAAAAGAACCGGTGACACGCTGAATCTTCCATCCCAGGGAATTTTTGGAATGCCTTAGTTTAAGGGCCACGATATAGGAAACGGCTATGCTTACGCTCAGGCAGCAGAGCCAAAGAAGGACAGGGGAAACCTGCTGATTTCCGATGAGCATCATAAAACCCAGCAGCGCCACATAGAAAAGCGAAAATATCAGAGTACCCCGAATAACGGCCGCATCCGGTTGGCTATAGAAGGTTTCATATAAAATCAGACGCCCGCCGTTGAGGGCGTGAAAGATCACCGGGATGGCCAAAAGCCATTCGAGAAACACGAATACAGCTCCTTGAAAAAGCATCATTTTTTCGGTGAACAACTCGGGTGTAGTCAACGACGTCAAGGTGTAGACATGAAACCATAGATAGAAAACCAGCAATACCCCGGTGATACGGTGTATCCATGAAAGCACATAATCCCATCCCCGGATTTTGGCATAAAAACCAATCAGCGGCAAATTTTTCAAGCTTTTTAATATAAGGTTTTCTATATCGTAATAAGCAGAGCAAACTTTTTCCATCATAATGTCCCGGTAAGCTTTAAATAATGGTTAAGTTTCTTCCAGATAAGCTAAAAATATTTCAGTTGCTTTTTCGATATGATTTTTAACCAGAGCGGCGAGTGCTTCCGGGTCAGTCTTCGGATCGTCAAAAAGTTCAAGAATTCTCTCGTGCGGTTCCAGGGATCCGGGCAGATCTTCGAGGTAGTATTGATATGAGAATCTGTACCACAGGCTGTGCATCCGAAGAGTATGAAGGATATTGATCAAAACATCATTTTCAGATGCATCAATGAAAATCTCGTGGAAAACACTGTGCAGTTTCCAATATGATTTTGGATCATTTTTTTCTACTGCATTTTTCATTTCCAATAGGACTTGATGCATCCGCAAGCGGTCTTTGTCACTTATTTTGCTGAAAGCTTCTTTTGCAGCAAGTCCTTCCAGGGTCGCACGGACAGGAAAATTTTCACGGATATCTTTACTGGTGATACGTTTTACGAATGTTCCTCTCCGAGGCGTGATCGTCACCAAGCCCTTTTTTTCTAAATCCCGAAATGCTTCCCGAAGTGGAGAACGACTGACTCCAAACTGTTTTTGCAGTTCGGATTCTACCAATCGTTCTCCTCCTTTAAGCAAATCATCCAAAATCGCTTCGGTAAGAATTTTAGATATCTGTTCGGCCATAACATCACGGCGAAAATCATTTTTGATACGTTCTTTACTCAGCATTTTACTTTTTGCTCCGAAAATTGTAATTGTTTTTTGGTCGACGGTCGACAGTGTATGGTTTTAAAATACAACCGTCAAGTAAAAATCGTAAAAAGCTGGTTCATGGCGCTTCGCGGCAGCCTATGAGCAATGAACTTGATGGCGTTCGTTGGAAAAGTCAAAAAAACGCTGTTTTTCGTCACACCGGCGAAACGGCCGGGGCAACCCCGAATCGCCCCGGCCGTTTTTTTCCGGCCCGTGATCACAAAGCCCCTGTGGCACGCAGTGCCGCCTCCACTTCTTTAATGCCTGCGGCGTCGAGCGGCGCCTGCGGCGGCAGGGGATCGCCAACAGGATAACCCTGAAGCCGGAGTCCCCCCTTGATGCAGGCGGCCAGGTTATATCTGGCGAAAGCACGGTTCAAAGCCCACAGGCGGCGTTGCAGCTTCATCGCCCCCTGCCAGTCGCCCCGGCGGCATAACTCATAGAGTTCGACGCTCTGTCCCGGCGCAAGGCAGGCCGGCCCGGCCATCCATCCAGCCCCCCCGATCATCATCACGCAGGCCGGGATATGAGATGATGCGGC
>JAWODC010000070.1:0-157557 GCA_046483495.1 Desulfobacterales bacterium
GTCAGCCAAATTTACACCCGTTGCTTCGGATGCCGGTACTGCATGGCCGCATGTCCGTATCACGCGCGCTACTTCAACTGGTGGGACCCGGTGTGGCCGGCCGGCATGGAGCGGTATTTAAATCCCAATGTGTCGCCGAGAATGCGGGGAGTCGTTGAAAAATGCAGCTTTTGCTTTCACCGGTATCAACAGGCCAAAAACAAGGCCTATCTGAAAGGCAGAAGAACCCTGGCGGAAAATGAATATCAAACCGCCTGCGCCCAGGCCTGCCCGGCCGAGGCGATCACCTTCGGGGACTTGAACAACCCTTCCCACAAGGTGCACCAGATGGTCGAACCCGATCCGGCGCACCACGGCAGGCCCAGAAATCCCAAAGCGTTTCGGCTTCTTGAAAGCCTTGGCACAAATCCCAAGGTGTATTATCTGTCCAGCAAAAAATGGGTCCGGGATGCGGGCGACAATACGTTAAAGATTCATGATAATAATACCGGCCGTCATTAGCCAGGGGTTTTCTGAGATTTTCCCAAGATCGTTGACAAAGATCGTTAAAAAGAGAGCTAAACTGTTAAGGAGCTAAGATTTTATGGATTCGGCATTGATACCTGAAGGAGTCAAGCGCTGTCCGACGTGGAAGTTTCTGCTTGGACTCGGCATCGCCGGCCTGGTGCTGCTGTGGGGCGTATATGCCATGCTGCTGTGCTGGATAAAAGGCCTGAACCAGACCAATATGAACGATTATTACCCTTTTGCGCTCTGGATCTGGGCGGATCTTGCCGTCATCGCCTTGGGTGGGGGCGCCTTTTTTACCGGTTTTTTACGATACCTTATCGGAAAGGACGAATTGAAAAATATCATAAATTTCGCCGTTCTGATCGGGTTCATCTGCTACAGTTCCGCCTTGCTGATTTTGGCGATCGATGTCGGCCAGCCGCTGAGAAGCTGGCATATCTTTTGGCATGCAAATGTACATTCGATGCTGACCGAAGTGGCGTTTTGTTTATCCGCCTATTTCGCGGTTCTTACGATAGAATATGTGCCGCTCGTCCTGGAAAACCGTCAACTGAACCGGGTCCCGTTCCTGCACCATCTCGGCCACAATATGCACGGAATCATGGCGATTTTCGCTGCGACCGGCGCCTTTTTGTCCTTTTTTCACCAGGGATCTTTGGGTGGTGTGGCCGGTGTTCTCTTCGGCAGGCCGTTTGCCTATCGGGAAGGATTGCTGGTCTGGCCGTGGACATTCTTTCTGTTTACCTGGTCGGCGGCGGCCTGCGGTCCTTGTTTTACCCTGCTGGTGACACGAATCACCGAGGCGGTCACGAAGAAGAAACTCGTAAAAACGAACGTAAAGGAACTGCTCGGGAAAATCGCCGGCTGGATGCTTTTTACGTATATTGTAGCAAAAATTATCGACACCTGGTACTGGGCCACGGTAACCGCCCCTTCTGTGGGATTCAACTTAATGGATTTTTACTCCAATAACGCCCTATACGGTCCCTGGATTCTGTTCACTGAAATCGTTTTGTGCGGTGTTGTTCCGGCCGTTATTCTCATCGTCCGGCCTTGGCGTCAGAACTCCGGTCTCTTCCTGGCGGCTATTATCCTGGCGGTTATCGGGGTGTGCCTGAATCGCTGGGTGATGGTGCTCCAGGTTATGGCTGTTCCGGTTATGCCGTTTGACAATTGGGTGCTTTATTATCCGAGTTGGCAGGAGGTGGCCACCACCATTCTTCCGGTTGCCTACGGTGTCATTCTGATTATGATTTCGTATCGCTATATGCCTGTATTCCCACAGGAGCAGGAACTCAATCCGGTAGAGGAATAGGCCGGTTTATCAGGAGGAAGCATGTTACCGTTTTCTTTCGAATGGGTGTGGGATGTAACGCACGCGGTTTTTCACGGCGGTCTATGGTTTGCCTTAAGTGTTATCGGCATGGGCCTGACCTACGTTATTATAAAAACCATCATAGACACGTCAAAATCGGGAAACGGCCATCATTAACCGCGTACACGCAGTCGGGTTTAAATAAAAGCGCTTACCGGCCGATGGTTCTGGGTTAGCGCTTTTTTTTCGAACACACTTTTTCAAGGCGACGCGAAAATGGACAGAATTATCGTAAACGGCGGGCATCGCTTAAGGGGTGAAGTCGTCATCAGCGGCGCCAAAAATGCAGCGCTTCCCATCTTGATATCCTCTCTTCTAACGGATGAACCGAATGTTTACAAAAATGTACCGGCATTAAAAGATGTCAAAAGCACGCTCATCCTGCTGCACCACTTAGGCGCCGCCGGCGAACGGTCCGATGATGTGGTGACCATCGACGCCTCCGGGTTGAACAACCATGATGCTCCATACGATCTGGTCCGTAAAATGCGGGCATCGGTACTTGTCTTGGGTCCTTTATTGGCTCGCCTGAAACGGGCGCGGGTTTCCCTTCCCGGTGGATGCGCCATTGGAGAGAGACCGATAAACCTGCATCTAAGAGGCCTTTCTCAGCTGGGCGCCGATATTCATCTTGAACACGGCTATGTCGAAGCCGAAACCTCCGGGCTGAGAGGGGCGGAAATTTATCTGGATGTTCCCACCGTGACGGGAACGGAAAATCTTATGATGGCGGCGGCGCTGGCTGACGGGACATCCGTCATCCGAAATGCGGCTCGGGAACCCGAGGTCATGGCGCTTGCCCGGACGCTGAACCTGATGGGGGCCGATATCAGGGATGCCGGATCTTCGGTGATCACGATCAACGGGGTTCCCCGGCTTCACGGCGCAACCGTGGACATCATACCCGACCGAATCGAGGCCGGGACCTTCATGGTTGCGGCGGCGGTCACACATGGCGATATCACGCTGAAAAACTGCGATCCCTCGCATATGGCTGCCTGTATCAACAAGCTGAGACTCGCAGGGGTTCACGTTGAGACAAAAGAAAACGAGGTCCGGGTGAACGGCACCGGACCCATTCACAGCATCGATATCAAGACTCAGCCTTATCCGGGTTTTCCCACCGACATGCAGGCGCAATTCATGGTCTTGATGGCCGTTGCCGATGGTCTAAGCGTCATTTCAGAAAATATATTTGAGAATAGATTCATTCATGTGGGTGAATTGAAACGTATGGGCGCCGATATCACGGTTTCGGGAAATTCCGCTCTGATAAGAGGCATGCCGTATCTGTCCGGAGCACCCGTCATGGCGTCGGATTTGCGGGCAAGTGCATCCCTGATATTGGCCGGTCTGGTTGCCGGGGGACGCACGGAAATTCATCGGGTGTATCACCTGGACAGGGGGTATCAGCGCATCGAGGAAAAATTCGCCCGATTGGGTGCCGATATGCAGCGAGTGCGGGGCTGAAAAACCCAAAAACGCATTCCCTTCGATTCGATAATCAAGCGGCCCGATAGCAAAACGATTCTATCATAATGCAGTGGTTATTCGCGAAAGAGAGCTACTATCGTCCGTTTATTCCGCTGCTGTTTTCCTTCATCACCGGCATCACGACCGGCGCCGTGTTGCCGGACAGGGATGGTTGGTGCCTCTTTTTTGTCATCGTCGCCGCTATTATTGTCGTATACAACGTCTGCCGGGATAAGCCGGCTTTTATCTCTCCCCTGGTGCTTTTTGCCGGTCTGGGATATCTATCCATTCAAATCTGGGTGTCTCCGAATTTTCCTTCCCATCACGTTATTCAATACGCCGACCGCATACCCCGGCGAATCACCGGAAATGTTGTACATGTGCCGGCTGTAAATAAAAGCCGACGAACGTCTTTTTACATGAATGTCGAAACGCTTTCATGTGCCGGAAAACCTTTCGCCGTCACGGGTAAAATCCGAGTAACCTTAATGGGTGAATCATTATTCATATCACCCGGCGACGGGATAACGTTTATCGGCAGAATTCGACCGATTCGTAATTTTTATAACCCCGGCCGATTTGATTATGAACGGTTCATGGCATTTGAACAAATCTGGGTAACCGCTTTTGCCCATGAAAGCCAGGTTCAAATCACGCCCGCTCCAGACAAAAACGCCTTTAGGGCGACGCTGGCAAGTATTCGCAATGATATTGCAGGATCAATCGAAAAAAGTGCAGGGAAACAATCGGCCGGCGTGCTGAAGGCTCTGACGTTGGGTGATAAAACGCAAATGCCCACCGAGGTGAGAGGCGCCTTCAATCGTCTGGGGCTGGGACATTTGCTGGCCATTTCCGGCCTTCACATCGGTATCGTGGCAAGCATTTCCTTCTTTTTACTTCACAAAATCGGCTCTTTCGCCCCGTTGCTGCTGCGTCACGGATTGGTGCAGAAAACGGCCGCTGTAATTTCTCTTGGACCGGTCATGTGGTATGGGATGATGTCGGGGATGTCGCCCTCCACCCAGCGGGCCGTCATTATGGTCGCTGTCTTTATGTTTGCATTTTGGTTCGACCGGGAAAGCAATCCATTGAATGCCCTGGCAGTCGCCGCTCTTCTTATTCTGATGATCAACCCGACGACGTTGTTTTCCGTTTCCTTTCAACTTTCATTTGCAGCGGTTACAGCGATTTTGCTTGGGTTGTCCCTCCTTTCAAAGCGATTGATAAGAAACGGGTCTTTGATTCAAAAATTGAGAACCCGATTCATTTTCTTTTTGGGTGTTTCCGCATTCGCAACAATCGGCACCCTTCCTATTGTGATGCACTACTTCAACCTGATATCGTTTATAGGTCTTCCAGCCAACTGCATTGCCGTTCCGCTCATCGGTTTTTTTGTTGTGCCCGTCGCATTGTTTTCCACCTTCGTTTTTCCCTTCAGCCCGTTTTTGGCTGAGCTCGGGTTCCGGTTGGCTTCGGCGGCGCTCGAGCCGGCGATTCGTCTTTTTCTGATGCTTTCCGATTTTCGTTTTGTCGCGGTCGACACCATAACGCCCAACATGTTGGAAATCGGCTGCTTTTACCTTATTCTCTTGGGCCTCCTCTTTTTTCGCAGAAGTCGAACGGCAAAGCTTGCGCTGGCCGTCGCAGTGTTGGTTTTGGCTGTCGATGTCTCCTATTGGGTCAATCGACGATGGTTTTCCGATGACTTCAGGGTGACGGCCCTCGATGTAGGTCAGGGGACCGCTATTCTTTTAGAGCTTCCCGATGGGTATACCATGATGATCGACGGCGGCGGATTTTCGGACAACTCGAATTTTGACGTAGGGAAAAACATCATTGCGCCCTACCTGTTGCGAAATAAAATCAGAACCGTGAATACGCTGGTTCTTTCCCATCCGGATGCCGATCACCTGAATGGGCTGATTCATATCGCCGATTCATTTCATGTCCAATCGGTTTGGACCAATGGACAGAAAGCCGATTCCAACGGATACAAACATTTTACGGCCGTTATCGAAGAACACCATATTACGGCTCCGGCCTTTGCCTCGATTCCCAGAAGGCAAGTGATCAATGATGTTCTATTTTCCGTTTTACACCCTCCCTGTGATTTTGACCCCTTCCGCTTCGGCCCCGGGTGCTCGAGAAATGACAATTCGATCGTTTTGTCGGCCTCCTACGGATCCACGCGGTTTTTGTTTACCGGAGATATAACGCAAACCGCTGAACGAAAACTCTCGGCCGATAAAAACGTGCGTTTATCGGCCGATGTCCTTTTTGCGCCTCATCACGGAAGCAGAAGTTCCAGCTCGGCTTCTTTTTTAGACCGGGTCAATCCGGATTATGTAGTGTTCTGTGTGGGATGGCAAAATCGTTTCGGATTTCCCCATTCGAGTATCATCACCCGTTACCGTAAAAGGCATTGCCGAATATTTCGTACGGATATGCATGGAGCGGTGAGAATGATAACCGATGGAAACCGGCTTTCCATCAAGACTACGCTCAAATCCGTAACAATTCAACCAATCTGATTCGGCATGCCCCGTTCCGAGTCGCGGACAATTCGACCATACATACGACCTCTTTTTATGTTTTCCCATTGACCTTTCCCGAATTTTAATTATATGTGAATACAATTAAGATTTGAATATAAAACCTATTGGTGGATTGAAATAAACATTTAGTGGATCAACAAATGAAGGAAAGACATCAACCGTTCCATTCAACAATGGACGATTTATATAACCGGCATATCAATTACCTCCGCATATCCGTTACGGACCGGTGCAACCTGCGGTGTGTTTACTGCCGTCCCAGCGGACGCATCGCGAAACTGTCCCATGACGATATCCTCCGGTATGAAGAAATACTCAGGATTATTCACATCATGGCCGAAATGGGACTGGTCAAGATCAGGATAACCGGCGGAGAGCCGCTGGTTCGAAAGGGCCTTGTGCCTTTTCTCCAAAAGATAACCGCGGTTTCCGGCATTCAGGATGTTTCACTGACCACGAATGCCGTTTTACTGTCGAATTATGTTCAAGACATTTATAACACCGGGATACGCCGGCTGAACATAAGCTTGGACAGCCTGCATCGATCCACCTACAAGGCCATTACCGGTTCGGATAGTTTTAACCGGGTTTGGGCGGGAATTCAGGATGCCTTGTCGGCCGGGTTCGATCCTATAAAAATAAATTTCGTGGCGCTCAGGGGAATCAATGACCACGAAATCGAAACGTTCGCCCGATTATCATATACTTATCCGTTTCACGTTCGCTTCATCGAACAAATGCCCATCGGCGATACGGCGTTTCGTGTTGAGGACCCTCTCCTTTCGGATGAAATCAAATATATTTTGGAGTCTTCCGTCGGTAAACTCATTCCGGTTGAAAACGGCATTCTCGACGGGCCTGCCAAACGCTATAAATTCGGAGGATTTAAAGGGGAGATCGGCATTATCAGTCCCATAAGCCACCATTTCTGCGAAACATGCAACCGGTTGCGCCTAACATCGAATGGTCTGTTGCGGCCTTGTCTTCTCTCGGATTATAGTGAAGACCTGAAGACACCACTGCGGTCCGGCTGTTCAGATGATCACTTGGCACGTATTATTATTAAAGCGATCAAAAACAAACCCGCCAAACATGCCCTGGTTTCAGAGACTCCCGCCGAAGTTATAAGCCCAATGTCTTCCATTGGTGGTTGATCCGGCCTATCCAAACAAATGAATGCAAACCGGACCATGTCGTTCAACCCGCGTGCGTGGGGTGAAAAAGAGGATACTCAACCAACGAGCCGGCAGTTTCGTGAGAGAAGAGAAGCCCGGGCCGTTATTGGGAGGCTGCAAGATTACAAACGAACTACGGCCCGGGCAAAAAACGTATTACGAGGGCTTTTAGCAACTTCTGTGTCTTTTATCAAGTCATTTTTATTCCATTCCTAAACGCTTTTTAAATGTTGGGGTTTTGGATAGGATTCAAAAACGTTTTCCGCTTCAGTGAGATCTTCATCCGCCAAATCATAGTTGATCAGGTCTCCGGCAAAATACCTGTCGTATGAGCCAAGATCGATCAGTCCATGGCCGCTTAAATTGAACAGAATGACTTTCTCTTTCCCTTCAAGGCGGGCTTTTTCCGCTTCCTCTATAACACACGCCAGCGCATGGTTTGTCTCCGGTGCCGTAATGATGCCCTCGGCACGGCTTACCCTAACCCCGGCGTCGAAGGCTGCGATTTGCGTTACCGACCGGGGCTCCAGAATCCCTTCATCGATCAGCTGGCTGACCGTCGGCGCCATGCCGTGATAACGAAGACCTCCTGCGTGTACCGGCGGCGGCATAAAGTTATGGCCTAGGCTGTGCATGGGGAGCAGGGGTGTATATCCGGCATTATCACCGTGGTCGTAGACAAAGGGCGCACGCGTCATGGTAGGGCAGGCCGACGGCTCTACCGGGTAGATGTCAATGTTTTTTCCATGAATTTTGTCGTAAACATACGGAAAGGCCAATCCGGCGAAATTGCTCCCTCCGCCGGCACAGCCGATGATGATGTCCGGATATTCATCGATCATCTCCATTTGTTTCTTTGTCTCGAGTCCGATAATCGTCTGATGCAGCATGACATGGTTGAGCACGCTGCCCAGCGAATACCGTGTCTCTCCTGATTCATCACCGACAGCCACCTCTATGGCCTCGCTGATAGCAATACCCAAACTGCCGGGTGCATCCGGATAGTGTTCCAGAACGTCCCTGCCCGCTTTCGTTTCCGTGCTGGGGCTTGCCACACATATGCCGCCCCATGCCTCCATCATGGATTTTCGATATGGCTTTTGATCATAACTTACCCGGACCATATAAATTTTGCACTGCATTCCGAATTGAGAGCATGCGAACGCCAGTGCACTACCCCATTGCCCGGCGCCTGTTTCCGTCGTCATTTTTTTGATGCCGAACGCCTTGTTGTAATATACCTGAGGCACCGCCGTATTGGGTTTATGGCTTCCCGGAGGGCTTACGCTTTCATTCTTAAAATAAATCCTGGCAGGCGTCTTCAGAATTTTTTCAAGATTATAGGCCCTGACCAACGGTGTTGGACGCCAAATCGTGTACACGTCCAACACTTCATCGGGAATGTCTATCCATCGTTGGCTGCTGACTTCCTGTTCAATCAAATTCATTGGAAAGACAGGAGCCAGGGCTTCCGGACTCACCGGGTTGCCATCCGGCCCAAGCGGCGGATTCATTTTAATGTCAGCCAGAATATTATACCATTGCCTTGGCATTTCTGTTTCACTCAACATGATTTTTTTTGACCTCATAATATTCTCCTCCTTTTTATTCGGTGTAGATTTGGAAACAGCCAACGATCGAATTTCCGGGTCGACGCGGGTTGGGCTGCCTTTCCCGGCAATCGAAATACCCGATAAATGTGATCCACTGTTTTATATTCAGGCGAACGATCATTTTTAAAAAAAAAGCCAGCGCTTGAAGAAGGCTGGCTTAGAAAATCAAAAGAGCTGGGAGCCTCTTCAACACGTGCTGAAGCTTCTCTCAGCTCTGAATATCGATTATTCAGGGTGATGAGCAAGCTTCATCAGCTTTGCCACCACCAGTGATAAATTTTTTTTGCGGGTCTCATCGGCAGAACCGGTTTAGCATGGCCTTTGCGATTGCATCACTTGGTTTTAATTTCCTTATAACGGCAAGAACTTATTAAAGTTTTTTTCAATAATCAAATTATGGCCGGTTTGTCAAGATCGATTTTACACCAAGCCGAAAAAAGTGTCAGGAAAGATCGAACGGCGTTAGGCTTTCGAAACCTTCCGGTGTTACCAAAACAGTCTGTTCGAATTGCGCGGATAACGATCCATCATCCGTCACCGCGGTCCATTGGTCCTCCAAAATATGAAGGTAGCGTTCACCCAGGTTAATCATGGGTTCAATCGTAAATACCATGCCCGGAACCAGAATAATGCCCTCTCCTCTTCGGCCGTAATGAGGGACCTGAGGAGGTTCATGGAATTCAAAACCGACACCATGCCCGACAAATTCCCTGACGACCGAACATTCCTTATCTTCCGCATGCGTTTGAATCGCCCATCCGATGTCCCCCAATGTGTTCCCCGGCCTTACCATTTTCATTCCTTTTTGCAGACAGATTTTTGCGGTATTCACTATTTTTTCGGCATCAGCTGTGGGCCGGTCGATAAAAAAAGTCTTGTTGGCATCGGCATAATACCCTTCCAAAACAGGTGTTACATCTACGTTGACGATATCACCTTCGTTAAGAATTCTCTTTCCGGGAATTCCATGGCATATTTCCTCATTAACGGAGACGCAGACGCTTTTTGGAAAACCTCTGTAATTCAAAGGCGCGGGTCGCGCTCCATGTTGAATCGTAAATTCATGCACCCATGTATTGACATCATCCGTTGTAATACCCGGCCGTAATCGCGACTGAACCAAATTCAACGTGCTGACAGCCAATTCGCCGGCTCGCCGTATCGCGATGATGTCCTTTTCTTTTTTCAACTGAATGCCGTAGTTCTGAAGATACAAATTTTCATAATCTTCCGAAAAATCCCTGTGAACATAACAGCACTTTTTGTATTTTTTTCCGCTGCCGCACGGGCATGGGTCGTTTCTACCCGGTTTGGTTATTTTGTTTTTCATATCAGCGCCGATCTTAAATTCGAAAATTTGTTTTTCCGCTATTTTATGAGCAAATTTACATTTAATACCCAACATCCATTTCTGGATGGGCACTATTTAGACATAAAAAACCGATATCCCCCTGTCAAGTGGTAAAAGCGGATTATCCCTTTTTCTATTGCCTATGCCTTCAAAAAAATATATGGTGATCGGCTGAATTGGGGAATGAAAAACCGCACTTGGCGTCCTTTTTTGATGGCGGAGTATCGGTTTTATTTTTCTGTGCTGTTCGGATTCCGTGTTAACGTTGTAGAATAGTTTGAGCCCCGGCGAATCGCCTGAACACGACGATTTTCCGGCACGAAAGCTGCTTTCTTTAGGAATTTTATGGGACTTCTATCTTCAACTGCATCAATAGTTCGTTACCGGATAAATGGTAAAATCGAAACATCGGTAAAAGAAACCATTCTAAAAAGCCTTTCCAAATTTTCCATCAACGATGAATTGGAGGATGAGGTTTCCGATAAAGTCGTTGGGTGGACATCATTCAGCAACCCGTATCATCCGGATTTCAGCGGCATGCAGTTCGATGTCGGGTCCTATTTTATTTTTTCGCTGAGGATAGACAAAAGGAACATCTCTTCAAAGCTGATTCAAAAACACGTCGCCCATGCATCCGCCATCCGCCTGAAAGATACAGGAAGACGGTATTTGTCCAGAGATGAAAAGAGAGCCGTTCGGGAACATGTCGTCAATGAATTGAGGATGCGGATTCCGGCAACACCGAATGTGTACGACCTCTTGTGGCATCACGATAAAGGTATTCTTTTTTTCTTTTCAACATTGAAATCGGCCAATGAAGAATTGGAAACGTTGTTTTTTAAAACATTCGGTTTTTCACTGATTCGGCTGTTTCCCTATACCATGGCCGAATTATCGATGAACTTGAGCGACGCACAAAAAGACATTCTTCTTAATGTTTCACCGACAACCTTTACGGATTAAAAATGCTCGATATTGCTGTTGCCTATAATCGATTTAAATTTCTGGGATTGGAGTTTCTCACCTGGCTCTGGTTTTCAATTGACACCGACACCGGTTCACCACCCGAAACCAAAAATTTATCTATCGGCAATCGAATCGTTCTGGAAAACAGACAAAACAATAGAATTGAAAGCCTTATGATAAAAGGAGATGATGCAGGATTGGAGGAAGGGCTGCTTGCATTGAGAAAAGGGGCTGTCGTTACAGAAATCAACATCGTCTACACAGAGGGAAATAATCATAAATGGCAGTTTTTGCTGAAGGGGGAAGGCCTTACCATCCATCAAATCAAACATCCGGATATCGGCACCATGGAATCATCGGAAGATTTGGATGCCTTTTTATTCGAGAAAACCCATCATTATCAAAAAATCCTCGATCTGTTGGATACGCTCTTTTCCGCATTCATTCTTCTTAGATTGTCTGAGCAGTGGTCCACCCGTGTTGTTTCAGACATGAAGCGCTGGATCAGCCAAAGCTGAATTTAAACGCACCGATTGTTTATTTCGTATTGAAATTTTGTTAATAATTTAATAGTTATAAACAAAACTGGAACTTTTGTCAGGAGGCAATTTAAAGACCATCTTTTTTCATTACGTTTTCATCACTTCATGATATAATTTCCAATGAAAAATTAAAACGTTAAATCGTTATCAACAAAACCGACAGCTCTAATTACAATATTTTTTATTTATCTTAAGGAAAATAAAAATGAAATTCAAAATCAATAAAATCGACTTTCAGAATATACTGTCAAAAATTCAAGGGCTGACCGGACGAAAAAGCAACCTGGCGATAACCACCTCCGCATTGATTCAATCCATACCGGAAGGCATAAAAATTACAGCAACAGATTTGGAAACCGGTTATGAAGGGTTTTTTCCCGCGGAAGTAACTGCGGAAGGTTCGGTTGCCATAAATTCCAAAAAATTACTGGAGATCGTAAGAGAGTTTCCAAATGAAAATATCGTACTGCACGAAGTGGACAACCACTGGATAGAGATCGGGACAAAGAAAGTCGAGTACCACATCGTCGGAATGGATTTAAACGAATTTCCGACTTTTCCACAAATAGAGGATGTGCCTTTTTTTAAAATAAATGCAAAAAATCTGAAAGATATGATTGAAAAAACGATTGTTATTTCCTACTCCGGCGATGAAAAACGGGCCCATATTATCGGATTATACTTTGAAATCGTCAACACTGAATCGGAAAAAATGGTGCGCTTGGTTTCCACTGACGGAAACCGATTGTCAACTGCAGACTGCCGCTTTGACGGAAAGGTCCGAATGCCTGAATCCTCCGGCTATATCGTACCGAAAAAAGGCATGGGCGAACTCAGCAAATTTATCGATAGTGAAGAAGATGTCGATATCGGATTTAAAGAGAATCACCTGGTTTTGAAAAAAAATAAAGAAACAATCGTTATCCGGCTTTTGAATGGTGATTACCCCCAATACAGGGATATTCTGGCGCATAAAGAAAGCGGAAATATTATTGAATTCAGCAAACTCGATTTATTGATGATGTTGAGAAGAATGTCTATTTTAAGTTCGGAAGATTATAAAGGGGTTATATTCAAGTTTTCACACAATGGATTGGTTGTGAATTCCACGAATCCGGATATTGGTGAATCCAAGGAGGAAATGGAAATCATTTACGACGGCAATCTCATAGAAGTTGCCTTCAATCCGAGATATTTTATTGAAGCGCTGAACTGTGTCAAAGATGATCAGGTTTACATGAATATCCTGGACGAGGAAAAACCCTGTTTTATCGAAGGCAAAGAAGATAAAAATTATTTAAGCGTTATTATGCCGATGAGAATATAATGAACAAACAATATGATGCAAGCAGTATAGATGTTTTGGAGGGTCTCGAACCGGTGCGGTTAAGGCCTTCCATGTATATTGGAAACGTCGATATCGAAGGGCTCCATCATCTGGTCTATGAGGTCGTTGACAACAGCATTGATGAAGCTATGGCGGGATTTTGCGATAACATTAAGGTCATTATCCATGCGGACAACAGCATAACGGTAATCGATAATGGAAGAGGCATTCCCGTCGATATACACAAAACCGAGAAAGTCCCGGCCGTCGAGGTCGTTTTGACAAAGCTTCATGCGGGTGGAAAATTCAATAATAACTCTTATAAAGTTTCGGGTGGTTTGCATGGTGTCGGCGTTTCAGTTGTCAACGCGCTCTCCGAATTTTTAGAGGTCGAAATCCACAAAAACGGAAAAATATATCATCAAACGTTCCAGCGGGGAAATAAAACATCTGAACTTTCGATTATCGGTAAAACCCGAAAAAACGGCACTAAAATTCATTTTCGTCCGGATCTGACGATTTTTAACACGGATATTTTTATATACGGTGTTTTGTCCAAGCGGCTTCGAGAATTGGCTTTTCTAAACAAAGGCGTAAAGATAGAGATCGAGGATGAACGGACGGATGTGAACGAGGCCTTTCTTTACAAAGGCGGCATCGTATCGTTTATCGAATACCTGAACAGAAGACATGTCGGACTGCATAAACCCATATTCATCGAAGGAAGCAGGAATGATGTAGAAATTGAAGTTGCCATTCAATATAATGATACGTTTAATGAAAAAATATTCTCGTTTGCAAACAATATCAATACGGTTGAAGGTGGTTTTCACCTTATAGGGTTCAAGACGGGATTGACCCGGGCCATCAACCAGTATGCCTCCGGCAGCAATTTGCCCAAAAATATGCAGGCCAAGATCGGGGGTGATGATATTCGTGAAGGATTGACAGCCATTGTCAGTGTCCGGATCAAATCCCCCCAGTTCGAAGGCCAGACCAAGACGAAGCTTGGCAACAGCGAAGTAAAGGGGCTGGTGGAATCGCTAATCAATGAGAAATTGAGCATATTTCTGGAGGAAAATCCCGCTGTTTCCAAAAAAATTATCGCAAAAGCCGTCGATGCAGCCAGGGCAAGGGATGCGGCCAAAAGAGCCCGGGACCTGGCCAGAAAACAGGGTTCGCTTACAGACTCCACCCTGCCGGGAAAATTGGCGGAATGCCAATATTCGGATCCGGCGCAAAGAGAACTCTTCTTGGTTGAGGGAGATTCGGCAGGCGGGTCGGCAAAACAGGGCCGGGACAGAAAGTTCCAGGCGATTCTTCCCCTTAAAGGAAAAATTTTAAATGTCGAAAAAGCCCGATTCGATAAAATTTTGCACAGCGAAGAAATAAAAAATATCATTACAGCATTGGGTACGGGTGTCGGCAAAGAAGAACATGACATCACAAAAATACGATACAAAAAAATTATCATCATGACGGACGCCGATGTGGACGGCTCCCATATTCGAACGCTGCTGTTAACATTCTTTTATCGGCAGATGAAAGATATTATCGAAAACGGATACCTGTATATTGCGCAGCCTCCGCTATATCGGGTGGGTAAAGGAAAAAAAGCGTCCTATTTAAAGGACGAAGCGGAGTTCAATGACTTTATCATCAAGAAGATGTGCGGCCAGATCCATTTAAAGATAAATGATAACGAGCAGAAAATAAAAGACCACAACCTTTATCTGTTTGTTACCGACTTGTCCGAATACATGATGAACATGAAAAAATATCGGGTAAGAGGCATATCCACGGAACTGATCGAATTGTTGATCGACAGTGGTGTTAACAATAAGCGGTTTCTTCAGAATGAAGAAAAAATGAAAACGCTTAAGGACATACTTGCTGAAAAAGGATTTGCGACAACCGATATTTCCTGGAATGCCAATCGCGACGTCTACGATTTATATGTGATTCCCGATGAAAACAACCTTGATCTGGATCAACATCCCTTGAAGATAGGAAAAGGATTGGTTTATTCACGGGAATATCAGCAACTGCTGCTGCTGTATAAAAAAATGTCACCTTTTCTCAAGGCGCCGTTTCGCGTGTATTATGAAGAAAAAGAGGATGAAGCCGTTGTTATTGACAGTAAAGAAACGCTGTTTTCCCTTATCATCGAAGAAGGGAAAAAAGGGTTGGGTGTCCAGCGATATAAAGGTTTGGGCGAAATGAACCCCGATCAATTGTGGGAAACCACAATGGATCCGGAAAAAAGGACGCTTTTGAATGTTAAAATTCAGGATGCGCTGGATGCCGATGAAGTTTTTACTGTGCTGATGGGAGAGGAAGTGGAGCCGAGACGCGAATTTATTCAGCACAATGCGCTCGAGGTGAGCACTCTCGACATATAGCATCCGGAAACGGCATCTTTTGGCCCTTGAACGGTTTTTGTTTTTTTTCGAAATTCTCAAACATTTCATTCAATCCGCCCGTGGGAATGGAAGAAAAATCGCGGTGATCCTTTATGCTTAATATCGTTTCAATCGAAGCCAGAGATATCCCTGATGCCTGGTTTCAATGTGTATACCACATCATTGATCAGGGGCACCGTTATGTGATTGACCGGGGAAGTTATGAAGGACAGGAAAGACTCGAATTCGATTACATTACCGTACATATCGCTTATCCGGGGGTTCGCCCGCTGATACCGGATATTCCCCCGGCCCTGGGAATACCCAATCCGGTGGCGGACGGATATATCGAAGAATATCTACCCTATCTGATGACCTCGGAGAAACAGCCCAATGAAGATTACACCTATGGACAATACCTGGAATCCCAGATAGCGGAAGTGATCCAAATGTACAAAAATGACGGCCACGGCACCAACCAGGCCTATATGACCGTCGGAGATCCGGAGGCCGTTCTTTTGCGTGATCCACCCTGTTTGAGGGGTATCGATACGCGAGTTCGTTATGGAAAGCTGCATTTCATGGTTTATTTTCGGTCCTGGGATTTGTGGAACGGATTTCCGGCAAACTTGGGGGCCATTCAAATGTTGAAAGAATATATGGCTGAAGAAATCGGGGTTGAAGACGGAGAAATTATCGCTGCAAGCAAGGGGCTTCATCTGTACGATTACATTTGGGAACTGGCAAAGCTGAGAACCATGAAGAATTCATAGATCAATGCCCATCCAGAAATGGCTGATTCTCTCCATTTCTTCGTTGGCCGGAAAATGTTAATCTTCAAACTACGCAAGGTATTCTTGCGGTTAAAATTCGATCGATTTCGGTGTCCTGGGAAAAGGAATAACATCCCTGATATTTTTGATGCCGGTGACCAGCATCATCATGCGTTCGAAACCGAGTCCGAAACCGCTGTGCGGCACCGAACCATATCGCCGTGAATCGAGATACCACCAGTAGACTTCCTTATCCAAATTCATTTCCATCATGCGTAATTCAAGCACACCCAACCGTTCTTCCCGTTGACTTCCGCCGATAATTTCACCGATCTTCGGGACCAGTATGTCCATAGCGGCAACGGTGTTTTGGTCATCGTTTACTCTCATATAAAACGGTTTTATGGACTTGGGAAAGTTATAGACGATGACCGGCTTTTTAAAATGAATTTCGGTAAGGTATCGTTCGTGCTCCGACTGAAGATCTCTTCCGAAGACGGGTTCAAAATCGAAAGCTCTCTTCGCTGAGTTCAAAATGTCAATGGATTCCGAATAGGTAAGCCGCACAAAATTCGAATTAACAAGATTATCCAGGGTGGACCGGAGACCTTTATCGACGAATTTTGCAAACAGTTCTATGTCATCGGGATGGGACTGCAAGATGCTGTGCGTCAGATATTTTATCAGGTTCTCGCCCAAATCCATACTTTCATAAAGATCGCAGAACGCCATCTCCGGTTCAACCATCCAAAATTCCGCCATATGTCGGCTGGTGTGAGAATGTTCAGCCCGGAATGTAGGGCCGAACGTATACACATCGCCTAACGCCAGGGCCAACATCTCGGCTGAAAGCTGGCCCGATACGGTCAGACCGGCTTCTTTTCCGAAAAAATCTTGTGAAAAATCAATGTCGCCGTTTGTGATCGGCATGCTGAGAAAGTCCAGCGTCGAAACCCGAAAAAGCTCTCCTGCGCCTTCACAATCCGATCCTGTGATAATGGGGGTATGGATATAAACAAAACCGCGCTTTTTAAAAAAAGAATGGACCGCGTCCGACAATCCCGATCGAATTCTGAAAGCGGCACCGTACTTATTGGTTCGGGCTCTTAGATGGGCAATCGTCCGCAGGTATTCATCGCTGTGCCGTTTTTTTTGGAGCGGATAATCCTCCGGTGCGATGCTGATGATCTCGACGGTCTTTGCCGCAAGCTCCCATTTTTGTCCGGCTCCTTTTGATGATATCAAATCACCGGTAACGGAGACCGCAGACCCGGTGGTTAGTTTTTTCAGGTCCGAATAATTCGACAGATGCCGATCGGCGATTACCTGAAGATTTTTTAAACAGGATCCGTCATTTACCTCTAAGAAGGAAAAATCCTTCGCATCCCGACGGGTTCTGACCCACCCCTTGACGGTCACACCTCCCGCAGGTCTTTCGAAACCCAACAACCGATTGATTTTGATTCGTTTCATGCGATCGTATCATGACCGGGCGCAATATACACGCGCTGACTTTAATTTATTGATAACATCCAACCTTATTCCTTCATCCCGTCTCGCCCACCCTGTGAGCAAAAGCGCCCAAAGCGCTTCATTTCAATATCAAAATCAAAAAACGAATAAGAAAACAAAATATAGCATTCGATTTCAGTGACCGCAAGAGGTTGTCATGCGATCGTTTATCTATCCAAAACCCTTAAAAAGGAGTTGACAGGTAATATGTATCCGTATAATGTATGCAGAATTCGAATAATGAATCATAATTCATTTTGGAGAAAGCAATGCTTCAAAAAAATCTGACTCGCAAACAGCGGGAATTTATGCGCCACCGGGAAGAAATCATGCTCACGGCATTGTCCCTGTTCTCGGAAAAAGGATTCAACAATGTTTCCATGCAGGAAATAGCCGTGAGGTCGGAATTTGCGGTGGGCACCCTCTATAAATTTTTTTCGACAAAGGAAGAGCTTTACAGCGAAGTATTGAAAGAAAAAGTAATGGAATTTCACTCCCATTTAATAAAGTCTTTAAAAACCTCCGGCAGCGAGATAAAGAGGCTGAGAATGTTTTTGGAAAAAAAGCTTCAGTGGTTCAAAGAAAATATGGATTTTGTCCGTTTATTTGTCACAGAAACGTTCGGCGTCGGTTTTATCGACAAGACGGAGCTGGATCAGATCAATGAAAGGGTTCACAAAGAGTTGTTGAATGAAATCGGAAACCTGTTTAAAAGCGGTATTCAGAAAAAAATTTTTAAACGCATGGATCCCCATTTCTTGGCTGTTTCTTTAAATGGTTTGTCAAACGGAATCCTGTTCGAGCTTATCGAAAACAAGGATTTTGGACTTTTCGACTCGGAAATTGTATTGAAACTCTTCCTGCAATCCATATGTTTCGAGGAAGTGGAAAACATCATGTGATTCAACCACGGTTAAAAAATTACCGGATTCGGTAACTTTTAGTGAAAGGAACCCGTATGAAAGAGAAGGCAATCGGGAAAAAAGGCGTGCTGGTAACAGCCATAATTATTGCTGTATTAATTCTGATTTTTGGAATGAATTTAATCAGAGCCGGCCGCCATGTCGGTCAAAGCGAGGTGGCGCCCGAGATAATACCGGTTAAGGTTTCGGAATCGCAAATCATGGAGATTGAACAGGTTTTGGAACTCACCGGCAATATTGAAGCCTTGCTGGAAGTCGATGTCTTTAACAAGATTCCCGGAAAAATAATTCAGGATATCTATGTGGAAACCGGTGACCGCATTCGAGCGGGCGAAAAAATCGCGACTCTCGAAACGGATGCCATACTGGCCAAGTTAGAGCGGGCAAAAGCGGCATTGGAACTGGCCCGGGCCGGCCTGAAGCAGGCGGAAACCAATTACGAGCTTCTGGTGAAGGATAAGCGGCGCCTGGAAAATCTGTTTCGGGAAAAAGCTGTTTCCGAACAGAAAATGGACCATATAGAGGCACAGGTAAAAACGGCTCTTGAAACCAAAAACCTGGGGCAGGCGCAAATAAAGCAGGCCGAGGCAACGCTCAAGGAATTGTATATCGCCTATAAGGATCATACGTTGACAGCGCCGATATCCGGGTACATATCCAAGCGTTATGTCGATAAGGGAACGATGTCTTCTCCCGGTACCCCCGTGATCAAAATTTCCAATGAAGATGTACTGAAAATCGTCACATCGGTAACGGGAAAGGATATCGTCGATATCAATAAGGGAATGCTGGTGGACATATACGTGGATGCTTTTCCGGACGAAACGATAAAGGGGTCTGTGAGTATCGTGAGCCCAACGATAAATCCGGATACCCGGTCGGGTGAAATCGAAATTCATATTGACAATTCCGACCACCGGCTGCGCGCAGGCATGTTCGCCCGGGTCCATTTGTACAAGGGTAAAAAACAGGCAACGGTGATAGACCGTGATGGGTTATTAAAAATACCGGGAACGGGAAATTATTATACGTTCGTGGTAAATGACGGACAGGCGGTCAGAAAAAATGTGAAAAAAGGTGTAGAACAAGGACGATTGACCGAAATCGCTTCCGGAATCGAGCCCGGCGAAAAAATCGTAGTAACCGGCCAGAATCGTCTCAAAGAGGGATCCCCGGTTTCGATTCAATAGCGCACCATGTTTCCGTCATGATGAACGAGGGAGGTAAAGAATGAATTTGCCGGAATTCTCGGTAAAACAGCCGATTGCCACAATAATGCTTTTTTTGGCCATTGCCTTAATCGGACTCTTTTCGCTGGATCGCCTGAGTGTCGATCTGTATCCGGAGGTAGAACCGCCGTTTATTTCCATAATAACCACCTGGCCGGGGGCCAGCGCCTCGGATGTCGAAACCGAGGTAACCGAGGAGATCGAATCCTGGGCCAACATGCTCAACGATCTGGACACCCTCTATTCCAGATCGATGGACAACCTCAGCATCGTATCCTGCCGCTTTGATTTTGGAACGGATTTGGATGCAGCCAGTAACGATATCAGGGATATGCTGGGATTCGTGCGGCGAGATCTTCCGGATGATGCCGAAGAACCGATTATATTCAAACTCAGCAGTTCCACCATGCCGATTTTATACCTGAATATCACCGCCGATCAAAGCTGGCCCAGTCTATACCACATCGCCGACAATGAAATCGGGGATGAATTGAAGCGGGTTCCGGGCGTGGGCGGCGTCGTTATACACGGCGGCATGCAGCGCCAGATCAATGTTTATTTCGATATGGAAAAGATCGAAAAATTCCACTTGTCCTTGCAGCGGGTCAACCAGATACTGGCCGCCGAAAATCTGAATATTCCGGCCGGCAGCGTCAAATACGGCCAAAAGGACTACTTTGTCAGGGTTCCTGCACGCTACGATACCATTGGGGAGATGAAGGACACCATTATCGGAAATTTTAATAACCGGCCGGTATATCTTAAAGATGTGGCCACCGTTGCGGATGATTTCGAACCCCTGGAGATGTATGCCTACGGAGACGGCAAACCCGGCATCCTCATGATGGTTATGAAACAATCCGGAAGCAATACCGTCGATGTTATCGATGAGGCGAAAACGCGGTTGGAACGAATACGGGGACAGCTGCCCTCGGATGTCAAGGTTAAAATTGCGGCGGATGCTTCCGAGGATATCATCAAATCCATCCACAGCCTCAGATCCACATTGTTCTGGAGCATCTTTTTCATCGCCGTTGTGACGGTCTTGTTCCTGCGGAAAACCCGTTCCGCCCTGATCATTATCTTCAACATACCGTTTTGCTTGATCGGCTCGTTTATTTTTATTTATCTGTTCGGCTATACGATCAACATGGTCACACTGCTGGCGATAGCCATCGCCTCGGGCTTGGTGCTGGACAGCGGCATCGTAGTATTGGACAATATCGTCAGGTATCTCGAAAGAGGCAGGAAAATCAACCCGTCATCTGTATTCGGGGCCAACGAAATGGGTATAGCCATTACGGCCTCGACAATGACGACCGTAGTCGTTTTCGCTCCGCTGATGTTCGTAGGAGGCATCGCCGGCATTATCTTCAGACCCCTGGCCTTCGTGGTGGTGATCACCTTGGGCATTTCCTTGTTGGCCGCTCTTATGCTGACGCCCATGCTGGCCTCCAAATGGCTGGATCCGGAAAAAGAAAACCCAAAGGTCAACGGGTTTATAAAGAAGGCTTATGAACATTCGGAAAAGGGATTCAAATACCTGGAAAGCAGGTACACGGATCTGCTTGACTGGTCTCTACGCCACCGAAAAACGGTGATTTTTCTGGCCGTAGCTGTTTTTATATCCAGCCTCTCGTTTATTCCTTTTCTTTCCACATCCTTTTTCCCGAACCGCGACACCGGTGATATTTCAGTATCCTTCAGAATGGAGGAGGGAACGCGAATAGAGGAGACGGTCGGTGTTCTCGAGAACGTCATGAATAACATACATCAACTGGTCTCGGAAGAGGAGTTGAGAAGCTATGCGGCTCGAGTCGGCAGGACCAAGGAGGGCATTTCATCCGCTGTCGGATTTGAAGAGGGAACGAATGCCGGTTCACTGACCTTCAAACTCGTAGACAAGGATAAACGGCAACGCTCGGTGGAGGACGTGGCAAAAGGACTCAGAGACTGGTTTGCTGCTATTCCCGGAATCATCGAGATCAGCGTCATCACGAAGAGCTCCACCGAAAGTGCGATGCAGGCCGGGCAAAAACCGATCAATATCGAAATCCAGGGATACGATATGGAAAAAAATATGGCGTTTGCCCGGGAGGTGCTGGAAATTATGGAAAGAATCCCCGGAGCGGCGGATGTAAACATTTCGCAGAAGGATCCCAGGCCGGAGATCTGGATCGAGATCGACCGCAAAAAAGCGTCCGATCTGGGACTCAACATCATGGCGATAGCCGGCACCTTGCGGAATTATATCTACGGCATTGAAGTAAGCAAATTCCGGGATAGCGGCGAGTCCTTCAATATCGTAACCCGATTTACCGAAGAGGATAAGAACAGGCTGGAAAACCTGGGAAACATTCCGCTGATGACCATGGAAGGCCGGATGGTCAAACTCAAAAATGTCGCGGCTGTTCGGCAGGGCTTAGGCCCCATCGAAATTGAACGCAAAAACCGGCAGCGAATCGTCCAGGTGCAGAGTGATCTTTACCAGCGCGCGCTCGGCGAGGTCGCAGCAGATATACGATCGGAACTGAACAAGATCGGTACACCGCCCGGGATCACCGTGGAAATGGGCGGCGAAGTCGAGGACCAACGGGAAGCCTTTCGGGATTTGACGGTCATGTTGATCCTCGGCATTATTTTGGTATACATGATCATGGCATCGCTCTTCGGGGATTTGAGAGATCCCTTCATCGTCATGTTTTCCGTGCCGTTTGCCTTTTCGGGCGTAATTATAGCATACTATATAACTGATACCACATTGAGCCTTTTATCCTTTATGGGTGTGATTATGCTCATGGGCATCGTGGTCAACAACGCGATTGTTTTGATCCACTATATTCATTTATTGCAGAAGCGGGGATTGTCGGTTGTCGATTCCATTCGTGAGTCAGGCAGGGCTCGGCTGCGGCCGGTACTGATGACGACGTGCACGACCTTTTTCGCCATGCTGCCGGTGGCGACCAGCACCAGAGTTGGCGCTGAAGGATGGCGGGACTTGGGTATTACGATTCTGGGCGGGCTTTCCGTTTCCGCTTTGATTACCCTGCTGCTGATACCGACACTTTACTACATGTTTGAACGGCGCAAGGCCGGCAGTATTTCAAGCGGTGAGCCCCAAACAGAAGTGTTGACTATCGAGGCTGAAAGACCAGAGGAAACGAAGGCGTGATTTCATAAAGGCGGTTTCTCAAGATGAAAATGTATTTGATTGTATACGATGCGGGATTCGATGAAGATGTAAATGAAACGCTTGTTTCGTGCTGCATCACCGGATTTACCAAGTGGAGCCAGGTGCTGGGGAAGGGTGAAAAATCGGTTCCAAAGATGAATGATGCCGTGTGGCCGGGCTATAATTGCGCCATTTTAATGGCCGTTGATCCGTCCGAAGAACCGGAAATCCGAACGGCGCTGGATGACCTGTATGAACGGTTGGGCAGCGCCGGTATCCGGGTATAT
Source organism: Desulfobacterales bacterium (assembly GCA_046483495.1). Classification (GTDB taxonomy): domain Bacteria; phylum Desulfobacterota; class Desulfobacteria; order Desulfobacterales; family UBA5616; genus CAYLRU01. The sequence goes on from JAWODC010000070.1 coordinate 23,186, forward strand.
AGCTGGGAAGTTGGGAGGATGTTTTGATGCCCGCGGCCTATCATGATAGCCCGGTGATTCAAGGCGCCCGCCGAACGGGAACAATTTAACTCGTTTTCGAGGCCTTGAATGCGAGGCGGTTAACCGGCTTTTTTGGGGAGAACAAGGTCCGTTTCGCCGCCGATATCCGCTTCAGGAAAAATCCGACCTTTTCCCATCGCTCTTTGGAGTTCACTCAGCGAAATCATATATCCATATAAGGACCGGTAGTAATTGAACTCGGCCCGGGTCAGATCAACCCTGGCATCCAGCACATCGGTGGACGTTGCAATCTGTTCCTTGTATTGGAGATTTGTAATTCGCCAGTTCTCCCTGGCCTGGACAAGGGATTCCTGAGCCGTTATGATATTCTTATCGGCGACTTTCAAATCGGAAAAGGCATTCTTTACTTCCAATCGAATGCCGTTTTCAGCGGTCTGATATTGATTCATAACAGCTTTCTTGTCATATCGGTACTTGGCCACTTCCGATCTCGTTTTTCCGCCTTCAAAGAAATCCCACGTGCCGTTTAGAATCACAGCGGCATTATAGATGGGACCGAAATCATTTTCATCGGCCCGCCAGTTATCTCCGGTTTGTTCATAGTATCCGGCAACGGCAAATTTGGGGTAATAAGCGCTTTTGGCCAGTCGTATGCCCTGATCCAAACTATTGACGGCATTTCGTATCAGCTTCAGCTCGGGTCTATGTTCCTGGGCTTCGTGAAAAAGGTTCGGCAGTTCATAGGACACGGGAGGTATTGAAAGGATATCTTCCACCTCGGTTTGGCGGTTGATGTCAAATTCAAGAAGTGTGTTGAGCGCCGACATGGATATTTTTTTTGAGGCAAGCGCGGTTTCGCGCTGTTGAACGACATTTGCCAGCGCCACCTTTGATTTCAGCAGATCGTTGTACGGAATCATCCCCTGATTATAGAATTGTTCCGTATCTCTTACAACCGACTCCAGATTTTTGACGGCGTCCTCAGCCACTCTCAAACCCGCCTTGGACATCAGCAAACTGAAATAGGCCACTTTGACATCCCGTACAAGATCGATAACGGCTAGATTTCTTTGAGTTCTTGCCGCCTCTACCCCAAGTTCCCCCAATCGATATTGAGAGGAAAGAGCAAATCCGGTGAAAAGAGGCTGAGTCAGGGTGATGTTCCATTCGTACAGGTTTTGTGAACCGACGGTGAACTCTATCGTCTGCCCGGGAACGACCGGCGCAAAAGGGTTGGTGAACGAAGTTGTCGGTTCTTCATTTAAATGGGTAAACTGATATTCCGCCGTCCCCTTCGGGAAAAATCCTGAAATGGCTGTTTTTTTCTCTTCAATGGCACTGTTGACGTTTTGTTCCGCCTGCTGTATGCGGGCGCTTCTTTGAACGGCTAATTTAACGGCCTCCTCCAGGGTGAGTGTTGTTATTTTTGCCGGTTCCGGCAATTGTTTGACATCCGGTTTTGCAGGTTTCGCCAACGCCAAAAGATTCTCTTGGTATAAGGATTTTTCACAAAGCCGCTGCGCGGTTTCAATCATTTCTTCGGCACGTGAATACGCCGCCATGGATTCGGCAAATCGGCCTTTCTCAGAAAGCTCCCGCCCCTGTGCTATTTGCCCATTAATTTGTTCTACGATTTCTTTTTCTTCTTTTCGATATTTTTCCAAAAGCCTGAGGGCTCTTCCCGGCTCAGGCGCTTCGGCGGTGACCAGAATCACATCGTAATCGGATGTCCAACGCAAAGGAATAGGATCGGGGTCATCTTTCAGGTGCGATGCGATATCGTAGGCCGCTTTTTGGTAGGAATCGGCAAAATAGATCGTCTGCGTTTTAAGGTCGGATCTGAGTGCATAATCGACAGCAGGTTTTTCATACCCCATGTCTGCAATTCGGTCGGCTACTTTTTTGGCATGCCCCAAGTCGATATCCCTGCTGAGGACCAGTATTCTGGCTGGCGCCGCATCCTCAAGGGTCTCGTCTGTCCGCCCGGATTCACTGCTTTTCGGGTTTTTATTCGTGAGAAAAGCCTTTTCGAGGAGCCGACGAAGTTTTTGAGTGGATTTGGCGGAATCGGCAAAGTATTCGTTTGCTCCGGAAAAGTCCTGATCCGTAAACCGCTCATGGGCTTCATCAAGACTACGCGTAATCTGTGAATGAAGGGAAATTATTTTTTCCAAATGCCTGTCTTGCTCTATCTGTTCCGGACCCGGACCGGCTATCTTCTCAGGATTGACCGTCACGACGATCATGTCGAAATCCGATTGCCAGTTCAGCGGCTTTAAACGGGTATTCGGCATGTTCAAAACATCAGCCGTTCTTTCAGCCTGTGCTTTGTACTTCTTTGAAAAGTAAATGGTGTTTTGCTTGAAGTCAGACCGGGGCGCATAATCAACCGGTGCCGGTCTGTATCCGGCATTTTTTATCTTCTCGGCAGCCTTTCTGGCCGTCCCAAGGTCCCCGTCGCCACTTAAAACTTTTATTTTGAGGCTTTTTTCATCGGCATCATCGGCCACAGCACGAACCGATCGATCGACGGCAGCAGGAGCGATTTCATCTATTGGTCCGGCCGCCACAATGATGAGATCGAAAATGGACTGCCAGCTTAGCGGCTTGAGCGAGACATTGGTCAGATTGAGCCGTTGTACGATTTCCTTTGCTTTACCGTCATAGCCTTCGGCAAAGTATAGGGTGTGATTTTCGAAATCCGAACGCGGCGCAGCATCGACAGCGTCTACCTCGTAGCCGGTATTCTCGAGCCGCAATGCCAGAGATTCGGCGTGACGGATGTCCCCCGTGCCTGTCAACACCTTTATTTTAGGGTTGCGCGTCACAGCGTTTGAGGCAACCTGCATCTGTTCGGCTTCATTCGCGATAAATGTTTTGACGCTTTTGACCGTTTCAGAGGTATTTAAATGGTCTGTCTTATCGGTTGCAGCAATGGTTGGATTCAAAAGCAAACATAGAAGGAGAATCAACGGTAAGCGGGCAGATACAGCCATGAACATTTTAAGCATGTCGGCTTTCTCCTTTTCTTCTCGTCTTTATTTTGGAAAAACTAAAAGACCTGATCCTGATGATGGATTTAAATGATGTCCTGTGATAAGTACTTGTTTGTTCAAGTAAACTATGACAATGGTCGGCAGATGTCAAATGCAAAATGACACGGCCGACAAAAACCAATCGCTTTACAACAACCGGCTAAAAGGATAATACATACAGCGACATATTATTGTCGAACGAAAAACACCGATAAGGAAATTGAAGAAGGTATTTTAATGGAAAGAAAAGGGGAAATATTGCCCTTTGTCAACCGCCCAAGCCGTTATTTAGGCACGGAAACAAACGCCGTCCGAAAAAATGTGTCCGGCATTGGCGTGCATGTCGCCCTTGCGTTTCCGGATTTATATGAGATCGGAAGTTCTCATCTAGGCCTTATGATCTTGTACGACCAGATCAATAAGCAGGACGGGGCGTACGCGGAGCGGGTTTTTGCTCCGGACAGGGATATGGGGAAGCTGCTAAGGGAAAAGAACATTGCCTTGAAGTCGTTGGAAACGCAGACGCCGTTGAAGCAATTTGACATTGTCGGTTTCAGTTTGCTCTATGAACTGAACTATACCAATATGCTCTTGATGCTGGATTTAGCCGGCATCCCGTTTGCGGCACGAAACAGAGAAGATTCCTTCCCCATCGTTATTGCCGGTGGGCCCTGCACATGCAACCCGGAACCGGTGGCTGAATTTTTTGATGCAATGGTTATAGGGGACGGAGAACCGGTGGTTTTACTGATGTGTGAGGCCCTTTTAGGATGGAAAAAGGAGGGAAAGACGGACAAAGAATCGCTTTTGAAAAAGTGGTCCGCCATTCCAGGCGTATATATCCCTTCACATTATGTACCCGTGTTTGGATCGGGCGGGTTTACAGGGACAAGATCTACATGCGGTGCCGAAAACGTCAGACGATCCATCGCCGAGGATCTCGACAAGACCCCGTTTCCGGAATCCCCCGTTGTTGCCTGGTCAAAGCCGGTGCACGACCGGCTCAGGCTTGAAATAGCCAGAGGCTGTACACGAGGGTGCCGATTCTGTCAGGCCGGCATGATCTATCGTCCCGTCAGGGAGCGTTCTTTGGACAACCTTCTTTCCCTTTTCGACAAAAGCTTGAAAACCACAGGATACGAGGATGTCTCCCTGCTTTCCTTAAGCACCGGCGACTACCGGTGCATCGAACACCTGCTGCAGCGGCTGAACCGGAATAAGGGGATTGCAACTGGGATTTCCCTGCCTTCCATTCGGGCTGAAACCTTGACGCCGGAACTGATGGACCTGATCGGACAGGTGCGCAAGACGGGGTTTACTATAGCTCCGGAAGCCGGCAGTCAGCGGCTTCGGGAGGTCATAAACAAGAATCTATCTGAGGATGATATCGTCAAAACCGTCACTTGTGCGCTGAAAATGGGGTGGCGGAGCATCAAATTATATTTCATGATCGGCCTGCCGACCGAAACCGGCGAAGACCTCGCGGGCATTGTCGCACTGGTTAAAAGACTCAGAAGAATCAAAACAGACTGTAAAAAACCTTATCAAATCAGTGTCAGTGTCGCCACCTTTATTCCAAAACCGCATACGCCGTTTCAATGGGCCCGTCAAATACCGCTCGAAGAATCCAAGGAAAAGATCCAATGGTTAAGAGACCAACTGAGGCTTTCAAGGGTCAATTTCAAATGGCAGAACCCGGAAGTCAGTCTGATCGAGGGACTTTGGGCTCGAGGAGACAGGAGGTTGGCCCGGTTGCTGATCAAGGCCTATCAATTGGGATGTTGTTTTGATGGATGGAGCGACTCATTCAGTTTCGAAAAATGGCAGCGGGCGATAAAAGAATCCCGGATAGATATACATGATTATACCCGAAACCGGCATTTTGATGAGCCCTTGCCGTGGGACCATATCGACGTGGGCGTTTCGAAACCTTTTTTAAAAAATGAGTGCAGCAAAGCCCTCATCGACAACGCTCCCACCACAGATTGCCGTTGTGGAAATTGTCAGGGATGCGGCGTTTGCGATTTTAAACGCATTTATCCCCGCATAAATCCCGAAATTCGGACAGAACCGGACATGATTCCGGTTAAACATGAGGAAAAAGAATATCAGCGCCTTCGGATGACCTACACGAAAGAAAAGGAGGCCGCTTACCTGGGTCACCTCGAATTTGTCAATCTGGTGCTTAGGGCGTTCAGAAGAGCGGGTATTCTATTAAAGTATTCCGAAGGTTTTCACCCAAAGCCCAAAATTTCCTTCAATGATCCGCTTCCGTTGGGCATCGAGGGGACCAATGAAATTTTATATGCAACGGTCGAGCAAGGTCCCTCTTTTCATGAAATGATCGAAGCGTTGAATCGGCAGATGCCTCCAGGCGTTTTGTTCAAACATATCGAGGCCTTCGATCCTAAAGAAGACGGCCGGCACTCCGGCGTGTCGACCTATTCCATACGGCTGAGTGGCGGCGTATTCGAACGGGCGAATCTTAAGCGGTTTATAGCTGCGGAAAAGTTTATGCTTGTACAAACCAATAAAAAAGGTAAAAAAACATACACCGATTTAAAAAGCCGGGTTTCCCATTTAAAATCAGCCGAGCCGAACCATATTCAAATTTCCGTTCTCGATGAAAAAGAAAAAACCATTCGACCGGCCGATTTTCTAAGGGCGGTCTTTGCCATGAATGAGGACCGAATTAAAACGGCGCGGATTAGAAAATATTGAAACCGAATGTGCAGCTTTGATTCCGCATGAAAGAGAGGCGATGTACAAGCAATTGATCATCAATTCGACAGCGCACGAAACGCGCGTTGCTTTAGTTGAAGACGGGAATTTGGCGGAAGTGTTCATCGAACGGGGGGATTTTTCGGACATTGCCGGCAATATCTATAAGGGTAGAGTTCAGCGGGTTCTTCCTGGTATGCAGGCCGCTTTTATCGATATCGGATTGAAACAGGCGGCATTTTTGTACGCCGGAGACGTCATCAAGGAGAATCATAAGACAAACGAAGACGCGCCGGAAGGACCAGATGACCTTTCCGGTGTGCTCGACAGGGATTTTTGCACGGAAAATGCATTCGAAAAGCGAAATCCTCCGATCGAATATCTGATCAGGGAAGGCCAGGAGATCATGGTTCATGTTTCCAAATCTCCCATTGGTACAAAAGGCGCCCGCGTTACGTCTCATATCTCTCTTCCGGGCCGTTTTCTTGTTCTAATGCCTAATTCCGATCATATCGGCATATCCAGAAAAATTGAAGAGGATGCTGAAAGGAACCGGCTGAAAGAAAGCGTTCACCGTTTCAGGGACGGCAGGTTCGGGTACATTGTCAGAACGGCCGCGGAAGGCGTGAATGAAGAGAAGCTGCTGTACGAGATGCGTTTTCTGAACAACCTCTGGGCTAACATTCAAAAGCGATTCGAACAGGTTTCCGCGCCTTCGATGCTTCATCAGGAATTGTCCGTGACGCTTCGTGCAGTCAGAGACCTTTTAATCCATGAGGCCGACAAACTGATCATCGATTCGAGACAGGGGTATGAAAAGGTGCTTTCGTTTATCGACACCATGATGCCCGGGCTTAAGGATTCCGTCGAACTCTACGAAGGATGCGAGCCCATCTTCGAGGCCTACAACATCGAGGTGGATATATCCCGGGTAGTAAAACGCAAAGTGTGGCTAAAATCAGGCGGTTATATAGTCATAGACCATACGGAGGCACTGGTTGCCATCGACGTAAATACCGGTCGGTATGTCGGGAAACAGAATCATAACCTCGAGGAAACCATATTGAAAATCAACCTGGAGGCGGTCAAGGAAATTGCTTATCAGGTACGATTAAGGGATATCGGCGGTATTATTATTATCGATTTTATCGACATGGAAAAAAAATCGAATCAGGAAAAGGTTTACAATGCATTGATGGACGCCCTGAAAAAAGACCGAAGTAAAACGAAGGTATTGCCGATGTCGGAAATGGGGCTTATTGAAATGACCCGCAAACGAGTGAAGAAATCGCTTGGCAGAATGCTTTGCGAACCCTGCTTTTATTGTGAAGGGGAAGGATACCTGCTGTCGCGCCAGTCGGTTTGCTACAACCTTTACCGGGAGGTAATCCGATATGCCAAAGACATCTCCGGCACGACCATTAGCTTGAGAGTCAACCCTGAAATCGCCGAACTGCTGCATGGCGAGGAAAACACGGTTATTCAAAGCCTGGAAGAAAGTCTGGAAAAACGGATTGTCATTTACCCTGACGTGCGATTACATCTCGAGAATATTGAAATTGCGGAATTATTAAGGGAAAAACATTGACTTGTTCAATGAAGTATGATTAATCTATTTGATTATGGCATTGACTGTGTTTATTTGACACTATATTTGGCGTTCTCAAAAGGAAGTTTTTACGATGAAACGGACATATCAACCAAGCAGAACGAAACGGGCTCGAACGCATGGGTTTTTAAAACGGATGTCGACAAAAGCGGGAAGGCGGGTGATTAACCGGCGGCGAGCGAAGGGTCGGCATCGGTTGGCGGTTTAAACGTGGAGGCTGAAAAGGTGATGGCGATTTTTTTGCAGGATTTTCGAAAGCACTATGTAGATAAAGATGTGGACCTTCCCGAATAAGGGGTGGATTCATATCCGTTTAAGAGATGTTTCATGCAACGCGCTTCATTTACAAAGGCGGACAGGCTGCTGAAGCGGGGCGATTATCTAAAGCTATCCGAAATCGGAAAAAAATCAGTCAATTATCATTTTATTATGCTATCCGCCCGAGGTGACACAGGAAGATCCCGGCTGGGAATAACCGTACCCAAGAAAATCGGCAATGCAGTAGTCCGGAACAGGATAAAGCGATTGGTGAGGGAATACTTTCGTTTGAATCGACATCTCATAGACGGGTGCAGCGATATCAATCTTATTGCGAAAAAATCGGCAGCAGCACTGACGAAGGAACAAATGTTTTCGTCGTTGACAGATGTGTTAGCAAAGGCAAAAAGGAAATCCGATCATTAAAGCGCTATTGGTAAAAGCGGCTCATGTTCTGATTCGTGGGTATCAGTTTTTTATTTCGCCTGTTTTAGGACCGACGTGCCGTTTTTATCCATGCTGTTCCGAATATGCGTATATCGCTATTGCTCGTCACGGATTTGTAAAGGGCTGCTATTTAAGTATGCGAAGGCTGCTCCGTTGTCACCCATGGCATCCGGGGGGTATCGATTACGTGCCGTAGGCTAAGAGATCAGGACAGCGGCAACTGTTCGCACATCCCTATTTGGAACACAGGCATTTTCCGGATAGAATGCTGTTATCATCAATCTCGGCCGTTGTTGCCCGAATATGCCCGGCTAAGCCGCATGAGTTCATCGAAATCACCAAAAGTACCGTCGCGTTTCCGGGTCTGATGTCAAGAAAACCCGAAACCGCCAACGGCAAACTCGTATATTCTTCCCTTTGTCGCCATTCCGAAAAACATTCTTCGCCTCGATTTTCCGTCCGGCATCGAGGTTTTTTTATAGGACTTGAAACTGGAGTAGACTATGGAGCATACGAGGATTTTATTGGCGATTGCGCTTTCTTTTCTTATTTTTTTGCTGTGGGAGGCCTTTTTTGTCGAAAAGAGCCCGGAACCCGTGCGGAAAAGAGAAGCGATACAACGCGAAAAGGCGCAGCAGGACGGCGCGTTGCCGGCGGAGCCGATTGCACCGGAAAGATTCGAATTACCGGAAATTACAAAACCGGATACGACGGCAAAACATGTCGAAGTTGAAACCTCCTTTTACCGGGTTCGTATTTCCGAAAAGGGGGCCGGCTTTTCAAGTTTTGTGCTGAAACAATTCCGGGAGCAAGCGGCTCCGGATTCCGATCCGCTGGAAATGATCGATCCGGAATTGCCTTTTGGAACGATTCTGATCGGGCTCGATGGAGCCAATATGCCGGACTTGCAAACGGCCGAGTTCGTTTCGAACGCACCTGGGAATGATATAGATGTTTTCGATAAACCTGAACAAATATCATTTATGCATAAGACACAGGAGGGTCTGACCGTGGTGAAGACATATACGTTTTCACCGGAGTCTTATCTGATCGATATGGCTGTAACCGTGATTAATCAGACCAGCCGGACCTACCAGAACAGCCTGGTTGCGACACAGGCCGACATCGTAACGGATGACGGTTTCGGTTACGGTTTTTCAGGACCCAGTGCCCTTATCGACGACTCGCTCGAGCAGATAAAAATCAAGGATATCGAAGATGAAGGCCGGCGTTCAGGAGTGATTAAATGGATTGGTTTTCAGGATCGATATTTTATTTCCAGCATTATGCCGGATATACCTCAAGAAGCCGTATTTCGCCTCGATGTCAATAAAGGAAATGTGGTAACCGCACAGTTGGTGGAGCCGGTTGAAGCACTTGCTCCAGGCACCCAAAACACGCATTCTTTCCAACTGTATATAGGGCCGAAGAGCACCGGAATTTTAAGTGATATTGGGCGTGACCTGGACAAAGCGGTTGATTTCGGCATATTCGATATTATCGCAAAGGCGTGCCTTTGGCTGATGAATCGAATATACAGCCTTGTTCCAAATTACGGAGTCGCTATTATCCTCCTGACGATTTTAATAAAGGCGGTCTTGTGGCCCTTGGGGTCGAAAAGCTATAAAAGCATGAGCGAAATGAAAAAAATTCAGCCTTTGATGACTGAGATTCGTGAAAAGTATAAAAACGACAAACGAAAAATGAACGAAGAAATGATGGGCCTGTATCGGACATATAAGGTAAACCCGATGAGCGGCTGCCTGCCCATGCTGGTTCAGATACCGGTTTTTATCGCCTTGTATCGCATGTTGTATGAAGCGATCGAGCTTCGGCACGCGCCGTTTGTCGGCTGGATCACCGATTTGTCCTCCCCCGACCGGCTGTTTCGATTCGATGTTTCGATCCCGTTTATGCAGGAACCCTATGGTATACCCGTGCTGACGCTTATTATGGGGGGGACGATGTTTTTGCAGCAGAAAATGTCCCCGCCTATAGGTGATCCCACGCAAGCCAAAGTAATGATGTTGATGCCGATTATTTTCACTGTGATTTTTATCAATTTTCCGGCAGGACTCGTTCTGTACTGGCTTGTCAATAATATTATTTCAATAGGGCAACAATATTATATCCAAGAGAAATATGCATAGGAACCGGGAGGTTGAATGTCGTCATTTAGGGAATTCGAGGGTAAAAATGTTGAATCAGCTGTTAAAGTTGCATGCGAACAACTCGGAATGGAAAAGAAAAACCTAAAGATCGAAATTATCTCTCATGGATCCACCGGAATATTCGGGCTGGTTGGGGCAAGAAAGGCAAGGGTCCGCGTTTGCCCGGCGCAACCAACCACCCGGCAGGAAGAGGATACGGTCGACTCTGTCGAAACGCAAGAGGCCCAAACCGAAAAAGAAGGCGATTCAGGATCGAGGCTTCTTGCTGAGAAAGGCAAAGCGATCATTTATAAATTAATAAGGCCGATATCACCTGAATCCTCTGTTTCTGCAGAAATCAACAAGACGTTCATATGCTTTAAAATCACCGGCGGAGATCCGGCCATGTTGATCGGAAAAAGAGGGCAGACACTCGATGCCATTCAATACCTGGCGGAAAAGATTATCAGCAAACATATGGATGAACGAGTTCGTGTGCAAATCGATGTTGAAGGATATTTGGAGCAGCGGAAAGCTGATTTGCAGGAGCTGGCCGGCCGCATTTCAGAAAAGGTAAAGCGAACCGGAAAACCGGCTACCGTAGGGCATATGACGGCACACGATCGCCGCATTATTCACCTGACATTAAAAAACGACAAATACGTTCGAACACAAAGCCTGGGAGACGGGTTTTTAAGAAAAATCGTCATTTTTCCAAAGCGCCGGATGAACAAAGAAAAGAAAACGGAAACCTGATGGCTATTCAAAAACCGATGGATGGGTTTAGGTCATTATCTGTCGAATTTCCGGGCTGAATAGACGACAGGCGAAAAAAGATAGAATGAAACAGGATACCATCGCCGCTATTGCAACACCTCTTGGTACGGGCGGCATTGGCATTATCAAGATATCGGGAACAGAAGCATTTCGTATTGTTTCCGCCCTCTTTCAGAGATCCGGAGAATCCCGAACGGAGCACCCCCCCGCTTCGACTTTTGCAGCATATCCGAAATCCCGTCGAATTTTTCACGGTTTTATTCACGATCCATCAAATGGGCACGTGGTGGATGAAGTTCTTGTAACCATGATGCCCGGCCCCAAATCTTATACCTGTGAAGATGTTGTTGAAATTAACACGCATTCCGGCGCCCTAGCGTTGAAACACGTTTTGGGGCTGGTGCTGAAGCAGGGGGCAAGGCTTGCTTTACCGGGTGAATTCACGAAGAGAGCCTTTTTAAATGGACGAATTGATTTAACACAGGCCGAAGCGGTTATCGATATTATCGAGGCCAAGACGAACTGTGGTCTTCGGTTGGCGGCAATGCAGGCGCGTGGAGCACTTGGAAAAGCCGTCGAAGATGTTTTAGAGCACCTGTCGAGCGTGATTATCGATATCGAAGCCCACATCGATTTTCCCGAAGATCTCGAGGGGGATATAAATACGGACGAGGCGTGTTATGTGATTGAGCAGGATGTTGTTCGACCCCTGAGAACCCTTCTATCTCAGTTTGAAGTCGGGCGCCTTATCAAATATGGTGTTCGCACGCTTATCGTAGGCAAGCCCAACGTGGGAAAATCCAGCCTGATGAACTGTCTGCTGAAAAAGGACCGGGTCATCGTTTCTCCTGTTCCCGGAACGACCCGGGACTTTATTGAACAGGAAAGCCGATTGGAAACGCTGCCCGTCATTTTTGTGGATACGGCCGGGTTGCATGAAACCGGGGATTTGATCGAAAATATCGGCATAACGAAAACCTATGAACACATCGAGGAGGCCGATATCGTCTTGCATGTTTTAGATATGAGCAACCCTCTTTCGAAAGAGGATGTCGCTATACAAGATCGGATACGATCCAAGATTCACATTCTTGTAATGAACAAAATGGACCTTGCCGGAGATTCGTCTTTCGATATTCCGGAAGATTGGTGCCATTCGGCTGCAGTACAGACATCGGCATTGTATTGCCGGGGGATTGAAGACCTGGAGAAAAGGATATTCGACTGTGCCACCGAAAACAAAGAAATCGATGTCGGCGCCGATGGCGTTGCAATCAATGTGAGGCATAAACAAGCGATTGAATATGCACTTCGATGCATTGAAGCCGGCCTGTCGGGATTACGCGAGAATTCTTACCCGGAGTTGATCGCCATTGATTTACGTGAAGGAATAACGTATCTAGAAGACATTATCGGACTCAATATCAAAAACGATGTATTGGAACAGGTATTCGAAAAATTTTGTATCGGGAAATAAAATGTTTCACGTGAAACATTAATGAGAGTCCACCCAGAAACAGGAAAATGCGCTCCCCTTCAAGGCGGCGGGGAATTTCAACCAGGAAACGTTATGTATTTTGAGGTCTTACATTCCCGCCAACCAAGAAATGGAGTGAATCAGCCATTTCTGGTGTCATTAAGGAGGAAAAATGAATATTGACATAGCGATTGAACCGTTCTTCACACAGTATGAAGCGTTGTCGAAGGCGGCCGACGCCATTTTTGAAAAGGTAAAACAAGAATTCCCGGAATGTGTAAAATGCCGGATTCAATGTACGGACTGCTGCTATGCGCTTTTTGATCTTTCTCTTATAGAGGCGATGTATATCAATTATCGGTTTAATGAGGCATTCGAAGAGCAGGTAAAGGCTGATGTTATTGAAAAGGCAAACCGGGCGGACCGCATCATTCACAAAATCAAGCGTCAAGCCCACAAGGATTTCGAGAACGGCAAAAAAGAAAGCGACATTTTAGCGGAAGTGGCTAAAGAAAAGGTTCGATGCCCGCTGCTCAATTCCCGGAATCGTTGCGATTTGTATGCGTCTCGTCCCATTACATGCCGTCTGTACGGAATCCCGACCGAAATCGGGGGCTTGGGACGAACCTGTGGACAATCGGGCTTTCATCCGGGCCGGCCGTATCCGACGGTTCATCTGGATATGATTCATCAGAAGATGTATGAACTTTCAGAGCGGTTTTGCGCATCCATCAAAACGCGGTACGCCGGGCTTCCGGAACTCTTGGTGCCACTTTCCATGGCACTTTTGACGAATTATAATGAAGAATATCTCGGCATCCAAACACCCGAAATGGATGAAGATGAAAGGGCCTCGAATTATGGTCAAACGCTCGGCAGAAGATGAACTACGAAAAAAGACGATTTTTGACAGCATGTCCCCACGCCGCCAAAAGCACATTTTGAATAAGGGATATGACAAATGGGATCCTTTTATCGAACCTCAAGACCCCATAGACATTCGGCGCGACAAGACAAAGCGGACATCCCAGGGCCTTATTTCGGCTTTTCTTCAGTCGACGGATTCGGAAAAGTACAACAACGAATACGGCCGAGGAGCATTTGAGATCTGCATGGGAATTATCAACGACAGCAACCGCTATAAGGGTATGTATGATTTTGCCTGTTGGTATCAGGAACTGCTCAAAAAAGAGGGGTATGATCGTGGGGAATAGGTTCTAACGGCGACATCGATACGGTCCGCCGCTTACACCAAGGATCAGTCCGGTTTGCCTCGAAGCCCGACGGACAAGGAATATTACTTGCCATGCCTTCGGGCTTTTTGGCGGCAAAAAATCGATCAGACACATTGAAGCTTCCAAAATGATTATGAAACAACCATCAATACGTCACCGGTACCCACCTGCGCACCCGATTTGACTCGAATTTCAGAAACAGTGCCGGCGACGGTGGATTGTATATCATTTTCCATTTTCATCGCCTCAACCACAGCTACGGATTGGCCCACGGAAACCGTGTCTCCCACATTTACCTTTATCTGTAAAACCAACCCCGGTATGGGCGATACAATGGCGCCCGCACCCGCGGTAACCGCAGTTTTTTTCGGTGCCGGTGCCGCTTTGGGCGCGGGAGCTGGCGGTGTCGGTGCCGGTTGGGCCGGTTGAGCCTGGGAAATCGTAGGCGCCGGTTCGATTGCATTGTAATTTTCTAACATAACCTCATAGGGTTTTCCATTTACGGCCACTCGGGCGATACCCTCGCTGACATCCTCAACCTCCACTTCGAAATCCTGTTCGGCGATTTTAATTTTGTAGATCATTATAAAACTCTCCTTTATCAGGTTATCGGTTATACACGGACAGGCGATCGTTCATAATACGTGTGCGCCCGCTGGCGGCCCAGGCCGGGGATGCGCCCCGTTTTCCAACCGGGCCGGCATGGGTTCGCCGTTTCTCAGTAAAATGAAGATGAAGACCAACGGCTATGGCCGCCGCGATTTCCTGCGGCACGGCTCCCTCCAAATCAGAAGGCTCGGGTGCTGAAACCGGCTCGGGAGCAGGTGGTTCGCCTTTTGCACCTCCGGCCGGGAAAGAGGGTTTTTCCAGCTTGAGAAAAACCCTTCCTGAAATCAGCATGCCGATCATTAACACTGTAAGCACAAGAAAAATACCGAAAAACCGAATAAACAGGGTCCCTAAAGCATATCCCCAAAAAGAGTCTCGGGGACCGGCGATCAGGGTGATTTCACCGTTTTCTTCGCCGTCTGCATCGAAGGGCCCGCCGTCTTGTAAGCGAAGCGTCATTTTCTGAAGCTGTTCGCCTGCAGTGACATTTTCAACTCCGGAGGCCGCCCAGGCCGGTGACGTTGTCGGGTTGTAGACGTAAAGCTGGGTGGAGCTGATGAAAAAGTCCGAGGTCAGGGAAAGCGTAGCCTCTCCGTTGGGGCCGAGTTGGTCTATTTGGATTACGAACAGGGATGACTTGAAATTTTTGACGTCTACTTCAGGAGTAGCGGCCTCGAAAAAGTCCATTCCCTCCACATCGACCAGTCTTCCGCCGTTGACGTTGAAGGCAATCTGAATGCTCGTGTTTTTGGCTCGGGGAATCAATTTGGCGATAATGGTATCATTTTCCCGCCTGAACGTGGGTGCCGGCTTTTCTGTTTTTTCCTCTCCGAATAAGGCCGCAGAAGCGGGAGCGGCAAAGAGAAGCAGTACAGTCAGCACCATCGGTAATCCCCATAATATGTTTTTACGCTTTTTCTGTATCATGTGCGACCTCCTACTGGAACATTGCGATGAACATGCCTGCGGCGGCGGCGGATCCGATAACACCTGCCAGATTCGGTCCCATGGCATGCATGATAAGCCAATTGTCCGGATCGGCTTTCAGCCCCTCGCTATGAGAAACCCGGGCCGCCATGGGCACTGCTGAAACGCCTGCTGATCCAATGAGGGGATTGAGTTTCTCCTTTAAAAACCTGTTCATGATATGCACGGTCAAAATGCCCCCAAAGGTGCAGACGATAAAGTCTAAAAGGCCGAATGTGAAGATTAACAGGGGTTTCCAGTTTAAAAATACATCCGCATGCATTGTGGCGCCGACGGAAAGCCCCAGGAAAATGGTGACGATGTTCATCAGTGAATTCTGGGCTGTGTCGGATAGCCGTTTTACTACACCGCATTCGCGCATAAAGTTGCCGAACATGAACATGCCCATCAGGGGTGCCACCGCAGGGATGAGAAGGATGATAAGGATTGACGCAATCAACGGAAACAGAAGCTTTTCCCGCGGTGTCACATGACGCGTTTGGCGCATTTTAATTTTTCTCTGTTCCGGCGTTGTCATCAATCGCATGATCGGCGGCTGAATCAACGGAACCATAGCCATGTAAGAGTAGGCGGCCAAAGCATTTGCTCCCAATAACTGCGGTGCCAGTTTTGCCGTAAGATAAATGGTGGTCGGCCCGTCTGCACCGCCGATAATCGCGACAGAGGCGGCTTCCTTGAGGGTAAATCCAAAAAACAATACGCCGAGATAGGTGATGAAAACGCCGAGTTGGGCGCCTGCCCCGATAATCAATGTTTTTGGATTGGATATCAGTGGACCGAAATCCGTCATGGCTCCGAGACCGAGGAATATGATGCAGGGAATAATCTCCCATTCAACACCATACTTATAAAATGCTCGAATGAGTTCAGGCGTTCCGTGTTCGGTAAATCCCATCAGTGGAACCAGGGGAAAATTTACCAGGAAAATACCGAACCCGATGGGAACGAGCAGCAGCGGCTCGAATTTTTTGGCCACGGCCAGGTAAAGAAAGAAAAAGGCAATTAAGAGCATCAAGACTTCCTTAATCTCCAAATTGGGAATACCCGTTTGGGTAATCAGGATGCTCTGAATCAGCTCCCACACGTAGGACCACGACATTGTTTTCGTCTCCTTTCTTTATACGATGTCAGTTGCTTTTGGCGCCCTTCAAAACACCGGTAAATCGGCGCCCCGATCCTTCACAATATCGCTATGGCTGTGGCGGATATGTGTCGATTGAAAATCATTCACTTCGTTTTCGCAACAAAAATGGGACGCAGCGCCCAAATGATGCCCGCCGTACATTCATTTTTTGCCTTTAACCATATGTTATTTAATTTCAGTCAATTACAATTTATGAGCGGCCGCTCGACAAGTGTATTTATATGGTGAGAAACACACTTTGTCAATATTTTTCTTCTTCAGGCCTTGTTCGAAAAATTAGGAAAAGAAAAAAATGACTTCGGCATTCGAATGAATTCACTTGACATGAAATAGCTATATTGTTAATCAATAAACAAATGAGCGCTCGCTCAATATGATGAACAACCGGACCCCTTACCTGATTGAAGGCGGGGCAAGTCCGGAAGCTTTTGGGGCTCTCATCCGGTTAATGCGCTGGCCCTACCCGGTTGAACCGGTTATGAAAAGCGCCGACGAAAACCTCTTTTCGACTTTTCAGGGTAATGTCAGACTTACATCGAACCCGGGATATCCCGACGCAAATCAAGAACCCGGAACTGGTTGAGCGAAGGCGCCGGCAAATTGCCGATGCAGCGGTTCGTCTGTTCGTGTTAAACGGCTATGATAAGACCACGACCCGACAGATTGCCAGGGCTTCGCGCCTCTCCATCGGATCGTTATATGAATATTTCGCCACGAAGGAAGACGTGCTTTACCTGGTGATGGACACCATCTACCAGGAAATCGAAAAGGCCCTTTCTTCCGTGTGCTCGAAAGGCGCCAAAGGAAGGAACGCTCTAAAAGATTTGATCCGGCAATACTTTCTGGTTTGTCACCGGATGAGCGACTATATGCTTCTTCTTTATCAGGAAACCCATGTCCTTACGAGAGAATGGCGAAAGCGGGTGTTAAAAAACGAACTCGGGATAACAGGGATTTTTGAAACCATCGTCAGGGCCGTATTTGAAGCAAAGGGCTATAAAAATCCGAAGTCCCGGCACATTCAATTGACGGCCCACAACATCAGTGTAATGGCGCATATGTGGACGTTTCGGCGATGGGCGCTGGCACGGGACTGGGATATCGAAGAGTATATCGAGTACCAGACAGGATTTATCATGGCCTATATTGACAAACAGCTCGAAAGCGGCGAATATAAGTCCCATCATCCGGACGAAAACGAGCCGACCGGCGACCAGAGCGGGAGAAGGACATGAAAAAGGCGGTGATCGTAAGTGGG
This sequence comes from Desulfobacterales bacterium, assembly GCA_046483495.1. Taxonomy (GTDB): domain Bacteria; phylum Desulfobacterota; class Desulfobacteria; order Desulfobacterales; family UBA5616; genus CAYLRU01. The sequence continues at coordinate 40,914 of JAWODC010000070.1, forward strand.
GTTCGAACTCCGATCGGCAGCTTTAACGGGACGTTGAGCACCATAGGGGCTACCGATTTAGGGGCCATGGTGATCAAGGAAGCGGTTCTTCGTGCGGGTATTGACCAAAAGGATGTCAATGAAGTCATCATGGGCATGGTGCTGCCGTGCGGGTATGGACAGAATCCCGCAAAACAGGCCTCTGTAAAAGCTCAAATGTCCTGGGAAACGGAATGCCTGACGATAAACAAAGTTTGCGGGTCCTCTCTTAAAGCCGTGATGCTTGCCGCACAGGCTGTGAGCGCGGGTGATGCGGATGTGGTGGTTGCCGGCGGGATGGAGAATATGAGCTTGGCCCCTTATTACCTTGAAAAAGCGCGTTTCGGATATCGCATGGGTCCGGGCGTTCTCCAGGATCATATGATTCACGACGGATTGTGGGATATCGTCAATGATTTCCACATGGGCGTGTCCAATGAACTCTGCGCGGAAAAATACGGGGTCAGCCGCGAAGATCAGGACCGATTCGCAGAACGATCCTACCAGCGGGCGCTCGATGCCGTTTCGTCCGGAAAATTCAGGGATGAAATTCTGCCGGTTCGCATACCGCAAAAGAAAAAAGAACCTGCTGTTTTCGTTGATGATGAATGCCCTCGGGAAACCTCGTATGAAGTTCTTTCGAAAATGAAACCCGCATTCAAGACCGGTGGTACAGGAACGGCTGGAAATGCTTCCATCATCAGCGACGGCGCTGCAGCAGTGGTGGTGATGTCCCGTGAAAAAGCCGAAGAGCTGGGGTGCCCGGTAATGGCGGAAATCGGTGCTCAGGCATCCTATGGCATCGATATGAAATACGTGCTGGTAGCCCCGATGTGGGCAATTCCGAAGTGCCTTAAAAAACAAGGAATTCAGATCAGCGATATTGAACTGTTCGAGATCAACGAGGCGTTTTCGGGATCTTCCCTGGCCATCTTGAGGGAACTGGACATCGATCCGGCCATTGTAAATGTGAATGGGGGGGCCGTAGCATTGGGCCATCCCATCGGAGCCAGCGGATGCCGAGTCCTGGTGACCCTGCTCTATGAAATGACCAGGCAAGACAAAAAGGCCGGGTTGGCTTCATTGTGCCTGGGCGGCGGAGAAGCCGTGGCACTCGTTATCAAACGGTAAAGGCCTGTCTGTCAGCCCGGCTTTCGGCCCACAGGGCTTGTGAGATGCGAATGAAAAAGGAGATGTGATGGAGGTTAAAACATTGGGTGTTATTGGCGCCGGGCAGATGGGAAACGGCATTGCTCAGGTTGCGGCTCAAAGCGGACTTAATGTCATCATGCATGATATTCAGCAGGATTTTGTTCAAAAAGGGCTGGGCGTCATTGAAAAAAACCTGGCGCGGAACGTTGATAAAAACAAAACCACGCCTGAAGAAAAAACCGCCGTGCTGAAACGTATCCAAACGACCACGAATTTGCGGGACATGGACACCGCGCATTTCGTCGTTGAAGCGGCGACTGAACATGAGCCGGTCAAATTCGAGATATTTGAAAAACTGGATGATATGTGCGGTCCTGAAACCATTCTGGCGACAAACACGTCGTCCATTCCCATCGGCCGAATCGCCTCACGGACCAAACGACCGGACAAGGTGATCGGCATGCACTTTATGAACCCTGTTCCGGTGATGCGCCTGGTAGAAGTTATACGAGGTCTCGATACCTCTGATGAGACGTTCAAAATCACCTGGGATCTTTCAGAAAAATTTGGAAAAACACCCGCCGAGGCAAGCGATTATCCGGGTTTCATTGCAAATCGAATTCTATTGCCGATGATAAATGAAGCGGTGTACTGCCTGTATCACGGTGTCGGAAAACGCGAGGATATCGATACCGTCATGAAGCTGGGGATGAACCATCCGATGGGCCCGCTCGCTTTGGCGGACCTGATCGGACTGGATACCTGTTTGGCAATCTTGGAAACACTTTACGAGGGTTTTAAAGATTCCAAGTATCGGCCGTGCCCACTGCTCCGGAAATATGTAGAAGCCGGTCGTCTGGGCAGAAAAAGCGGCCGGGGTTTTTACGAATATTAGCAGCGGGTGCCGGAAATTTTAGTCGGTGCCCACCCGGAAATGGCTAATTCACTTCATTTCTTCGCCGGCGAAAAATTTAGACCAGTGGTTAAACTTTCCCGGTCGCCTTGAACTGAAGCGAATTTTCACATTTTCGTATGGACACGGGTTAATGATCTTTGAAAATTTCAGCGGCATGTTCGATATCTTCAGGGGAAAAGACAAACAGGCATTTTTGATCCGGCGAAGATACCGAGCCATACACGTAATTAATATTAATGCCCTCTTCACCGAATGTTTTGGCCACCTCGGCAAGAGCGCCGGGAGTGTTTTCAAGCTCTAAAGCGATAACCGGCATAATATCGAACAAGTAGTTGTTTTTGCTTAAAAGGTCCAGCGCCTTATCCGTATTATCAGCTAAAAGCCGAATCAGGGCGAATTCCGCCGAGTCTTTCCTCATTGAATTGTAGCTTGCGGCGGAGGCGATGCGTTTCAAGGATTTGCCTCGGGCCATAAACAACTCTTTGACGTAGCTCGAGGCGTCCTGAATCGTGAGAGCATCTATATTGATAGCGGCTTCTGAAAATAACGAGGCGAGTTTCCCGAGTTCCCCGGGGACATTTTTTAAAAAAAGGGATATTTCAGTCCGAACCATCGGCAGCTCCTTGTGTTTCAATAATGGTGCAAAACGATGAAATCCAATTGAATCACCCGGCATTCTCCTCAAGGCGAACGAAACGGTGATGATGCGGTTATAGTGAAAACAGGCAAATTAGTCAACTCCAAAGGCCGGCGCAGATTGTCCGGCATATTGAACATTTAAAATATGGTGGCGGGTAGTGTCCATCCGGAAATGAGATAATTCGAATCAGGTAAAGCCGGTCGGGAAATATTTACCGCAGGAAAACTCTAATTGAGGATCAGCCTTTTCCGGCCTATGCAGAAATGGAACAAATTAGCCGTTTCCGGTCGGGCACCGGGTATAAGAGCCTTTTCAATCGGCTCGATAAACAATTATTTCGGCCGGGTTAATACCGTTCTTAAACCAATTACCGAATACCTGAAAGGAGGATAAACAGATACGACATTAACCCGATATACATTCTTTAATCTTGAAAGGAGGTCATATGTTCGGAATTTGTTCTTATGGCGGCTATGTGCCGCGTTATCGCTTGAACCGGGGCATGATCTATGCGGGTATAGGATGGATGAACGCCGCGAACATCGGGCTTGCCAGGGGCGAGAAGGCGGTTGCCAACTTCGATGAAGACAGCATTACGATGGCCGTAGCAGCCGGAACCGATGCATTGACGGGTATCGATCGCGAAAAAGTGGAGGCGGTGTATTTTGCATCCACGACAATGCCGTACAAAGAGCGATTGAATGCCGGCATTATTTCCGGAGCGCTGGGATTGGACGAAAGTATTCGATGCGCCGACTTCGGCGGCGGCCTTAAGTCCGGCACTACAGCCCTGCTATCCGCTCTTGAAAGCGTAGAGGCCAAACGGCTCAACAATGTCTTGGTAACCTCGGCGGATTGCCGCCTGGGCAAACCTGCTTCCCCTCAAGAGATGATTTTCGGTGATGCGGCAGCATCCTTTCTGGTCGGCAGTGAAAATGTCATCGCCGAGTACAAGGATTCATTCTCCACCACCATCGATTTCGTCGATCATTACCGAGGGTCTTTTGCCAAATACGACCGGCAATGGGAAGACAGGTGGATTCGGGACCTTGGTTTTGACCAATTTGTTCCCGCCGCGGTAAACGGTCTGCTGAAAAAGACGGGTTTGGCCATGTCCGATTTTGCTAAAGTCGTTTATCCCTGCCATTATGACGCTGAACGAAGAAAACTCAACAAGATCCTGGGAATCACACCGGAACAGGAGCAGAGCCATTTGCAGGCGGAAATCGGTGAATCCGGAACACCCCACTCCCTGGTGATGCTGGTTTCAGCGCTCGAACTCGCCAAGCCCGGCGACAAGATCATGGTGGTCAGCTATGGAAGCGGCTGCGATGCCGTTTATTTTGAAGTTACCGAAGGAATTCTGGGGAAAAAAGATGCGAAAGGCATCGCCGGCAGCCTGGCCAATCGTGCGGATTTGGACAACTACACCAAAATGCTCGTTTGGCGGGATGTCCTGCCGGCCGATTTTGGTCTGCGAATGGAAGAAGACCAATGGACGCGAATGTCGCTCCTCTTCCGCGCCCGCAAGTTCGTGCTCGGGTTGTGGGGAACCAGGTGCCTGGAATGCGGCACGCCCCAGCTTCCACCACAGCGGGTTTGTGTCAATCCGGAATGCGGCGCTGTCGGAAAAATGGAGCCGATTCGATTCTCCGACAAAACAGGGAAGATCGCCAGCTACACCGGCGATAATCTGGCCGCAACGTATGATCCCCCGTCAATTTACGGGCAGGTCGAATTCGAGGGCGGAGGGAAGTTCATGTTTGACTTTACGGACTGCACAATGGATGACTTGGCAACGGATATGGACGTAACCATGAGCTTTCGAAAGAAGTATTATGATCCAAAAAGGGACATTTCCGGATACTTCTGGAAAGCTGTTCCCGTAAAGGAGGTGAAGTAAATGGCTGATGGAATCAAAGATAAAGTGGCAATTTTGGGGATGGGATGCACCCGGTTCGGTGAAAGATGGGAATCCGGCGCCGAAGATTTGATGGTGGAAGCCTTCACCGAATGCCTGGCGGATGCCGGAATTGAAAAAAAGGAGATCCAGGCAGCGTACCTGGGCTCCCATTTCATCGATGTGAATATCGGCCGGGGAGCGACTCCCTTATCGACAACCCTGCACTTGCCGTATATCCCGGTAACCCGTACGGAAAATTTCTGTGCCACGGCAACGGAAGCGTTCAGGGCCGCCTGTTACTCTGTTGCTGCGGGCGTTTATGACATCGTTTTGGCACTGGGTGTGGAAAAGCTGAAAGACACCGGATACGGTGGCCTTCCCGGCGGTGTGGGCGGCGGTGTGAATGCGTTTATGGTGGGATTCAACGGAACCGCTCCGGGCATGTTCGCCCAGCTCGCGACCGCGTATGCCCGAAAATGGAAGATCCCGATGGAGAAAATTAAAGACGCTATCGCCCACATTTCCGCTAAAAGTCATGCCAATGGAGCCATCAATCCAAAGGCGCATTTAAAAAGAGCGGTCACGGAAGAACAGATCAAGGCGGCGCCGATGATCGCCTATCCCCTGGGCTTGTTTGACTGCTGCGGCGTTAGTGACGGCTCGGCCTGTGCGATCGTCACCACACCGGAAATCGCCAAGAGCATAAAATCCAATCAGGATATCGTCAAGGTCAAAGCGCTGCAAATCGCCCTCAGCTCCGGTGAAGAGACGACCTTTAACAATTGGGACGGCTCTCATTTCGTGACGACCCGGAAGGCTGCACAAAAGGCGTACGAAGAAGCCGGCATCAAGGAACCGCGTGAGGAAATCAATATGATGGAGGTCCATGACTGTTTTTCCATTACGGAATTCGTGACCATGGAAGACCTTCATGTATCACCCAAAGGCGGTGCTTATGAAGATGTCATGGGCGGATTTTATGATTTAAACGGTAAAGTTCCGTGTCAGGTGGACGGCGGGTTGAAATGTTACGGCCACCCCATCGGCGCTTCAGGTCTCCGGATGATTTATGCGATGTACGAGCAGATCCTGGACAGGGTACCCGAAGAGCGGAAGGTTAAAAATGAGCGACGTATGGGGTTGACCCATAACCTCGGCGGCTCTCCTGCGCAGAACGTGGCGGCCATCTCCATTATCGGGAAGGATTAGCAGTTCGTAACGACGGCTTTTCCAGCTTTGGAAATGAGAAGTTGAAGGTAGTGGGGACATCCCCAAGGGCAAGGCTTCCCATATCGCACATGATATGCTTTCGTGCGAAGCCTTGCCCTTTTTTTGATTAAATCCGAAGGAGAAACGCCAAGTGGACAACTCGAAAAATAATAACCTTATCGAATCTGTTGACAACGCCTTTTTGATTCGACTGGTAATGGATGCATTTCGAAGAATCATCATGCATTACGGGATGTGGTTTGCCCAGGCCGAACACCAGTTCGGCTTTAAAGATGCCGTGTCCATGGAGAGCCGGGTTTGGGACCAAACAACGCGCAATCAGCTCGGGAGATTGGGAAAGTCCTTGGGCATATCGGTTTCGGACGGTGTGCCGGATGTTTTATCCGGTTTTTCTCGAACACAGCTTCTCGAATTGATGCAGACGATCAGCATCAATTGGCTCGCGAATGACGGCATATGGTTTCAGGCCGTCGAAAAAAAATTGGGAATGAATGATGCCAAACGCTGCAACGACACCTGCTGGACCCGGTACTCGCCCTATGAAGCCCACAGGGTTAAGCATTTGTTGAACCTTCCGGAAAAAGGGGGCATTCAGGCCTTGGAAAAGGCGCTTTCGTTGCGGATGTATGCCTTCATCAATCAGCAAACCCTGAACATCGTGGATGAAAACACGTTGATTTTCCAAATGAATGACTGCCGTGTGCAGGCCGCCAGAAAACGAAAGGGATTGGAAGACTATCCCTGCAAATCGGTAGGATTGGTGGAATATCCCTATTTTGCAAAAACGATCGACCCGCGCATCCATACCGAATGTATCGGTTGCCCGCCGGACAAGCATCCGGAGGATTGGTACTGTTCATGGAAATTTACGCTGATACCCGACTAGCTCGGATTTGAAGGCGTTATGACACAAACGGGCTTGCCATTGCGGTAATGAACCCTGACTCCCATTGAAGACAACGTGTCTGTCATGGGTCTGCCGAAAAGAAAATTCAGCTTCTCTGAATCGATTCGGTCATTCTGCCGAATCAAGACGCGGATTTCCATGTCATAACGGATGGCATAGGCTGCTTTTTTTTCAAGTATTGCGTCTTTTTCCCCTGTTTTCATGGCGGTGTTTACAAATATCAGCACATCATCATAAGAACAGCGGTTTTGATGGTCGTTTACGAGATCCCACCATTCCGGAGACATGCCGATAAGGTCAAAGCGGCTCAATCGATTCCGGTTATAGATGGTTAGAATGTCTCTGGTGTCCCAGCATTTCAGCATTCGGCACTCCAGCGGACGATTCCGGTAAATGCCGCAGGCGCGGTTCGCATCATCGTAAAAGATGCATGCGCTGTCGTTTTGCCGGCTTTTAATTTTGATAATATCGGAAGTTGCCGGTGCCGTTTCTCCCCGTATGTTGTCATAGGCCGGCTCGCCATTTCGAATAGTCATCAAGTCCCGCAGGTGAAGATCACCGCGTTCAATCAACGGTTTGTCTTCAAGATGCATTGCAGGGCCTCCTTTTCGGCAGCACGTGCCGCATCGCGTACATGATTGCCTCGGCCTCTTTTCGAAGACACGACCGGTTATGGGGTCGAAGACGGGACGCATGACTGCTGAATATAAAATTTTTCCAAATAGGGCAAGCTATAGTTCGTGCCCCTCCAGAAATGGCTGAGTTGCTCGGTTTTAAGATCGTTTAGACCGTTTCGTGCGTTAGAAGGCTCGACAAGTGTGCAGCACTCGGCATAGTTCTTTTTGATAGATCGGTTTCGGCAGGTAATCATCCATTCCCCGTTTCAAGCAGTTTTCCCGAACGGTCTTATCCGCTTTGTCTGAAAAACCGATGATTGGTATCTGTTTTCCGGCTTTTCTGGCGATTTCGTCGGCAATCTTGGGAATAGGCGGCCATTCGTGCCCTTCCATATCGATGTTCATCAGGATGATATCGACGTTTCGGGTCTGAAGAAAATTCCCGGCCTCTAAACGATTATGCGCCGTTATAGTCGTATACCCAAAATACGATAGCATCTTCTGAACTATTTTTGTATTAATGGGGTCTTCCTCCAACAACAAGACGATGTTTTTATGCGATACTTGCGGCATTGGATATGCTTTCATATTTATTAAATGTAGTTTTCGATGCAATCTCAGCTATCCGGAATCGCCTTTAGACGTGCACCTTGCGGCTGCAAGAAAAAGACCATCCGAAAAGTTTGCTTTTTTCCCGGTTGAATTATGGGACGCAAAAAGACAAGACCCTTTCCGGGATAGAACAGCAATGAATTTTTCCCAATAGCATAAAAATTTGCTTTTGTAAGTCGGGCCGAACTGGAAAAAAATGTGGGGAAAGCTTGATTTGAATGCATGGCGGGCGAGACGAGCGGGACGGGAGCGACGGGATGGGGGCTTGCATTGGATTGAGGAGATGCGGAAGGCCTTTAAATTTACTTAAAGCGGGTCGGGATGAAAAAGAAGAGGGGCCGCTTAGCAGCGGCCCCTCTTTAGATTAATTGGAAGTATCCTTGCAAATGCTTTCAGGTTCAGCCATCAGCTTGAGTGTTTTATAGCGTTCCTGATATTCCTGCTCGATCATACTGCGGAGTTTTTTAGATTCTTCGGGAAAGGTTTTCTCCAGGCTGGCATACCTTACCTCTCCGGAAAGAAAATCCTGAATGGTGCCGTCCGGCTCCCTGGAATCCAAAATGAACGGATTTTTTCCCTCGCTCTTCAATGCGGGATTGAAACGATACAGCGGCCAATAGCCGGAGGCAACCGCCAATCGTTCTTCTTCCTGGCTTTTACCCATTCCTTTTTTTATTCCGTGATTGATGCAGGGGGAATACCCAAGAATGAGTGACGGCCCGTCGTAACGCTCCGCTTCGACAAGCGCTTTCATCAATTGATTTTTATTGGCGCCCATTGCGACACTGGCCACGTAAACATATCCATAGGTCATCGCCATTAGGCCCATATCTTTTTTCTTCGTTTTCTTGCCTGAAGCGGCAAATTTGGCCACTGAACCGGTAGGCGTAGCCTTTGATGATTGCCCGCCGGTATTGGAATAAACCTCCGTATCGAACACAAACACATTGATGTCTTCTCCGGAAGCCAATACGTGATCGATGCCCCCATAAGCGATATCGTAGGCGGCGCCGTCTCCCAGGAAAACCCAGAACGATTTTTTGGTAAACCGTGTGGACATGCTCATGATTTCTGAAAGAAGCGCATCATCCGGGTATTTCGGAAGCAGCACCTTGAGCCGGTCACCATAAGTGCGCGACCCATCAGGATCTTTCATGTTTTCAAGCCAACCCTGCATCGCCTCGTTAAGCGCCTCGTCGTGAACGTTCGGGATCGCCTTTTTTATCAGCTCACCGAGATTTTTTCGCTGCGCGATATCGGAGAGGAGCATGCCGTAAGTAAACTCGCCCGGGTCCTCGAAAAGCGAGTTGCCCCATGTGGGGCCGAATCCGTCTTTATTGACACAGTAGGGAATTGAAGGAGCGGAGCCGCCCCAAATGGAGGTGCAGCCCGTGGCGTTTCCAATAACCATTCGATCACCGAACAACTGGGTAAGGAGCTTCGCATAAGGGGTTTCACCGCAACCGGCACACGCACCGGAAAATTCCAACAGCGGTTGGCGAAACTGGCTCCCCTTTATGGTCGTGGGATTCATAAGGGTGTCCTTTGCCGGAATGGTCAGGCTGAATTCATGGTTCTTGACCTGGACATCCGTCTGGGTTTCCAGCGGCTTCATCACCAGCGCCGGTTTTTTGGCGGGACAGATGTCCGCACAATTGCCGCAACCCATACAGTCCAGCGTATTGACCTGTATTCTGAAGTTGTATCCGGCAAGATCCTTTCCCTGCGCTTTTTTTGTTTCAAAGGTTTCCGGTGCAGCTGCGAGTTCCTCATCGGTCGCCAACACCGGCCGGATGGTGGCGTGCGGGCACACCATTGAGCATTGATTGCATTGAATACAATTTTCCATGATCCACTCGGGCACTTCGATGGCCACACCGCGCTTTTCATATTGGCTGGTTGCAACCGGAAAGATGCCGTCGGGGGCAAAGGCGCTCACCGGAACTTTATCGCCTTGCTGGGCCAAAATGGGACGGACGACATTTTTAACGAAATCAGGTTCGGATTTGAGGGGTTTTGGATGGTCCGACGCCTCGGCCCAAGTCTCGGGATAATCGATTTTGACGAGATGTTCGAGGGTATTGTCCACGGCGGCGATATTCATATCCACGATCTTCTGCCCTTTTTTCCCGAACATCGTGATGATCTGATCCTTCAGGTATCCGATTGCCTCATCCACGGGGATAACACGCGCCAGCTTGAAGAAGGCGGTTTGCATGATCATGTTGATGCGCCCCCCCAGCCCGACTTCGCCGGCGATTTTTACTGCATCGATATTGTAAAAGGCGATTTTCTTTTTGGCGATGACCTGTTTTACAGGGGCGGGGATCTTTTTTTCCATATCTTCCAAAGACCAGTTGGAGTTCAATACGAATGACCCTTTTTCCTTGATTCCGGCCAGAACATCGTAAGTATCGAGGTAATTGGATTTGTGGCAGGCGATATAATCTGCTGAATCGATCTGATACGTCGATTTTATCGGGGTCTTTCCGAAACGAAGGTGGGAGACGGTCAATCCGCCGGATTTCTTGGAATCGTAGGCAAAGTAGGCCTGAGCGTACAAATCGGTATTGTCGCCGATGATTTTAATGGCGCTCTTGTTCGCCCCGACGGTTCCATCCGCTCCGAGTCCCCAGAATTTGCACTGGACGGTTCCTTCCGGGGCGACGTCATAACCCTCTTCGTATGCCAGTGAGGAATGCGAAATATCATCGATAATGCCGATGGTGAAATTATTTTTCGGGTTTTCCGATTGTAGATTTTCATATACGGACTTGACCATTCCCGGCGTGAATTCCTTGGATCCCAGTCCGTAGCGGCCCTTGATAAGCTTTGGAAGATACCCTTTTTCCATAAAGGCCGTGCATACATCCGTGTAGAGCGGATCGCCCAGGGCGCCACGCTCCTTTGTGCGGTCAAGTACGGCGATTTTTGTAGCCCTTTCCGGCAAAACTTCGAAAAGCTTTTCGGCAACAAAGGGGCGATAGAGGCGAACCTTTACCAGCCCCAATTTCTCTCCGTTGCGATTCAGGTGGTTTACCACTTCTTCGATGGTTTCACATGAAGAACCCATGGACACGACCACATGTTCGGCATCCGGAGCGCCCACATAATCAAAAGGTTTGTAAGGCCTGCCGGTGAGGGCCCCCACTTTTTCCATGTTTTCGATGATCACCTGAGGGGCTTTTTCCCAGTACGGATTGGCGGCTTCGATGCCCTGGAAATAGATATCCGGATTCTGGGCCGTTCCCCTGATTTCCGGTCTTTCGGGATTCGCCGCACGCCGTCGAAATGCGGCGATGGCTTCTTTGTTGACCAGGCCTGCCATTTCGTCGTAGTCAATCAATTCAATTTTTTGGATTTCATGAGAAGTCCGAAATCCATCGAAGAAATGAACAACCGGGACACTGGCATCGATCGCCGACAGGTGGGCCACCAGCCCAAGGTCCATTACTTCCTGAACAGATGCCGATGCCAGCAGGCAAAAGCCGGTCTGGCGCACCGCCATGACATCCTGATGATCACCGAAAATTGAAAGTGCGTGCCCGGCAATAGCCCTGGCGGTCACATGAAAAACAGCCGGAAGGATTTCACCGGCGATTTTATACATATTCGGTATCATCAATAACAAGCCCTGGGATGCGGTGAAGGTGGTGGTCAGGGAGCCGGCTGCAAGAGAGCCGTGTACCGCAGCGGCGGCGCCGGCTTCGGATTGAAGTTGTCTAACCAGCAGGGACTGACCAAATATATTTTTTCGCCCGTTTGCCGCCCAATCGTCACACTCTTCGCCCATTGGAGAGGATGGTGTGATCGGATAAATCGCGGCAACTTCGCTCATCGCGTATGCTACATGAGCGGCTGCGGTATTTCCATCCATGGTTTTCATTTTTTTTGCCATATGGCACTCCTTATCTTTTTTTTGTTATCGTATCCCGATAGAGGCCTCTTCGAGCGTTTTCGCTAAAAAGGATCCTGAAAAAAATCGTTTCCCTTGTCGTCCATCAGGATGAATGCGGGGAAGTCCTTAACCGTAATTTCATGCACGGCCTCCATCCCCAATTCCGGATATTCCAACACGTTGACATCGGTGATGCATTCTTTCCCAAGACGTGCGGCAGGGCCGCCGATCGAGCCCAGGTAGAATCCACCATACGTTTTGCACGAATCCCTTACGATATCGGTGCGGTTTCCCTTGGCCAGCATGACCATGGAGCCGCCGAGTTTTTGAAATAAGGGGACATAGGGGTCCATGCGTGCCGCGGTTGTAGGTCCGAAGGACCCTGACGGAAATCCTTCCGGGATTTTGGCCGGTCCGGCATAATAGATGATGTGATCTTTCATATATTGGGGAAGCCCTTCTCCCCTGTCCACCCGCTCTTTTATCCTGGCATGGGCGATATCCCGGGCAACGATAATTTTTCCGGAAAGCTTCAATCGTGTAGCAACGGGATATTGCCTTAGTATGGAGCGAATGGTTTCCATGGATTGATTCAAGTCGATTTTTACCGCATCCTCCTCATTTGTGGAGGGCATGGGCAGAAATCGGGCCGGATCCATTTCCAGCTGTTCCAGGTAAACGCCCTCCCTGCTTATTTTTCCAAGTGCATTTCTGTCCGCATTGCAGCTGATGCCGAGTCCGATCGGGCAGGATGCGCCGTGCCGGGGAAGACGAATGACCCTGGTATCCAGACAAAAATACTTTCCGCCGAATTGTGCACCCAGTTTGAGCTCTTTAGACGCCTCGAGCAGTTTCTCTTCCAGGTTTTTGTCTCTGAATGCCCGGCCATGAGGATTGCCGCACGTGGGCAGGTGATCCAAATACCCGGCTGTCGCCAGTTTCACCGTCTTCAAATTCATTTCCGCGGAAGTGCCGCCGACCACAAAGGCGAGATGGTAGGGCGGGCAGGCCGCCGTTCCAATCGTCTTCATTTTCGAGGCCATAAAGGCGGGCAATTTTTCCGGATTCAAAACCGCCTTTGTCTCCTGGAATAGAAATACTTTATTTGCCGATCCGCCGCCTTTTGCGATAAAGAGGAATGAGTATAAACCGCCTTCAACTGCATATAGATCGATCTGCGCAGGCAAATTACACCCGGTATTCACTTCCTCGTACATCGAAATGGGGGCGTTTTGGGAGTATCTGAGGTTGTTTTGCGTATAGGCATCGAAAACCCCCCTGGCCAGGGCTTCGCTGTCCGATCTGGTTGTCCACACCTGCTGGCCTTTTTTGCCCATGATAATGGCGGTCCCGGTATCCTGACACAGAGGAAAAAGGCCGTCTGCTGCAATCACGGCGTTTTTGATGAGCTCCAGGGCCACATACCGGTCGTTGTCGGTAGTGGTCGGATCATCGATAACGGCTCGCACCTGTTGAAGATGCCGGGTTCTCAACAGGTGCGACACATCTTTGAATGCGGTACGGGCAAGCAGCGTCAGCGCCTCCGGTTCGATCAGCAGCATCTCCTTTCCTTCAAAGGTTTTAGTGCTCACGAAGTCCTTGGATATCAGCCGGTAGTCGGTACTGTCTTCTCCTGAAGGAAATAATTCTTCAAACTGAAATTCAACCATTATCAATCCTCTCTATTCGCTTATCGGCCCGTTCGGTATAACAGGGTGTACTCATCACAATCTGAAATACCGGCCCTTCAATGATCGAAGACTCCTGTTTTCTCCTTTAAAAACAAAAAGAGGACACTCTAATAGTAAGTATTACTTATGTCAAGCGGTTTATGATTTTCGACATCAACATTTCTTTGATTTCGATGTCTTTTCGAATTCCAAGGCGGGTTAGTGAAAAATCATACTTGATCGGATCGTCGGGAGAGACCTGCTTGAAACAAGCGGTAATATCGAGAGCGGTCTTCAAATTGGCGCATTTACTGTATGTGAAGCCCATCTTTCGACAGACGGCATGCATGTGAACATCCAAAGGGACGATGAGTTTGGATGGTGAAACGCCCACCCATCCCCCTGGATCTACAGCATCCTGCCTGACCATCCATCTCAAAAACAGATGCAATCGTTTTCCTGCACTTCCCCGCTCAGGCAACGGAACAAGGTGGACCGGATTTTTGCAGGCGCCTGCCAGCAGTTCTTTGGCCATTTGATTCAGCGCGTTGAACACCGTTTCGTCGTTTGGATCATAATGAGACAGAAAACAGTTGTTCATGGACCCATGAGAGAATACGATTTGCCGTAGACCGGAAAGAAGGCCGGCCAAGTGCTCGGTTTTGGCAAAGCGATGAACAAATCCTGTAAATGTCGACAATAGGTTCTTCATGTCGGATTTAAGCAGGAATTCTCGAGGGGAAGGCCCCATTCTGCTCAGAACCCATGATACGCTTTTATTGATTTGCACCACCCGTCCATAGGCAAGTGAAGCGGCGATCATGCCGGCGATTTCCCGGTCGCCTGTATTTTCATAGGCGTAGAGAAACTGCAGGGGATCGGGATCGACATACCGCCTTCGATTGAACCGATGATATATATCGTCCAACACATATTTTAGGCCGAATTCCATAGGCCCAGCAATAGACGAGTTAAGCCGTTTTTTCAATAGCTGTTCATCGTCAGTTCTCGGAATCACCACAATTGTCATGAAAAAACCGAACCGCCTCTTCCACGGAATCGAACAGGATCCATTCGCGGTTAATGGTTTTTCCGTAGGATCTGCGGGTAAACTCGATGGCCGTACTTCCATGGTATTCAAAGTGGTCAACCACCTCCTCGCGGTAGCTTTCTTTTCGGGTCATGTTTACCTCCACCATTTCGGTTGTGGTCCGGGGTGAACCCCGAGCTTTTTAGAAGCAGTCCCCATTGGGTGGCCGCTGGGGGGCCGGAAAAAGCCGGTTATGGATGGGCGCTATGCCAATTCATCGATAGCGAGCGGTTTCCTGCACAGCGGACAAACACGAAGCATGTCGGAATGTGTCTGGTCGGTGGACCTGAAAACGACTTTCGGATTGTTGTTCGGAAAGAGGTACTCGACCCAGATCATGTGACCACAGGAGCAGAATCGTTGTTGCATTAGCTTCTCCTTTCGTTGATAAAAACCAAAAATGTATATTTATATAAACACCCAGAGCAAAAAAAACATCCGCGTTTTCTTTCGAAAGCCATTAGACGATATTGAAAATATAACGAAAAGAAAAATCGATCAGCCGATTCGAGACCGTAATCAATTGAATTCCCTTCCCACCCAGATCACCTTACCGATAATCCTCACATTTAAAATGTCGCTTTGAGATAAGTACAGCGGCGCGTGATCTTTGTTGTCCGATATGAGAACCAGCTTGCCGGGATGTTTCTCGAGCCGTTTTACCATAATGGTGTCGTCGATTCCAACGGCATAAATCGCCCCCGCCAAAACGTCCTTTTGCGATTCATCGATGAGGACGGTATCACCATCTTTTAATTCCGGTTCCATGCTGTTTCCGAAAATATCCATCATGACCATGCGGTCCGAATTCCCTTTGGCGCTGAGCCAGTCTTTTCGAAAGGCATAATAACCCTCGATTTCAGAACCGACTTCAAAAGAGCCGCTTCCCGCGCTGAGACGTGCTTTCACTTTGGGTATGTCGACATAATTGCTTTTATCTGCTCGTGAGGGCTGAACGAATGTCGGGCCTTTTCCGGTTTCCACCCAATCGGGATTCAGTCCATAGCGGCGAAATAGGCGCAGGATCCATTTCTCGGGAAACGCATTTTTATTTCGTGCCTGTGTTATGGCGGATCGATTCACACCCAAAGCTGCGGCAAGATCGGATTGGGACGAAATGCCGCACCCCTGATAAATACGTTTTAAGATATTTTCGAAATAATCGGTCATGGTTAGGAATACCCCATAGCGGCCTTTGCCCATTTACATAAAGATAAACACAAAAATTAATAATATGCAACAACTTTTTTTAATAATCCGGAAATAATGCTGAAACGGTCACTTCTTTGCGGTGTGCGCCACTGCGATACCGTTCAGCATAGGTCGAAATGATATGCACGAAAACCCGACCTCTCTCAGGTCTTTCGACAACTCATAAGGAAGAGGAAACATGCGTATCGTTTCCGGCAGGCAGGCATAGGCCCGCGCAGAGCCGGTGATCAGTCTTCCCAAAAGGGGCATTAGGGTGAAGGAGTAAATGTCATATAACCCGCGGAACATCGGGTTTTCGGGTCTGGAAAATTCAAGGCACAGAAAACGGCCTCCCGGCTTAAGCACCCGGTGCATTTCCGAAAAGCCGGCTTTTAAATGGGTCAGATTCCGGATGCCGAAACTTACCATGACGGCATCGAAGGCGTTGTCCGGAAAGGACATGTTTTCCGCGTCCCCCTGAATGTAAGTGATCCGGTCCGGAGAGCCTCTTTTCAGCCGGTTTTCTCTCCCCGTAACCATCATTTTTCGATTGATATCATATAAAACCACCCGGCCGTTTTCCCCAATCGCGGCTTGAGCAAGAACGGACATATCACCGGTTCCGCCGCAAACATCAAGGATATGATCGCCGGATTGTGCATCGATCAGTCTGAAGGCGCCTCTTTTCCACGCGTAGTGAAGCCCGAAGCTTAACAGGGTGTTCATAAAATCGTATTTGGCTGCGACTCGGCTGAAATGATCCGACACAACCCCTTTTTTCTCATCCACAGCCATTTCGGTGAGTCCGTATCGAGTGCGGCCGGAAGGGTTGAAACCGGTATCGAGCTGTTCACGTCTTCGGGATTTGTCGGACCAGCCGGGATTTTTCCAATTTATCATGTGTGTTCTCCTGCCACGCCGGCGATTGCCCGATTTCCGGTGCTCAGATGCCCGATGTAATTGACGGCGGCTATCGGTGTTCGAATGCAGACGGGAATATAGGGAATATAAAAAATGCCTGAAATATCGTCAACCGGAAGCCCCGCCTGCCGGGCCCAGGTTTTTATTTCCGAAGGTTTGATAAACTTATGGTAGGAATGGGTGTTTTTTTCGGTAAGACCGAGAACGTATTCGGATACGGCAATGACCAACAGGAAGGATAGAGGTGAGCGATTGATGGTGGAAATGAATAAGCTTCCTCCCGGATTGAGCAGTTTTCCGCATGACATAATGAGAGCGGCGGGGTCGGGCACGTGCTCCAGCACTTCCATGCACGTGACGATATCGAATCGTGAACCTTCTTTTTCCAGCATGCCGGCCGAAATCCGGCGGTAATCGATGTAGAGGCCGGAACGCTTCACGTGGCGTCTGGCGATCGATAGGGCCGCATCATTCATATCGATGCCGGTGACGCGCCCCCCTTTATTTGCGAGTGCTTCGCACAAAATACCGCCGCCGCAGCCCACATCGAGAATCGTTTTTCCGGCTACGGGCACCCGCTGTGTAATATAGGTCGTTCGCATGGGGTTCATCTCGTGCAGTCCCCGAAAAACTCCCCCCGTATTCCACCAATCATCGGCTGATTTGGAAAATTTTTGAATCTCCCGATGATCGATATTTCCGGATGAATGTTTCATGTCTTTTTTGTCCTCTAAGATCATCACAACAGGATCTTGTTTTTACGGTAGATCCAATGGTTGCGTCAAGTGGAGATGGTTATTTTTGCATGGAAAAGATGACAGCATAAGCTCCCGCGTACCCTTAATTGATCGGCTGTTACAATGGCGGCAGATCGGGTTCGGCCGTTTGCCGGTCGGCAATGTACTTCGAAAAGGTCATTGAAAAACCCAACGGTCCGGATTTCAGTGAATATCTTGTATGCCGTCGCATTTTCTGGTATGTATCGCCACGGAACGCCACGGAAAAAGCGGCAGCGGAATACGCATTTTCAAGCGGTAAACGGCAAGGAGGAGAATCTATGTCAACGAATACCATCCGATTCTTAGGTCATGCATTTGTGGAACTTACCACCGAACAGGGGAAAACGGTTTTGTTCGATCCGTGGACAAAAGATGCCGGCAACCCGAGCTGCCCCCTCGATGCGGCGGATGTAAATAACGCCGATCTGGTGCTGGTCAGCCATGACCATTTCGACCATATCGGTTCCGCCGTGGAGATCTGCAAGAGAACCGGCGCTCTTTTCGGCGGCCCTGCCCAGACGGCGGCCCGGTTGACGGCGGAAGGATTCAGCGCGGACCAGGTTGTTAATTTCGGCATGGGTTACATGGTGGGCGGCGGGGTGTCGCTGGATTGGATTCAGGTGACATCCACCCCGGCATTTCATTCCTCGGATACGGCCTGTGCGATGGGCACGATCGTCAAGACCGGGGGTATCACGGTATACCATGCCGGCGACACGGCGCTTTTCGGGGACATGGCGCTGTACGCCCGGCTTTACCCCATGGATGTGGCGCTTTTGCCGATTGGAGGCGTATTTACCATGGATGCTTATCAGGCTGCAGAAGCGGTGAAAATGATCGGTCCCAAGGTGGTTGTCCCCATTCATTATGCATCGTTTCCCATCATCGCCCCGACGGCTGATGATTTCGTGGACCAATGCTCGAAAAAAGCTCCGGAAGTTGTTGTAAAGGTGCTGGGGGCCGGGGAAAAGTTTTCGTTTTAGCCGGCCGACAGAACAGAGAGAGTGTGGTGAAGCCGGAACGAAACGGATTCCGGAATGGACGCATCAGGAATTCAACGGCAGCGGCGTAGGGGATAAAACGGACAACCCCACCAGATAATGCCCCTGGTATTTTCCGGTATCTTTCGGGGTCATGTGGATAATTTTGGTTTTGATCCGAACGCCGGCGCGGCTGGATGTGTCGGTATAATAAGTCATGTCGATAATATCGCCGACATTGAGGAATTCCAGAACGGCCGAATCCTTTTTTACCAGAATGCATAACCCGCTGTCTGAAACGTCCCGGATTTTGAACTGGTACAGAGGCCCCTGAGACAACGGTTGCAAAACAACGCTGTAATATTCGTCTACAATCCTTCTGGGTTCGGTTCGGCGGTCTTTACCGGTCTTCTTTTCATCTGTATCCGACATGATTTGCTCCAGGTCTGGTGTTGGAAGTTCGTCCATTTATTCGACAACAATCCGATGCTTCGACGCATCGACGACGCTGCCGATAACAGATGCCGATAGAATGCCGCTTTCTCTCAAGTGGGCAATTAGATTGTCTGCAACATCCGATAGTACACTGATTAACAGACCGCCCGAGGTCTGGGGATCGAATAACACATCGCAAAGGGGCCGGCGAATACCGTCTGCGATCGTGATCATGTGTTCACGGAACTCCCTGTTTTTATATGCCCCGGCCGGTACGAGGCCCATTTCAGCAAATTCCAGGGCTTCCTGAATGACGGGGATAGATCCGGCGGTCAGGATAATGCCGGGTCCGGACTCCATTACCATTTCCGCAACATGGCCCAGAAGGCCGAACCCGGTGATATCCGTGCAGGCATTCACCGGGTATAGGGAAATGATTTCCGAGGCTTTCTTGTTCAATTCAGCCATCAATTCCGTAACGCGGCCAATCAGTTCTGCCGAAGCCAACCCGGCTTTTACGGCCGTGTTGACAATGCCGGTGCCAAGCGGTTTGGTCAGAATCAATCGGTCGCCGACTTTTATGTTTTTTTTTGTAAGAACACGTTCCGGATGCACGAAACCGGTAACGGAGAGGCCATATTTCAGTTCGTTGTCTTCAATGCTGTGTCCCCCGACAAGAATAACATCCGCCTCCTTCATTTTTTCCAGTCCGCCCAGCAGGATTTGCCGGAGAATTTCTATATTCATGAGCCGCATCGGGAATCCCACGAGATTCATGGCCGTTTTTGCCGTTCCGCCCATGGCGTAAATGTCGCTTAACGCATTTGAGGCGGCGATGCGGCCGAAGTCGAACGGATCGTCGACAACGGGTGTAAAAAAATCAACGCTCTGGATGATAGCGAGATCATCGCATATCTTATACACTCCGGCATCATCCGCACGGTCCAGACCGACGATCAGATTTTCATCTTTCGGAAATGCTATTCCGCACAATGCCTTGTCCAGGTCCCCCGGAGCCAATTTGGAGGCTCACCCGGCTCCGGCGACGGTTTGCGTCAGGCGCAGCGGCTTGTCCATATTCATCAAAGCCCTCGAGGCGGCATCACGTTTTCGTCGTGTTTTTGACGCGGTAAATGCCCATATCGGCATGCTTGTTCGTTCTCAAGCATGCTTTCTTTCATCACAACATCGGTACTATCGAACAATCGGTTTTTTCTGCTCGGTGCTTTTTGCCCGATAGGAATCGCAGCCCCGAAGAGACCTGCTCCTGCTTCAGGGAATCGGGGCTGTAGCCGAAAACAATTTACAATGGGTTGATTTTTTCAGGTTTTTATATCATAAAAAGAATAAATTCAAAACAGTTTGTTCAGCACGGGTTTTCTTATCAACTGCATTCCATCGAGGAAACGGACACAATTCTTCACCCGCCCACCCGGAAATGGTCAATCCCGGATTAAAGCATGACAGGGCCCTTTATAAGCGCGACATCGTCACGCAAGCTGTGGGGCTTCAAATGGGTGAAGAAAACCGCTTTGGGCCAAACGCTGCCGGTTCGAGACAGGCACCAGGCATCACACCAGGCAAATATTCAACCAAAAATCAAGGGAGGTTGCGCATGGGAACACATTCAGAAACGGTCAGGAGGGTTAGACCAACCGCCGATTCCCGTTTTTTGCTGAAAAACGGTTTTATCGTCGACGGCACGGGTCGACCGGGATATGTTGGAAACGTCTTGATTCGCGGAGAAAAAATAGAAGCGGTCAGCCGGGAGTCGATCGATATCGATTGTGAAACGATGGATTGCTCCGGGCTGGTCATTTCTCCGGGATTCATCGATGCCCACTCGCACATGGACTGGATTCTCTGCATCGAGGGTTTTGAAAGGCTAAAAACACCGTATACGGATCAGGGGTGCACCACATTCGTCACGGGCAACTGCGGATACAGTCCCGGGGGGTACAGAAAAAACAGTCCGTATAAAAACATGTTACAATTGGGAGCGGATCGGGGCTTCGATCTTTACTGGGACACCATGGATGAGTTGTTTGCGCACCTCGAGCGCACCGGGTTGAGCCACAACATCGTCCACTTCGCCGGGCACGGGACATCCCAGGCGTCCATGCGCGGCCTCGATCCAAAACCCTTGACCGGCGAAGAGTTAAACGAGCTGCTTTTCCTGCTTGAAGAATCCATGGACCAGGGGGCTGCCGGCGTATCCTTCGGTCTGGGATATGAGCCCGGCATCTTTTTTCCAAAGGATCACATTATGTCGGTTGCGCGGCTGGTAAAGAAAAAGAACAAACTAATTACCGTGCATGGCCGTGCCTATTCGTGTGTTTCGGGATTCTATGAAGACGTGTCCACCCCCCACAACGTCCTATCCCTGAGGGAAATGATCGAGATTGCAGAAGAATCCGGTGTTCGGCTGCAGTATTCCCACCTCATGTTTGCCGGCTCTAAAAGCCATCCCACTTATGCACAGTGCCTCGAAGAGCTGGACGATGCCGTGAGTCGGGGAGTGGATGTAAAAATCGATACCTACCCTTATCATTGCGGCAATTCGATCATCAATGTCATACTTCCGCCCTGGTTTCTGGCGAATGTCCCGTCCAATTACCACAATCCCGAGGCTGTTGCCGGAGTGGAAAAGGGCTTGGAGGCGATGTCGCAGGTTGTGGGGTTCGGCTATAACGATATTCAGCTGACGTATGCGGGGCATTCGGAGTATGACCCTTACAACGGCATGTTTATCGGTGAAATCAGTCAGAAACGAAATATGCGCCCCGCTCAGGTGGTGTTGGAGCTTTCGGAGAAGACGAATGGACGCGCACGGATTCTAAACCACAATTACAGCAATATGGAAGTGGTGGATGCGCTGATCCGGCACCCGGACTGCTTGTTTATGACCGATGCCGTAGTATCAATGCAGGGGGTTCAGAATCCGGCTTCGTTCGGCGCATTTCCCCTGCTGCTTCAGTACTCCCGGGACCGGAAGCTGCTGTCCCTGGAAGAGGCCGTATACAAAATGACCGGTGCGACGGCTGAACGCTTCAATATTCAGGATAGGGGGTTTATAAGAGCGAAAACGGCCGCCGACATCACCGTATTCGACTGGGAAAACATCAAGGACAACAATACGGTCGAACAAACGGATCGGGCTCCCACCGGAATAGAAGCGGTGTTCATGAACGGCCGGCAAGTCAAAAAAGACGGAAAGGTCGACGGAGCGGCCAATGCCGGGGTGGTCATAAGAAATTGATTGAACCAGGCTTTTATGCATCCGAAAAAAACCGCCGCTGCCGTGAAGGCATTCAAAACGGCGGCGGTTTTTTCGATCATTTTCTCAAGGTGCAGGCGGGTAGGTGCCATAGGGAGCAAGAGTCATTTCGGCGTTCGGGTCTGTTTTGACGGCTTCGAAAATCGTGCCGAGTGCCTTCTGGGTGGCCAGATAGGTAAACCGTACGGCGCCGCCGAGTATCCCGGTCATTTCGATGTCGAAGCCATGGTTTTGCATAATGGAAATGACTTCACGATGGTCTTCCGTTTCCCCGAAACTGACATGATGAACGCCCTGCCCGCATTGATTAAAAAATTCCATATAGGTACTGGGCCCCTTTACCGGCTCCAATAATTCGATTTGCATGTCCCCCAAATTCGCCAAAGCGGCGCGAACATGAAAGTCGGTGCCGTCAACCATATCAATGCCGTGAAGGGCGGCGCCGGACAAATGGGGCGGTTTGAAGTCGACCAACATCCAGGGCCCCACACCGAACACATCCCAGTAATTTTTTGCTGTATTTTCAGCATCCTTTACAACGATTCCAATCTGCTTGATTTCCTTGCCTTCGATGTTGATGAGGCCGGGGCCGCGGGGTGTGTAGGTGCCCCAGGGTGAAAGCCCTTTTATTTCGCCGGCGGGCGGCGCGACAAATTCGAAAATCGTTCCCAAATGCTCGGTGGTATCCATGTAAGTATACCGAACCGCTTCACCGAGTACTCCTGACATTTCCAAAGGAATACCGCTATTTTCCAGGGAGGAAACCGCCGTGTCATGATCGTCCACCATACCGAAGCTGACGTGATGAATACCTTCCCCGCGCTGTTCGAGAAAGGCTGCATGGGTACCCTCTCCGTAAATCGGCTGCAGCAGCTCGATTTGCATATTGCCGAGATTGGCCAGTGCGGCCCGAACGACGGAAGCTTTGTCTGCTATTTTTTTATTCCGGAAAACCATTTCTGTTGCGGCAAAATCAAACACCGTCCACGGCCCGATGCCGAAGATTTCCGAATATTTTCTTGCGGACGTGTGGACATCGTTGACGACAATGCCGATTTGATCGATTTTTTTGCCTGTAGTATTCACAATCGGCTGGTGTTGTGTAGCCATTTTTCTTCTCCTTTTGTTCAGTGGTATGCGGGTGCCCTGCTTTCCTTCAGCTTCCAGATAGCGGCGCATCCGATGAAGAAATTGTGGTCGTCCTGCACAAGCGGGCTGTCCGCGTAGGCTGCCGGTGAAACATACTCCCAACGTACATAGCCGGCAAAGGAAAGGCGCTCTGAAATGCGCCGGATAATCCTGCCGGAAAGCGACAGGACGGAAAGGCCTGCATCCGGTTCGAAGGCGGGCCGTCCGGGACGGGCATCTTTCGGCGGAACCTCGTAAAAGTATTCGTGAAGGCTTTTATCGGAGAATTCGATACCGGTATTCAGGCCCATATGCCAGCGGGGATTTCCCCAAGGCGCATCGTGTTGATACACCAGGTTCATGGCGGATTTGAACCCCCGGTGACGGATATCGATGTTGTCGGGAATGCCGACGGAAAAGGCCGCTCGAGCGGCGAACTGAAGGTATATCGTCCGATATGGATGCCGACCGGTAAAATACCATTTCAGGCTCGGCCCGGCCTCGATGACCGAGTCAAGCTCCGACATGCCGGTCCTGGCGCGATTATCATCCGCCACCGGCGGATTTCCCCACCCGGATAGGGTCGTCTCCAGGTTTTCGGAACGGTAGAAAATCCCCCGGACCCCTTCCTGGTCGAGTTCAAAGAATTTGCCCCGGTATATGACGTACGGCAGGGGAAGAGCCCACAGCCGGTATTCATCGGAGCCCCGGTAGTGGGGCATGTAAACGGCTCCGGGGAAAAGCCCGAATTCCCAGAGCGGCTCTGTCGTAACGCCGCTTTTTCCGGCGGCACATAAACGACCGGGAATACCGATGATAAACACGAGAACGCAAAACAGTATAAAAGAACGCGATAGTGATACATTTCGGCCTGTTTTCATCGTGTATGGGGCAGCCTTGCCGATTTTTTCACGTGTGAAATGCAGGAAGCTGGAAAGACAACTTTATATTTACCACGCAAACACCTTGTGTGTCAACGGTGCCGGGAAGACAAGAACCCGGCGGGCACATGATTTTCTTTGCTTCATAAGGCCGATTGTGGTTTAATTATTTTCATAAAACGGTATCTTTTGACCCGTAGCGGTTTTTCGCCGTTTTGACACCTTCAGCCTATTGGCCCGTTTGAGGCGCAGGTAATCCGACATTCACACACAATTCCCACCAAAGGAGCCGACCTCATGAAAATGCCCAAAATCGGTATGACGGAAAAGGAGCT
Organism: Desulfobacterales bacterium; assembly: GCA_046483495.1. Lineage (GTDB taxonomy): Bacteria > Desulfobacterota > Desulfobacteria > Desulfobacterales > UBA5616 > CAYLRU01. The sequence continues at coordinate 65,494 of JAWODC010000070.1, forward strand.
GTTCGAAAGACTGGATGCATTCCAGGCGGATGACATCAACTGGCGTTCCGGAAGAGTATTCGGTTATGTTTTCGATCCCGGTAAGCCGGCAATGGAAATCGGAAAGAAGGTGTATTCCCGGTTTCTCACCGAGAATGCGCTGGATTTTTCGGTATTCCCGAGTCTTTTTCGATTCGAAACGGAGTTGGTGTCCCTCTTGTCCACGCATTTGAACGGTGATGAAAATGTGGTTGGAAATTTTACCAGTGGCGGTACGGAAAGCATCATGTTGGCCGTAAAGGCCGCACGGGATCATTTCAGGGAGAAAAACCCGGACGTTAAAACGCCGGAAATGATTCTGCCCATTACGGCGCATGCCGCTTTCCACAAAGCCGCTCATTACCTGGATGTCAAGGTGGTGCCCTCGGCCGTCGATGATGCCTTCAAAGCCGATGTTGCGGCTGTAAAAAGGGCGATTACGCCGAATACGGCCTTGATCGTGGGATCGGCGCCCTCCTACGCCCACGGGGTGGTCGACCCGATTCCGGAGATGGCCGAGGAAGCCCGGGAGAAAAATATCCTGTTTCATGTGGATGCCTGCGTGGGCGGATTCATGCTGCCGTATTTCAAACGGCTGGGGGAAGCCATACCGGACTTTGATTTCAGCGTCCCGGGGGTGACTTCCATTTCGGTGGACCTGCATAAATACGCCTACACCCCAAAGGGTGCTTCCCTGGTGCTGTACAGGGACAAAAGCATTCGCAAGCATCAGATTTTTGCCTGCTCCCACTGGACCGGCTATACGATCATCAATAATGCCGTTCAAAGTTCCCGGTCCGGCGGCCCCATGGCTGCGGCCTGGGCCGTTCTGCACTATATCGGCGATGATGGATACCTGGAGATCGCCAGGAAAAAAATCGAGGCGACAAAAAAGATAATCGCCGGCATTGAAAAGCACCCGGATTTGCGGCTGATGACATGGCCGGACATCTGCATGATTTCCTTTACCTCCGATACGGTGAACATCTTTCACATCATCGACGAGATGAATGAAATGGGCTGGTATATCCAGCCGGCGCTGACATTTGGAAACTCAAAAGAAAATATTCACCTGTCCATCAATTTATCCAATGTCGGCTGGGAAGAAGCGCTTCTTCAGGACCTCTACCGGTGTGTTGAAAAGGCAAAGACCATGCCGTCGGGGGCGTTGGCCGGACTGGTGAAGGAAGAAATCGGAAACCTCGAACCGGATGCCCTCGACGATGCGGCCGTGTCCCAGCTCCTCGAAGCAGCGGGTGTTTCAGAAGCAAGCCTTCCGGGCCGCATGGCGGATATCAATGAGGTTCTCAATGCTCTCCCGTCTCCGCTTCGTGAAAAACTTCTCATTGGTTATATCAATGATCTTTTTACGATAAAAGGATAGCAATCGATAGTCCGGTGTTCATCCAGGCGTGTGGTCGATATCGACTTCATTTTCCCTTATCATGCAAACGGTTTGCATTTCATGTTTACATGCATATAAAGGTTGTGATAGCTTAATCCTGTCCGTCCAGGAATGGCTCATTCCCTTCACGAATTTTCTCCTTTCCGGATGGGCCATAAATCGGGTCGTTTCGAAAAACCACAGGCGCCTTTCCATTCGCCTGTTTGCATGGAAATTCCCGGAAAAAGGAATTCGGCTGATGCAGCAAAAACGTCTTTTGGGACGATTGATTCTTTTATTCGGCCTTGCAGCCGGCCTATCCGCTTCATCAGCGTACGGTGCCGACGCCGTTCCGGTATTTGTCAGTATTTTGCCGCAGAAATATTTTGTTGAGCGGATCGGCGGTGACCGGGTTGATGTTTCTGTTATGGTTCAACCGGGTGCGAACCCCGCCGTCTATGAACCCAAACCCATGCAAATGGCCAAATTGGCTAACGCCCGCATTTACTTTGCCGTAGGCGTTCCCTTTGAATCCGCCTGGCTTGAAAAGTTTGCATCTGTCGGCTCGCGCTTAACAATTGTTCAAACACAAGCCGGCATTAAGAAAAGACCTATGCCCGCCATGCATTTACACGGGAATGGGCGTTTACATGAACCGCTGCCGCACAGCAGGCGTTCAGACCCCCATGTATGGACCTCTCCACCGCTGGTAAAAATTCTGGCGGACAATATCCATGGCGGGTTGTCGTCGGTCGATCCGGAAAACGCATCCCTTTATGAGGCCAATTACCGGCGCTTCATAGAGGAAATCAACGAACTCGACCTTCGAATTCGGCGAATCCTGTCGAAGATCGATCCGCCCCGGTCCTTCATGGTGTATCACCCCTCGTGGGGGTATTTTGCCGACACCTATCATTTAAAGCAGATACCTGTTGAACTGGAAGGAAAAGCGCCCAAGCCGGCCCAACTGCGCCGGCTGATCGAACGGGCCGAAGCCGAGGGAATCAAGGTGATATTCGCTCAACCCCAATTTTCGACGAAAAGCGCCGAAGCCGTTGCCGGGGCAATCGGCGGGCGGGTGGTATACGCCGATCCTTTGGCCTATGATTGGCCGGGGAACCTGCTGCGCCAGGCGGAGCAGTTCAAGGCGGCCGTTCTCGAGGCGAAAAAGAAAAAATAACCGGTGTCCATCCGGAAATGAGAAAATTTGCTCTAGTTCAAGGCGGACGGGAAATTTTAACTGCAGGAATACGTTACGTATTTTGAGGATTAAAATTTTCCGGCCAACGAAGAAATGGCGCGAATCAGCCGTTTCCGGATGGGCATTAACACCATGTGGCGGAATTATGAAAGCGCCGATCATCGAAATAAAAGATCTCTTTTACAGGCATAACGGGCATCCGGTATTGAACAGCGTATCATTCTCCGTGAAAGAAGGGGATTTCCTGGCCCTCATCGGCCCGAACGGCGGGGGGAAGACAACGCTTATCAAGCTCATGGTGGGTCTGCTGCCACCGAACCGTGGTCGCATATGTATAATGGGCAAGCCGCCGGGTTCGGTTTCGCGTCGGATTGGGTATGTCCCCCAGGATGTGAATATTAATACAAATTTTCCGATATCCGTTGCGGATGTGGTCAGGATGGGGCGGCTCAATGCTAAAAAACGGGGCTATATCCGAAGCAGTCGACATGATGCCGATATCATTCAAAAAGCCTTGCAGGAACTGGATATGTGGGACTGTAAAAGCCGACGCATCGGTGAACTGTCCGGGGGGCAGCGGCAGCGGGTCTTGATCGCAAGGGCTTTGGCGGCGGAACCGGAAATACTTTTTCTGGACGAGCCTACCTCCGGTGTGGATGCTCAGGGGCAGGTGTCGCTCTACGACCGGCTGAAAGAATTGAACAAAACCGTCACCATTGTCATGGCAACCCACGACACAATGGTTATTTCCAGCTATATAAAATCCGTGGCCTGTGTAAACCGCGATGTCTATTATCATGATGGCGGCGAGATTACGGATCAGATGATGGATATGTATACCTGTCCAGTGGAAGTGTTGGCCCATGGACTTCCCCATCGCGTGCTTCGGACCCACAAAGGTGATGGATAATGTCGGAACTTCTTGGATACGAGTTTATGCGGCACGCTGTTTTGGCCGGTGTGATTGCCGGAATGATCTGTGGTGTGATCGGCACGCTGGTGGTGGTCAATCGCATCGTATTTCTGTCCGGCGGAATTGCCCATGCCGCTTACGGCGGCATCGGATTGTCCTATTTTATGGGGTGGCCCTATCTCCTTGGCACCGTGGGATTTTCCATGCTTGCCGCCATGGTCATGGCGGCCGTGACGCTGAATGCGAAACATCGGGCGGATACGGTTATCGGGGTTATCTGGGCCGTCGGGATGGCTTTGGGCGTTATTTTTATCGACCTCACCCCTGGATACACCGCCGATTTGATGAGCTACCTCTTCGGCAGCATCCTCGCCGTTTCAAAAGCGGACATTTTTTACATGGGCGGACTTTTCCTTTTCATCTGTATTGTGGTTTGGTATTTTTACGAGGAGTTTCTGGCCATGTCCTATGATCCGGAATTTGCAAGGGTTAGAGGTGTCCCTGTGCAAATGCTTTATTTTCTGCTCATTGGCATGGTCGCTCTTGCCGTGGTGATGGTCATACGGGTGGTGGGGCTTATTCTCGTGATCGCATTGTTGACGATCCCGCCGTACATCGCCGAGCAGTACGCAACCTCGGTAGGCCGGATGATAATAATTTCAACCGTATTAGGCCTGATTTTTACCCTGGGAGGGCTTAGTCTGTCATATGCCTTTAATTTAACATCCGGGGCCGTTATTATCCTGGTCGCCGGTTCCGGGTTTTTTGCCTGTGTCCTGCTGAAATGGATTTTCCAACGATTTTCTCATCGAGGTGATTAAAAACATGTGCCGCCGTTGTGATTATACGGGCATGCTCGTAAATGCAGGGCTGACGCCGCTTCCCAATCGTTTGAAGATCCTGGAAGTGATCGGCGACAGCTCGAGTCCGTTGAGCGCCGGAGAAATTCATGGTATTTTAAAACGACGCAACCGCATCAATTCGGTGACGGTATATCGCATCCTGGGCCTGCTGGTGAAAAACAGGTTGGTGGAGAAAATTATTTCAGGGGATCAGTCCCGGCGGTACGGTCCGGCTCCAAATCACTATCATAGACCCCACGCTCATTTTTTCTGTCGATCCTGCAAAAGCCTAAAGTGTCTGCATCCGGAAAGCCTGCTGTTGGACATTGAATCCCTGAGGAAAACATTTCCAGGCGTTATTGAACACACACAGATCCGTATCGACGGAATCTGTGAAAAATGCCTTAAAAAAGCACATTCAAATACAGCGGCATAAACCCTTTCTGCCGTTTCCGATGACTTACAAATGACTGGAACTCCTTTTAAGCAAGGATACTATCGTATGCAAATCCAGACCCCTTTAAACAAGCTCATGACCCGTCCCTGGTTCAAACATTATCCCAAGGCCGTTCGTGATGCCATACCCACATATAATCTCCCGAAGGTGCCCTTATATCGGTTTCTGGAATCTGCATCCGAATATTTCCCCGACACTTGCGCCGTTGTATACGAACCGGAAAATGTCATCATCAGCTACCGGGATTTGATGGTGCTCAGTCAACGATTCGCCTCAGGCCTTGTTCATATCTGCAGGGTGAAAAAAGGGGACAGCGTGGCGATTTGTGCACGCAACTACCCGGAATTTATCATTGCCTTCTATGGCATCTTATTGGCTGGGGCACGATACGTAGCCTGCAATCCGCTTCTTGTCGAAGAGGAAACGGCGTATCAGCTGCAGGATGCCGATTGCCGTGTCGTGGTGATCTCAGAGGACAAGATACCCGAGATGGTGAAGATTCACGATGCCTATCCGGCTGTTTGCCGCCGCATTATTGTCTTTGATCGGGACAGGGAGCTTAAACCCGGTATACTGCAGGACGCCCTGCCCCGGCTCGACCCGCCCTTTTATCGGTTTGTGAATGTCCTGCTGGATAAGCCGTTTGAACGGCCGCATATCGATCCTGCAATGGATACGGCTGCTGTGATGTACACCTCCGGTACGACCGGCGAGGCAAAAGGCGTTATGATTTCCCATTTCAATGCCGTATCAAGCAGCATTTGCTATTATACCACTTACACGGAATGTTTTCCGGAAATGGATGCAAACGGTTTTTTAAAATGCGAAAATTTTCAACGGGATTTGTCCGGCAAATGGGAATTTCCCATGCGGTACGGAGTGGATTCGACGCTTGCGGTGTCGCCGTGGACGCACATGATGGGGTTCATCCCTTATCTTAACTGCTCGGTAATGGCTGGAATCACCGTCTTTCCAATGCCTGTATTCGATATGGAAAAAGCATTGAACCTGATCCGGCGGTGGAAGATTTCATTTGCCGGGGGCGCGCCGCAGATGATGGCCATGCTGCTGGCCCGCCCCGACACGGAACAGATCGACCTTTCATCCATTCGGGTGTGGGCCACGGGTTCCGCACCGTGTCCTGTGGCTGTCGGCCGAAAATTCGAGAAGAGAATCGGGGGTGTCGTATCAGAGGGATATTCACTTACCGAGGCAACGGTCAGTTCAACGAAAAATTACGCCGGCCGTTCCTGTAAGCGAAAATGGGGGTCGGTGGGTATTCCGCTGCCATTCACGGATATCAAAATCGTGGATCTCGATACCGGTTCGACGCTGATGCCCGTGGGAGAAGAAGGACAACTGATACAAAAAGGACCTCAAGTGGCTGTCGGTTATCTAAACAAGCCGGAAGAAACCGCCGAGGTCTTCAAGGACGGCTGGTTGTATACCGGTGATGTCGCGAAAATGGATGAGGACGGATATGTCTATATCACCGGCCGGCTTAAAGAGATCATTATTTACAAGGGGTACAACATCGCACCGCGGATGCTCGAAGAGATTCTCTATCAGCATCCGGGCGTTTTGCAATGTGCCGTTGTCGGGAAAAAGGACGATTTGGCCGGTGAAATTCCTGTTGCCTTTGTAAGCCTCAAAGAGGGGGACGAGACCTCAGCCGGCGAACTGACGAATTTTGTCAATGAGCGGGTTGCAGGGTACAAAAAAATACGCGAAATGCATATTGTCGATTCGCTGCCGATGACGGGATTTGGAAAAATTCTTCATCAAAACTTGAAGCGGCAATTGGAACAAAACGCCCGGTACGGTGAGTAAAAAAGACGATTGGTTCGACGATTATCGTAAAATCCATGTCTAACGGCATTGATGAAAGACCGGTGAACCGGTTCCAATCCCATCTGTTTGTGTAAGAATCGAGGAAACGATGACATTTTCTACGCTATCCCTTCCCCAAAAGGCGGTGGACGATTAAAGTAGCGAAATCCGAACCGTATTCGTGGAGGCAGGTATGGGCAGGAAATTGACACAGGAGCAAATTGCAAAGGCATTGGGGATATTGGGCAAGATCGATTCCCGCCGATTCTTCTGGAAAGCCTCGGGCTATATCGAAAAGGATCTTGATCGTCCCGTAATCGCAATCGCCAATTCGGCTCAAGATGCGGGTGTCGGGCACATGCATCTTCGAGAACTGGCGCGCCATGTAAAAGAAAGCGTTTACGCCTCGGGCGGCATCTTTCCGAGGATGAGGTCGAAGCGCGTCTGAAACATTTCAAGCCTCCCGAACCCCGGATCAAAACAGGTGTTCTTGTCGACTGGCGGCTCACCGCTACCCAATTTCATGAAGGCGCCATGCTGAAAAGGAAGCTCTAGTGATCGGTTAACGACAGGTGTAAAAAGGCTGCCGGCGGCCTTTCGGGGGATTATTCGGCCGGCAGTCGATCCAGAAACGATTTGACGGCATGCGGGTATCCCGGTGTAAGGCTCGAATCGCTGTGGTCCGCACCTTCGGCGATGTAAATGGATACATTTTCATGGGGAAAGCTGCGCTTCAACTCGCGGGCAAAACGGAGCGGAAAGCGCTTGTCCTGTTCACCGTGAATGATCATGACGGGCGCACGAATGTGCTTTGCCAGCCGCACCGGGCTATACCGGTCAAGCGCTCCCCGGTAAAAGAGGTTCATCCAGGAGAGAATCATCCGTGCAAAGAAAAAGCCGAAAACCGGGTTGAACCAGCGGTAGAGGCTCAGTAATCCCTCTTTGGCATCGGCATACGATGCCTCCAAGAACAGCATGCGGATCATGGCCGGATTTCGGGCGGCTGCTAAAATCGCCCCTGCGGAACCGGCGGAATGTCCGTAGAGAATGACCGGTTCGGCCACCCATTCCAGGACGGACTCGATATCTTCGGCAAACCTGACGGCGTTCATGAGTTTTTTGGGGCTGGAGTTGCCGTGGTCCCTTGCACTGTGTAAAACAGTCGTGAACCCCCATTGGGCAAACATTCGGGCCCGACCGACCATTCTGTCGCGGTTTCGGCCCCAACCATGGGCGAACACGACGATTCCTCTGGAGTCACCCTCCGGTTCGATGCGCCATACCTCCAGTTTTCCGCCGTCTTGCGCCGGAATGGCGATGTCGATGACGGTACCCCAGTCCGGCGATTCTTTCACCGGATTCCGGGGAAAACGGTGTACCATGTAGGCGAGAAACAGGGTGAACATCAGGTAAAAAAGCGCCACTCCGGCCACGATGTACATGATCAGCATGAGCGGTGTATCCTTTTAGGGGCCACGTTTTTTAAAGAACCTGTATGATTGATGTGTTTTTCCGATTCATTTGCGATGGTTGGGGCTAAATGAAAAGCTAAGCCTGCTTATGCGGTGCTTCCGTTATCCATCGGCGGATCAGGGAGGCAACTTCCTCACCGGCATCTTCCTGAATGAAGTGTCCGGCATTTTCTATCGTTTCCGCTGCAGCATGCCTAAAGACCGCACGCAATTTCGGTTCCCATTGGCGGGTGACGGTGTCTTTTTCGCCCCATGCCAGGAGAACGGGCAGATCCAGTTTTTCAAGGATCGTTTTGGCGCACCGATTTTCAAAGGCACCGGGATGGTCCGGCCGAACGGGGACCAAACGGGGAAATATCAGCGCCGCAGTCTGGTGTTTCTTTGTCGGAAACGGCGAAGCATAGGCGTTTGCTTCCGGGTCGGTCAGCCCTGTTGTAACTGTTGATGACATCAGTCGGGAAATGTCGAGCTCCTTCGATGTCTGGGAAAATTTGCGCCAGGCCATAAACGCGCCGCCAGCCGGTTCACCTGTAGGGAGGCCGGTGTTCATGGCGACCAGGCGGGAAAACCTGTCCGGCATTTCCGAAAGAACACGCATTCCGATCAGTCCGCCCCAGTCCTGGCAAACCAGGGTGATCCGTTCCAAGGCCAGACTGCGGATAAAGGTGCGCATCCATCGCACAAAGGATTTGTACGTGTATGCCTGGGGCAGCGTCGGTTTGTCGGAGCGGCCGAACCCGATTTGATCGGGCACAATCACCCTTCCGACCTCGGAAAGAGCGGGAATCATCTTTCGATATAAAAAACCCCATGTGGGTTCGCCATGCAGGCAAAGAACGGGATCGCCCTGACCGGACTCGACGTAGGCCATTTTCAAGTCTTCGATGTCGACATATTTAGGCTCGTATGGGAAATCAGGCAAATGGCTGAATCGGGAATCGGGTGTTCTCGCCACGGCCCCTTCAGGCCACGTAAACGCCGGAGGATTGTTCCCGGCCAATGCCAGTTTTTCCACAGTTTTCGGATCGAGATCCGGTGTTATTTCCGCAACCCACTTGGAAAAATCGAGCAAATCCAGGTTGATTTCATGCTCCGGAGGTCTGGGCTCGTACCGGTCCCAATGACCGTAAACAATTGCCGTTGAAGGCCGGCCTTTACCGAAATCACCCAGTTCAAGGGCATAGAGGTGATCATGGCCGGAGCGCCAGTATACTTTTCCGGAGCGGATTCCCACCGCCCGCTCGACGGCTTCGGCGGTTTTTGGGCGAACATCCAGTTCCTGCTCCCACAGTACCGGATCAGGACGAAGATTTGCAAGCTCTTCCGAAGAGACGGTGATAAAATCCATACCTACACCTCCACGTCTTTTTTGAGAAAATCAACAATGGATGCAACGAGATCCGGTCCCCTGTCGTCCTGGAGAAAATGCCGGGCGTTGTCAAATTCAATGGGGCCTTTAGCATGAGGAAGCAGTTCCTTGAACCGGTAAGCGTATTCTATCGGGAAGACCTCGTCTTCAGGCGCCCAGAGGAGCAGTATCGGAGTATTGGAAAGCTCGTTCAGCCGATCCTGGATATGCTGCATGTCCGCCCACCCGCGATCGCCCTTTTCCAACGGAATGGTGCGAGGCCACGTCAGGACGACGTGGTCCGAACCGGGTTCATCGAACACATGGTGATACGCCCTCGCCTCTGTTTCCGTCATGCGGCGCCGGGTGGTCACCGAAGGGCCTCCGTGTGACAGAACCTTCAGGCGTTTGTTAAAAAACTGGCCCACTATCGGTGCATGCCAGGTTGTCCAGGGAAAAGGGCTTGCATGAAACCTGCCGACATAATCGGTAAACGCCCACGTGTTCATGAGGACGACCGCGGATAACCGTTCAATCCGGCAGAGCGCCGCCCCCAATCCCTGGGGGCCGCCCCAGTCCTGGCCGACGATCACGAACTCCATCAGCTCCAGCTGATCCAGAAAAGAAACCAGGTCTGAGATATGATGCGCAAACGTGAGGGCCGCATCCATTCGAGGGTGATCCGAATAACCGTCTCCAATCCAGTCCACGGCAATGGGCCGGAATCCTGAGTCCGCCAACACGGGAATAAAATCCCGGTACAAGAATCCCCAGGTCGGGTTTCCCGACAACAGAATAACGGGCCGCGCCTCCGAACTTCCTTCATCCACATAGGCCATTGTTCGACCGTTGACTTGGATGGATTTCTGCTCCCATGGAAACAATTGCTTCAGCCACTCGGGTTTCGGTCTTAACATATCTCCCCCATTTTCTTTGTGCACGGCGGGATTTATCATGCTTTTGCCGGTCCAAACCGTGGTTGTCATGAACTTCCGATTTGAATTGTAGCCTGCCATATCAGAGAATTTTTAACAAGCGGCATTGTCGTTTAATCGAATGAAAAATTTTTCTTCAACCCTGATCATTGGTGAGCCGAATTGAATGCCCCGTTTACCTGAAGCGAATTATCTCATTAGTTGATGGCGACTGCCTGGTGTAAGCGAATACTGAAAAATCGTCCGAGCAGTACACAACAGCATGTATATCATCGAGAAGCAGTTCATCATAGAATTGGAGAATAGTAGAAAGAGCGGGATAAAGGAGGTATGGTGGTATGCCTGAGAAGTATAATGATGAGCTGTTTTTGGCGGCGCTGGCCATGTTCAGGTTGAGCCCCACAGACCATAAAACATTGACGTCCGAGATGATCTGCTCGGTGTATGAAAAAGTGCTGGAAGCAAAAAAAAGATGCCAAAAGGGCCGTAAGCAGGATCCTTATGATAACGAGGGATTATCGATCATGTAGGGGCATGGGGACTTCCAGGAAAAAAATGCCTCTATGAAGGAAGCTTTTTTAACGCTTCCAGCGTGTGATCGGGATCGACCCTGATGGTGTGGTCCGCACTGACCTTTGCGTATCGAATCGTCATGTGTCGATCGACGATATAGCGCGAAACCATCGGCAATTTCCAGGGATCGTCCCCATTATAGTCCTCCAGGTTAATGCCCATCTGAAGGTAAGCATGCTTGAGATCCTCGGAAAAGGCATACGCCACTCCATATTGTTCGGAAACGCGGTTTCCCGAATCGCTCAATAATTCCAGGGTCAACCCCTTCTCTTTCATAAAAATATGGGATTGCTCCTCTGTTTGAGGTGAAACCATCAGAATGGAGGCGCCATCGGATTGAAATCGTGGTTGCGCCTTCTCAAGAGCCTCCAGCTCCAGATTGCAAAAAGGTCACCACCGGCCCCGGTAAAAGCCTAACACCACCGGTCCTCTGGAAATCGTCTCTTTTAAGTTGACGGATTCGCCCCGGGCATTCGGCAGCGTAAAGTCGGGAGCCTGATCCCCTTCTTTTAAAGCCCGGTCCGGCAGGCCTGAATCCTGAAGATTTTTTATGGCGCGACGCATCACTTCTTGAATATCCTTCGGAATGGATTTTTGCGACTGGGCTTTTTTTTCCTGAATCTTTTCTTCTAAATCCATATCATCATCTCCTTTTCAGCGGCTTGGCTTTCGTTTTCAGTATACTCGAAAAAATTCACAAACGATTTGGGGTAAACACCCTAAAACCGGTTTCAAAACCCCCCTCAGGCCCGATATCGGCGTTGGGATGAAGGATTAAATGCTCAAAATACGTCTTGCATGCCTGTGCTTGAATCTTTCCTCCCGCCTTGATCCTGAACCTGATTGAAGGTTTTGAAACCCGTTTTAATAGCTTGCTCTGAACGCGTTATGTTCGAGATTTCCACGATACCGGTTTTGATGATAAGATTACGTTTATGCTTTCCGCGAAGACGTTTATCCCATTTTAACAAAAACAGAAATTTTCTCATATGCACATCGGGATAGGCATGGGCAGGGCGCTTTTTTTGTGGTATAAGAAAATTTGTCTGAAACATCCAGACCATGCCCGGATGGCTGATTCTTACCATTTCCATATCAACATTATTACATCTGCTGCCGTTCGTTTTTGAGTATTCGCTGCTGTGCATCCGCAAATCTACCGGGATGTCAGGAGGCCAGGATGAAAATCCGAATGAACATCTACTATGGCTGGTGGATTGTCAGCGCCTTTTTCATTACCCTTTTCATGGCGGCGGGAATTGCGGCAACCCACACGGTTTTCTTTAAATCCATCAGCGGTGATTTCGGATGGAGCCGCACCGCTTTTTCAACGGTCCTGTCCATCAACGTCATCCTCGGTTCATTGACAGCGCCGATATGGGGACGACTGGTGGACAGAAGGGGGGCACGTCTTGTCGTACCCTTGGGTGTCGTCATGGTCGGAGGGTCCCTTTTGCTGCTCAGCACCATGAGTTCCCTGACCGAAGCCTATCTGTTCTATATTTTTCTGGCTATAGGCGCCGGCGGCATTACACTTATCCCCATCAGCTCGGCTGTATCACGGTGGTTTGTGCGCCGCAGGGGCTTGGCCATGGGTGTCACCCTCGCCGGCATCAGTATCGGGGGCATGTTTCTGGCTCCCCTGGCGGGGTGGCTCGTCAATAGTGTCGGCTGGCGGACCGGTTACCGGCTGTATGGGATTGCGTTGTGGGCCTTGTTGATTCCAATGCTTCTGATCGTCCTTCGACGGTCTCCCCGGGACAAGGGGCTGCTGCCGGATGGAGAGATACCCAAAGATACGCCCCCGGAGGAACCCATTTCATCCGTTCCGGACGAACCGGCAGGGCTTACGCTGAAGCAGGCGATCAAAACACGAACCTTTTGGCTGATTGCCGTTGGTTTCATGCTGCCCATGTTTGCCGGCCGAGCGCTTCTTATTCACCTGGTCCCGATTATCACCGACTCGGGCATTTCCGCCGAAACGGCTGCGTCCGTTTATGGCTTCACGGTGGGCCTTAGCATTGTGGGCCGCCTTGGGTTCGGCTATGCAGCGGATAGATTCAGCGTTAGACGGATTTACGCCCTGTGTTATGCTGTAGAGGCTATCGGTATTTTTTGTCTTGTCGGCCTCGGGTCTTACGGAAACATAGCATTAATCGGATTCATTATCGTTTTTGGCATGAGCTACGGGGGAGGTATGTCCTTATCGCCGCTGCTCATCGGCAAAAGTTTCGGCATTGCCTTCATGGGTGAGATTTTCGGCGCCTTGGGTATCGCCGCCATGGTAGGGGGTGCGATCGGCCCTGTTTTTGCCGGATACAATTACGACCACTATGGTACGTATCATTATGCCTTTATCGTATTTCTGGCCACACAACTTATTGCTGTCGCTGCCATTTACAATTCCCGATCGGCACTGGGTCAGGCAGGAAAACCCCTCGAAGCCGCCCCGGTTGGTGAATCGGCTTCATAGCTCAATTCCCCCGCTTCCATACGAAGGAAAGAGCCGTTGGGCCATTCGCCGGCAAGAAAAACCAGACGGGCGCGACGGGATCCGGGTTTTGCGCTGTTGTTAACTTTTTTTCCACCGAAAGGAGCCGATGATGTATACGACGATTCGAACCGAATTGGACAAAGGGGTTTTCTCGATTATATTATGCCGCCCCGAGGCGTATAATACCATAACCCCCGAACTGGCCAATGACCTTGGCACCGCCATCGATGAAGCCGATGCCGACGAAAAGACCCGGGTCATTCTATTGAGATCGGAAGGCCCGGCGTTTTGTGCCGGATATGGCCTCGATTGGTCAACGAAAGCACAGGCTGCGGAATCGGACCAAACCCGCATATGGGATTCCATTGCCGATTATCAGATGATGTCCGGTTTCGTCAATGTTTACCAGAAACTCTGGTATGCTTCCAAACCCTCTATCGCGGCGGTTCAGGGGTGGTGTATATGCGGCGGTACGGATCTCGTTTTGTGGTCCGATATTATCATCGCATCAGAAACGTCTGTTTTCGGTTATCCCACTTCACGCCTGTGGGGCGTACCGACCACGGCCATGTGGGTCTACAGAATCGGATTTGAAAAAGCCAAGCGGTATTTGCTCACCGGTGATGAAATTCCTGGGCCGAAGGCCGCCGAAATCGGTCTTATTTTGGAAACCGTACCTGATGATAAACTCCAGGATTATGCAATGGCTATGGCAAGGCGAATGGCTTTGCTGCCGCTCAATCAACTGCAAATGATAAAGCTCTACTGCAACCAGATCGCCGAAAATATGGGCATTCAATCACAGAAGACTTTGGGAATCCTTTTTGACGGTGTGGCCCGCCACACGCAGGAGGGGCTCGATTTTGTCAAAAAGGCGAATGAGATAGGCTTTAGAGCGGTCGTTCGCAGGCGAGATGAACCCTTTGGTGATTACGGTTCCGGTCCAAGAGCGAAGAAGAAAAAATAATTCGCACCCTCTTTTTCAAAGGAGGTTTATATGGCCGCAATCGGGAAACGCAAGGCTGACCTGGACACCCCCTGCCTCGTCCTGGATGTAGAAATATTCGAGCAAAACCTGCAAAAGATGCAGGACGCCGCCGATCGTGCGGGCAAACAGCTTCGTCCGCATGTCAAAACACACAAGTGTACGGCGCTGGCCCAAAGGCAAATGGACTGCGGCGCCAAGGGCCTCTGTGTCGCAAAAATTTCTGAAGCGGCGGTGCTGGTCAAGGCGCGATTCGATGACATTCTCATCACCGCGCCGGTGGTGACGCCCCGAAAAATTGAAATGCTGCTTGACCTTCTCGGCACCTGCCCTTCCTTGATGGTCGTTGTAGATCATCCTGAAAACATAAAGCTTCTCGATGCCCGATTGGGCAATAGAGGGATGTCTATGGGGGTTCTCCTCGATATCGACGTCGGATTGAACCGGACTGGCGTGAAGCCGTCAGACGCACCGGCCATGGCAAAACACATCGTTTCGCAGCCGAACCTGCGCCTTCTGGGCGTTCAGGCATACGCCGGTCACGTGCAGCACATTCAGTCCTATGAAACCAGAAAGCGCGAATCCCGCAAATGCCTGCAGGACGCTGTGCGTGCATTTGGTGACATTCAAAACTATGTTCCAACCTGCACTATTTTCAGCGCTTCCGGCACCGGTACCTTCGACATCGATCTCGCAGTCGCCGAAATTTCGGAACTCCAGGTGGGATCGTATGTTTTCATGGATGCCGAGTATCTTGCGATTGGATCGGCTGATGACGAGAACCGATTCGTAACTTTTGCCCCTGCTTTGCGGTTGCTGACTACGGTGATAAGCACCAATCAAAAAGGGTTTGTCACCGTCGATGCGGGCCTCAAGACGCTTTATAAAGACGGAGGGATACCGCAAGTCATCAGCCCGAAAGATCCGCCGCTGGAATATTATTGGTTTGGGGATGAACACGGCATGATCATCGGCGGGGAGAATTCAGCGATGCCACCGCTTGGCGCCGTCATCGAAGTCGTTACCTCTCATTGCGACCCGACGGTAAATATGTTCGATACGTACTATCTGACCGGAAAAGACGAAGTGGTCGGCAATTGGCCCATCGATATGAGAGGGTGCAGCCAATGAACGATTGAGGTCATCCCTATGCCTCTCACAAAAATTTGCCTGGTGGGAACGGGGAGGCAACGAATACAGGTTCGGCCTTATTTACCTCGAAATTTTGGATACTTATTATGTAAACTGTCGGCGCACAAGGCCTCGACATTCAAAAGGGGAAAAAAGAAATATACGGCAGAACCCATGATTGTTGAAATGCACTGCCATACAACGGAGCATTCCGCGTGCAGCCATGTTGGCGCTGCAGATCTGGTGAAGAAGGCTTTTCACGTCGGAATTCAGGCCGTGGTCATTACCGATCACCATTATCAATGGGATGATGACGAGCTGTGCGGGCTTCGACGAACATCCGGACTACCTGAAATATTCATCCTGTTATCCGGACAGGAAGTCACCACTTACGACTTTGGTGACGTCCTCGTATATGGGGCGGCGGCAACGATTCCCAAACAAAAAATTTCCCTGGCAGAAATCAGGGCGATGAATCCCGCCGCCGCAATCGTCTGGGCTCACCCATACCGCAATAAAAAAATCCCTCGCCCGGAACAGCTGATGAATCCCCTCTTGGACGGTGTCGAGATATTCAGTTCCAATTACACGATCTTAGAGGCGACCCGGGCGTTGAAAGACTGGCATACTTACAAGTTTACCGCGACCGCCGGCACGGACACCCATGCATACAGCTATACCGGTTCCTATCCGACCGTGTTTGACCACCCGGTGCAGTCGATCACCCAACTGGCTGAAGAAATAAAGGCGGGAAGATGTCGCCCCTATTTCAGGGAATCGCCCAAAACAGGCACAACCCGAACGAAAATATCCGAGTTGAAAATCGGCCCCGGAA
The DNA here is from genome assembly GCA_046483495.1 of Desulfobacterales bacterium. Taxonomy (GTDB): domain Bacteria; phylum Desulfobacterota; class Desulfobacteria; order Desulfobacterales; family UBA5616; genus CAYLRU01. The sequence continues at coordinate 81,912 of JAWODC010000070.1, forward strand.
CCCCTGAAAAAAGAAACGCCGTCATCGTAAAGACGGTAGAGGATACCGGTTCGTGGGAATCCGGTGAGCGATCCTTCCGCATTGTCGACTATTTGGCAAAACAGGGATTCGACGGGGGGCCTTACCGGGTTCCGAAACCGCTCGACAAAGATGCCTACATCCTTTCTTTTATTGAAGAAAAAGTCGAAGGCGACACCTTGTTCGATGCGCTGGTGAAATCAACGCCGAAAAAAGCGCCCCTATATCTGGAGATGGCGGCCAAGTGGCTGAGCAAATTGCATCATTTGCGCATCAAACTGACCTCTGATGAAGAATTTTTATTCCTCGAACCTGAAAGGCTGGAAAATTACCTGAAAATTCATCATAAAAATATCGAGCGTGTTCGAGAGATAAAAAATGTCGTATTGGAAAAAGAACTCGACTTGATTGAAAACCGACCGGAAATTCTCATTCAGGGACATGGTGATTTTCATCCGAAAAACATGATCGTCGGCAGGGATGAATCAAGAAAAGAATTTGTCGCAGCAATCGATTTCGACAGCTCTTATCAGCTGCCGCGTGCGTTCGACGTGGGAACGTTTTTAGCGCAGTACAATAACATGTTTTTTGATGAACCCGGTGTTCAAACACATGCCCCATCGGACATTTTCCTTGCGGCCTATCTGTCGGCCGTCCGGGACCTCGAAGATGATTTTATGTCTCAGGTGAGTTTGTTCAAGGCAAGGACGTATATCAGCATATTGTATTACCTCTTGAAAGTGGGAAAAGGCGATACTGAAAATTTCTGGACGATATTGGTTAAAGCAGAAAAAAGTTTGTCTGCTACCGCGTTTCGATAAAAGACAACAAGCCGGTGTTATTCTCCACTCCCGATCAGGGGGAGCTCCTTTTCCACCGCAAAAAAGACGAGATACAGTTTCTTGTCTTTTCCATAGATGTGCTGTCTGCGATGCAGCGATTCAATCTGTTCAGGGTCCTGATTCTCCCGAACTTTGGTCAAAAACAGCCGCTTGCCGTTATACCCCGGCCCCTTTTCGACAAACAAATAACAGGCATTGGGATTGGATTGAAGGTTGTTATGGGTCAGTCTTTCCCGCATGATCATGGCAATCGTACCATCGTCCATGATATGGGGTCTTGCGTAAACCGCCGCATCCACGTTTCCATCGGCATCTGCGGTCGCCAACACACCGATACCTTCCGTTTTCTCGAAGTATTCTTTAAGTTCCATTGCTGTTCTCCAATGATCTTTTTTTCGATATTTTTTTTATATTAAACTTCGCGCGTTTCCGTAATAGAGTCAATGTTAAAGTTCCATCGCTTTCAAATGGGGCGAAATGATGAGTTTCGGTTCGGTCAGGTGTTGAACCTCCTTCACCGACCAGCCGGGGGCGATTTCAGTGAGCAGCAGGCCCGTTCCGGTTACTTCAATCACCGCCAGGTCGGTGACGATCACATTCACGCATTGTTTTGCGGTTACCGGCAGATTCAGATTTTTCACAATCTTGAACCCGCCGTGTTTCGTAGTGTGAGGCATGGCTACGATGACCTTTTTTGCGCCCCATGCGAGGTCCATGGCACCGCCGATCATGGGATATTCGTCATTATCCCCCATTCCGTGGTTCGCCAAATCCCCCGTTTCCGAAACTTCCAGCGCACCGAGTATCGTGTAGATGCGTTTGCTTCGGATCATGATAAACGAGGTCAAAAAATCGAAATAGCATTCGCCGGATTTGGGAAGCACAAAATGGCCGATGGCATCGATATGCCCGTAATCGGCCTGTTCCCAGTTGTCCTCCGTGACAAGTGGGCCATATCCCAATATGCCGTTTTCCGCCTGGAAATAGACGCCTTCAGGAGCGTACGTGGCGCACAAGGCGGGAAGCCCGGCACCTAAATTACAATAATCGCCGGGTTTTAATTCTTTGGCCGCCCTCATGGCGACGGTCTCTTCACTTAGACGCTCTTTCATTTGGTGCTCCCCTTTTTGTCCTGCGCCAGGACGGCTTTTCGAATGGAAGGATTTTCAAGCAGCAGTCTGATGAGGTCTTTTTTTTGTTTGGCGCTTCCCACGTCTCCCTCCGGTATTTTCACGATTCTGTCGACAAAAACACCCGGTGTAACGACGGATTCCGGATCGATCTCTCCGACCTCCACCAATTCGTCGACTTCGGCGATCGTCAATTTGGAGGCCATGGCAATGATTGGATTCGATCCACGTGAAGATCCATAATACGTGAGATTGCCGATCCGGTCCGCTTTATGCGCCTTGATGAACCCGACATCGGGTTGAAACGGTTTTTCCAGGAAGTATTCTTTGCCGTCGATTATTCTTTTCTCTTTGCCCTTGGCAACGGAAGTGCCGACGCCCACCGGATTATAAAAACCGCCGAGGCCCATGGCGGCGGCGTGAAGCCTTTCAATCCATATCCCATGCGGAATCACTTCTATTTCCAAGTGGCCAGTCTTCACACGGTCGCCGAGAAATCCCTTGTCATCCGTGCCGGCCGCTCGAGCACCGCCGATGCCCGGGGTTATCAGTTTTTTCAGCTGGGGCAGAAGCGAAGCGGGTGAAAAAACCAGCTCCTCGATACCCGGCATGGGCAAGAAATTTGTACACAACAGCGTAATCTCCTGAATGTTCTTGTCTACGACGGCTTTTATCAGGTGGTTCGGCGTACCTGAAAACGACCAGCTGTGCATGGCAATGGATACCCCGTCCGAAATATCTGCAACCGCCTCTCTGCCCGAAGCATATACTTTGTCACCCATGTCCCTTTTCCTATTGGATTTGCGTTATTCCGGTTTGCAATGGAGACATCATTCGCCACTGAACTCAGGAAGCCTTTTTTCCATAAACGCTTCAAGGCCTTCCCTGGGTTCCCCGGACAGGTACAACCGTTCGACCAGTTCCGGCTCACACAGATAAAGATCTCCAAATCCTGAAGCTGCGGACGCATTGACGATTTTTTTTGTCATTCGAATCGCCAGGTGGGCCTTGCCGGAAATCGTTTGGGCCATTTCGTGGACCGTCGGCATGACCTGATGAGGGGTAACGACCTTGTTTACCAATCCGATCTGCAGCGCCTTTTGGGAACCAACCATATCACAGGTCATAATCAGTTCTTTCGCCATGGAGGGACCGATGAGAGAAACCAGACGTTGCGTGCAGCCCCATGTGAAAAACATGCCCACAGACGCTTCGGGAATGCTTAAAAATGCATCATCGGACATGATCCTGAAATCGCATGCCATGGCCAGTGAAAGGCCGGCGCCCACGGCAGGACCGTTGAGGGCGGCAAATGTAATTTGTTCCAGGTTTTCCAGGGTCCGCATGAAATCATGACCGAGCAATTGGCCGTTTCTCACCAGAGATCTGTTTTTGCCCAGCTTATCAAGAACCTCGAGGTCCACCCCGGCGGAAAACGTTTGGCCATTACCGGTGAATATGATCATTCGTGTATGGGAATCTTCACGCATATCCTGGAGAAATTGCAGCAGCTCCGATATCATTTGCTCGTTCATCGCATTGAGCTTGGAGGGCCGATTCAAGACAACCGTAACCGTTGAGCCTTCTTTTTTTGTCAGCAATGTTTCATACGGCATTTCGACACCTTTCATAGGGAATGGGGGTTCTTTGAATTATTCTTGCAAGCCGTCGAAACCAAGATCCTATTCGGTGTTCGACAGCCTCTTTTCAGTCTGTTTTATACCGTAATTCAGCCATCCCGCCTCATTGAAATTTACCGCCTGCTGCCGCAAACGCTTGTAGCATACAAGCTGTATTTTAAGGGCTGACCGGTTCTCCGGCTCTACCTGCAGTATACCCTGTGTCAACCGTAGAGCTTTTAACAGGCAGCCTTCTTCCAGCAATTCACCGGCCAATTCAGCGGATTTGTCGGCGCCGCCTGCCAGCCGGACCAGTTCCGGAATAATAATTTCTGACGGGGCGGCATACATGGAAGCGGGATTGCCGTCAAACCATCCGGCGTATCCCTCGTAGATTCCCCTCACGGACCAGGAAATTTTTCCATATCCTTCTCCGATATCCAGGTTTTCCGGGAGTCGGATTTCCTGCATCAAGGTATAAACATCTTTTCCCTGGTTCATGCCTTCCACCGTTTTGTCATGCACGTACAGCACAGCATCCCGGTATTTTGTCAGGGCATTGAAAATCGCTTCAACACCGTATATCGGTTCGCCGTGGCTTGGAAGCATGATTTCAGGTTCAAGCGCCAATACCTTGTCGATGGATTGTGCATAATCGAGAGCCCACCGCGGTTTGGTTCCCCGCAGGGTATAAATGTTGGGGAAAGATTGGTAAAACAGATCACCGATAAATAGCGCTTTGATTTCCGGGATGAAGATGCTGATGGCATCATAAGTCTCGCCGGGGGTATGCATGATCTCAAAAGTGTATTGTCCGACCTTCAGCGTATGCGTCTCGTTTACTAAAATCGTGGCCGGAATAATCGCATCGTAATTGCCGTTTTTGGATGGATCGGTTTTCACCAGGCTCAGATCGAATCCGAACTGGGAGGCATTGCGGATTTTGAAAAAATCCTCCAATCGTTTTTGGTAATGAAGAAACTCGACCGATTCAGCATGCATAATGACCTCGGTTCCTTCCTGCCGCCACAGGTGTATCCCACCGGTATGGTCTCCATGCCCATGGGTGACGATGATGGCTCGGACGGGCTCTGAACTTACCGCCGTTAACAACGCTTTGTGCTTGGGGGCCACATTGGGCAAAGAAGTGTCGATAATGACGTTGCCTTCTGTCGTAGTAACCAAAAACGTATTGCCGAAACCCGTTGCCTTGAATATGGAGGGGTGAACTTCCTGTGCCGATTCTTGATCGATGCTTTGCATCAAAAACATGCTGGGGTCCAGATCTTCCAATGTTTTCGGCTTTTGATTCGATGTGTCGCTTGCCGGGGCAACAGCGGCACTGAGGCCGATCACACAAGCGATTGACATAAAAAAAAACAGGTGTAGACGTTTAAATTTGTAAATCGGATGATGGTCAAATGTGATCATGCGTTTCCCCTCCACAAAAAAAGATTCAATGATAGATGATGAGTGCCTGTTCGCCAGGTCCGACACGCCCCAGGGCAAAGGTGGAATGGTCGAAAAAAACAAACCGGATGGGCACGCCGGTAATATGCCGGAGACCATATCGTCGCCATCGGACCAGGATGATTTTTTGAGGTGCCGTCCTTACATCATTTATAGACGAAAATCGGTAAAAAATCCAGCAGGATCAGAACAGCGCCCATCCGGAAACGGCATCTTTTTGCCCGAATCTGTACAGAAGAATACTCGATTATGACTGGCATTTCAATGGAATACAGCTTTCGAATGAATCAAAATTTAACCTTTTCCGGATGGATACGTTTGTAATACGCAATGGTGGGCGGACTCATCATTTATCCTTTAAATGGTTGAAATTTGGTCTCTGATAATGTAAAGCGGTTTGTAACTCGCACTTGCTGCACCGAAACGGCAAAAAGACAGTCGCTTGCCTTTTCATATTGGATCAGCGTCGCGGCCTGATATGTGTAAAGTAAAGCCAGGCCGGGAGACCTGAAGAAGCCGGAAATGAATCCGTCAATTCCCCATAAAAAATTGCCCGGTGAACGGCAAACCCCTCTGGTTCTTCTCCGGTTTTTTTCCAGAAGCCGATCTGTGTCCTGGATATGAGGAAAACTGAAACCTGAAAAAATCGGATTGAAAAGGAGATAAAAGATGAAAAGACGATATACGTTTATGCTGTTGACTGCCTCCGTAGTTTTTTTCCTGATGATGTTGACTTCCGGTTTTGCCCAAGTGGAAGAAAGCGGTCAGGAAAGCATTGCCGAAGAGGAGGCCGGCGGTCAGGGCGGCGGCCTCATGAATACCCTGTTCAAGGCGCTGGGGGATGCCGCGGAGGAATCCCTGAAAGAAGGCATCGATGAATTCATCGGGACGTACAAGGGACGCATCGGTGAAGTCAAGCTGCTTGAAAATCGAGGCAATGCCGTTGTTCTGGAAGTGACTTACGAGGGCGTCAAGCGCAAAGACGGGGTATATGTTCAGGGAGAAGTAATGAAATGGAGCGAGTCTCTGGAAGGTTTCACCAGTACGCTCTCCCCGATTCGCGGCAAAAAAGGCTCCGTTGTTTTGACCATCGGCCGGCAGCAGCAGGGAGCCTCGGAATGGGGAATAACCTCATCTGAAACCGTCGATGAATCCGACCAAATCCGTTTGTCCCTTGTTCGGGAAACGAACCCCGACCGCCCGTTCGGCAGCCTGGTGTATAATTTTGAAAAAACATGGACGGACAGCAGTGATATCGTTGCGGCGGAACCTGAGACCGCCGAACCGGAAGAGGCGGTTGAGCTGGCGGAGGGTGAAACGGCGGAGGAGGCGGAAACCCTCGATTCGGGAGGCCGACCGCCTGCCCCGGCCGTTGTTCTTCCGGGAACAGTTTTAAAACCGGTGCAAACGGCCCCGATCAAACCGGCCGATACAGCCGGCACGTCCATCCGGAAACCTTCGATTGCGAAAGTCGAGGAGCCCGCTTCATCTTCTGTGCGGCCGTTGACAACGATCGCCACCGCAACAAAAACAGCCAAACGTGCTCCCAAAACGATTACGGAATATCATTTTTTACTCCACGCAGATAAGGCCCAATGGAAAAGTTCTTCAGGAAAACTCGCTTTCCCCGGTTTGTCCAAAGATAAAGGGGGATATGTAAGAGCGTTGGATACCGGGGTGATATGCCCTGACAACAAGGCGAAAAACCTCTTGTTGACAACTCCGCATATGGTAAAAAACGGGACTATTCAAGGCGTTTATCCTTCTATTGTACCGGGAAAAAACCTCAAATTCAAGGCGGTCGGCGCACTGCTCAAGGGTGCAACCGGTTCGGACGGGGTGATTATGTCGGTTTTCGTTCTGGAAAACGGCAGCCGTCGCCGGGTCGTTCGCAAAACGATCGATTGCAGCGCATACGCACACCTTGAAGCGGATCTGTCTGCCTGGGCCGGCAAAGAAATTCAGATCATCTTGCATGTCAAGGCTCGAAATACAGGCGTAAGAGATTGGGCGGTTTGGGTCCATCCGCGGTTGGAGCAGCAATAGGGATCTAAATTCACGCTGTGCCGTATCGATGGTTTTCACACATCACCAAACAGGGAGTTGAACACGATGCGCCTATTCACGGTCATTGCCGTAATACTATGCCTTTCATTTTCCTTACAGGCCGAAGATAATCCGCCGGCTGTCGACAAAACCCTGAAGCTTTACCCCGACCGGTTACAAACACTCGGCTCCGAGAGAGCTTCCGTTTCCCAGCCAAAAAAAACTGCTGTGGCAAAACCGGTCCGTCCCTTGACATTTCAGCCCGTTACCGCTGTTCGCATCAAGAAGCCCGTCCCCATCAAACTGGAAAGAATTCGTCCCATTGTCCCGGCACAGACTCCTGTAAAGCCCCAGGGCCCGGACCCGGCGGCCACACTGGATCTCAGTGATGTAATCGAGGATGCGGCACTTTTGGAAGATCTCGGCGATGTCTGCGGCTGGGACGGCCACCTGATTTTGCAGGATTCAGCCGCAGCCCACGTGTTTTACTATATTCCCAGGGAGTTTCTCTTAAAGCGCGATCCTGAAGGATATCGGTTGAGTGTCCAGTACAATACCCGTGCGGAGACGGGGCAGCCCTCGGTCATGATTACAGCGGAATTGAAAGCGCCGCATCGGATCGGGGACGTCGGTCTTTTGAGGTCCATTTTGCGCCGGGCGCTGGACCTCGAGCCGGCGGATCCCCTGGATGTAAAGGCGTTGCCGGGTCTCGGGGCCGCTGCGGATTTTCACGCCCTTGCCACCGGATTATCGCTGCCTGCCGATCGCATCCATTTAAATCCGCCTGCCTATCTGAAACAGGCGTTCAGGCTGACATTGTCACTCACGCAAGATGAAACCGAAGAGGTATTAGCACAAATCGCCGGTGACGGATTGGTGGGCAATTTAAATGTCAAGGTAGACGATACGGTGATTCCCATTCCCATCCGCCTGCAATATCAGCGATTTTCCGGGCTCCAGCTTAAAGGGTTTGAAGGATGGATCGAAGGGAGAGCCATCGCCACACTGGAAAATGTAACGGATTTTCCGATCCGCATCGAAGCCGTCAATGCATACCGTATCAAAAACGGTGAATTGGTGCGGATTTCAAAGCAGCTCAAGCCCATCAGCATAGATCCCGCATCTGCCAGGTCCTTTAACATGCCCGCGGCCAAGGCGCTTCTTGGTGATCATCTTGCCGTTGCATGGATGGGGCTTTCCATGGACGGGAGTTGTTCGGACTGCATCAGCCGCATCGATTCAACGGTCAGAAAAGGTGTGGCCTTATCCCCGGGAAGCCGGATTCAGCTGGAAGCCATTCCGGCCGTTTTTGAAGAATTCGGTCTTTACAAGCTGATCATTCACGTCCAAACACCTTATTTTACCGCCAAAGGCAAAAGCGTTCAACAGCAGGAAGTTGCTCTTACCGCAGAACAAAATAAAAACGAAGATTTGCAGATATTCGTTCCCTCGGATAAAGGCACGGAGCCGTTGCTTTTTAAATACCGGATCGAAGCGGTCACCGAGACCGGCGAAAACCGTATTGCACCCGAATGGCACGATTCCAGAAAGCTGACGCAGTATTTCGGCGCCGCCCAGGTGGAAGGCCTGTTTCACCAAGCAGAGTAGTGAAGAAAGAGATCATGTTATCACCATGGGGTTAATGCATACCATGAAAACCGTCATTGTCGTTTTTGCAGCGTGTGTATGCTGGGCGGCGAGCTGCCGGGCGGCTCCGAATCTGGACCATTTCTACGATATACAGGGAACACGGGTCTACCGGGATCATGAAATCCCGTCGGAGTGGTATGTGGCCCCGGCACCGCCGGTGTTAAGACAAAGGACGGACAACACGCCCGATTATGGTTTTGCCCTGTATCGATACGTGGGCCGATCGGGCACGGGGGATTCCGGAAGTTTCCGGGTCCGGGGGGTGCTGACGTTCGGCATTGAACGGTTCCGGGATTCGGCCGTTTCGGCAAAAATCCGCAAAGCATTACGGGCAAAGGGTTTCCGTACACCCCGGTTGAAATCCATGCCGGTGTCCGCCGTTCGCAGTACGTTCATGTTTGCCGATAAATCGGAGACCCGCGAGTACCAAACCCGGTGGAAAAGCGGAAGTATTATGGTGTTTCTCGATGCGCACATGGCCGAGGTCCTCTGGGATGCCGTAAAGGCCGGACAAATCCAGGTCAGCGTTTGCATCGATGAAGAACTTGCCGGCGTGCGTAACCGCGAAGATGCGTGGCAGCCGTCTTCAGCATCCCAGGTGAGGACCGTTCCCGTCGACATGGATATGACCGCCCATTCCGACCATTTCCAGCGCATCGATTTAGGAGAAAGAATGAAGGTCGGCTATACCGGGGTAGACGTTTTCTGCTTTGATTTCATAGAAAATCTCGAAGAAAATCTCTACGCAAAAATTGTCGAGGTGGCCATACCCACGACCGGCCGGGAGCTTGTCGAGGCGGTTACATTCAAAGATAACGGGGAATACCGGCATCGCATCGAATTCAAGCTGGCAAAAGATCTGGATCAGCCTTATCGGTATCGCGTTTCCCGAATTTTTCAGGACGGCAGCAAACAAACCGGTCCATGGCAGGAGAAATCCGGGGAAACCCTGCTGGATATTACCGCCTATAATTATGCAGGCGGTGCAGCCGAAGAAACCGGGAAGCACGATCGGACCGTCGATTGAAAAGGAGGCGCATGAAACGAGCTATTCTTATAAAGGTGTATGTTCTCATAGCGGTTTGTTTGGTGTCGATATCCCACGACGCCGCATTTTCCCAGGAAATCATGCTGGATCACATGGAAAAATGCGGGGACCTGATCTGCTATCCCGCCATGAAAGATCCCAATTCCTATTATTATTTGCCGGATCAGCCCAGGTTGGCTTATAAAGACGGCAAGCCTCAGTTTTCATTTTTAAAATATGCGCAGACAAAGGAAACCGGAAAGGCCGGCACCGGACAGGCCGAGGGCGGCGGCATCATTCATTTTCTGGTCACCTACGGCGTTTCTGACAATCGGGTCAAACAGGCGGAAAGGCAATTGCAAAAACGCCATCCGGAAGCCATGATTGTGGGTCCAATCGTTTATCGCAGGGGCAATTTTGCCCTGATTACATCGTTTAAAGAAGGCAATGAGCTCACCACGAAGACGGTGGCGGTGGGCAAAGCCCCGTTAATGGAGGGCCAGAAAGCGGCGGTTTCCATGGCCCTGACCCGTGAGGGCGCAGAACTCCTCTGGGAGAGTTTTCGAACCGATACGCCGGACATTTCCCTGGTTTTTGACATGGCGTTCGCCGGCATTCGGGAACCCTATGAAGCCACCCTCGAAGCGAATTGGAGTCAAATCAGTAAGCATGACCGAATTAAAGCCGGTTTCCAATACAAATGGTTCGGTGCAGATGTGGATATTCTTTTCCAGGAATTGCGCCGGACCGGCGCCGTAAAAATCACCACCAAGGGTGAACAGGCGCTCATGGACAAGATGCTGGAAAGCGCCAATGAAAAGCTGTTAAAGGTCATGTTCGATCCCGTACAGGCCGATGACCTCACCCGGGCGGCTTCGGAAAGCGGGTATGACAGCCTGAACCAGGCGGCAAAAATGCTGAAAGATGCCGCAAGCTCCCGGCGCAGCAGTTCCGGCGGCAGCTCGGGCAGCGGTTCCGGCGCCCGATCCTCCGAAAGCCGCCGCACCGGCAACAGCAAAGGGAATGGCGGGTTCTGGGCAGCAATATCTCATGTGGTTTTACCCTTGGCGAACGCTTTTCCAATCCCGGTGCAGCAGACCGTCGAGGATGAAACTCAGAGCACGGAAGGGGATGGTTCGGCGGACCAGGAAGAACATGTGTCCCGCGCAGCACGTCGGTTCGAAGAAGGGGTTTCCCTGTTTGACCAGGGAAGGTACCGGGAAGCCCTTCGAGCGTTTGAAGAAGCCGAGCAAATACATATTCAGGATACCGGAGGACCGTCCACCAGTGGAACCTCGCCATATAACATCGGCATGTGCCATTTGGAATTGGGCAATCTTCGCCAGGCCGAAAGAAACCTCGAGGAAGCGGTTCGCCGTTATCCTGATGGAAGCCCGCAACAGCAAAGAGCCAGAGATGAACTGGAGCAATTGCGGGACCGGTTATCTTCCATGCGGCGGCCGGGCGGGTCTTCGGGAACCGATCAAATTGCAGCTGTTGAGGATGCAGCCGCGGAATCGGCCGGTGAGGCCTACAGCCGGGCTCGCCGCCTTTATGAGGAGGCTCGTACCGGCGGATTCGAGGCAGGACCCACACGCACAGCGCTCGAGGCCTATGAGAGCTACCAGCGCGACCACCATCCAACCGGCACACGCGCCGATGAGGTCAACGGCCGCATTCGGATGCTGCAAACACGCCTTTTAGCTGCCGAGGCATCCGAAAGCCCCGCCATTACGGTCGGTGAATTGGATGCCCCGTCAACTGATCTGCCGAATCCATTTGAGCAAGACAGGGATGCTACACAAACCTCAACCGGCGGGTCGTCAGACAGCTCGCCCTCATCCGGAGCTTCCGGATCCGGACAGCCGGAAACAGGTGCGCAAAGCTCAAGCACATCCAATTCTGGCTCCTCCGGGGCGGGTACTTCCAATAGCTCCGGATCGAGCAGTGGGGCGGCTACCGAATCCGGCTCATCCCCCGGAACCTCCGCCCGCCAGGCATCCTCTTCCCGCCGGACCAGGGCGGACGGATCGCCGGGGTTTTCCCTGGTGGCCTCCTACAAGATGAAACGGATCAAGCGTTCGGGAAAAATGGTCTACCACATGAATCATTTCCGAACCGAAACCCAGGCCTTTGCCATGGCCGAAAACATCGGGTCCATCTTTAAGAAATACGGCCGTGACAAGCGGGTTTTCAGGGCGGTCACCATCGATGATCCCGTCTTCAAACAGCGGGAAATCCGCGTCACGCTGGACGGGCAGGATGCCGCCACGTTCACGAAATACCTCAATTTTGTCACCGTAAAAATGAAAAAACGGCACCAGCGGGGCGATCTCACCACCGCAGAAATCGTGATTACACCGGACACATTCAGTGATTCAGGGAATCATTTTTCCATGACCTACGGCTGGAAAAATGACGCCGATCGCACACGATGGCTGAATTACGAATACCAGGCCATCTGGTCGTTTCACGGAGGAGTGGAGATGCGGTCCCCATGGATACAGACGGATTCCCCGATGCTTGCCTTATCCCCCCCGCACCGGTACCGCACCCTGTCCATCGAAGGGAACGGGGATGTGCTGTCCCGTGCCGGTGTCCGGCACGGTGTGGTAACGCTCTTATGCCGTATCGGGGATCGGTATCTTCAGCAGCGGGTGACGATTCGCAACAACGGCCCGGCGCCTTCCACGGTTCTGGAGGTTCCGGAAGATCCGAACAACCCCGAAACGAAAGTCGGGATCACCTGGTACCTCACAGAAAACCGGAAAGTGACCTCAGAAGAATCCGGGTTCGAAGGAGACATTATATATTGGGACCAACTGCCCAAAGGAGGTATTTAAGCATGACTTGCTTACGCAAATTCTGGCGGATACTGCTATGCATACTGATGCCGATGTTTGCCGGACCGGCATGGGCTCTTGTGAACTACGAAGCCGGCCAACTGGAACTGAACGGTATTTTACTGCTCCAGGATGCCGGGGATCCCGATGTTTATTATTATCTGCCGCCCGCCCCCCGGGTGTCTGAAAGAAAAGACGGTGGACTCGAGCTCTCCCTGGTGAAATTCATCGACCCAAAAGGGGACACCAGCGGCGGACTTCTGCATATGCTGGTGACGTTTACGCTGCCGGAAGATGAACTGAAGAATCTTCGGGAAGCATTGAAACAGGAAAACGGTAAAGCGCGCATCGCCGGACCGATTCCGCTGCACCAGGACGAAGAAGGCAGCTTTACGATTATTTCCGGATCGTTGTCGGACAAGGGATTTACCCGGAGTCTCATCAGCAGCGGCCGGGCACCGGTAACCCCGGGTTCGAAGGCTGCCGTGGCGGCGACACTGAGCCCCCATGGGGCGACCCTGTTGTGGGAATCGCTGTCCAAACCCACTTCGGATGTTTCAGTGGCCCTGCGAACCTATTATGAAGCGGTTCTGCCGTCTTTTCAGGCCAAAATAAGCGCCGAAATCAGTACGGTTTACGAGCATTTTTCCCGGGTGAAAAATCGACAGGAAAATTATACCAAGCGCCAGCTCAGGGACATCATGGATGAACTTGTCAGAGAAGGCGTTATTCATGTGGAGATTTTTGACCGGCTTCCCGAGGATGCGGCCGCCAAGGCCATGCAAAACCTGGTTGATCTGGCAACCACAAAATTAACGGAAATCATTTTCGATCAGCAAACCGGGTTTACGGCCATTCCGGAAAAGGAGCAGGCCGTGGAGTCCGGACAAATCGCCGGCCGACAGAAAAAAGGATGGCTGGCAAGGCTGTTTACGAGTTCCGGCAACCAGAAATACTACACAGACAATCAGTACGTTCTAAAAGAGCGCTCCGACGTCAACAGGGCCGTATTTCATATCAATTTAACCCGCCGCGCCGTGGTGAAGGTGCCGATGGATACGGCGGGAAACATTTCAGGGCTTTACCGCGAATTTAGAGAAAATCCGGAAATGTTTCGGGTGGTGAACCTTGCCGACCCGGCTTTCCAAAAAAGGGAAGTCTATTTCCACATCGACGGTGATTTCTCCGGTGTGTTCGAGGACATGATGAACTACGCCGGTGTTTCCATTTTGAAAACCTATAACGATCATGAGGATGCCACCGGAGAACTGATTTTTACCCGGGAAGATATTCGGGAAGGAAGATTGAGCAAATCCTGGCGATATGCAAGACTGGGTGAGAAGGACGACGCCTGGCTCGATTACGGGTATCGCACCACGTGGAGCCTGCAGGGCCGCAACCGTATCACGTATCCGAAAAAAGAAGGCGAATGGATAAAAAGCGGCGATCCTATCATCACCATAGCGCCGCCATTGGCCCGAATGGATCTGGAGCTGGACGCAGACCGATTTCTTTTCGAAGATGCAGGTATTCGCAGTGCAACCGTAGAAGTCAAATACAAGATGTTCAACAAGGAATTGCCGCCCAGGCGCCTGGCGGTCATGCGGGTTACGGATGCGGAGTCGGTTTCGAAATCGGTTGTATTTCATGATCCCGGAGAACCTGTCTTTTACCGCGTGAACTGGTATGCTTCGAAAGGTCAACCGATTAAGGGGGAATGGCAAAAGCTCGAAGGGACCTATCTCGTTCTCATGCCGCCGGAGCAGTTTTGAAAATGATGAGGATAGCATTTTGAGCAGGCCCCGACGTTCAGGATGATGGGCACTCTTATTTCTCCTGCCGAGGCAGGGACCGGAGGAAAAAAAGGAGGGAAGGATGATGTTTCGTTCTTTAAAACGTGTCGGCACACTATCGATTATGGTTGCAGCGATTGCCCTGCCCGTGGGGCATGCATCGGCGGCACTTGATGCATTCAAGAATCAACACATCAAACATATCCAGAAATTGAAGCCCTTGAACATAAAGCCGGCATTGAGGATGCCTTCCGCAGCTGCCGTCAGAGAAGTCGGCGGTGTCCAGTATGGCCGCCATGTGGATGTCAAGCTAAAAGACGGCACCACGGTTCGGTGTTTTCCGGCCGCCGTAAATGATCCGGAAAAAACGAGCAGCAATTACTACTACCTGCCGACCCAGCCCCATGTCTCAACCCATGCGGATGGGCTGCCGAAGTTCTCGATGATTCGCTTTGTCACGGATAAATCCAAGGAAGCCGGAGGTGCCGAGGGAGCAGTTCTTCACTTTTTGGTGGAATACGGCCTGGACCAAAAACAGGTGAATGAAACGGCCAAGCTTTTGAAGGCCAAGGTAAAAGGTGCTGTTTTGAAAGGAGCTGTTCCCCTGGAAGTAGGTGCCGAAGGCAACAGCTTTAATGTGATCTCAGCTGTTTTGGGTGATGATGCATTTACGCCGACACTGATCACCAGCGGTAAAGCTCCCGTCATGGAGGGGCAGCAGGTGGCGGTTGCCGCCCGACTGGATGCGTATGGGGCGACCCTTCTGGCGGAAGGTTTTAAAGACCCTACATCCCAGGTTTCGGTGGCCTTTGATTTGAAGTATATGGTAAAACTTCCGGCTTATGATGTAAAGGTCACCATCGATTATGATAAATATCACGAGGTGGAATCCGAATATACCCATGAACGCCATAAAACCGTAAACAGAAAAAGATACTGGAACCCCAAATGGTACAACCCCCTCAAGATCAGTACGAGAAAAACCACCACCCTGACGGAAAAGGAGCAGAATCAGATGATGGATTTTCTCACGGAAAGCGGGGTCGTGACCTTCGAATATATTCAGCATGTGCCTGACAGCGATAAGGAGATTGTGGATAGCGGGCTGCATAAAATCGTTCTCGAATCTTTTTTTGACATGCAAAAGCGATTGGGAGAGCCTACGGAAGAAGAATTGACTTCCGATGAAGAAACCGAAGACAAGGAAGTGGTTGCTGCGCGAAGAAAGGAAGCGGCAAAACACAACCACTATTCCTATACTGTTTTTCAGCGAAAAGAAATTCGACGAAAATCCAAACAGGTGCTGAACCTGAAAAAAGTGATCGCCCGCTATGAAACCTACACGATGACCGGCAATATCGGGGCGTGGTACATTGATTTTAAAGACAATCCCAAACTGGTTTCGGAAGTCAACCTGGATGACCCCTTTTTCCAGCGACGTGAAATGCGGTTCGTTATCGACAACGAGGCCTACGATATTTTCACCGAGATGGTGAATTACGCCACAATTCAGGTTCGGGTGCCCAGAAAGGGCCAGCGCCCCTTCATCGATGAAATGACGATTGACCGAAAATACCTGGAATCCAACGGTCAGACCGCTACACTGACGTACGCCCGCATGGGGGATGATGCTCAAACCTATGATTATGCGGTGCAGTGGAGCCTGCGTGGCGGACATCTGTATCCGGAACAGCCCCAGTGGAACCAGGGTGAGCTCATGGCGGTAACCTTGTCCGCCCCCGTGCGCCCCCGCACGCTGGAGGCGGAAGCGGATTTGGGGGAACTCGAAGACCTGGGCATCGCCCGGGTCAGCGTCGAGTTGAAATACAGCCAATTCGGAAAAACCAAAACGGATGCCAAGGCGCTGTCCCTTTCACCTTCGGTCGGTGAGCCCATGGTGAACAAGGTGATTTACCAGGATGTGGGCAGCGACAAGCTGTCCTATCGCCTGATCTATCACCACAAGAAAATGGGAAAAATGGTTCAGGATGGCTGGCAGCCGGTTCAGGGGGATTATATCTACTGTGCGCCAACGGAAATGGTTGTCGAAAAGATCAGGAATGCTTTAAGTAGTTAGACCAACCAGAAATGAGAAAATTCGATTCCGTTCAAGGCGGCCGGTAAATTTTAACCGCAGGAATACATTGAGTATTTTGAGGATTAAAATTTCCCGGCCAATGCAGAAATGGCGCGAATCAGCCATTTATGAATGGACACTGATATGGAAGCAGAAGCCGAACTGTGTCCCCCCTTTTCGGGGACGTCTATCTCACACGGAGGCATTTATGGCATTTTCGGAGTATTACGCATACGACGGGGTGGGTCTTGCCGAGTTGGTGCGAAAACGGGAAGTGTCACCTTCTGAACTGGTGGAGGAGGCTATTGCGCGCATCGAGCGCCATAATCCCAGACTAAACGCCGTTACTTACAAAGCCTTCGATGAAGCGAGAACCGCCGCGAAGAGGGAATTGCCCGACGGGCCTTTTTCCGGCGTCCCCTTTCTCATCAAGGATATCGACCTGCCTGTCAAAGGATGGCCCATGACAAACGGCTCTGCATTTCTGGCCGGCAACGTGTCTCAGTACGATGCCGAGCTGACCCGACGGTATCGCGCATCGGGGGTGGTGCTGCTCGGCAAGACCAATACCCCTGAATTCGGGATTCCCGGCACCACTGAAGGGCGTTACCTGGGCATCTGCCGCAATCCCTGGGACCCCGATTACAGTTCGGGGGGCTCGTCCGGCGGTGCGGCCGCCGCTGTCGCTTCCGGAATGGTGCCGATGGCCCATGGCAGCGACGGTCTCGGCTCCATCCGCATTCCAGCGGCCCAATGCGGGCTTGTCGGGCTGAAGCCGACGCAGTACCGCACGCCCGGCGGCCCGGATGACCGCAACCGTGCTCACGGGTTTGTAATCGATCACGTGCTGACACGAACCGTGCGGGACTGCGCGGCCATGCTGGACTGGACCGGTTATCCCGAAGATGACGCCCCTTATGCCCCGCCTCCGAAATCGGGGCCCTACATCGAGGAGATCAAAACCCCTCCGGGAAAATTGCGCATCGGCTTTTCCGTGGAGAATCCATCCGGTACGCCGCTCGATGGCGATGTCAAACGCGTGTTCGACGAAACGGTGTCGCTGCTTGGCGAGCTTGGATATATCATGATCGAAAAGCCGACATTCGGCATCGACTGGGTTTCGCTTTTCATGGCACAGGCCTGTGTTTCCGGGACGATATTCACGGCCACCCTGGAAAATTGGAAACAGGTCCTGGGCCGTGAACCCGGAGAAAACGATCTCGAACCCCTCGCCCGGACAAGTTATGAATCCGCACGAAAACTGACGGCTTCGCAGATCGGCTGGGGAATGCAGACGCTGCGCATGATGACGCGACAGATATTGGCGATGTGGCGGGAATTCGATGTGCTGCTGACACCGGTCACCATTACGCCGCCGCCGCCCCTCGGCTTTCTCGACCCGGTAAACGTGGAACCGGCGGAGTTCAATCACCGACAGGCACGGATATACGGCTACACCCCACCCTTTAACATGACAGGACAGCCCTCCATATCACTACCCCTGGGATGGTCGAAAGACAATCTGCCGATCGGGATGATGTTTACCGGCCGCTACGGAGACGAAGCGACGCTTTTCCGGCTGGCAAGCCGGCTTGAAGAGGCCAGGCCGTGGAAAGACAAACACCCGCAGATTTGGGGATAGGCGCCAACCCGTGGGAACCCAGGTAAACTTCTACGATCGGTATTATTTCAACGGATACGCACGAGATGGGGAATACTTCTTTTCGGTGGCCATGGGCATCTATCCCTACCGGAATATCATGGATGCATCCGTTAGCATTATTCTCGATGGCACCCAGCAGTGCCCATCCGGACGATACGGCTGGATGGTATGCCCGGCTTCTACCGGGAAAGGTGAAGATAACCAAAACGAGGTGAAAAATGACACATGTCAGGGACTTGTTTAATTTGGATGGAAAAGTGGCACTGGTTACGGGCGGCAGCCGGGGACTCGGCTGGTTTGCCGCCGAAGGATTGGCTGAGGCCGGTGCCGATGTGGCGATCTGCGGCAGAAATGTACAGGGAAACCTCGAGGAAGCTGCCGGAAACCTTAGGGCCATTAGGGCCACCGGCCGGAATATTCTGGCCGTTAAAGGGGACGTGTCCCGGGAGGAGGATGTCCTCGAGATCGTAAGGCAAGTGAAGGAGCATTACGGCCGATGCGATATTTTGGTCAACAGCGCCGGTATTGGAGCCATGGTTCCTTCCGTTCAAATGGACTCCGAAGCCTGGATCCATATGATGAACGTCAATCTGCTGGGGACATTCCAATGCTGTCGGGAGATCGGCAAGATGATGATCGAGCAGAAATCCGGCAGCATCATCAATTTTTCAAGTGAAAACGGGCAGGTCGGTTTTTCTGTCGGAATGACCGCCTATGCCGTTACCAAAATCGGCATCGTCGGCATGTCGCGTTCCCTGGCCGTGGAATGGGGCAAATACGATATTCGGGTAAATGCCCTCCTTCCGGGCAACATGGAAGAAGGCATGATGGAAGCGCTTAAAGACAAAAGCAGCCCGTTTTATCAAATGGCCGGGGAGCCCCTGTTGAACATGACGCCGATCCGCAGATTCGGAAATGGCGATGATATCAAAGGCGCGGTGGTGTTTCTGGCATCGGATGCGTCACGGTATGTATCCGGTGCAAAAATCGTTGTGGACGGCGGATTTACCATCAATTCGGGATTCTGATGAGATTATGACCAATGATTGAAAAAATATAACGAGCAATCGGAAAAAGACGGCAAGGAGAAGGCACATGAAAATACTGGTAACGTACTTCAGCCAGACGGGAAATACGCAAAAGATTGCCGAAGCCATTTGCGAGGGGGCATCCCCTTCACATGAAGTCGATCTTAAGAGAATCGAAGATATCGAGCCTGCAAATTTCACCGGCTATGATCTTATGTTCATCGGTTCGCCCCTGCACGCAGGAAATCTGGCAGACCCGGTCAAAGCATTTCTGACGCAAATGAAAGCCGGGGCGGCTGATAAACTGGCGGGTTTTATCACCCACGCCGCACCGGCCTACCCGGACCAGGATATGGAAGGGTTTACGGAACCCCTACTAACCGCCTGCAGAAAAAACAATATGGCGTATGCGGGATGCTTTAACTGCCAGGGTTTTCTTGCCGAAGCGCTGCATGAGATGATCAAAAACAGCCGGAATATGACGGATGAGCAATGGTCGGAAATGGTCGAACAGATGACCGGCCACCCTGATGAAAAAGATCTGAAAGACGCCAAAGCCTTTGCCGCGAAGGTGGTGGCATAGGTGCCCGGCAACGCCGCTCGAGACAGGATGTCGTGTTGACTTTCATATGACGTTCTTTTTTTAGGAGACAGCATTATGGATCTGAAACTCAAAGGAAAAAATGCCGTTGTCACAGGGGGAACCCGCGGAATAGGCCGCGCCATTGCGGAAACGCTGGCCGACGAAGGATGCAACGTGGCGATTTGTGCTCGAAATCAGGATGAAATATCACAGACCGTCGAGGCCTTGAACGCAAAAGGCATATCAGCCCTCGGAGGGGTTGCCGATGTAACGGACGGCGACGCGTTGAAAAACTGGATCGAAGAATCGGCCCTACAGCTCGGCGGCCTGGATATTCTCGTTTCAAATGTCGGTGCAATGGCTATTGGGGCGGATGCGTCTTCCTGGGAAAAAAATCTACGGACGGACATTTTAGGGGCGGTAAACGCCATCGAAAGCGCTTTGCCGATGCTTGAAGAAGCCGCGAGTCGAAACGGAGATGCAGCCATTGTGGTAATTGGTTCAGCGGCCTCCGTCAGTGCAGACGAACCCAGTTCCTATGGCGCCATTAAAGGGGCGCTGGTGCACTACGTCAAGGGATTGGCAAAGCAGAACGCCTCCAAACACATACGCGCCAGTGTCATCTCTCCAGGCATGGTGTATTTTAAAGGGGGGGTCTGGCACCGGGTGGAACAGGGAATGCCGGATTTTTTCAAGCAGGCGTTGGACAGAAATCCCATGGGACGCATGGCGACCCCGCAGGACATCGCCAACGCCGCTGTGTTTCTTGCCAGTCCGTGCTCATCCTTTACCTCGGGAATCAACATGATCATCGATGGGGTGATCACGGATCGGGTGAATTACTGATCCGGCTGCCGCCCTTTTTTATCGATTATGCTTCCGGTAGATAATACCCCTTGGATTGGAGGGCGGCTTGATGTCGTCTTTCAAAACTGTTTTATCCATGAAGCCGTCCATGATCACCCGAAGATGCGCTTTGCCTCGGCCTTCTCATCCCGGTGATCGGGATGCGAGATGCGTATCGATGTGACTTGCAGTTTCCGGACGGCCCCGAATTGGTTGTTGCGTATTTATATCAAAAAAGGTAATTACAGGTTCTGACAACGGCCGAATCGCCGCTACTTAGTGTTCATCCAGAAATAGGCAATTTCACGTGAGTTCAAGGCGGACGCAAGATCGAAACCGCAGGAATAGTGTGCTATTTTGAGGATTTCGATTTTGCGTCCAACGCAGAAATCGCGTGAAAGGGCCATTTATGGATGGACACTACTTAACATCAAACAACAACGACCCTGCCAGGCAAAATTTCATCCTTCTGTTTTTATTCTAGTTTTCGGTTGCTGCACAACGGGTATCGGAGGCATACATGAAACCTTCCATTTCAGCTTATGATGCCGCCCAAAAACGTATAAATGAATTGGAACGCATGTTGGATTTGGCCCCGGATCTGATTTTTCGGGTGGACCGGGATCTTCGGCATGAGTATGTGAATCAACATGCTTTGAACGTCACCGGCTTGTCCCGGGAACAGTATATCGGGAAAACAAATCGGCAATTGAACATGCCGGAGGAGCTTTGCCGGCTCTGGGACAACACCTATTCGGCTGTTTTTCAGGAAAAAAAATCCAGGCAAATCGAATTCAGTTTCCCCTCCGGTAAAGGCATTGTGCATTACCAAATGCGGGTTGTTCCGGAAATCGATGATAACGGCACCGTTGCGACCGTCATCGGGATCAGTCGGGACATCACCGAACAGAAAAATGCCGAAACAGCACTGCAAAATAGTGAAGAAAAGTTTTCAAAAATATTTTCACTCAGCCCCAACCTCAAGTTTGTCGGCGAAATCGAAACAGGCATGGTGTTGGAAGCCAATCAGGCCTTCTGTGACATTACCGGTTATCGTAATGACGAATTGGTGGGCCGTTCGTTTTTGGAACTCGGTTTGATATCCGGCGAAGAAGGTGCGGAAATCTTCCGCCGGCTTCACGAGACCGGTATGGTGCGGGATATTCAAATCCACATCACCAGCAGATCGAATGAGGCGAAGGTCTGCCTTTTTTCTGCCGTGGTCATCGATTATCAGGGAAAACGATGTATGATCGGGTATGGAACGGATCATACCGAGCGGGAACAGGCAGAAAGGAGCATAAGGGAAAACGAAGAACGCCTTCGGGCGATCGTGAACAACTCCATCGACGGCATCATTCAAATGGATTTGCGAAGCGGAAAGTACGTGTTTATCAGCCCGTCTGTTGAGCGACTCACCGGATTTACACTGGACGAGATAAACCTCATTGAAGATACGGCCGCCCGCATCCATCCGGAGGATCGGCCGAAGATCGATGCCAATCTCAAACTCCTTGCCAAAGGAGAGATGCCTCCAAGACCTTTAGAATACCGGTGGCGGGTTCGCAGCGGGGCATACCGGTGGTTCAGCGACTCGAGAGGCACCATTCGGGATAAAAACGGAACGATTTTATCCTTGGTGGGGATGGTCCGCGATATCACCGAGCAGAAAGAGGCCGAAGAAGCACTGCAGCAATCCAAGGAGTTATACCGAACACTTGCGGCCAATTTGCCCGATGGTGCGGTTTACATTCTGGACCCCTCCTTGCGTTTTGTCCTGGCTGCGGGACAAGCATTGCCCCTTTTCGGACTTTCCCCTGAGCAACTGGAGGGCCGAACGATTTGGGAAGCATTCGACCATTCAGCCGGGCAATATGAATCCTTGCTTTACAAGGCGCTGAACGGGGAATTTTTCAAAATCGAACATGATGTTAACAATCGCTTCTGCCTGACACAGGGCGTACCGATACGGGATGGGAATGGAATGATAACCCATGTGCTGGTCCTGTCGCATGACCTTACCGAGCGCAAAAAAATGGAGGAGGAGCTGAGAAAATCGCGTGATAAATTGGAAATGCGGGTTCAGGAGCGGACGGTTGAACTGGAAAAAAGGGCTTCCCAGCTCGCCCGGCTCAGTTCCGAATTGACGCTTTCCGAGCAGAGAGAGCGTGACCGTATTGCAGAAGTTCTCCACGACCATCTTCAACAATTGATCGTCGGCGCCAAAATCGGCCAGGAAACACTGATCGCCAATCTGGATCAGAGTGCAAGGTCCATGGCCGAACGCGTCCTCGACCTGGTGAGTCTATCGCTCAGAACATCGCGCTCTTTGTCTGCCGAACTCTCCCCTTCCGTGCTTCGAACCGGCAATTTTTCGGCTTCTCTGAAATGGCTGTGTGATTGGATGCTTGAGACGCATGGGCTCGCGGTCGAGCTGGACATTGCCCATGACCTTTTCCTGGATCGGGAAGACCTCGTTATATTGCTGTTTCAGTCCATTCGGGAGTTGCTGTTGAATGTCGTAAAGCATGCCGGTGTAGCATCTGCCGGCGTATCCGCTGAATACAAAAGAGGAAAACTCAGGATCGTTGTCGCTGACAGGGGAAAAGGATTCGTTCCGAAACATATCATCGAAGGAGAAGAAGCCGGCTCCCGATTCGGTTTGTTCAGCATCGAAGAGCGGCTGATGCATCTCGGTGGAAAACTCAAAGTAGAAAGTGTTCTCGAAAAGGGCACGACGATTTCCTTGATTGTGCCTGTCCGCGAACCGATAGGCACCGAAAAACAGCCGTCGGTTTCCAGTAAACGGGATAAGCGAGTGGTTTCGATGCGGGCGGGTGCCGAAAACATCCGTGTGTTGCTGGCTGATGACCATCCGGTAATGCGGGAAGGTCTTTCCAAGATGCTCAGCTATCAAGCCGATATCGAAGTGGTCGGTGAGGCATCGGATGGCGAACAAGCCGTCAATATGGCCCGGGAGCTGATTCCGGACGTTGTGCTAATGGACATCAATATGCCCAAGATGAACGGCGTGGCGGCCACACGTAAGATACACTTGGAATTTCCACATATTCGCATTATCGGTCTGTCGATGCATGAAGAAGATGAAATAGGCGCTGAAATGATCGAAGCCGGGGCGGCCTCTTACCGGTCAAAAAGCGGCAACACCGATCTTCTGCTTGCTTCGATACGCGGGGATGAAATGCCGTCAGACGACGCAAAAAGCCGCGCCAACTGAAAACTGCCGGGGCTGAAAAATTTCATGATTTCAGCGTTTGACGTCAAGTATTTCGAAGATGGCAGTGCAGTGGTTGCGGCTGTCGTTTTCGAAAAATTCAATGATGCGGCACCGATATCCACCTACAGGAAAAACATCGACAGGGTGAATGAATATGTTCCGGGCTCATTTTATCGACGGGAACTGCCCTGCATTTTATCGCTGCTGGCCGATATCAGGGAAACGATCGACACCATTATAATCGACGGTTATGTATATTTGGGAAACCGTCCCGGCCTCGGCGCATATCTGAAGGCGGAAACAGGCGAAGCCTTCACGATTATCGGCGTAGCAAAATCGTGTTTTAAAGGGAGTGCTGCAGCCAAAGTGTATCGAGGCCGAAGCCGAAATCCCCTTTATATCAGCGCCTCAGGCATGGATCAGGCAAAAGCTGCGGATCTCGTTGCACGCATGCATGGAAAGTATCGCATACCGACACTTCTAAAAGAAGTGGATCAACTGACCAAACGGCAACACGTCCCTGCAGGCCGATCTTCTGATTATTAAAATGGAAATAAGGCAAACAAACCGCAATGACTGGAAACTGATCCGGCCCATTCTGCATGACGTATTCGGCAACGGTGACACTTACCCGCATTCGCCGGATACCCCCGAAAGTGCTGAACATGATTATTGGATCGTGTCGCCGACGGCATCATATGTTGCCGTCGAAAGAGGGAATGTGGTCGGCAGCTACTATCTCAAACCGAATCAGCCCGGCTTGGGCTCCCATGTTGCCAATGCAGGATTTATCGTAAAAAGGTCGAAACGAGGTCTCGGCATCGGCAGGGCTATGGGTAGACATTCCTTGTTCGAGGCAAAGCGATTGGGTTTTATGGCCCTTCAGTTCAACCTGGTTGTCAGCACCAACACGGCATCCTTGAAGCTGTGGCGAAGTCTTGGCTTCTCCGTAGTCGGCACATTGCCGCTGGCATTCAACCATAACGTATTCGGATACGTGGATGCATTTGTCATGTACCGGCTTCTCGATGATATCGAAATCGGCGTTTTGGAAAGGGTAAAATAACCATGAACAATAAACCACCGACCCGCGAGGAGGCTTTTCACCTGTTAAAGGAATTCAACACCAGCGAGGCATTGATCAAGCATGCGGTTGCCGTTGAAGGTGTTATGCGGCACATTGCGCGCAAGTACAATGAAGATGAAGACAAATGGGGAATCATCGGTCTGATTCACGACCTGGACTATGAGAAATTTCCCGAAAGCCATTGCACAAAAACCAGGGAAATATTGGAGGAGCACGGATGGCCTGAGGAGTATATCCGGGCCGCCGTTTCCCACGGGTGGGGCATCTGTTCAGATGTTGAACCGCTTTCCCGGCTCGAAAAAACCCTTTACGCCATCGACGAGCTCACCGGACTGATCACCGCCTGCGTTTTGGTGCGGCCTTCAAAAAGCATCATGGATCTAAAAACCAAATCCGTCCGCAAGAAATGGAATCAAAAAGGGTTTGCCGCCGGGGCAAACCGGAACCTCATCGAAGCCGGCGCAAAAATGCTCGGTGTTGAACGCGATGACCTGATCAGTGATACCATCGCCGGCATGCAGGAAGTGGCCGATCAAATCGGCCTTAAGGGTTAAACTGTCCGGGTAATGCCTCGGCCCATTTCTTTTTCCTGCCTTTAAAAATACTTCTTGAAAGAACTTTTTATCAGCCGTAATATTCATATAACTTATTGTTATAATATGATAAATTTATATTACAGCTAACAGAGGTATCGGTTTTTAAGTTCTTCTAACAATCCTTGCAGGAAAGGGGGTGATGAGAAATGAAGAACTTAAAATTTTCTTTGATCGATAACGATTATGCTATCCAGGCGTGTACCGATCTCGATATCAGTGACAGTACCATGGATCTTTTTATGGCATTCCTCAAGAGCATGAAAGAAGAATTGATTACGGGCCAATCCGTTTATTTTGAAATCGAGAGTGCAGATAATGATCCGGTGATGTTTACGGTTTTGCAATCCAATTAAAAAATGATTCAAGTGGTTATTTGGTGACCCGAACGACGCGTCCCGTGGTTAGAAACAGGATCAAACCCCGGTCGGCGCCGGTGGCTGTCATGTAATCCCTTACCTGGGTTCGATATAATTCCACTTGTTTGGGTGACGGGTTCACATCGCTTTTCCAGTCGATCACTCCAGTGATGCGGCCGGTTTCATCTACGGCGGCTGCATCTGCAATGCCTGCCGTCAAGGAAAGTTCCCGATCGTTAGAAGATTCGGCGTAAACGGGCAGTTCCGGAGATAACAGAGGCCGAAGAGCAACGATTTCAGGCAGCTGAAGGGTTCGACAAACGGCATCCGCTATCTCTTGGCTCGACGGCCCCTTTGCGGGATCGGCCTCATCGGAAAGCCCCAACTGGTCGAGCAGTTCAACCGCACGACTTTTCAAAGCCGGCGCGGTATCCTTCAATTCCCCTGTGAGCACCTCCTCTATTAATTTGTGCATCACCATGCCGCGTTGAGGTCCGCCTTTTATGTCAGCTTCTCCGGATATGCCGAAGGGTTGAGCCTCGTCGGGTGCACTTTCCAGGATCGCTTCGACGTCCGTGTAGACCTTCGGGGCCGTCTCTATCGGCTCCTCGACGTGTTCATGCCGACTGGGACGCCGCCAGTGTATATGCTTTTCAAAAGCGGCTATCGCGGCCGCCTCCCGTTCCCAGGTCGCCAAATCCTGACGGTTCACGCTTTCTTCGGGATGAGGGGTTGGTTTCCCCTTGTATGGGTCGGTATTGAAAACCGGAAGAGTGCCGGTGTCCAGATCCAGC
Source organism: Desulfobacterales bacterium (assembly GCA_046483495.1). Lineage (GTDB taxonomy): Bacteria > Desulfobacterota > Desulfobacteria > Desulfobacterales > UBA5616 > CAYLRU01. The sequence continues at coordinate 108,618 of JAWODC010000070.1, forward strand.
AGTCCAAACCAATCGTCGGATTTGCGTTCTCCCGGATCGGGCAGCAGCAGAAGATCCCGGGCACGGGTCAGGGCGACATACCACAATCGCACCCGCTCACGGCGGAGTGCTTCGGCCTCTTCCCGGCACACGGCTGCGAAATCCGGACCGGGATACCCGAATATCTTGAAATGAACGCTGTCATCCCGGCGACGATACAGGAAATTCATGTCGGAACGCAGCCGGGTCATCGCGTTGATTGGAATGACGATCGGCCACTCCAGGCCCTTTGCCGAGTGAACCGTAATAATCGAAACCGCCTCTGCCTCGGCATCCGGCCGGCCTTCCGTTTGGGCATCGGCGTTTTGCCAGCGATCCCATAGCGCCCGGGCAAAATCGGAAATGCCGCGGGCGGCAAACGCCCGGGACATTTCAAGCACGAGTTCGACATTGGCCAGCGCGCGTTCAGCCCCCCTGGGATGCCGTGCCTTCAGCAGCGGTCGGACCTGCAGTGCTTCAACGGCTTCGGACATCAAGAGATAAGGTGTCGTCTGCCGGGCTTTTCGGGCGAGATTCTGAAGGGCCAAGAGCGTCTGTTTGAGAATCGGATGGCGAAGCAACGCCGGGTCCGTCCACAAATGGAGCCTGTGATTGCCGCCGGATGCGTGCAATGCTTCTATTTCATCGGCGATTTCCGCTTCCGTAAGACCGACCAGCGGACCCCGCAGCAGGGCTCCGAGCGCCAGGGTGTCCCGCCGGTCCGCCACGGTCCGCGCGACGGCGATCAAATCCTGGACTTCCTGGCGCCGAAAAAATCCTTTTCCGGCCTGGGTGGCGATCGGAATCCCCTGCATTTCCAGTGCACGCTCATACACCCACAGGCCGGTTCCGGTGGGTGCGAGTAAAGCCAAATCGCTGGGAACCGCCGGCCGCAATGTACCCGATTGTTTGTCGAAAACGGGATATGCACCGATCAGAGAGGCCGCTGTTCGGGCGACGGCGGCCGCTTCCAGCCGACGGACGGTATCGACCGGCGGTGGGCCTTTATCAATGCAAAGGTCATCGTCAAACGCGATGTCAAGTACGGCCACGCAGGGTTCGCGACCGGATTTTCGAATGGCGGTAAGCGGCTTGAAGCCGGTCCGGCCGCTGGGTGAATCCATCATGCCGGCGAAATGGGTGTTGACGAATGTGATAATATGTTCCTGGGACCGGAAATTGGTGAATATCTCGATGACGGCACCGGGGTCATGGCCGAGAATCGCTTTCTTTGCCTCGAGATACGTTTCCACATCGGCCCCCCGGAACCGGTAAATGGCCTGTTTGGGATCTCCCACCAGGAAAAGGGCGCCGGGCCTGAGGGTGCGATCCTGCCACGACAATTCGGGGTTTCCCTCCCCGGCAAGCCGCCACAGGATTTCCGCCTGCATGGGATCGGTGTCCTGGAATTCATCCACTAAAATGTAAGGATAACGATCGGCCAATGCCCGCCTTACCGGCTCGTTTTCTTTCAAAAGACTGCACGCGTGGTGAAGAAGGTCGTCGAAATCCAGCAATGCGGCCATATGCTTGTACGTTCGGTACAGATCCTGAAGGGCATCGAATTCCTTGACAAAACGCTGGAAGGCGAGCGTTCCCAATGCCTCGCAAAACGCTTGGTATGCATTGCCGCACGCCGTGTAAAGGGCTTCGCCCCGGGCACTCAGGGAATCTGCGTGCGCTTTGCTCTTTCCTGCAACTTTAGCGGCTTTTTGCCATTTGCCTTTTCGCCGCCATTGCTTGAATGCGGTGTCGTTTTTCTTGCATGCCTGCGGAGCTGCATGAAAAAGAAGCTCCGCGATGTGCCGGCCGTTGAGCGGTCCGGCCGCCGCCTTGCGGGCCACCTTCGCCAAGTGTGCCATATCATCGATAAATTCAGCCGTGGTGCATTCCGTCAACCCGCAGGTGCTGTACCAGGATGAACACGCAGCGATGGCTTCTGAAAGGCGTTCGAAAACGGAGGCGTCCACCGCTGCCGCCGGTGCCCGCGCGGTGCGGTGCAGCTTGAGAAACCGGGCGGTTTTTTCGATAAGGTCAAGGGTTTCATCGGGAGATTTGAGGAGCAGTTCGGTAAACAGATCGTCTTCCCCGCCGGCATCGGGCACCGGCGGTATGCGCCCAAGGCCCTCGGCACCGCGGTCCCGGCCGAACCGGGCCGACAGCCAGGCATGCATCAAGTCCTGGTAGGCCAGTTCGGCGGCTGCGGGATCGATGATCGCCGCGCCCGGATCGATATGAGTTTCAACCGGATAAGGGATGATCAGCTGTCTGGAAAACCCGTGAATGGTGGTGCAGGTGATTTCGTCAAGAACGCTGCTGCCCTTTAACAGGTTTTCACGCTGCCGTTCGGAAAGTCCGCCAGGTAGGGCATCGTGCAGCTCCACAGGCATCTTTTCGTCAAGCAGCATGCCAACAAAGCGCTCGATGCGCTCCAACAGCTCGGCGGCCGCCGCTTCCGTGAAGGTGATGGCAACGATGCTTCGGGGAGCGGCTCCCCCGGCAATCAGAAGGGTGACCCGTCCTGCCAGAAGCGCTGTTTTTCCGCTTCCGGCACCGGCCTCTACCAGGTAGGTATGATCATGATCGGTCAGGGCGGTAAGCCGCCCCTCGGCATCGGGCAGGCTCGGTTTTCCGGATGATTCCGGCATTTGTTTATTCCTCTTCCCATATCGGCGCAATTCGAAAAAGGCCTTCTTTTGCCAGGGGTATCTTATTTTCCAGGTAGCTCTCCTTTGCACCCCCCGGAAGTGCAAATGCCATGTCATACCACCGTCCTTCAGCGGCAGGCCCCGGCAGGCTGAAACCGGCGGAAAAGGAAGCCACTGCAGCCGTGAGGTATTCAGCCAGCTTCTCCAGCGTGTTTTCCGGCTGATCGAGTGTCAGCATACAGTCGGGGTTACGCGTATACAGCAGGCGTGCTTCCACTTCGGGTCGGGTGGAAATCAGCGCTTTGACCGCATAGGCGTACAGGCATCGCTGAAGCTCGGACCCGCCATCGAGCTGCGGCGGCTTGCTCCTGGGCCTGCCGGACTTGTAATCGGTGACACGGGCCTTGAGGCGGTCCGCAGAGAGGTCCAACCGGTCTATGGAGCCGCCGATGAATATGCCGGTGCCGTCAATGATGACGGGGGCCAGGGGATCCCATGGCAGATCGGATCGGGAGGCATCATCGAGCAGCCGGGCGCGCCGGTCGCCGCCGAAAGGGATTTCCGCCCAGCTTTGCTGGCCGGGCAGCGGTTCTTCCTCGTACAGCAGGGCGGTTTCGGCCAGTTCCATGGCCTCTGCAATCTTGCGCTGCCAGACGATCGGCGGCGGTACGGGAAAGTGCCTCTCCCATGAAGCCGTTACTCGTTCTGCGGCGTCTGATACGGCTTTAGAGATACCGGCAAACGAAGCCCGTGCAAAACCGCCTTTTTGTGAAGCTTCCAATCGGTCGATGCATTCCTGTAAAATTTCATGCAGCAGGTTGCCGAAAGAAGCGGCATCGAGTTTCATCGGCTCGTCCAACTCCCGGGGTTCAGACCAGCCGAAGCCGTATGTCCAGAGATACCCCAGCGGGTCACGCAGCAATTTTACAAGTGAGGACGCCGACTGAATCCGGTCCAGTGCCCGCAGAAGAAGAGGATGATGAGAAGGCATCAAACCATCGTGAGGGGTAAGCTGTTCCCGGTGCCAATCGATCCATGCCGTCCCGGCCGACCGGGCCACCGGCATTTTGGAAAACTCGGCGGGTCGCGCAAAGAGACGGTCCGTAACGCCGGCGGCATGCTCCGGTTTCCGGCTCTGGGCCAGGTGAATCTCCCGAACTTCTCGGGGATAGAGCGGCGAAATGCCGCACATGCGGCCTTCACTGTCCCGCCGGGGCCTCGAGCAGACCAGTTCCCGTGATGTCAGGGCGCAAATGGATTCGAAGTCGCGCCCATCGGCGATGTGAACGGGAAGGGGGTTGAGCCTTTCACCGGGAATGATATGGTCCGGCAGCAGCGGATCTTCACCCGCTCTTCGAGGCCATGACCGCATGGTCAAGCCCACCAGCCATACCAGCGGCCTGGGCTCGGCGGCAAGGGCCGATGCCGGCGTCCAAACGACCGACGTTTCGGGTTCCCGGTTGTCGTCTACCCGGAGTCCGGCGAGGGTTACATCCAGAGCCGCTGCAGGACCCCGGGTCAGGGCTTTTTGCCAGATGGCCCCCGCCCGGCCTGTCAACAAACGTTGGCCGATTTCCGCGGCGTCGCCGATTCCCTTGGTGATGGTTGCGATGAGGTTCGACAGCAAAGCCCGGTGATCGGCCCCATCCGGAAAATCTTCCGGCTGAATCGCGTCAATCTCGTTTTTCCATCGGTTTGCATCGAGTAATGGGGCGTTTTCGGGCAGTGGCCGCCACCAGGTTCCGGGCAGATCCGCGAACTGCGGATTATGTAATCTCAAAAGCGCAACGAGCCTTATCATGCGGGTTCTGGAAAATCCGCGCAGCAGGATTTCGGCAAGGGCCGCCGCCAGCTGGCCCTCGGACGTTGAAAGGGCGGCATGGCCGTGCACGAAATGAATCGGCAGGTTGGTTGCCTCTACCATTGCGAGCATATGATCATCCCAAGGTTCGGGAAATGCAGCGGCGATGGCGATGTCATCGGGACGGGCGCCTTCCGATAAGTGCCGCCGGGTCCATCGAACGGCTTCCACGATTTCATGGTGCGGGCCGGCGCAGGATACGGCGCTGACGGCCGGGTTTTCCGGCCTGCTTGTCTGTACGGCTATGCCGTCCGCCTGCCGCACCCATTCCGGTAATTGGCGGGCCCCGGCTGCCCAGGTGACCCGTGTGTATTTGGCCAGGGCGAACAGAAGAGGCCTCCAGACCGGCGGCAGCTCGGTGTGTCCAAGAATATCGATCGGCCCGAAAATCGCGTTTCCAAATCGAGCCCGTTTCAGGGCAGCCGCCGTGAGATCCGACGGGCGCAGCTGATTCGACGGCAGAAGCTTCAGCACCCGCCGCTCCAGGGCAATCAGCGATTCGAACCGGGCCGCAGCCGCAGGATCCGTTGTGTTCGCTGTTTCTTCATTCAAATCCAGGCCGGCAAGCCAAACTTTCCACAGCGTCGATGCCGCAGCCCGCTGAAATCCGGGCAGCCGCTTAATGCCGTCAAGTATTCCCAACGGCGCCAAAAGTGCCGTTGAAACGGCATTATGGAGGTCATCCGGGTCGACAGGCCGCAGAAATCCGCCGGCCAACCGCGCGGCCATTTGATCGATGGAGAGAATTTGAACGCCATGCGTCGCCCCGGCGGCGGCGCGGGTGCGCCGGGTGCGCCAGGCATGCCGGGTATGGATGAGAATCGTTTTTCGGAGCATTTGGAAACAAACGCGTTTTTCGCAAGCAAATACCCGCAATCGGCGGGTGGGTCAGCGGTTCGGCACTATGAGACCGTCTTTAGTATATTTAATGGATTTGCGCAAGTTTTTCGCTCTTTTACGAACAGTAAAGATGAACCATAAAAAAAAGGGGCTGCAAGCTTATTGCCTGCAACCCCTTGATTTCTTTATGGCTGAGGGACCAGGATTCGAACCTGGATTAACGGGGCCAGAACCCGTCGTCCTGCCGTTAGACGATCCCCCAGCAGGTGAAATTCCTACATTTAAATTTATCTTTTTACATAAAGCCGGAAATCGAGTCAAGGAAAAACAGGCGATTAACGCCGCTTTTCGATGAATTCGATCGCTTTGTTCAGACGATGAACCGTTCTTTCTTTTCCCAATACCTCGATGATTTCAAATATGCCCGGACTTGCCGTTTTCCCGGTCAGAGCGACGCGAACCGGTTGGGCGATCTTGCCGAGCTTCAGGCCGGTTTCGGCCATAACCTGCCGAAACAGGTCTTCAAGCGCTGCTTCAGTGAACGGCGCCATATTCGCGATGCCTTTGGCCAAAAGATCCATTGGCGCGGCGGTCTCAGGCTTGAGAAATTTATCGGCCGCTTTTTCCTCGTAGCGAATGTCATCCTTAAAATAAAACGCAGCCCCCTCCGCCATTTCGACAAGTGTTTTGCTGCGGGGTTGAAGGGTTTGGATGACCTTGACGAGATAATCCCCCTCTTTTGCCGAAAAGCCCTTGTCCAGGAGGAACGGCAGCAACGGTTTTTGCAGCCGTTCCGGGCGGGCCGCCTGGATGTGATCGGCATTCAAGGCCAACAGCTTTTCCGGATTGAATATACCCGCTGATTTTCCGATATTTTCCAGGGAAAATTTTTCGATGAGCTCGGTAACAGTGAAAAATTCCTGGTCCCCGTAGGACCAGCCCAACCGGACGAGATAATTCAGCAGCGCTTCGGGAAGGTATCCCATATCCCGGTACGCTGTTACCGACATGGCTCCGTGGCGCTTGCTCAGGCGGGTTCGATCGCTTCCCAGGACCATGGGAACATGGCCGTACACCGGCAAAGCCTCACCTAAACCCCCGTACAGCAGAATCTGTTTGGGTGTATTGTTGACGTGATCGTCTCCGCGAATGATCGTATTGATTTTCATCGTAATATCATCCACCACCACCGCCAAATGATACGTCGGTGTGCCGTCGCTCCGCTGAATGATGAAATCGTCGATTTCCGTGTTCTGAAAAACGATAGGGCCTTTAATGACGTCATTGATCGTGGTGGTCCCGGCAAGAGGCGCCTTGAATCGGACCACCGCATCAGGGCTTTGCTCAAGGCATTTTTCGCGGCAGGTACCATCGTATTTGGGCTTTGTTCCCTCTGCCATGGCTTTTTGGCGCATTGCCTCGAGCTTTTCAACAGAACAGGTGCAGTAATACGCATGGCCGGACGCGACAAGCTTTTGAATATACTCCCGGTAAAGCTCGAATCGTTGGGATTGAAACCAGGGGCCCTCATCCCAGTCGATGCCCAACCATGTCAGGGCATCGAAAATGGCGTCAACGGATTCTTTGGTGGAGCGCCGGACATCCGTGTCTTCGATCCGCAGCACAAAACGGCCGTTCATGTGGCGGGCATACAGCCAATTGAAAAGCGCGGTTCGGGCGCCGCCGATATGCAGATAACCCGTAGGGCTTGGAGGAAACCGGGTAATTACTTTTTCCATTTTAACAATTCCCGTTTATACACCTAGTTTTTTAAAGTCAATTAAGGTATCAAAAAATGCATAGCTTAATGAATTTTATTGATTTAATCAAATTAAAATACCTTAATTTATGTTAAGTTATTAGTAATAATATATGTCTTTTCGCCGGGCTTGGTAAAAGATGTTCGCCCTAAGCTGAAAACATCATAGAAATTCGGAAATAATTCTGTCAATATAAAGCCCGATCACTTTGTTATAAAAAATATTTAAAATTCAAATAATTAAAAAAGTTACGGGGGCTTTTTCTCCCAATAGGTGGACTTCATTACCATATCCTTGAATCAAGTTCAATAGTGGGAAATTTTTCGGATAAAATTCTTGACTTTGCCCACGTTTTAAATTACTAAACAGTAACTTTTGTTAAGATAGTTAAATCAAACTTATTCATCACTATTACAAATAGTTAGGAGATTACTTATGCCATTGCCAAAGCGGAAAACTTCCAAATCGAAACGGGACAAGCGCCGGACCCACCAAAAAACGAGCGCTCCTAACGTGACCCGGTGTCCCCAATGCGGAGAATCACGGCTCCCGCATCACGCGTGCCCAAGCTGCGGAACCTACAAAGGCCGTAGTGTCGCCGAAACGGAGGAATAGCTGCAAAATCCATTTTTTGAGAACGGCATTTTCAGACCTTTTCTGGATGGACACTACCAGAAATGATTACGGAGATCACATGTCTGACAGCGAACAGCGGATCATTGTCGTCACCGGAGGCTCTCGCGGCATCGGCCGAGCTCTTTGTCTCGCCTTTTCCGATCGGAAGTCCCGGGTGTTTTTCAATTATGCCGCTTCAGATTCAGCGGCAAGGGAAACAGAACATCGGGCTGCAGAAAAGGGAGGGTATGCCCAGGGTGTTCGAGCCGACGTTTCAACGGAGGAGGACGTAGCCGGTTTCGTCAAACACGTTTTGGATGTCGCCGGCAGAATCGATGTGCTGGTCAATAATGCGGGCGTCACCCGGGACGGGCTTCTCGTTCGAATGAAGGAAAGCGATTGGAGCGAGGTCATCGATACGAATTTAAAAGGAGCCTTTTTTTGCATGAAGGCGGTCGCGAAACCGATGATGAAGCAGCGATACGGCCGAATCATCAACATGACCTCCGTGGTCGGCGTCAGCGGCAATCCCGGCCAGGCCAATTACGTGGCTTCGAAAGCAGGCATTATCGGACTGACCAAGGCGGCGGCAAAGGAGCTTGCCGGTCGGGGAATCACCGTAAATGCCGTTGCGCCGGGATTTGTCGAGACGGAAATGACCCGGGAATTGCCGGAAAAGGCCAGGCAGGCGATGATCGAGCAGATCCCCGTGGGTAGAGCAGCCGTTCCGGAAGATATCGCCCCGGTAGTGGTATTTCTCGCTTCGGCGGAGGCATCCTATATTACGGGGCAAGTCATTCAGGTAAACGGCGGAATGTATATGTAAACGAGTTGGAAAAAAGGAGAAGGATTCATGTCGATTGAAGATAAAATTCGGAAGATTATTGCGGAAAAACTGAGTGTCGAAGCGAGTGAAGTGGTGCCCGAGGCGAGTTTTGTGGATGACCTTGGAGCGGATTCCCTGGACCTTGTGGAGCTGGTCATGACGATGGAGGAAGAGTTCGATGTTGATATATCCGATGAAGACGCCGAACAGCTCGTTACGGTTCAAGACGCCATCAACTTTGTGAAATCGCTTTAGTGTGCATCCATCCGGGAATGAAGCCACGTGATACTGGTCGAGACGAACACGAATTTTACCTGCATAGGTTCTTTGTCCGACGAAAACACGGAGCGAGTCAGCCGTTTCCGGATAGGAGTTTGTTTGGCAGTTGCGTATACATCAGGTGCCTGTGGTTGCCGCAGGCACCTGACAGACGATAGGAGGTGTTTTTGGTAAGGCGTGTGGTAATAACCGGTGTGGGATTGGTGACGCCCTTGGGTACAGGTGTGGAAAAAACCTGGTCCGCATTATGCGCGGGCAAATCCGGTATCGGCGAAATCACGAAATTCGATGCATCCGATTTGGATACGCGTATTGCAGCCGAAGTCCTGGATTTCAATGCGGAAGATTTTCTTCCCAGAAAAGATTCCAGGCGAACGGAAAGTTTCATCGCTTTTGCCGTGGCCGCCGGCCGAATGGCATTGGAGGACGCCGGGCTGACCATCGATGCCGGAAATCAAGACCGGGTGGGCGTTATCACCGGCTGCGGCCTTGGCGGCCTGGCCATGCTGGAAAAAACATTCGATATTATCTCCAAGAAGGGCCCAAAGCGGGTGAGCCCTTTTTTTATTCCCATGATCATCGGAAATATGGCCCCGGGTATGATGTCCATTTACCTGGGTGCAAAGGGACCGAATTCTTCCATTGCAACGGCTTGCGCGGCGGGTACTCACGCCATCGGTGAGGCCTATGAAATCGTCAAAACCGGCGCTGCCGACGCCATGATTGCCGGCGGGGTGGAATCCACAATCACCAAAACCGGAATTGCGGGCTTTAACGCTATGAAGGCCTTGTCCACACGTAACCATGAACCGCAAAAATCCTCCCGGCCCTTTGACCGGGAGCGAGACGGGTTTGTGGTGGGTGAAGGCAGCGGCATGCTGATCCTCGAACCTCTGGAATCGGCTCTGGAGCGTGGCGCTGACATCTATGCTGAAATACTTGGTTTCGGAATGAGTGGTGACGGTTACCACATGACGGCGCCGGCCCCGGACGGGGAGGGAGCGGTACGGTGCATGGCGGCTGCCTTGAAGGATGCGGGACTCGCCTGCGACAGGGTCGACTATATCAATGCGCATGGCACATCCACCCAGCTCAATGATGTGTATGAAACCAAGGCCATTAAAACGGTATTCAAGGACCATGCAAAGGCGCTTCCCATCAGTTCGACCAAATCCATGACCGGCCATTTGCTCGGGGGCGCCGGAGGGGTGGAGACGGTGTTTACGGCACTCACCATCAAAGAAGGAGTGATTCCGCCCACCATCAACCTGGACGTCCCGGATGAAGAATGTGATCTGGATTATGTACCCCATACGGCCCGCAGAGCGGACGTGAATATTGCCATGAGCAACTCTTTCGGATTCGGCGGCACCAACGGGACGTTAATCCTCGGAAAATATATTGCATAATCGATTGCAGAGGAGCCTGCGCATGTGACGTCGATGCTGCGCCGCCATTTTCGACGAATTATCATGAAGCAGGCGGTCCGCCGCCGCCTTTACCACAAGCAGGATTTTCCCGATCGAGGAATTTCCTGTTTTTTTTCTTGCGGTAATCAAAATATCTATTTATAAAAAAGATTTACCTATAAAAGCCTGAATGTATATATCGGCAGTGAGGATGCAGGTGGATGATGGATGTGAAAAAGGCTCCCGTGGTTATCGGATGCGATCATGCGGCGTATCCCTTGAAAGAGATGATTAAAGCGCTTCTGGTGGAAATGGGAATTCCCGTAGAGGATGTGGGAACCTACGGTACGGAGTCGGTGGATTATCCCGATTATGCACTCAAAGCGGCGGCCCTGGTTTCGGAAAAAAAATTCGAACGCGGCATTTTGTTGTGTGGAACCGGGCTTGGCATGTCCATGGCCGCCAACCGGTTCAAGCATGTACGGGCGGCTCTTTGCACGGGTCTTTTCTCGGCCGCCATGAGCCGCAGGCACAATGATGCCAACGTGCTGGTTCTCGGCGGTCGGGTTACCGGCGTGGACTTAGCCCTTGAAATCGTTCGGGTATGGCTGACCACACCCTTTGAGGGAGGCCGCCATCGAAAGCGAATCGACAAATTCGACGGGATTGGGAAGTAGTAAGACGATTGCAAAAAAGCTCTACAGCAACCGTAGCTATGCATTTGCCTCGTATCACCCAACCCGCAAACCGAAGGAAGAACATTGGACACGAAACTGATTGAGAGAATAGATCCGGAGATCGCCCATGCCCTGAAAATGGAAAATGAGCGGCAGGAAAACACATTGGAGTTGATTGCATCGGAAAACATCGCCGGACCCGCGGTAATGGCTGTTCAGGGCAGCCTGATGACCAACAAGTATGCGGAAGGGTATCCGAACAAACGGTATTACGGCGGGTGTGAATACGTTGATGTGGCGGAGCAGCTGGCCATATCGCGCGCCAAGGCGCTTTTTGGAGCAGAATATGCAAATGTGCAACCCCATTCCGGTTCCCAGGCGAACATGGCGGTTTATTTCTCCCTGCTGAATCTGAAAGATACGGTCCTCGGCATGGACCTCGCTCACGGAGGCCATTTAACGCATGGAAGCCCGGCAAGCTTCAGTGGAAAATTTTTCAATTTCGTACATTACGGCGTAAAAAAGGAGACCGGCCGAATCGATTATGAACAGGTGGCCCGGCTTGCCGAGACCCACCGGCCGAAACTGATCATCGCGGGAGCCAGCGCATACCCGCGGATCATCGATTTCAGTGCGTTTTCCGACATTGCACGCTCCGTCGACGCTTATTTTATGGTCGATATGGCCCATATCGCGGGTCTGGTGGCGGCGGGCTGTCATCCGTCTCCCGTCCCTTTTGCCGATGTGGTCACCTCTACCACGCACAAAACCCTCAAGGGCCCCCGGGGAGGATTGATACTGGCAAAACAGGCCTTTGCCGACAGGCTCAACAAGGAAATTTTCCCCGGCATTCAGGGTGGACCGCTGATGCACATTATTGCGGCAAAAGCGTTGGCTTTCAAGGAGGCCCAGTCAGACGGCTTCAAGGATTACCAGGCCCAGGTGGTGAAGAATGCCGCCAGGCTTTCAGAGCACCTGATGAATTTCGGCGTTTCCCTGGTTTCGGGCGGAACGGACAACCACATGATGCTGGCGGATCTCAGCGGCTTCAACATTACCGGAAAGGATGCCCAGGATGTTTTGGGCAGGGCCGGCATCACGGTCAACAAAAATGCCGTTCCTTTTGAAACGAGAAGCCCATTTGTCACCAGCGGCATTCGCCTGGGGACACCGACCTTGACCTCGCGGGGAATGAAGGAGCCGGAAATGGAACTGGTGGCTCGCCTTATCGTCGATGTGCTGACCCATCCCTCGGATGAGACGGTCGCAAAAAAAACGGCGCAGCGCGTCAGAGAATTGTGCCGCGCTTTTCCCCTCTATGCGGATGACGTTGAATAGGAGGCGGTGGTATGGGTGAAAAAGACGGCCGGCCGAATTGGGAAACCTATTTCATGGAAATCACGCGACTGGTGGCCAGGCGTTCCACCTGCATCAGGCGGGCGGTCGGCGCCGTCATCGTCAAGGATAAACGCATTTTATCGACCGGATACAACGGGGCCCCTTCCGGTATTCGGCATTGCCGTGAGGTGGGGTGCCTTCGGGATAAAATGAATATCGATTCAGGGCAGCGCCATGAACTTTGCCGCGGCATACATGCTGAGCAGAATGCCATTATTCAGGCGGCATACCATGGTGTTTCCATAAAAGGCGCGGATTTGTACTGCACCAACCTGCCCTGCATCATCTGCGCGAAGATGATTATCAATGCCGGTATTCGAACCATTTATTACGAATCCGGCTACGCCGATGAACTGTCCCGGGAAATGCTGAATGAATCGGGTGTCCTCCTCACGCAAATTATCGTAGACAAGGAAAAGGTTGCCTAATGAGGTGTCCCTACTGCAGCGAAATCGACAATAGAGTGATCGATTCGAGATTGAGCAAGGATGGAGGGGCCATACGCAGGCGGCGGGAATGTCTCAAATGCGAAAGGCGCTTTACTACGTATGAGCAGATCGAGGAAATGCCGCTCATGATCGTCAAGAAAGACGGCCGCCGTGAAGTCTTCAGCCGTGAAAAGGTGTTTTCCGGATTGATCAAAGCCTGCGAGAAGCGCAACATCAGCGTGAACAGCATCGAGGCTTTTTTGGACAAGCTCGAGCATGATTTGAAGGAATTGGGTGAAAAAGAAATCCCCTCCTCGGCGATAGGTGAAAAGGTTATCCATTGGCTGCAAGGCATCGATGATGTCGCCTACGTCCGGTTTGCATCGGTGTACCGGGAATTTAAGGATGTCAATGATTTTTTGGCGGAGCTGAAAAGCCTGCTTACCGATCAGAAATCCAAATGAACCACGACGACAGACATTACATGAAAACGGCTTTGGCCCTCGCCGAAAAGGGCCTGGGATATACGTCGCCCAACCCCATGGTGGGAGCGGTGCTGGTAAAAGGGGGCCGGATAATCGGAAAAGGGTACCACGAGTTTGTGGGAGGGCCGCATGCGGAAATCAATGCGATCGCTCATGCCGGGGAAGATCTTCGCGGAGCGGTTTTGTACGTCACCCTCGAACCGTGCAATCATACCGGCAGAACCGGGCCCTGCACGGAAAAAATAGTGTCTTCCGGCATCGGTCGGGTGGTCACGGCGATGAAAGATCCAAATCCCACTGTCGCGGGCAATGGAAATGATTACCTGAGGCGGCGGGGAGTGGCGGTGACCGAAGGGGTCTGCCGAAAGGAAGCCGAACGGTTGAACGAGGCCTTCATTAAGTTCGTCCATACGCGGCGGCCCTTCGTGACGTTGAAATGCGCCGCCACACTGGACGGCCGAATTGCCACCCGAACCGGCGATTCCAAGTGGATCAGCAATGCCGTGTCCCGGGAGTATGTACATCGGCTTCGCCATGCAGCCGATGCCATCATGGTGGGCATCGGGACGGTGGTCCTGGACAATCCGAGCCTGACCACCCGGTTAAAAGACGGGATAAACGGCAGAAAAGGCCGTGATCCGATTCGAATTATTCTGGATTCGAGCCTGAGTATCGACGAAAATGCCACCGTGCTGACCGTTCCTTACGAAGCCCCGGCGGTATTGGTGATCCAAGGCGAGCGTCTGAATGACGAAAAGCGGCGCAAACGGGATCGGCTTGCAAAAAGGGGCATTCGCTTCATCGATATCCCAATGAAGGGTGACCGAATGGATCTCGATGTGCTGATGGACCGGCTGGGGGAGATGAACATTATGACCCTGCTGGTCGAAGGAGGGAGCCGGATTATCCAATCGGCGCTCTCTGAAAACATCATCGACAAGGTTATGTTTTTTTACGGGCCGAAGCTTCTCGGCGGAAATGACGGCATTCCCATGATTGCCGGAAATGGGCCTGAGAAGATGGCCGACTGCATTCGGATCAGGGATATTCAGGTGCGACGGTTCGGGGATGATATCATGGTGTCGGGATATCCTGTTCATTGAAATATTCGAGGCGATGGTTATATTGAGAAAAACTTCGATTGGGGAAGTTCGTTACAGCCGAAAAACGGCATAGAGCAAACAAACACATGTTTACAGGAATCATTGAAGGATTGGGGCTTGTCGGCCGGGTGATGCAATCGGAGAACCGAATCCGGCTGACAATCGAGTCCGAGTTTAAACTGGAAGGGACGAAAATCGGCGACAGCATCGCCGTTAACGGGGCATGTCTGACCATCGTCGGCCTGGGTTCAAAGCAATTCGAAGCGGATGTATCGCCTGAAACACTCGCTCGGACCACTTTCAGCCGGATTCGTACCGGAGAGCGGGTGAATCTCGAGCGGGCGCTGCGTCTCTCCGACCGGCTCGATGGACATATCGTTTCCGGGCATATTGACGGTGTGGGTGTGATGGAAGGCAAACATGCCGTCGGAAGTGCAACGATCGTCCATTTCACTTCCCCGCCTGAACTGAACCGGTACATGATTGAAAAAGGATCCGTGGCGGTTGACGGCATCAGCTTGACCATCAACACATGTGATGACAAGGGCTTCAGTGTGACCATCATACCGCATACGGCAGGCGTCACCACCGTCGGGTTCAAAAATGCGGGAGACCGGGTGAATATCGAAACGGATATGATTGGAAAATACGTGGAACGGTTTTTGGCCAAACAGGATCGAGCGAAAGCGGCTCAGACACCCACTCTTGACCGGGAGTTTCTGGCAAAAGCCGGCTTTATATAAATTCGATCAGCCGCCTTTCCGAATGAATATTTGAGTCACATTCAAAAAAGGAGAAATTAAAAAATGCCATTGATAACCATCGAGGAGGCCATAGAAGACATCAAGAACGGCAAGATGGTCATTCTGGTCGATGATGAAGACCGCGAGAACGAGGGCGACCTCACTGTGGCGGCTGAAAAAATAACCCCTGAAATCATCAACTTCATGGCAAAATACGGCCGCGGTTTGATCTGCCTTTCTCTGACCGGAGATAAATGCGACCAACTGGATCTGCCGTTGATGGTGGATCATAATACGTCCAAATTTACCACCGGTTTCACCGTGTCCATTGAAGCCCGGCGTGGCGTGACAACGGGGATTTCGGCTTACGACCGTGCCACGACGATACGTACTGCGATTGCGCCGGACGCCAAACCGTCCGATCTCGACAGGCCGGGCCATATTTTCCCGCTGCGGGCGAGAAGAGGCGGCGTTATCGTCCGGTCCGGTCAAACCGAAGGGTCCGTCGATCTGGCGCGCCTGGCGGGGTTGACCCCCGCCGGAGTGATCTGTGAGGTTATGGACGACGACGGCAGCATGGCCCGAATGCCGTCGCTTGAAGAATTCAGCAAAACGCACGGCATCGGCATCTGCACCATTGCCGATTTGATCGAATACCGGATGCGTACGGAATCGTTCGTTCACCGGGCCGCGGAAACGGTGATTCCTACAAGCATCGCGGGCGATTTCAAGGCGATTATCTATGAAAATGACGTGGATGATCTTCTTCACATCGCCCTGATAAAAGGAGACGTCGATCCTGACACCCCCATGCTTGTCCGCGTTCACTCGGAATGCCTGACCGGCGATATTTTCGGCTCCCTCAGGTGCGACTGCGGAGATCAGCTGCATCAGGCCATGCGAATGATGGATGAAGAAGGATCGGGTGTTCTGCTGTATATTCGGCAGGAAGGCCGGGGGATCGGCCTGGTGAACAAACTGAAGGCCTATGCTCTGCAGGATCAGGGAATGGACACGGTGGAGGCCAATGAAAAGCTTGGATTTCAAGCCGATTTACGAAATTACGGCATCGGCGCCCAAATTTTGGTGGATTTAGGCGTTCGCAAGATGCGGATCTTGACCAACAACCCCAAAAAGATCGTGGGGCTCGAGGGGTATAAGCTCCAGATTGTCGAGCAGGTTCCCATCGAAATCGAACCCAATTCATGCAATATCAAGTACCTGGAATGCAAACAGCGGAAAATGGGGCACTTGCTGCATTTTGACAAAACCCCATAAGAGCGGCATAATGGCGACCGTAAAGAAGGAGAAAATTCATGCCCAAATACATCGAAGGACAACTGAATGCCAAGGACAAAAAATTTGCCGTGGTGGCCGGCCGTTTCAATGATTTCATAACCGACAAGCTGGTGGGCGGCGCTCTCGATGCCTTGATTCGGGCCGGTGCAAAGCATGAGGATATCGACATCGTAAAAGTTCCGGGAGCCTTTGAAATTCCACTGATTGCAAAAAAACTCGCCGGCAAGAAAAAACATGACGCGATCATCTGTCTGGGGGCCGTTATACGCGGCGCCACCCCCCATTTCGATTATGTGAGCGCAGAAGTGTCAAAAGGCGTTGCCGCCGTAGGCTTGGAAGCTGAAGTGCCGGTTATTTTCGGCATACTGACCACCGACTCCATAGAGCAGGCGATCGAACGTGCCGGGACGAAATCCGGGAACAAGGGATGGGATGCCGCGGTTTCGGCGATTGAAATGGCCAACCTGATGGGAGCCGTTGATCGGTTGTAATTATGGGATATCGGCGACGGTCAAGAGAGCTTGCCATGCAAGCGCTGTTTTACATGGACATGCGACATGACCACGGCATGGAAATGATGGATTATTTTTGTCTGAATTTCGGTCCTTCGAAAAACGTACGCCCGTTTTTATTGACGCTGGTTCAAGGGGTTATCGAACATAAAGAGGACATCGACCATATCATCGAAAAATTTTCCAGCAATTGGAAGGTCAGTCGAATGGCCTGTGTTGATCGAAACATTATACGCATCGCCGCATATGAGATGCTGTTTTTGAAGGACATTCCTCAAAAGGTATCCATAAACGAGGCCATCGACATCGCAAAAAAATACGGAACCGAGGAATCGGGGGCATTTATCAACGGCATTTTAGACAGCATCCGCAAAGAGATGGAATCCGGAGATATCCGGATGGACAATCCCGGGCAGGTGATGTTTTCATCGAAAAACGGCGAACAGCCGGCAGGGGAAAACGAGGTTTCCAAACCCCTGTAAAGGACAAGCATGGATCCGGAAAAGAAACAATTGGTTCGACGGTGCCCCCGATTGGGGGGGCCGGTTTCCTTCGAATACTGCCGGGATACGGCCGGTGAAGGGCAGCCGTGCTGGAAAATTCTGGAGTGTTGGTGGGAAATTTTTGACGTGTCCGCCTATTTGAGAAGCCGGATGTCCGAAGAGGCATTCAATCGCCTTATTTCTACCCGGCCGAAACCGAAAATCACCAGTTTGCTGGAGATCATTGAAAAGGCAAAACAGAACGTTCGATCTCAGGAGGAATCGTGATCATTAAATCCTTAACCGTGGGCCCGATTATGGCCAACTGCTATATTGTCGGATGTGAACGAACAAAACATGCCGCAGTTATCGATCCGGGTGATGAAGCTGCACGGATTCTAACCACCCTTTCCGAATCGCGGCTGACGTTAACCTATATTCTGAACACGCATGGTCATTTCGATCATGTCGGCGCGAATAAACCGTTGAAGGATGCCACCGGTGCGCAGATCCTCATTCACGAAGCCGACGCACCGATGCTGACCCATATTTCGGCAATGGCGGCCGGTATGGGCATGTCCATTGAAAATTCTCCGCCGCCGGATCGAACTCTTTCGGATGGTGATGCGATTTCAGTGGGAGACATCGTGCTGACCGTCATCCACACGCCGGGCCATTCGCCGGGTGGGGTGTCGTTTTACACGGACGGGGTCGTCTTCGCCGGTGATACCCTGTTTGCCGGTTCCGTCGGAAGGACGGATTTTCCCGGCGGGGATTTCAACCTGCTCAAAAACAGCATACAGAAAAGGTTGTTTGCGCTCGAAGATCATGTTGTCGTCTATCCCGGCCACATGGGCGAAACCACCATCGGGATGGAAAAGAAGTACAATCCGTTCGTGGGCCTCGGCGGATTTTAGAGCTGAAGTGCCGGTTGAAACCGGTTGAACTAAAAAGCGCCGAGCTGACACGGCTTTATTTTTATGCCAAGTGTTTCGCAGGCGCTGCTCACCGCTATTTTGGAAACTTTCCGTTCCGATGCAATTCGCCATGCCTCCCTGCATGACAGCCGGCTGTCACCTGCTGCGCTCCTGATGGCATCAGCCACGTTTCGGTCCACGTTTTCATCGGGATGAATGATTTTTTTCCGGTCCTTGTATCCGAAGAGGCCTAGCTGACACTTGGTCAGGCGGATGTTCAAGAGGTCCAATGCGATACCCACTTCTTTGGGCGAAACACCGGTTTTTTCGGCAATGGCGAATGCGACGGCGCAGGGAATTTCATTGTTTTTTACGCGGCGCTGAATTTCCGACGCAACGGCGGAATCGGGTTTTTTATCGGCCGGATGCTTTTTCGAAAAGTCGGTTGTATGTTCCGATGCCATTTACTATCCCTCCTTGTCGGCTGACGGCGGTTCAATGGTGCCCGGCAGACCTGTATATGGTTTACGTCAGCACGACGGGTGATGAACCCGGCATGAAAAAAGTCATTTTAAATTAAGTTGATCAAAAATACAGGGTTTGTTAATTTGTAAGCTTTTCATGACAAATACCACATTTACGATAGAAATTGCAATTGATCCAATTGATCCCGAAAAACGGCGGATGAAAAGCGGATGACGATCACTCGAAGAAAAACGCGTCGGATTGTTGTCGGAACTGCACCGGTCGGCGGATCAGCGCCCATTACCGTGCAGTCCATGACCAACACGCCGACGGATGATATCGAAGCGACCGTTTCCCAGATTAAGCGGCTTACGGCCGCCGGATGCGAAATCATTCGAATCGCCGTGCCGGATGACGCTGCCGCCCGCAGTCTTCGGGCCATCAAAGCGAGCATCGATATTCCCCTGATTGCCGATATTCATTTTGATTACCGATTGGCCGTTGCATCCATCGAGGCCGGGGCGGACGGCATTCGTATCAACCCGGGAAATATCGGCGGTGCCAAAAACATCAAAAAGGTGACCGATGCCGCATCGCAGCACGATGTGGCCATTCGCATCGGCGTCAATGCCGGCTCGCTGGAGAAAGACCTGCTGAAAACATATGGGCGCGCCACCGCGGAAGCCATGGTGAAGAGCGCTGTTCGGCATATCCGGCAGTTTGAATCGTTTGGCTTTGACCGGATGAAGGTAAGCATCAAATCCTCGGATGTGATGACCACGGTGGATGCCTACCGCATGCTGTCCTCCCAAACCGATTACCCGATGCATGTCGGTGTGACGGAGGCCGGCTCGCTCTATTCCGGTGTGGTCAAATCTTCGATCGGTATCGGGATGCTCCTGGCCCAGGGTATCGGCGACACCATCCGGGTTTCACTGACTCGGGATCCGGTCGAGGAGGTAAGGGTCGGTTTTGAAATTTTGAAGGCCTTGGGAATCCGGCGGGTCGGGCCGGAGATTGTCTCCTGCCCCACCTGCGGCCGCTGCCGTATCGATCTGTTTACTATCGTTGAACAGGTTGAAAAACGCCTGTTGACGTGCAGGCTGCCGATCAAAATCGCCGTCATGGGTTGTGTCGTGAACGGACCCGGAGAAGCCCGTGAGGCGGACATCGGTATTGCAGGAGGTGACGGCCTCGGCATTTTATTTTCGAGTGGAAAGGTGATCAAAAAGTTTCCCGAGGATCAACTCGTGGAAGTCCTGATCAAAGAAGTGGAGAACCTGGAAAGGAATCGTCGACAGCATGAAACGTAAAGAAAAGACGGCTATTTCGCCGACGCGGGAAGAGGACTATCCGGAATGGTATCAGCAGGTCATCAAGGCCGCGGATCTGGCGGAGCATTCACCGGTCAGGGGCTGCATGGTCATCAAGCCGTGGGGATATGCGGTGTGGGAAAATATTCGCGAGACGCTGGATGCCATGTTCAAATCGACGGCCGTGAAAAATGCGTATTTCCCGGTATTTATTCCATTGAGCTTTCTGGAAAAGGAAGCGGAGCACGTGGAAGGGTTTGCAAAGGAATGCGCCGTGGTCACCCATCACCGCCTCGAGCAGAAAATGGAGGGGGTCGGTCTTGAGCCCGCAGGTCCATTGGCCGAGCCCCTGATCGTCCGGCCCACCTCGGAAACAATTATCGGGGATGCCTTTTCAAAATGGATTTCCAGTTACCGGGATCTGCCGGTGCTGATCAATCAATGGGCCAATGTCGTGCGATGGGAAATGCGAACGCGGCTATTTTTGAGAACCAGCGAGTTTTTGTGGCAGGAGGGCCACACCGCCCATGATTCCGAAGCCGAAGCGGTTGAACGGACGCATCTGATGCTCGATATTTACACGCGACTGGCCGAGGAGTATCTCGCCATGCCCGTGATAAAAGGCAGAAAGACGCCCGCCGAACGGTTTCCCGGAGCAGTCGACACCATGTGCATCGAAGCGATGATGCAGGACAGAAAAGCTCTCCAGGCGGGCACTTCCCATTTTTTGGGCCAAAATTTCGCCAGGGCTTCCGGCATCACGTTTCAAAGCGCAAAGGAAACCGAGGAGTATGCATGGACCACATCCTGGGGGGTTTCCACCCGCCTTATCGGCGGATTGATCATGACGCATGGCGATGATGACGGGATGATTCTGCCGCCTAAAATCGCGTCGGCCCATGTCGTGTTGCTGCCGATCTTTCGAACACCGGATGACCGGGCCCGGGTTATGGCATATGTGTCGGCGCTTGAAAAAGAGCTGTCCGACCAGGCGTACAACGGCGGGAAAATCAAGGTGGAAGTCGATACGCGGGAAATCGGCGGGGCTCGAAATTGGGAATGGATTAAAAAGGGAATTCCCCTGCGCGTGGAGATCGGGCCCCGGGATATCGCCGAAGACAGCGTCTTTATGGGGCGGCGGGACCAAAAGCCCGCGGACAGGGTTTCCATGAAACGGCGGCGGTTTTTAGAGGAAGTGCCCGCCATTCTGGACGACGTGCAAAAAACGCTGTTTGAACGGGCCCTCGCATTTCAGAAAGCGCATACCCGGATATTCGAAAACGAAGAAGATTTCAGGGCTTTTTTCGAGCCGCGGGATAAGGAACGGCCTGAAATCCACGGCGGGTTTGCCCAAAGCTGTTGGTGCGGTTCCCAGGCCTGTGAACTGCGGCTGAAGGACGAATTGGGTGTCACCATTCGCTGCATCCCGTTGATCCGGGACGATAAACCCGGAAACTGCATCGTGTGCGGCCGGGAAAGCCGAAAGAGGGTTGTATTTGCAAAAGCCTATTGATGTGCCGGCGGGTTCGGCATTTGATTCACAATTGTCGGAAAAGCCGTTATGATACGAATTAACGACATTATCGACAAAGTCAGCGAAGTGCATCCTGACGCGGATCTGGAAATTATCGAACGCGCCTATATTTACTCCGCCAGGGTGCATGACGGACAGGTTCGGCTTTCCGGTGAACCCTATCTATCGCACCCCCTGGAGGTTGCCTATATTCTCGCCGATATGAATATGGACAGCGTCAGTATCGCCGCGGCGCTTCTCCATGATGTCATTGAAGACACCCATGCCGAACCGGAGGACATCAAAAAGATGTTCGGCGACGAGGTGCTGCACATTGTCTCCGGCGTCACCAAGTTGAGCATTCTCAAATTCGACAGTTCCCAGGAGCGCCAGGCCGAGAGCATACGCAAAATGCTGTTGGCCATGGCCGATGATATACGCGTAATCCTGATCAAATTGTCAGACCGGCTGCACAACATGAGGACGCTTCAGTATCAAAAGCGCCACAAACAAAAGACCATCGCCCAGGAAACCCTGGACATCTATGCACCGCTGGCCGCCCGGCTCGGGATTTACTGGATTAAAAAAGAGCTTGAAGACATTTCCTTCAAATATTTGATGCCCGAGGAATATGAAAACCTGAAGTCCCTGGTCAATGCTGACAAAGAAGAGCGGGAGAGCTATGTCCAAACGGTAAAAACATTTCTCAAGGAGAAAATGAACGATCATCACCTGCCCGGTGAGGTGTTGGGACGCTACAAGCATTTTTACAGCATTTACCACAAAATGGTGACCCAGAATCTGGCCTTCGAGGAAGTGTATGACCTTATCGCCTTCCGCATTATCCTCGAAACCGTCACCCAGTGCTACGAGGCGCTGGGCATGGTCCATGCGCTGTGGAAGCCTGTACCGAAGAAATTCAAGGATTATATCGGCGTACCCAAACCCAACATGTACCAGTCTTTGCATACGACGGTTATCGGCCCCTACGGCGAAAGAATGGAAATTCAAATTCGGACCCGGGAAATGGATCGCGTGGCTGCATCCGGTATTGCAGCCCACTGGGGTTACAAGGAAGGAAAACAGGTGGACGAAAAGGCCACCCAGACGTTTTCATGGCTTCAAAACATCATCGAAAATCAGGAAAACATTCGAGACCCGAATGAGTTTTTGGAAAATGTCAGGATCGATTTGTTCCCCGAAGACGTGTATGTGTTCACCCCGAGAGGCGAGATTAAAACCCTGCCAAGGGGCGCCACGCCCGTGGATTTTGCCTATTTGATCCATTCGGAAGTGGGAAACCAGTGTGTCGGCGCCAAGGTCGACGGCAAAATGGTTCCGTTGAAATATGAGCTTCAGACCGGCAACATCGTAGAAATTCTGACGGCGAAAAACCATCATCCGAGCAAAGACTGGCTGAATTTTGTAAAAACGGTAAAAGCCCGCTCCCGAATTCGCCAATGGATCAAAACCCAGGAAAAAGAACGGAGCCTTACCCTGGGGCGCGAGATGTGCGAAAAGGCGTTTCGCAAATACCAGATGAACTTCAACCAACTCATTCGATCCGAAAAAATGAACGAGGTGGTCGAACAGCTGAACTTCAAGAATGTGGAGGACCTGATTGTCAGCGTGGGTTATGGGAAAACTACGCCGCTTCAGGTTCTGGGGAAATTTATCGAAAAGCCCGGTGAAGACGGCGAAACCATTTTCACGAAATTGATGGGCCGGGTGAGAAAGAAAAAGCCGAGATCCGGCGTGCTGGTCAAGGGGATGGATGATATTTTAATCCGATTCGGAAAGTGCTGCGGGCCGGTTCCCGGTGATCCCATCATCGGTTATATTACACAGGGATACGGCGTCACGATTCATCGGACCAACTGCAGAAATGCGCTGAAAATGAACCCCGAGCGGCAAGTGGATGTCGATTGGGATGAACGCCGGGATGAAACGTATCCGGTAAAGGCGCATATCCGGGCGCTCGACAGGGTGGGACTGCTGGCGGATATTGCCGCCACGATCAGCAAGAATGAAGCCAACATCCAGGATGTCAACACCAAAACCCGGGTAAACAAGACCGTGGAAATATTTTTAACGCTTGCCGTGGCGGACGTAAATCATTTAGAGCGGGTGATCGCATCCTTGAGAAAAGTGAAGTATGTTCAGGATGTCCACCGGCTCGACACCTAACCCCCCTTTACCACATAACCGGATTTGATGCAGTTGGTGCAGACAACCATCCGTTTAACCCGTCCGTTTTGAACGGCTCTCACCTTTTGCAGATTCGGATTGAACCGCCGCTTCGTCACATTATGCGCATGGCTGATATTGTGGCCGACCATGGGCCTTTTTCCACATATTTCACATATCTTAGACATAACAATACCCTCTTTACAATCGTGATGTATGGATCGACACGGTATTTTCTTCAACGAAAAACCCGGCGCAACGCAAACAGCACCGGGAATTTCAAAATCATACTTTTTACACCGATCTTCGGCCGGTGTAAAGGTTTTTTTACGAGCTAAGGTGTAACAATTGAAGTAAGAGTCTTATCTGAATGGTTCATGTATGCATAATCGAACCTCACTTATAATTCCTGCGCGGGCGTTCCGGATTTTCTTCGATGTTTTTATGGCACCTGGCGATGTACTGCAGCGCCTTTTTCTGAACCCCGACATCCGGGTAATCGGTAATCACCGACTCGAATCGTTTTAACGCCGCCTTGTAATGTTTGCCCTTGTAATAAAACATGCCCACATAAAATTCGTTTTCGGCAAGGCTTTTCAAACAGGCATCGATATGCTCCCGGGCGGTCTGTGAATAGGGATCCTCGGGAAACTGGCGGGTCAATCTCAAAAAGGCGTTCAACGCATTCCGGGCATACGTCTGGTCTCTGTCGATGGCATCGAGCCGTTCGAACCAGCACCTGCCGATCTGGTAAAGAACATAAGGAATGGCCTCGTTTCTGGGATGCAGACTTTCAAAATCCCTATAAGCCAGAATGGCGGCATCGTATTCATTGACATGGTAATACGCGTCGGCGATTTTGAGTTCCGCCAGGGTGGCCAATTTGCTGAAGGGGTACCAATCCTTGAGTTTTTCAAAGGTAATGATCGCGTAACGGTAATCCTCCTTTTCAAACTGCGCCGTCCCTTCAGCGGCAAGTTCCTGGGCGGTCTTTTCTTCACGAACCTGGCCGCCGGCACATCCGGCCAATAAAAGCATCGTCGCCAGTAACGGCAACAGTATTTTTCGATCTTTCATCTGTTTAGCACCTGTAATTCTATGTCTTTTTCAGCTAACGGGCGGATCAGTGCGTTGCTGAAATGTTTTCAATGTAATGTTGAGCGGAAAAAGCCGCAACGGCCGCATCGCCGACTGCCGTAACGATCTGGCGCAGCGGGGTGTTCCGTACATCGCCTGCCGCATAAACACCGGGAACGGATGTCTCCATATCGGGACCGACCTTGATAAAGCCCCAGTCGTCGAGCGCAACCGCATTTCCAAGAAAATCGTTATTGGGATTGATCCCCACCCATATAAAACATCCGTCCACCACGATTTGCCTGGTTTCGCCGGTCTTGACATTCTGAACGACGATTTTTTCAACGTTGGTCAATCCGCCCATGATATCCGTTACCACGGAATCCCAGACGAATTCTATTTTTTCATTGCTCAGGGCCCTTTCCTGGAGAATCTTTTCAGCGCGCAGCCGGTCCCGGCGATGAATCAGGTAAACCTTGTTCACGAATCTGGTGAGATAGATGCTCTCCTGAACCGCGGTGTCCCCGCCGCCGACCGCCGCGACCACACCGCCTTTATAAAACGGGGCGTCACAGGTTGCGCATGCGGAAACGCCCCTGCCGAAGAAGCGGTCTTCCCCGGGAATACCCAATTTTCGCGGCGAAGCGCCGGATGCGATGATGACCGTGTGCGTATGAATTGTTTTGTCGGCCATAAAGAGCGCCTTGACCGGCCCGGTGAAATCCACCCCCTGCACTTCACCGGATTCGATGGTTAAGCCGAAATGCCGGGCTTGTTCGGTCATTCGCATCACCAGGTCCGTGCCGGTGATGCCTTCGGGAAACCCGGGATAATTTTCAATCCAATCCGTAACCAGAATCTGGCCTCCGGGAACGGTTTTCTCGAGAAGAAGAACATTCAACTTGGCGCGGGCCGCATAGAGCCCAGCCGTCAATCCTGCAGGTCCGCCGCCGATGATGACTAGATCGTAATTCACCAGGGTCATTTTAACCGCCTAAAGGATATTGTTGATGGATTCTTCGAGTTTCGATTTGGCGACCATTCCGGTAATCTGTTCGGATACTTTGCCGTCCTTGAAAAAAATCAAGGTCGGGATCGCTCTTATGCCGAATTTGCCCGGGGTAATCGGGCTGTTGTCCACATTGAACTTGGTGAATTTAATTTTATCCCCAAATGCTGTGACCAGATCTTCGATGATGGGTGCGATAGCTTTGCATGGACCGCACCAGGGAGCCCAAAAGTCAACCAGTACGGGTTTGTCTGAATTCAAGACTTCTTCGTCGAAATTGCCGTCATCCAGTTCCAAAATGCCTTCCGCCATAATCTCGTCCTTTCAATGATAATTTAATGGGTTGGTCATTAAAACTTGCTATTTATAGTCATATCGATACATAAAGTCAAATATAAGGATTATCAAGCCCTCTTTCAAGGATCAACCCTTTAATGCCGGTGCTGAAATCATCGCTGAAGGAATCGTCTTGTCGGAAAGGTGCATAAGCGTGTACATTGACTGGAGATCAGGATGCTATAAGGAGACATGCATGGGCGAAAAAATTCGTATCGGAGCACTGATATCCGGAAGCGGAACCAATCTTCAAGCCGTCATAGACGCCTGTGAATCGGGAGCCATCGCCGGCACCGTGGTGTTCGTCGGTTCGGATAACCCGTATGCAAAAGGCCTTGCCCGGGCTGAAAAGCATGCCATTCCAACGTTTGTTGTCCATTATCGAGACATCATCAGGGGATATCGAGAGGATACCTTCACCACGCCGCCCGGTGTCGATATCGATGCGGTCATGAGAAAACAGCGCCTCTTATCACCCCGTATGGATGCCCGTAAGATGAAAACGTTCTTTTCAACCCGCATCACCGCCGAAGCTTGTTTGCTCGAGGAAATGGCTGCATATCCGTTCGACCTGCTGGTATTGGCCGGATTTATGAGAAACGTAACCCCTTTTATGATCGATGCCGTCAACGGGAGGCACGATGTTCCCAGAATCATGAACATCCACCCGGCGCTGCTTCCCGCGTTTCCCGGCGTGGACGGATACGGCGATACGTTTCGGTACGGCTGCAAGGTCGGGGGATGTACGGTTCACTTTGTCGACTACGGGGAGGATTCGGGCCCGATTATCGGCCAGAAGGCATTTCCCATCCTGCCGGATGACTCCCTGGATTCGGTAAAAAAGAAGGGCCTCGAACTGGAATGGAAGCTTTACCCGGAATGTATTCAACTGTTTGCCGAAAACCGGTTGAGAACGGAAAAAAGGGTGCATGACCTCGGCGGGGGTAAGGTTTTCGAACGGACCGTGGTGAAAATTCTGAGTCCGGAGACGAGCGTGTAGTGTAGAGCGGTTACCCGTAGAGGGATCGTTATCGGGATCGGGTATCGATTTTTTAGGGTGGCTTGGGAGAAGGCGGCCGGAAACGTGTAACCGCAGCAATACGCAAGGATTACCATTTTCAGGCCGATCCGGAACTACTTGCAATTGTAACCCTCCTTAAAAACCGACTTCATCGGCGACACGGCAGCGGTTTTGTTTGGCGTGGCCAAACAGCAGCTCCGATTCTTTCGCGTGTTTGTAAAAGAGCTGGATGTTGAACTCCTCGGTAAACCCCATGCCGCCGTGGATCTGCTGGCTCATCCAGGTGGACTGCTTGTATGCATCGCTGCACCATGCCTTTGCCATGGCGGCTTCCCTGGTGCAGGGCTTGCCGTGGGAAATCAGGGAAGCGGCGCTGTAGGCGATCAATGAGGCGCCGTCAAGAAAAATCGCCATATCGGCACAGTAGTGCTGCACGGCCTGGAAGCTGCCGATGGGCCTCCCGAACTGATGACGATCCTTTGCATAGGCGACGGTCATCTCCAAAACGCGACGCAGTCCTCCGATCATTTCAGCGCACTTCAGTACGGCCGCCCGGTTAATGATCCCTTCCAGAATTTCGTTGCCCCGGCCGGGGCCGCCGATGATATGGTCTTCGGCTGCCGGCACATTATCAAATGCAACGGCATAACTTTTTTCATCCGTTATGGTGTTCACCGGGGTTACCGTCACTCCCGGCGACCCGGTATCGACCAGCATCAGGGTGGGGCCTGCGGCATTCTCCTTCACATCCGCGCACAGCATCATTTTCCCTGCATACGGCGCATACGGCACCAGAAGCCGCACCCCGTTGACCTGATAGCCGCCGCCGGAAGCTTTTTCAGCGGAAACGGCAGGTGCATGCGTATCGATTTTTCCGTTCTCATCGAAGAGGGCCGAGGCGATGATCAGCCCGCCGTCGACCAACAGCGGGAGGCATTTGCTTTTCAAGTCCTCCGATCCGGCTTCCTGGAGCACCATGCCGGGCAGAACATTGCCGAACAGCAGGGGGCTGGGCAGCAGAACCTTTCCGATTTCCTCGAAAAGCAGGAACACGTCCATGAAGGACCCCTGCATGCCGCCGTATTGCTCTTCGAAGGTCATTCCCAGCCACCCCAATTGGGCCATTTTTTTCCATATGGCACCGGAATAGCCGGTTTCGCTTGCTTTGATTTCCCGAACCGTATCGAACGGAACTTCCTTGGACAGAAATTCCGAAAAGGACTTCCGAAGCATTTCCTGTTCTTTGTCTAATCCAAAATCCATGTTGCCACTCCTTTTGTCGTCATGTTGAAATCGGGATTACCGGGGCAGACCCAAGCCTCTTTGAGCGATGATGTTCTTCAGCACTTCCATGGACCCTCCCTGGAGCGTATAGCTGGGTCCCCACAGATAGCATGCCGCCGCATCCACACCGAACCGCATCCAATCGCCTTCCCTGATAATGCTTCGCAAGCCCCCGATCTGCGTGGCCGCATCGTTGACCCGCTGTTCGAAGCGGGTGCAGAACGCCTTGCTGACCGCCGCCCGGCTCGTAGGCTTTTCCCCCTGATCGATAATCCAGGCCGTGTTGTAGCAGAGCAGTCGGCCCACGTTGAACTCGATCTCAAGCTGGGCCATGGTATCCCGAATCCAGTCGTATTCCTCATCGGATATCGTTTGCCGGTCGATTTCGGCGACAAACCGCCTGAGCGCGCTATACACGGGGTAATTCTGCATCAGGCGTTCGATGCCGGAGCGTTCGTAGTCCATCTGTGCCATGATCTGCTTGAAACCCGCATCTTCCTGTCCAACCAGGAACTTGCTGCTGATCCTGACATTGTCGAAAAAGACTTCGTTGAAGCTGTGTTCGCCGGCCATGTTGATCAGCGGCCGAATCGTAACCCCCGGGGCTTTCATGTCGACAATAAATTCACTGCACGTGCGGTGTTTGGGCAGGGACTCATCGAAATTGGTCTTGGCAAGCAGCCAGCCGCAGTCCGAAAGGTGACCCTCGGATGTCCACACCTTCTGGCCGTTGATGATGTAGTCATCGCCGTCTTTGACCGCCGTGGTCGAGACGGCGGCCAGGTCGGAGCCCGCATCCGGCTCGCTGAACAGCAGGCAGAACATCACGCCTTCATCTGCGTTGAGGATTCGGGGCAGGTAGTATTTTTTCTGCCATTCAGTGCCGAACTTGATCAGGGCCGGTCCGATCTGGCGCTCCGCCATGAAATGATATCCGACGGGAGCCTGGTATTTGAAAAGCTCTTCTAAAAGAATCATCTTTTCGACCTGGCCGAGTCCCGCACCTCCATATTCTTTGGGCCAGTTAAGTCCGATCCAGCCCCGCTTTGCCATCTTGCGGGAAAATTCGCGGTTGGGTTCGGCTACGATAGCCTTGCTGGTCACCTTGAAGGTTTTCGCTGCAACTTCGGCTTCAACAAACGTCCGAACGTCCTGCCGCAATTTCTCCTGGGCTTCGGTAAACGTCAAATTCATCGGTATGCCTCCATGTAGGGGGGTAATGGGTAATGGGTTATGGGTTATGAGTAATAGGTAATGGGCAATACGACCGGAGGTCATCCTCCTCCCTTCTACCCCGCACTTATCACCGATAACCCATTACCCGTTTTACTTTACTTCTTTGGAATATACTTCCCGTTCTGTACAACCGCCACTACCGTCAGCGGACCGTCAATGCGGAGATACCGGTAGGTGTGTTTGACCCCCTTGGGAATATAGACGGCGCAGGGGGTTGTGGCGGTGTAAGTTTCATCTTCCAGGGTGACTTCGATTTCCGCATCGCCGGGCTTGCTGATGTACAGGTATGCTTCGCTGTCGTCGTGATAATGGGTATAGGCGATGGGGCGTTCCTGGTGGATTTTCTTGTGGATGCCGCCTGCGATGAAAAAATCGCTACCGGGCACTAGTTCGTCATTCATGAGAATCTGGTATTTTCCTGGGACATGGGCGTCGAACTCGTCAATTACCTTCGGCTGCCGCACGATGCATTTTTCGTATTTGTTATCTGCCAATGTTCTCTCCTCCTTCGTTTTAATCGTAGTGCAATGCCGCCCCTCAACTTAGCTTTAATCCTTCAGCTTTCCTCATCAACTGTTCACTGTTCACCGTTCACTCCCATCACTCTCCACTAAACTCCGGCTTGCGCTTTTCCAAAAAGGCCGTCATCCCCTCCTTGGAATCCCGGGTTTCGAAGCATATCGACTGAAGATTGGCCTCGATTTCCATCAAAGACTGAAGGCTTGCCGGCCAGTTGTTCAATGCGCTTTTAATCATGGCGTAGGAGCGTGACGGGCCGTTCGCGAAATGTCGGGCCAGGTCCATTACCTCGTCCATGAGGGCGTCATGCGGTAGAAGTTTATTCAGCAGCCCCATTTCATTGGCTTCCGCAGCGTCGAAAATCCTGCCGGTGAGCATGAGCTCTTTCGCCCGGTGAATGCCGACCCGAAGCGGCAGAAAATAAAATCCGCCCATATCCGGCACCAGACCGATACCCACGAACGATTCGGCGAACTTCGCCTTTTCCGATGCATAAATGATGTCGCTCGCCAGGGCGATGTGAAGCCCCGCACCCGTGGCGGGTCCGTTTACGGCGGCGATGATGGGCTTTTCGAGGTCCACCATGTATTTGATCAGTTTCTGCACGTTTTTCAGCCTGTCCCGGCCGGCGGGGGCTTTCACGCCTTCCATCGTTCGAATGTCACCGCCGGCGCAAAACGCCCGCCCCGCACCGGTGATAACCACCACTTTCACTGCGGCATCGGTTTGATAGGAAAAGATTTCCTCCTTTAATTCCTCCCGCATGACCAGATCCAGTGCATTGAGCTTGTCCGGCGTATTCAGGGTAATCGCGGCAATGCCGTTTTCCTTTTGTACGTGTATGGTTTTGTAAGACATGCGGTCTCCTGCTTATATCGGGTCATGGGTCATGGGTTATGGACGGCGCTTTCAAGATCCTTCTCTAAGATCGATGCCGTTTGCCCCGGCGACAATGTCGCCGATTTCGCTCATGATATGATTCAGGTCATAATCCTTCGGGGCGTATATTCTTCGAATGACTTCCCGGTCCAGCTTCTCCAGGTCCGCTGATGGAATGATGCCGCCCAGAACCACCGGCACCGACCCGAGGCCCCGCTCCTTCATGCACCGAATCACTTCGGGCACCAACTCCAGGTGAGAGCCGCTCAGGATGGAAAGGCCCACAATGTGGACGCCTTCCTGGAGGGCGCTTTCCGCGATTTGCTCGGGGGTCAGGCGAATGCCTTCATAGACCACATCCATTCCCACGTCTTTGGCTTTCACCGCCACTTGTTCGGCGCCGTTGGAGTGGCCGTCCAGTCCGGGCTTTCCGATCAGAATTTTGACATTTCGGCCCAGCGCCCGGCCGATCCGCCGGATCTTTTCATTGACCTGCCGGGCCTCGTCCGGTGCGATTTCCACGGTGGAGACCCCACTGATGCCCGTCGGGGCCCGGTATTCACCGAACACTTCCCGAAGCGCATCGGCCCATTCGCCGGTGGTCACGCCGGCTGCCGCGCAGTCCCGGCTGGGCACCATGATGTTTTCGCCCCGGTGAAGGGACTCCCGGAGACGATCCAGGGCGGATTGCACCGCATCGGCATCCCGTGTTTTCCGAAATTCGTCCAGCAGGCGCACCTGTTCCTCTTCAACCGTGGGATCCACCATGAGAAACGACGATTCCATGGACTGGATCAAAGGCGACGGTTCGGTTTCCACGAAATCATTGACGCCGACCACCACCCGGTCCCTGTTTTCGATTTCACGGATGCGCCGGGCATTGCTTTCCACCAGGCTGCGCTTCATGTAACCGGTTTCCAGCGCGGTGATCACTCCCCCCATTTCCAGGATTTTGTCCAGTTCGGCCTGTGCCGCCTCCTCGAGTTCGTCTTCTTTTCTGGCGACCACCATGGACCCGTCGAAAATGTCGTCATACTCCAGCAAGTCGGTCTCATAGGCCATGATCTGCTGCAGCCTGAGGCTCCACTGCTGGTCCCATTGGCGGGGCAGCCCCAATGCCTCGTTCCATGCGGGCAGCTGCACGGACCGTGCCCGGGCTTTTTTGCTGAGCACTACGCCTAAAAATTCATAGATGATGCGGGCAATGTTGTTCTCCGGCTGCTGGTCGGTGAGGCCGAGGCTGTTCACCTGAAGGCCGTACCGAAAGCGCCGCAGCTTGGGATCTTCCACCCCGTAGCGCTCTTTGCAGATCCTGTCCCACATGCGGGTGAAAACGCGGACCTTGCACATTTCTTCGACAAAGCGAATGCCGGCATTGAGAAAAAAAGAAATCCGCCCGACCACCCTGGGGAAATCCTCTGTTTGAATTTCCCCGGCTTCCCGGACCGTATCCAGAACGGTGACGGCATTGGCCATAGTAAAGGCGATTTCCTGTACGGGTGTGGCGCCGGTTTCCTGAAGGTGGTAAGAACAGATGTTAATGGGGTTCCACAGGGGAACATGGTTTACGGTATAGCTGATCACCTCGGCGGTGAGCCGCATGCTGGGCTGTGGGGGAAAAATATAGGTCCCCCGGCTCAGGTACTCCTTTAAAATGTCATTCTGGGTCGTGCCCCTCAATTGGCCGATATCGGCACCCTGTTTTTCCGCCGTTGCCAGGTACAGGGAGAGTATCCATGCCGTCGGGGCATTGATGGTCATGGAGGTGTTCATTTTCTGGATGGGAATGCCGTCGAAAAGAATTTCCATATCGCGGCAGCTTCTCACGGGGACGCCCAGTTTGCCCACTTCACCCCTGGCAAGAACATGGTCCGAATCGTAGCCGGTTTGGGTGGGCAGGTCAAACGCGATGCTCAGCCCTGTCTGTCCTTTTGCCAGGTTGGCCCGGTACAGGGCGTTGGATTCACGGGCACTGGCATATCCGGAATAGGTTCGCATCAGCCAGGGGCGGTCTTTTTGATGATTCATGGTGCTCATCGATCCTCCAATCCTATTCAAATGCGTTTTGCAATTTCAGTAGGGCAGTCAAAAAACAATAATTATAAGGGAATTGGGAAATTATCACAACCCCAATTGCCCTCAAATGTAATGCGGTTGTAATCCGCCCGGGCACGCCCCGGTTCGGATTACAACCCGTTTAAATGCCGGGTTGTTTTCGGGTCAGCGCCCCGGAGACTCCGGAGGCGGCGGTGAGAATGATAAAAATCCAGAAAACGGGGTTGTAGCTGCCGGCGGCATCATACACAGCGCCGGCCATCCATGCCCCCAGCCCGGCCCCCAGGATGTTAAACAAACTCAAAATCCCGAAAACGGCGCCAAAGGAAGCCAATCCGAAGCAATCGGCCGTCAATGCCGGATTTATCATCAGCGGTGTGCCGATGGCGTATCCGTAGCATACGGCGAACAGGACCGCAATGCCGATCGTTTCGGCCTTCATCAGAATCAGGATGCCGATGATGATGACGGCGCAGGCAATGAGGATGACTTTTCGAATGCCCCAGCGGTCCGCGAACATTCCCATCGAGACTTTTCCCAGCACGGTCATGGCGGCAATGATGCTGATCAGCATGCCTGCGGTGACTTCGGGATGGCCGATGTCGGTCAGATACGGCATCAGGTGAAGGCCTAAACCCATGCCCACCAGCCCCAAAATGAACATCATGAAGGCGATGAGCCAAAAGGACCCGGACCGCAGTGCCTCTACGGCGGCGAGTCCCTGCAGCTTCAGGGGTTTTGACTTGTCCATGGTTCCGCCGTCGGCGGTCAGTCCCATATCGGATGGACTCGTTTTAATAAAGAATAAGGCCAGGGGCGCCATGGCGATGATGACCCATCCCATGATCAAATAGGATGTCCGCCAACCCCAGGTGACGACGATCCAGCTGGTGAGCGGTACCATCACCATGGCCCCGATACCGGTTCCCGTCATAACGATTCCCAGGGCACGGCCGCGCCTGAGCTTGAACCAGTTGGAAATGACCAGCGAGATGGGAACGATGGTCGTTCCGGCCTGCCCGGCGCCGCTGATCATATAAAACAGGTAGAAAACCCATAAGGAATGGGCGCCCGACAAAACAACGAAGCTCGAGCCGATAACGACAGCGCCGATGGTCATGACGATCCTGGCGCCCGTACGGTCGATGATCCGGCCCATCAGCGGCGCCATGATGCCCATGGCCAAAGAGGCCAATGTCAGTCCAAAGGAGAATTGCCCCCTCGACCACCCCATATCCGCAGAGATGGGTTTTACATAAACGGTGAACGTGTTGACGGCGATGCCGAAGACCGTGAAGTTGATGACAAAGCAGACGGCGACAATATACCACCCGTAAAACACCCGTGTTTCCTGATCGGCCATGGAAATGACTCCTTTGGGGTGCGTCCGGAGACGGCGGCCGGACGATGCCGCCGCCCAAAAAAACGCTCGCGCTGATCCTGGAAAGGTGCCTATCCGGCGCACATGTTAAGGTTATGTGACGGCAAGACACGTAAACGAGAAAATGACACCGCGGCCGACCTGCCGCTGAAAAGAAATGAGTTAATCCGTGTCAGTCGGACTCAACAGTGGAAATGCACATCGATATTACCTGAAATGTGCCGCATTTACAACCGATTTGCTTCGCTTGGCGTGATCCCTTGTTCAAGAGGCGGAAGAGTAGATGAGGTTGAAGATAGTCAATTTATGGGGCTCCCGGGAGGTGGGTGGTTGGCGACTTAGGGATTGTCGCCTTCGATGAGTTTGAGACGGACCGAATCCGAGAGCGCCCGGGTCAGTTTGCGCAGCCCGTCAAAGGGATTGCCCACATCGGATCCTTCGATAATGTCCGAAATCCGTGCTTGACCGCCGAGGGTTTCGACCCCGAAACGGCCGAAGCGCTCCTTGTACATCAGGTAAATCCAGAAGATGCGGTTTTGCCGCCGCCGGCCGGCCAGATCACCGGTCTTAAGAAACCGGTAGTGATCGGCCATTGCCGAGACAAGCTCGGATTGACCCCACCCGTTCAAGGCGGAGGTGGTGATGACCCTGGGAACCCACCCGCAACGGTCCCGGCTGCCGAACGCACCGACGGACTTTAGATCCCCCACGGCTTTACGGGCAAGTTCTTCCTGGTCTGATTTGTTGACGACGAGAATGTGGGGAATTTCCATGATGCCGGCTTTCATGAACTGCAGGGAATCCCCGCTTCCCGGCTGCACGACGAACACCACGGTATCCACCACCTCTTCGATTTCGGTTTCGGATTGGCCGACCCCCACCGTCTCGATGACGACCACGTCAAAGGCCGCTTCAAAAAGGGTTAAACAGTGGCGGGTCCGCCATGCCAGCCCGCCTAAATGTCCTCCTGCCGCCATGCTCCGGATGAAGGTGCCGGCATCCCCCGGCTCATAGGTAATGCGGGCCCGGTCGCCGAGCAGGGCGCCGCCGCTCCTTTTGCTGCTGGGATCCACCGAGATCACACCGATGGTGTCACCCCGGCTCCGGTATTCCCGTATAATCCGGGAAATGAGGGTGGATTTGCCGACGCCGGGCGGGCCGGTGATGCCGATGACGTGGCGGCTTTCGCGGGCATGTTGGCTGAGTTCCTCGATCAGGTCCGCCGCAGCCCCGTGCGCCTCCGGCCGGGCGTTCTCCAACAAGTTCAGCCCGCGGGCCACGGCCATTTTGTTGCCCGAACGTATGTCCGAAATGTCGATCGCCGTGTTCATCATCCGCTCGCCGACCCTAAATGATCTTCACGCATCGGGGTGCCGAATGAAACACTACGCTTTACGTGTTCCATCCCCATGATACTCGTACCATCCCTTGCCGGTTTTCCGGCCGAGGTGGCCGGCCATCACCTTCCTCCGAAGAATGCCCGGCGGGTAAAACCGGAAATCTTTCTCTTCTTCGTAAACGGCATTGTACGCCATCAGCTGAACATCGAGCCCCACCAGGTCGCTGGGCATAATGCTTGCCCAACCCATTGGAATGCTCTAAAATTCATTCGGGCCGCATGAGGTTCGGCTGCTTTGTTTGCGGCGCGCCTTTTCATTTGCAAGATCCACCGGTATCGACAGGTATAACAATTTACATGGGTTTGTGCAAATCAATATCTTCCTTCCGAAAGTGATGGATATTGACTCTGAAGGCGCCTTTTGCTATGCGGAGCCACACACAAAATACATCAGCAAAGGAATCGAATGACCATGGAAAGAACCTTATCGATTATCAAACCGGATGCCGTGGGTCGAAAGCTCATCGGCGAAATCATCAAGCGTCTGGAAGAAAGCGGCCTGCGGATCGTTGCCATGAAGATGATTCACTTGAACAAGGCTCAGGCGGAGGGGTTTTATGCCGTGCACCGGGAAAAGCCCTTTTTTCAAAGCCTGACCGATTTCATGTGTTCGGGGCCCGTGGTGGTGATGGTGCTCGAAGGCGAGAAAGTCATCGAAAAGTACCGGGAGCTGATGGGGGCCACGAATTACAGGGAAGCGGCCGAAGGCACCATTCGGAAGGCCTTTGCCACGGATATCGAAAAAAACGTGGTTCATGGATCGGATTCGCCGGAATCAGCGGCCTTTGAAATCGGATACTTCTTCAACACGTTTGAAATCGTGGACGGATGACGGAAAAAAACCGGCTGGAGCACATTTCCATCATATTGAACAAGCCCCGATTTCCGGAAAATATCGGCGCCGCGGCCCGGGTCGTCAAGAACATGGGCATCGGGCGGCTGGTCGTGGTGGATCCGGCCTTCTACGATCGTGACCGGATCAAAACCATGGCCACCCATGCGGCCGGTGACGTGGTGGCCGATATTCGGCTGTTCGATACGCTGGCCGAATCCGTGGCCGATCAGAACTACATCGTGGGGACCACCGCCCGGCTGGGAGGGGAGCGCCCTGTGGTATACACCCCCAAGCGTATGGCGGACAAACTCATCCCCATTTCCCGAAAAAACGCCGTCGCCGTCGTCTTCGGGCCGGAGGACCGCGGCCTCACCAATGAAGAAATCCGCCTTTGCCACGACCTGGTCAATATCCCAACGGCCGATTTTTCTTCCCTGAACCTCGCCCAGGCGGTGATGGTGATGTGCTACGAGCTGTTTTCCTCCGCCAGGGAAGAGCCGACGGCGTTTGCGCCCCGCCTGGCGGGCCGCTATGAACTCGACGGCATGTACGAGCAGTTGAAGGACATCCTCGTCCGCATCGACTACATCAAGCCGGATAATCCCGACTACTGGATGAACAACCTCCGCCGTTTTTTTTCAAGGATCGGCCTGCGCGCCAGGGAAGTCAAAATCATTCGAGGCCTTTGCCGCCAGGTGGACTGGTACGCCCGGAAGTGCTACGAGGACGGCCTGAAAGACCGGGAAGAAAGATAGACAGTGCCTGGACACGGGTTTCTCGTCTCACCCATTGCGCTCATTTATACTTCGCGTCCGCATACTCGAGCCATCCGCCGGCTTCAATCAGGGCGCGGTCGAAGTCGGATATCACAAAAGGAATCGCCGTTTCTCTTCCGTTTCCCCGAATGCGGAAAACCGAATCGGCCGGATCGGTTTCGATAAACGCGTCCGGACCCGAGAACGTGGAAAAGAGGTGATCGACGGTTTCTTCGGGAAGCTCCACGGCCATCATGCCGCAGTTGAACATGTTCTGCCTGAAAATGCGGGCAAAACTCGGGGCGATGACCATGTTGATGCCGTTCGCCTCGAGGGCCCAGGGAGCGTGTTCGCGGGATGAACCGCATCCGAAATTGGAGCGGGCGATGATAATCTGCACGTTTTCAAGGTCACGATTCGGATTGAACTCCTCAAGTTGAAGATCCTCGAGCAGGTGCTCTTTCAATGCTTCCTTGGAAACGCCGGTGAGGTATTTCGCCGGTATGATTTCGTCCGTATTGATATCCGACCTGTCGAGGAACCAAACCCGGCCGCTGAAGTTTTTCATGGATAACGCCTCCTTGGTTCAGC
Source organism: Desulfobacterales bacterium (assembly GCA_046483495.1). Classification (GTDB taxonomy): domain Bacteria; phylum Desulfobacterota; class Desulfobacteria; order Desulfobacterales; family UBA5616; genus CAYLRU01. The sequence goes on from JAWODC010000070.1 coordinate 146,773, forward strand.
CGTTCTTTTGTTCGGGAGCATACAGCTTCGAGTTGGTGATGCGGCCGGTCACAGCGGTTGCCGCCGCCGTCGCCGGGCTGACGAGATGCACCATGCTGCCCTTGCCCATGCGGCCGTAAAAGTTTCGGTTGGTCGTGGAAGCGCAGACCTCCCCTTCAGCCATAACCCCGTTGCTCATTCCCAGGCATGCGCCGCAGGTGGGATTGGTGATGCAGAATCCGGCATCCGCGAAAACCTTTAATATGCCTTCGGCCAACGCCTGGTTGTACACCCCGGTGGTGGCCGGCGAGACGATTCCCCGAACCGTATCGTGAATTTTCTCCCCCTCGAGAACCTCGGCGGCCACCCGCAGATCTTCGATCCTGGCGTTGGTGCACGATCCGATATACACTTGGTCGACCTTTACCGAGCCCATTTCCCGAACCGGCTTTACCTGGTCCGGCTTATAGCCGAAGGTGGCCACGGGTTCGAGGGCGCCGACATCGATGGCGATTGTTGAAACGTATTCGGCATCCGGATCGGAAGCATATCGCCGATATGTCTTCAGTGCCTCTTCTTTCGATGAAAATTCATCGTGGATAAACGGCCACAGGTAATCGACCGTGGTCATGTCCGGGGCGCAGATGCCGGATGTGCCGCCCGCTTCGATGGCCATGTTGCACAGGGTCATCCGGCTTTCCATGCTCATGGCGTCCACGACGTCGCCGGCAAACTCGATCACGCAGTCGGTGGCGCCGTTCACGCCGATCCGGCTGATGATCGTGAGAATCACGTCCTTTGCATACACACCGTTGGGCAGGTCGCCGAAAATATCGATCCGGATCGTTTTCGGCGCCTTGAAAGCGCACACGCCCTTTAAAATGCCCACTTCCAGGTCCGTTGTGCCGACACCGGCGGCAAACGCACCGAAAGCGCCGTGGGTGCAGGTGTGGGAATCCCCCATGATGATGGTGAATCCGGGCCGGACAAACCCCTTTTCCGGGAAGATGGCGTGGCAGATGCCGTTTCTGCCGATGTCGAAGAAATCCTCGATGCCGTGCCGGCGCACCCAATCCCGAAGAATCTTACCCTGGGTCGCCGTGGCCGAATCCTTGGCCGGCGAAACATGGTCGATCACGGCCTTGATTTTCGACGGGTCGAACACCCGGTCCTTGCCCCGTGCAGCCAGATCGTTGATGGCGATGGGGGTGGTGATTTCATGGCAGAACACCGCGTCGAGCGAGAGGACCCAAATGTCATCGGAGGGCCTGTCGATGCGGTGTTCATTGAATATTTTTTCAGCGATCGTGTTGCCCATTCAGTCTCCTTTTGTGCAGCCATATTGTCAGATTCAGTCCGTGTCGGTCTTCAAAACCGCCAGAAACGCAGACTGAGGAATCATGACCTGCCCCACCATTTTCATGCGCTTTTTGCCTTTTTTCTGCTTCTCCAACAGCTTCCGTTTCCGGGTGATGTCCCCGCCGTAGCATTTGGCTGTAACATCTTTTCGCAGTGGGGAAACGGTTGTCCTCGAGATGATGTTGCCGCCGATCGCCCCCTGGACGGCGATTTTAAACATCTGCCTGGGAATCTCCTCCTTGAGTTTTTCACAGGCATGCCGTGCCCTGAATACGGCGTTATCCCGGTGAACGAGCTGGGATAAGGCGTCCACCCGATCGCCGTTGATCAGGATGTCCAGCTTCACCAGTTCGGTCTGCCGGTAACCGATGATGTCATAATCGAACGAGCCGTAACCCTGGGTGATCGATTTGAGCTTGTCATAAAAGTCGTACACCACCTCGGCCAGCGGCATTTCGAAAATCATCTCCAGGCGGTTGGTGGTCAGGTACTGGTAATTCTTGTTGATCCCACGCCGGTCGAGGCACAGTTTCATCACGCCCCCCATGTACCGTTCGGGGACGATGATCGAGGCGCGGATGAAAGGCTCTTCGGCAAATTCGATTTTTCCGGGGTCCGGATACAGGGCCGGGTTGTCGATGACCATAACCGATCCGTCTTTAAGGGTGATACGGTACTGGACCGACGGCGCGGTCAGAATCAGGGAAAGGTCGAATTCACGCTCGAGCCGCTCCTGAACCACCTCCAGGTGCAGCAGCCCCAAAAATCCGCAGCGAAATCCAAACCCCAGGGCCACGGAAGAGTCCTTTTCATAAACGAGTGCCGCATCGTTCAGTTTCAATTTTTCCAGTCCTGCGGCCAGGTCCTCGTATCCGTCGGAGGCGACGGGATACATGGATGAAAACACGACGGGCTTGGATTCCTTGAACCCGGGCAGCGGGGCATCGGTTTGGTATTCCTTGAGGGTGATGGTGTCCCCGGTCCGGGTGTCGCTTACCGTCTTGATTCCGGCGATGATGTAGCCCACGTCCCCGGCCGAGAGCTTTTTCTGGGGGATGCGGGTCAGCCGGAAGAAGCCGACCTCCTCCACCTTGTACGACGCCTTGTTGGACATGAACCGGATCGTGTCACCCGGCTTGATTTGGCCGTCCACCACGCGGATGTACACGATGGTGCCGCGGTACGAATCGTACTGGGAATCGAAAATCAGGGCCTTCAAAGGGGCGGCGGGATTTCCCCGGGGCGGCGGCAGCCGGTGGACGATGGCCTCCAGTATGTCCGTGATGCCGATGCCCTCCTTTGCCGAGCACAAGATGGCGGTTTCCGGATCCAGCCCGAGGTCCTCTTCGACCTGATTTTTGACATGCTCGATATCCGCGGAGGGCAGATCGATTTTGTTGATGACCGGGATGATTTCCAGGTCGTGCTCCAGGGCAAGGTACAAATTCGCAATCGTCTGGGCCTCTACTCCCTGGCTGGCATCGACCAGCAGCAGCGCGCCTTCGCAGGCGGCCAGCGCCCTGGACACTTCATAGGTAAAATCCACGTGTCCGGGCGTATCGATCAGGTTCAAGGCATATGAACGGCCGTCGGCCGCCTGGTAGGGCAGACAAATGGTCTGGCTTTTTATGGTAATTCCGCGTTCCCGCTCGATGTCCATGCTGTCGAGAATCTGATCTTTATAGTCCCTTTCAGAGATAATATGGGCGGATTCGATCAAGCGGTCGGAAAGCGTGGATTTACCATGGTCGATATGAGCTATAATACTGAAATTTCGTATGTGTTCCATTGGTGTATACGATCTTTTCGGCCGTCATGCCGTTGTTTTCCTTTATAAAATACCCCGGGATTTGCCCGGGGCCAAGTGCAGCTAAAAGTCGGTTGACACAGATACCGCCTTTATATATATACGTAAAATATTTTCAATAAAATAAAGATTTTTATCAGATTGTTCAAAACAATGTCAAGTCCGCTGATGCGTTCTTGCGCTCTATTCAGGCGGGCCGAACGATTCCATCCGATTCAACCTGAAAAACACAGCGGCGTGAACATGATCGACTCCCATATCCTCATCGTTGATGACGATCCCGCCATTCGAGGCCCGTTGAAGGAGTTTATTCAAATGGCGGGGTATGAGACCTTTACGGCGTACAGCGCCGAAGAGGCCATGCAGATGCTGGGCACCAACGCCATCGATGTCGTGATCACCGATATATCCCTCCCGGGCATGAACGGCCTGGAATTCACCGATCAGGTAAGACGGAAATACGATGTGGACATTATCGTGATGACCGGGTACAGCTCCGACTATTCATATGAGGAAGCCATTGAAAAAGGCGCCTGTGATTTTGTCTTCAAGCCCGTTCGGTTCGGGGAGCTGGTGCTCCGGCTCAAACGGGTGATTCGGGAGCGGAGGCTTTCCGAAGAGCGGGACCGAATGCTGGGAGAGCTGAAAAACCTGGCGATTACGGACGGTTTGACGAAGCTGTACAATTCCAGGCATTTTTACAACCAGGTCGAACTCGAAATCGACCGGTCCCTGCGCTACGACCATCCTCTTTCCCTGATGCTTTTCGACATCGACAACTTTAAAAACTACAACGACTCCTACGGGCACCTCGAAGGTGATAAAGTCCTGGTGCGCATCGCGCAGACCATTCGGTCGAGCATGAGAACGATGGATACGGCGTATCGCTATGGTGGTGAGGAGTTTACCGTTATTCTTCCTGAAACCACCGGTGAAGAGGCGTATAAAGTCGGGGAGCGTATCCGGCAAAACGTCAAAAAGGAAAAGTTCATTCAGAATTCGAAGGTTCTCACGATCACCATCAGCGTGGGCGTCACCCAGTACCGGAACGAGGAAAACATCAAGGATTTCGTTAAGCGGACCGACCTGGCTATGTATGAGAGTAAGAAGAAGGGGAGGAATAAAGTCAGTCTTCTTCTTTAGTGTCCCTCCAGAAATGGCTGATTCACTCCATTTCGGCGTTGGCCGAAAAATTTTAATCCTCAAAATACTCCGTCTCGTTCTCTCCAAACCGTTCCACCCTCCGATATTCCACCGAAAGTCGATTGAATTGCTTTCTTGCGCAACATGTCCCCTTCACCCTCGGAGGGGGAAGGCCGGGATGGGGGGGATTAAGACCCAATCCATACCCCCTTCGAGCTTCTACCGCAAAAACAAATCAAGTCACCTTAACCGTAAGCATCAGATCCCCCCGCCCCCCATCCGGCCCTATTCTTCCCAACCCCCTGAGCCGCAGCACGCTCCCTTCCCGGGTGCCCGGCGGAACATTGATATTGAACATCCGGTTGTGAAGTCCCCAGGGGACGTTGATCAGCTTTCGGGCGCCGGCCGATGCCTCGTGTCGGGAGACGGAAATCGTTCCGTACAGATTGTTGTCATCACCGCCCCCGCCCGGCCGGACGACCTGGAGCCGATGGGTTTTCTTTTTGGCCGTGGCCTGATACATCGCCTTCTGAAACCGGGACATGGGAATTTTCGAAAACATGCGCAGCAGCACAATACCCAGCAAAAACCCGCCGATATGCGCCCACCAGGCAATTCCCGATCCCATCCCCTGGGTGCTTGCCGCATTGAGAAACTGAAGGAAAAACCACAGCCCCAAAAAGAAAAACGCCGGTATCTCCACGAACCACGGAATGAAAATAATGGGGATCAGCGTCAATATTCTCGAGGTGGGATACAAGATGAGATAGGCCCCCATAACGCCCGCAACCGCGCCGCTCGCCCCGATTGTCGGAATGTTGGACTGCGCATTTAAAAATAGATGGGCAAGCCCCGAGCCGATGCCGCAGAGCAGGTAAAACACCAGGTACCTCAAATGCCCGAGCCGGTCTTCGATATTGTCCCCGAAGATGTACAGGGTCCACATGTTTCCGAGCAGGTGTAAAAACCCGCCGTGAAGAAACATAAACGAAAGCAGGGAAAACGCCTGCTGGCCCATGGAGAAATAATCGGAGATTTGGGGAATGGAATACCGGGCGGGAACCAGGCCGTAAAAATAGATGAACTTTCCCAGGTCCGGTCCCTGGGCCATCTGGACCAGGAAAATCATCACATTAAAGGCGATCAGGGTCGTGTTGACGATGGGATAGTGGGCCGATGGAGTGGTGTCGCGAATGGGAATCATGGACTATGGGTTCCGGACTGAATGCGCATGCTCAAATCGACGGATCGTGCCGAATGGGTCAGCGCCCCGGCTGAAATGATGTCCACACCGGCATCGGCCAGCTTTGACAGGTCCTCTTTCTTGATGCCCCCCGACACCTCCACCAAAGCTTTTTTGTCGATCAGTTTAACGGCCTCCCGGATCCGGTCCAGGTTCATGTTGTCCAGCATGATCACGTCCGCGCCCGCCGCCAGGGCCTCTTCGACTTCGGCCATATTCGAAACCTCCACTTCGATTTTGACGAGGTGGTGGATGCGGCTTCGAATCGTTTCGACGGCGGTGCGAATTCCCCCGGCCGCAGCGATGTGATTGTCTTTGATCAGCACACCGTCATACAGGCCCATACGGTGGTTTCCGGCGCCGCCGACGCGAACGGCGTATTTTTCCAATACCCGAAGCCCCGGGGTGGTTTTGCGCGTATCCACCAGCCTGGCGCGGGTTTTGCCCATTTCCTCGACATGGGCGCGCACAAAGGTGGCGATGCCGGACAGATGCTGCAGGAAATTCAAGGCCGTGCGCTCACCCATCAAAAGGGTTCGCATCGTTGCTGAAATTTCCATGACGACATCGCCGGTTTTAACCGCATCGCCGTCCCGAAACGGCAATGAAACCGCCGGTGAAGGTTCGAGCAGTTCGAACACCCGGCCGGCTACCTGAAGCCCTGCGATGACCAGCGGCTCTTTCGCCACGATAATGCCTTTTCCGCGGTCTTCCGGCAAGACGAGGTTTTCGGTGGTGATGTCCCCGGCTCCGATATCCTCGGCAAGGGCGATTTTGATCCGATCGTCGGTGGCCTGCACCATGCTTCCCCCCCCGCCGTCCGACCCTGTCCGATGCAGGCATCGGCGGCGCTTGTTTTTTGATTCAGCCCGCCAGAGATTTTATCTTTTCAAGGCTTGCGGTCAGCTTCCGGTGCTTTTCGGCACATGCCGCCTCTTTTTCCTTGACGTTGTCCACCACGTGAGCCGGCGCCTTGGTGAGAAAATCGTCATTGTTGAGCTTCTTGGAAATATGGGAGAGCTCCTTGCTCAATTTCGTGATTTCCTTGTCCAGCCGCTCGGCCTCTTTTTTGAAGTCGATGATGCCTTCGAGGTGGACATAGATCACGGCGCCTTCGATAATGGCGGAGGCGGCCGATTTGGGCCGGTCTCCGGCGGGTTGGACGTCCATCGACTCGAGGCGCGCCAGGTTGCGGATTACCGGGTACTGGCCGGCCAGCAGATCTCTACGGTGTTCATCCGTACAGTGAATCAGGACCGTAAGCGACATGGACGGCTGTATGTTCATTTCCCCGCGGATGTTGCGGATGCCGGTGATCACCTCGGTTATGAACCTCATGTCGTTTTCGGCATCGTCATCCGTTCGGCGGAGGCTCGGTTCGTCGCGATCGGTTAAAAACGGCGCATACATGATCGACCCCTCGCACCCGGGCAGCTTATGCCAGATCTCCTCCGTGACGAAGGGAATGAACGGGTGAAGCAGAATGAGGGTTTCCTTGAGCACGTGATACAGCACGCTTACGGTCGCGTTTTTTTTGCCCTCCCCTTCATCCCCGTAAAGGGTCGGTTTCACGGCCTCCAGGTGCCAGTCGCAGAATTCGTGCCAGACAAACTGGTAAAGGGTGGCCGCGGCCTCGTTGAAACGGTAGTCGTCCAGGGCATCCTGCACCGCCTCCGCCACGCGGTTTAACCGGGACAGTATCCACCGGTCGGATAGCGACATGTCGTTTTCATCGGGATAGCCGTAGGGCCGGTCGATATGCATCAGGCAGAACCGCGCCGCGTTCCAGATCTTGTTGATGAAATGGCGGTATCCCTCCACGCGCTTTTCAGACATCTTGACGTCCCGTCCCTGGGCGGCGAATGCGGCAAGGGTGAAACGGAAGGCGTCCGTTCCGTAGTCATCGATCACGCTCAGCGGGTCAATGACGTTTCCCTTGGACTTGCTCATCTTCTTGCCGTCCTCGTCCCGGACCAGGGCATGCACGTACACATCCTTGAAGGGTACCTCCTTCATGAAATGGAGCCCCATCATCATCATGCGGGCCACCCAGAAAAACAGGATGTCGAAGGCGGTGACCAGCACGGAGGTAGGGTAGAATTTTTTCAGAAGGTCCGTGTTTTCCGGCCATCCCATGGTGGAGAAGGGCCACAGGGCGGAACTGAACCAGGTGTCCAGGAAACCGACGTCCTGGACCGGTTTGGATCCCGGACAGTCCGGGCACGTCTCGGGGGCTTCCATGGCCACGATCACCTTGCCGCAGCTCTCGCAGGTCCAGGCCGGAATCTGGTGGCCCCACCAGATCTGGCGGGAAATGCACCAGTCCCGAATGTTCTCCATCCAGTCGAAGTAGGTTTTCGCCCATGCTTCGGGAATGATCCGGGTTTTGCCGGCCTTTACCGCTTCGATCGCCTTCTCGGCAAGGGGTTTTGCAGACACGAACCACTGCCGTGAGAGGTTCGGCTCGATGACGGTTTTGCACCGGTAGCAATGGCCGATGCTGTGGACATGGGGCGTGATCTTTTTCAGCAGCCCTTCTTCTTTCAGGGCATCCACCACCGCCTCGCGCGCCTTGAACCGGTCCAAGCCCGCGAACCGGCCGGCCTCCTCGATCATGGTGCCGTCGTCGCCGATAACCTTTACGCTGTCCAGGTCGTGGCGCTGTCCGATTTCGAAGTCGTTCGGGTCGTGGGCGGGGGTGACCTTCAGTCCGCCGCTGCCGAATGACATATCCACGTATTCATCCTTGATGATCGGTATTTCCCGGTTCATCAGGGGCAGGATCACCGATTTTTTTCGGATGCCTTTGTACCGCTTGTCCTCTGGGTTGATGGCGACGGCCGTGTCCCCCAGCATGGTTTCGGGACGGGTGGTCGCCACTACAATCCCGTCTTTCTTGCCGGGAAAGGGATACAGAATGTGATAGAGGTGGCCGTTGTGCTCTTCGTGGTCCACCTCGAGGTCGGACAGGGCCGTGTGGCACCGGGGGCACCAGTTGATGATGTAATAGCCGCGGTAGATCAGCCCCTCTTCATACAGCTGCACGAACACCTTGCGGACGGCCTTGGAAAGCCCTTCGTCCATGGTGAAGCGCTCGCGGTCCCAGTCGCAGGAGGCGCCGAGCCGCTTGAGCTGGTTGATGATGGCGCTTCCCGACTCCCGGCGCCAGTCCCACACCGCTTCGATGAACTTTTCCCGGCCGATCCGGTGCCGGGTAACGCCCTCGGCGGCCAGCTTCTTTTCCACCACATTCTGGGTGGCGATGCCCGCATGGTCGGTGCCCGGCATCCAAAGAACGCTGTCGCCCCGCAGGCGGCGGTACCGGCACAGGATGTCCTGAAGCGTGTTGTTCAGGGCATGGCCCATGTGAAGGACGCCGGTGACGTTGGGAGGCGGAATGACTATGGAGTAAGGCGGTTTTCCGTCCCTGGTGGAAGCGGCAAACAGCTTGTTTTTTTCCCAATAGTCATACCATCGCTTTTCAACGTCGTGCGGTTCGTAACCCTTGTCGATGTTTTCCAAACTCATGTGTAAATAAACTCCTCGATTCCAATCGCGCCCGCCTGTTTGTGATACCTAATTTATATAGTAGGTCTCTATAGATGTCCTGTCCGGTGTCCATCCATAAATAGGAAAATTCGCTTCAGTTCGAGGCGGCCGGGATTTTAACCTCAGGCATACGGTATTCGTATTGTGAGCATTAAAATTTCCGGCCGACGCAAAAATGGAGCGAATCCGCCATTTCTGGATGGGCATCGCCAGAATGCCTCATCTAAGCCAAAAAGTCCAACAATGGATCGAAAACGCCAAAAAAAAGGATCGTTCAAATCCCCGCAAAATGGCCGTCTTGTGAATCGCTGCTTTTCCGGTGTGAAGGATCACTCGGCCGGCGGTTCGCTTTCCCGGACGATTTTCTCGATGAGTCCGTAGATCTTTTCGATTTCCGCCTGAATGATTTCTTCGGCCTTTTTCATCACCAACATCTCGATCTTTTCCGAGTAGACCCTTTCGATCACGTTTTGGATGACCGCTTCGAGACGATTCAACGGAATGGCAACGCTCTCGGTTTCGTCCACATCGGCATCTGAAACGCCCTCCCCGATCACATCGGCCACCAATCGCCCCAGGTCCGTATCCCCCTCACCATCCTCTTCCTCCTCATCGGAGAAAAGCGCTTCCGGCATGGTGCTACCGGAATTGCCGGCCTCGGGGCGAACGACACGGGTTAAGTCGATGACCTCGTTTTCATCCGGCGCATCCGCGGGCCGATCCATATCGTTCCGGTCGTCATCCATCGTCTTTTTCCGAAAATATCGTGCAATCCTGCGCATCTACCATACACCTCATGTGCTGTCAAGCCGCTTGAGTTATTCGATTTTCTCGTGTTTTCCACTACTTGCAAAAAAGGATTGCATACGCGGCCGAGGGCGGTATAAAGGGGTGCTATGCGCTACGTCTATATTGATCAGACCCCGAATCCCGGCGAAACCGTTCTCGTAACCGGCGGAGACAAGCACCACATCACGTCCGTGCTGCGGCTCAAGCCCGGGGACGTCATCGGCCTGCTCGACGGCCGCGGCTTCGAATACCCCTCTGAAATCATCGCGATCTCAACCAAATCGGTCGAGGTCCGCGTCAAGGAAAAGAATCCGGTGGCCACCGAATCGCCGGTGGATATTACCGTAGCCCAGGGATATTTAAAAGAAAAAAAAATGGACGACCTCGTCCGGCAGCTGACCGAACTGGGGATCGCCCGGTGGATGCCGTTCATGGCCGCCCGATCCGTCCCCAAACCGGATCAAAAACAGCTCGCCCACCGCATGAAACGATGGCAGGCCATCACCAAGGAGGCCGTGAAACAGTGCCGCCGGGGCCGGGTCATGGCGATCGGCACCCCCCTGTCATTCGAAGACATGCTGAACGCCGCCGCCGGCTGCGACATTAAAATCGTCTTCTGGGAATCCCAAGTCAGCCGGCAGCAAACCAGTCTTCAGGCTGCTGCCCCCGATCCCGGCACCCGAGTCTTCGTCATCATCGGACCCGAAGGCGGCCTGACCGAAGCCGAAGTCAACCATGCCAAATCACAAGGATTTATCGTCGCCGGCCTCGCCCCCCGCATCCTCCGTGCCGAAACGGCCACCCTCCCCGCCTGCACACTGGTGCAGCACCTGTTCGGGGACATGAGGTAAAAACCTCTTGACATCCCCCCCGCCTTTCTATAGAAAAAAAAGCTTAAACCACCGCACGCCGAGGT
>JAWODC010000076.1:0-129280 GCA_046483495.1 Desulfobacterales bacterium
CCTAACTCCGGTGTAATTGGCTTTTTCCCACTTATATGCCATATGAAACCTCCAAAATTATCCATTTTTTGTCCCACTATTGTCCCACCTTATTTTGGTTTTTTGGGGATGTCAAGGGAAATATAGATGATATTATTATTAATAATTTCAAGCATAAGGACGTCTTGGGAACGGTTGGGAAAGTACAAAAAAAGGACTCAAAATCCTCCGGGCTTCGGCCCATGGGAGTTCGATTCTCCCTTCCGGCACCACACATAAAATCAAGGGGTTATGGATTGCAACGCTCATATACCCTTTTTCTTTTTCAGGGGGTTGATATTTACCTCTCCCCATCCGATTGCCTTGATTACAGAGTCCTTTAATTGCGAGCCTCTTACATTTTTTCCCTGGAAAAAGAGAGATGAATCAATCATTCGGCACTCTCGCATTTAAAGAACGCAATTTGTTGCGCATGATGGTGAGAGAAATTTCAAACCCAATCCATTTGCCATAGCAATCAGATCCAACCTCGACCTGCTGAGTTTAAAAAGGCGGACCTATGAAATTTTCCGGGATTACACTGGTAACGGGGGCCGCAGGGTTCATGGGGAGCCACCTGGTTGAGCATCTCGCGAAAATGGGTGTCCGGGTACGGGCCACGGCCCGGCCGCGCAAGGACACATCCTTTTTCGACCGTCTCGGCGTCGAATTCCGCGCCGCCGACCTGACCCGGCCCGAAACCCTCCCGCCGCTTTTCGAGGGAAAGGTGGACCGCATCTTTCACCTGGGGGCGATCTGTAATTTTTCAACGCCATACGATCAATTGTATCCCACCAATGTCCTCGGTGTTGAACGGATTACCGAACTGGCCCTGAAACATGGGGTGGCCCGCTATGTGCATGTGGGATCGACCAGCGTCTATGGCTATTACACAGGCACGCCTTTTCGTGAAGAGGATTCGCGTGATCCCATGGATGCCTACGGGCGCAGCAAACGCGATGGCGAAAATGTGGTGCGGGCATGCATCGAAAAAGGATTGCCGGCGGTCATCACCCGTCCCTGCACGGTCTATGGCCCGCGCTGCAGCGACGGTGCGGGGAAGGTTTTTTCAAGGCCCACCAAAATATCCGCCATTCCCGGCACGGGCAAGCAGCTTCTCTCCAACGTGCGGGCCGAAGAGGTGGCCGCGGCCGTGGACTACCTGAGCCGTCTCGACAGTGCCGTGGGACAAGCCTATAACATCAGCGAGGATACCCATCCCACTCTGGAGGAGTCGCTGCTGCTTGCAGCGGAAGCTTTCGGCACCCAGCCTCCCCGGTTACGCCTGCCGCTCTGGATGATCAAAATCATCGCCGGAATCGAGGGTATGACGGCTGCCCGGAAGGGAACCGTTCCCGACCTGGAATCCGACGCCGTCACATATCTCTACGATGATTACATAGTCGACAACACCAAACTCAAAAACACCGGATACCGTCTCATCTATCCGGACTTCAAGGCATCGATGAAGGAGATGGGCCGGTTGTACCGCCTGAAGGCGGGTATGGCGGAAGAACCGCAAAACCGCTAAGGAGAAACGATTATGCACCAGGTTGTGGTCATTACCGGTTGTGCCGACGGCATGGGGCGTCATGTGGCGACCCGTCTGGCAAAGCGGGGTGTCTCGGTGGCGGGTTTCGATATCGATGAGGCGGGGATTGCCTCCCTTGAAAAGGAACTTGCCGAAATCGGCGGCGATCACCTGCTCGAGGTAATCGACATTACCGACCGCGGCCGAATCCTGACCTTTCGCGACAGCGTTCTCGAGACATTCGGTCATGTCGATACGGTGCTCTCGAATGTGGGGATCGGTTTTTTCAGTCCTTTCGAAGAGGCCGATCTGGATGCCGCCCTGCGCTGCCTGGATATCAATGTCATCGGTGCATCGGCTATATTTCAGGCGTTTCTTCCATCGATGCGGCAACGGCGCAGGGGCAAACTCATCGCCATGTCCTCCCTGGTGGGGCGGATTCCTTTTCCTTTCGAGGCGATCTACACCGCGAGCAAGTTCGCCATAACCGGGCTCATGCTCGCCATACGGCTGGAGGTGCGGCCTTTCGGCATCGATGTCGCCATCATCGAGCCGGCGCAGGTGTCGACCCGTTTCGCCGCCAAGATCCATGCCCTGCCCCCGGAGGGTTCTCCCTACCGCGAACGCGCCCGCCGGTTCATTGCACGGGACAACGCGTTGATCAAAACCGCCCCCACCCCCGCCTACGCCGCCGGCAAGATCGTAAAGGTGGTGCTGGCGAAAAAGGTATCGCTCTTCAATCAGATCGATTTTTCAAGCACTTTTTTTCTCTGGATCAACAAGGCGTTGCCGCGGGCCATCAGAGATGCTATTCTTGTTAATTATATGGGTATCAAGGTGAAATAATGTTCGGGAGGTTGTCATGAACACGCAGACCGTCTCCGCCGGGACAACCGCCCATGCCTCGCGGGTGGACCGGCTCAGACGGAAAATCATAGACGCACCCATGGCGGTTTGCGTCGAGCGGGCCCGCTATCTTACGGAATCGATGCAGCAGCACTGGGACCGGCATCCCCTCGAACGCATGAGCCTTGCCCTCGAGCACATCCTAGATCATATCACGCCGATCATCCGCGAAGACGAAATTATCGTCGGTTGCCGCACGGCAAAACTGAAGGGCGCGCCGCTTTTCCCGGAAAACAAAGCGAGATGGATCCAAGGCGATCTGGACGGTTTTGAAGCGCGTGAGTTGCAGAGAGCGCTCATTTCTCCTGACGAAAAAGCCGAGCTGCGTGAGCGCATCCTGCCCTTCTGGCGCGGCAAGACCGTCGAGGAAGTGATGGAGGCGCGGATGCCGCCGGATATCAGCGCCGACATGGACAAGTACATTTTCACCATGATGCTCGAAATTACTTACGGTATCGGGCACTTCACCATGAATCACGGCCGGGTGCTGTCCACCGGCCTGCGCGGTATTATTGAAGATGCGCGCAATCGCCTGGCGGCGCTTTCGTCAAAAGAGAAGGCATCGGAAAAGCACCTCTTCTACGAGGCGGTGATTCGCTCCTGCAACGCAGCGATTTCTTTCGCCCGGCGCTACAGCGATCTGGCGCTCGCCCTGGCAGCAAAGGAAACGGACGACGTGCGGGCCGGGGAGCTTCGCGAGATCGCGCGGGTCTGCGCGCGGGTTCCGGAGCACCCGGCGGAAAGTTTTCACGAAGCGGTCCAGTGCGTGTACTTCATTCATCTCCTCGCCCAGATCGAGTCGGGCGGAAATTCCATTTCCCTCGGCCGTATCGACCAGGTCCTCTATCCCTGGTACCTCGCCGACAGGGAGTCCGGACGCGTCACACCCGAGGAAGCCCGCGAACTGCTGGCACTATTGTTTATCAAAACAAACGAAATTTGGAACGTCCTCGAAGAAGCCTTCATCCCCGGCGGCGAGGGAACCCAGGGAAAGACCACCCAGAACGTTACCGTCGGCGGTATCGGCATGGACGGTGAAGACGCCACCAATGAACTGAGCTATATCGGTCTTAACGCCTACGCCGAGGTGCGGACGGTTCAACCCAATTTCGGTGTGCGCCTGTCATCGAAGTCACCGGAGGAGCTTTTCAAGAGGGCCGTTGATTACATCCGTGAGGGAGTGCTGATGCACCTGTTCAACGACGATGCCATCGTGGCGATGCTCGTTCGGGCAGGGCACACGCTGGAAGACGCCCGGGATTACGGCGTGGTGGGATGCCTCGAGCCCAACGCCCAGGGCAAGACCTTTGGTTCCACCTTCGCCGTCCAGTTCAACGGTGTTAAGTGTGTCGAGCTGGCCCTGTCCAACGGCATCGACAATATTTTCGGTTACCGCACAGGAATAGAGACGGGATATCCGGCCGGGTTCAACGACTTTGAGGATATCTGGAATGCTTACGACCGTCAGATGAGCCATTTCGTGGGCCGTATGGTAAGGGGCATGCACGTTCTCGACAGGGCCATCGCCGAGAATGTCCCCTCTCCCTTCGCATCGGCCATGGTCGACGGCTGCCTTGACAAAGGACTCGACCTGACCGCCGGGGGCGCCGTTTACAACTCGACCGGTGTCCAGCTTATGGGTTTCGCCAACGTCGTCGACAGCCTCTACGGCGTGAAGAAAGCGGTATTCGAGGAGAAGCGCATTACGTTGGAAGAACTGGCCGAAATGCTTGCCGAGGACTGGTATGATGCCGAGCCGATGCGGGCCTATTTTCTGCATCGCATACCCAAATACGGCAATGACAACGACGCGGTGGACGAAATGGCCGAGCGGGTCATGGACCACTACTGCGATGTGCTGGCCGACCACAGGAATTATCGGGGCGGTTCTTTCTGGCCGGGCATTTTTTCGGTGGGTTTTCACATCTCCTTCGGCGCCTTCAGCGGGGCATCCCCCGATGGAAGGTACGCCGGGGACGCCCTGGGCAACGGCATCACACCGACCGAAGGAAACGCCTTGTCGGGCCCGACGGCCCTCATGAATTCCGTGGTCAAGCTGCCGCTGACCCGCGTCTACAACGGCGTCAACCTGAACATGCGTTTTCAGGGCGGAAAAATCAAGACGGAACATCTCATGAACCTGGTAAAGGTCTACATGAAAAACGGCGGCATACAGGTGCAGTTCAATATGGTGGATTCCGGCGTGCTCAAGGAGGCGAAGCGCTTCCCGGAAAAATACCGCGACCTGTTCGTTCGGGTCAGCGGCTATTCCGCTGAATTTACCGATCTGAGCGAAATCGCCCAGGATGAAATCATCAGGAGAACCGAATTTGATCTTTGAATGACGGTTCGCAGTGGGTTTACTTCCGGGTAACGATCAGATGATCTAAGCCCATCTCTTTCAGTGCAACGGGAAAAAGCTGGAATGAGGGCTTTACCACCGGCAGTAATTTCAGCATGGCCGTCACCTTTCCGCCTTGCCGCACGATCCCCTTGGCGATGGAGGCAATGGGATTTTCGAGCCCGTGCCAGAACCGGTGGGAATGATCGGCGGGCTGCTTCGACCAGACATCTTCCTTTAGATGGCAGGGGCCGAGATAGAAGGTGCCATAATATCCCGCTTTTTCGGGCTTGTTTTTCAGGTCGATGGTGATCTCTGCATCCGGGTCGGTATAGATAAACCTGATGATGATCCCGGCTTTGGACATCTTTGTTCCGATTTTCTCGTCCTGGAGGACCCGATCCAGAAAATACCCATAGATCGTGTACAGATCGTCCGAATCCTTGTAGTACCGGCTCATTGTTGTCTCCTTTTTGGTTTCGCGAGGACTATCTTCCGTCATTCCGATAGACGCATGCCCAATCGTAACAGCCGTCCTTCAAAGGCATTACGTGCACCACCTCGGATGGAGATCATTTTTTCGGATCATTCGATGCGTTGGCATCGACCTTCGCTTCACCGGTCCAAATTAGACATTGTGCACTCTTTCCCAATTTTCCTGGCATTTCCTGCAGCGCAGGGCATAAGGCATCACTTGCAGGCGCTTGAGTGATATATCCTTGCCGCAGTCATCGCAAATGCCGTATGTACCGTTCTCGATTTTTTTGAGTGCCTGGTCAATGGATTCGATCTCATCGGATTTCATTTGAATATAGGAAAATACCGTGCTTTCCTTGAGTTCTGCCAAAGCCGTATCGCCTCGATCCATGATATTCTGGATGTATTTTCCGTACTCCTCTCTGCCTTCCTTTTCAAGATCCTCGCGTATCAGGTTCCATAATTCCCGTCTTCGGTTTATCAGATCCTGTTTTATTTCCGAATATTTCTTATTTCCTTTTTCATTTGGGTCATCCATTTCAGCCTCCTTGACAAACACGGATAAGATCTATTCAGTTTTGAAAAGATCGTAATTGTGATAAACAGTCTTAAAAAGAATAATCGATTCTATTTCCTTGTCAAGGCCGCTGCGCTCCGAGGTTCGTGGGAATTCAGTGATGCTGAGGCGATTCGGTGGATTGGAACCGAAATCAATTCATTCCCGCACCACCACACACATTCAGTGCCTGGCCGGTAATTTCCCTGGCGTCTTCTGAAGCGAAAAAAACCACAGCATTCCCGATATCTTCAGGCATCTGCGGTCTTTTAAATGGAATTGACTGTACGACGGCCGTATTGAAAAAGTCTTCAGAACCCAGTTTTTCGAACCCTTCGACAGCCTTTCCCATATGCGCGCTTACCCGCTTCCACATGGGAGTCCAGACTGTTGAGGGACACACCGTGTTGACATTGATATGATAAGGGGCCAACTGCAGGGCTAAAGACTGGCTTATGGATATAACGCCGGCCTTTGATGCGGAATAGGCAAGCAGGGTGTCCACTCCCTTTCTTCCGGCAAGTGATGAGATGTTTATGATTTTTCCACTTTTTCTTTCCTTCAAATACGGGACACACGCCTTGCAGCAGTTAAATACGCCCTTTACATTGACATCCATAACATGATCCCAGTCTTCTTCCCGGATGTTTTCGATTAAGTGCGCATCTTTCGTGTCATCCAAAGGAACTCCGTCTACACCGGCATTGCAGACCATGACGTCCAGCTTTCCAAACACCTCGATGATTGTTCCCACCAGCTTCAGGCAATCATTGACCTTCCGGACATCCGTCTGAACGGCAACGGCCTTTTGGCCTGTTTTTCTGACCTTTTCCACCACTTTCTCTGCACCCGCCCGATCATAGTCGCTGACCACCACGGTTCCACCTTCCCTTGCCACGCAGAGACAAATACCTTCGCCAATGCCTCCACCCCCACCGGTCACGACAACGACCTGGTCTTTTAGCTTCATTCGGTCTCTCCTTGGTTCCGGTTCAAAATCAATTTCTTACAGAGTTATTTACAATGCAGGACGAATTTTGGATGGTCACATAGTGATACACGGCTCACCCCGGATGCAACATTCCGGGAAGGCGAAAGCTGAGATATCAGCTGGGCCACGTCGACCGGCAATCGCCCCCCAACGTAGACAATCACCAGCAGGGACGGGGTAAGGAGAAATTTGAGAAGCAAACGAATATTGCGTTTGGCCTCCTCATCCTGTCTAAAATAGGTCACTGTGGAAGTTGAGTACTTCACCGCTTTTCCGATAAAAACGGATTGTTAGATCAAGTAATTGGAATTAAGTCGAATCTGGGATATCTTGATCGCGTAAACATAAGGCTCGTATCAATAGCAATAGTTCTAACAATCCGCAACGTCCAATGAAGAAAGTGCAATTATATGTTTACCAACCATCGATGAATTCTTTCATATTTTAACAACAAAGATGCTATCCTGCAAATCATTTATGGCTTTTGGCAATAAACCAAGTGGGTTAGATCAACATATTTTCGGATTTTCACCTGAATACATAAGTCGATGGGTGGAAACAACCGCAGGCTGAATGCCGCATACCCCGCATCATCCCAACTTGACACTTTCCTGCATTCAGGATAAGAGACTGTTTCATATACAATAAACACATCGGCAATGAAGTCTGCCAAAACCGCTCTTTTTTGCTGATTGCGAAAAGAGATGATGACTTCTACCCTCTATCGGCGGGTAGGCGTCATCAAGATGAACCATAAAAAGCCCCCGCCCCCACATTCGGCGGGGGTTTCTGTTTTGGGCGATGCAAAATATTCAGACAGGAGGAAAACATGGCGTTCAGCATTGCGGTGGTCATCATTCTGGGGCTTTCGGCGGATTATCTGTTCCGAAAAATCAAAGTTCCCGGACTGGTGGGAATGCTTCTGGCGGGCATCCTTGCAGGCCCTTATATGCTGGGCCTGATGAGGCCGGAGATGATGGAAGTGTCCGGAGAGTTCAGGAAAATGGCGCTGATCGTCATCCTGCTGCGCGCCGGCTTTGAACTCCATCGGGATACGCTGAACCGTGTAGGCCGGGCGGCATTGATTATGAGCGCGGTGCCGGCGTTGTTTGAAATGGCCGCTATCATGCTGGCCGCTCCTAAGCTGCTGCACATGAGCCTGCTCGATGCAGCCCTCTTGGGCGCAATATTGGCGGCGGTATCCCCGGCCGTGGTGGTGCCGTTGATGATCGATTTCATGGACCGGGGCCGCGGAGCGAAAAAAGGCATCCCCACCCTGATTTTAGGTGCCTCATCGGTAGATGATGTGTTCGTAATCGTGATTTTCACCATCCTGATGGGCATGCATGGCGGCGAGCAGATCAACCTGTGGCTCAAGCTCACCGAAATCCCTTTATCCATTATACTGGGCACCGTTTTGGGAATTATACCGGGTTACTTTCTTTATTTTTTGTTTAAAAAGTACGACTGGCGACCGCCCAAGCGTACCATGATGGTTATGGGTGTAGCCATTTTTCTCACCTGGCTGGAAAAGGCCCTGGAAGGCATGGTGCCCGTTGCCGGCCTGCTGGGTGTGATGGCCATCGGCTTCATTATCCTGGAAAAGTCCGAAGCCATCGCCCATCTCATCTCCCAAAAGCTCAAAAAATTGTGGGTATTTGCCGAGCTTCTGCTCTTTGTGCTCGTGGGCGCCCAAGTCAATATCCAAGTAGCCTGGAAGGCTGGACTTGCCGGAATTGCCGTAATCGCCATCGGCCTTGTTTTCAGAAGTCTGGGCACTTTTCTTTCCCTTATCGGAACACCCCTCAACTTCAAGGAAAAACTGTTCTGCGTCATAGCTTACGTGCCCAAAGCCACCGTGCAGGCCGCCATCGGCGCAGTCCCGTTGGCCGCCGGCGTGGCATCCGGCGAGCTCATCCTGGCGGTGGCTGTGTTATCCATACTTGTTACCGCCCCTATTGGAGCCTTCGGGATACTGGTCATGGGAGAACGAATCCTGGATCACAGCGAGACCGGTTTTTACCGATTCCGGGAATTGCGGGATCAGTTCGGACTGCCCCGGGTAGGAGAACGGGCAAGAAACAAGAATACCGATACCGTATGGAAGGTGATCGAGGAAAAAGAGGATTGGATTTCGGAACCGGCCGGTGATCGTCGGGCCGGGCGGCTTATCCCGGCCGTATATATCCGCTACTGGAAAGAAGACGGCAACGCTCAGCCCGGCAGAGGGAAAACCTGTACCGTGCGCTACAGCAAAAATGATCAGTCCTTCACTGATCACTGGGAGATTATTTCTTTGAAATAGAGGGCGGTCGATGCGGAATTTAGATTTTTCATTGAAAAAAAAATCGACCTGGGTTATTCTTTTTAAAAGAATGTTAATGGTTTTATCATTTGTTTTTCCAGGATTCGCCGATCGAGTGAACCCATTCGCACAAAAACCCCTTTAGCATGGCAGAAATTTCTGCTGAATGTTTCATCTCCTGTAATGTTTGATCATTTATTTTCCAAAGGAGGATTCCCA
Organism: Desulfobacterales bacterium; assembly: GCA_046483495.1. Lineage (GTDB taxonomy): Bacteria > Desulfobacterota > Desulfobacteria > Desulfobacterales > UBA5616 > CAYLRU01. The sequence continues at coordinate 9,345 of JAWODC010000076.1, forward strand.
TGGCAAACGAAGTATATGTAAATCTTGCCGAACGAATGAACAAATTTGAAGGCAGGTATCCGATTGTAAACGCCTATCTAAATGTACTGAAGACCATGTGCACGGAAGAGGAAGCCGAGTTTTTATCCAGGTTTCCGGAAAAAGCCCTTACCGTCGATGAAATAGCGAACCTGTATAAAAAAGACAAATCTGATCTGATAAAGCTTCTTGACCAAATGACCTATAAAGGTCTTTTGTTCACGGCCTACACAGAAAAAGGAGACAAGACCTATTCCGTCATTCCCATAGTACCCGGAGCTATGGAATACTATATCTTGAGAAGACTGGATAAACCCGACGAAATAAAAGCCTACCTGGATCTCTACAATCAGATGCATGTGGAGTCCAGGGAATATGTAGACAAGCTGATGGCTGAAAATCCCGAAAAAGCCAGGGCATATCTTCCTTCAAGGCCGATCTTCCGTACCATTACTGTAGATCAGGCGATCCCGGACAAGAAAGAAGTATTGCCCTTTGAAGATATCATGGCCATGGTAGACAAACAGACCTCCTTTGCCGGAATGCTGTGCACCTGCAAAGAGGGAATCGGCCCCGCCACCACCGGCCCCTGCAAAGTGCAAGGCGTTCCCCGGCACCATTGCCTTCAGTTCGGCCAAACCGCCGACTTTGCCGTCGAACAGAATATCGCCGACGCCAGGCGTCTAACAAAAGAGGAATGCAAAGAGATTTTAATTGCTTGCAACAAGGCCGGTCTTGTTCAAAACGTAAACAATTTTATCGACGACCTTCAATTTATCTGCAACTGCTGTTCATGCTGCTGCGGAATCGTTCAAGCAGCCAAAGCAATGGGGCCGGTTGCATCAGGAATAGTGGATGCGACGAATTTCCTCCCGGTCGTGGATCAGGAGACCTGTACCGGATGCGGAGAATGCACTGAAAAATGTCCGGTTGAAGCCATGACGCTCGTGAACGATGTCGCCTCCGTAAACCGTGACCAATGCCTCGGCTGCGGCTTTTGCGCCACCTTATGCCCGACCGAAAGCATCACGCTCACAAGGATCGGAAACAAAGCCTATGAACTCGGCGACACAAAAGTAGGCTTCGGTTTCGGAGATTAATTTCATAGAAAATCCAAGATAATCACTTTATACCATCAGAAAAAAAGGGGGGACGTTCTCAACATTTAAACATTTGCTACGGCATCAAACTCAGACCCTTTTCAGTAGCTATTCTTTCCCCTCTGAGAATCGATTGACCGACCGCCGTTGAAGATATTTCAAATCTTTTTGCCAGAACGACCATCGCCATTCCACACTCCTTTACCGCCCAATAGCACAATAGGCTCCGAGCCTGCACCGTCTCCCGGTTTTTTCCAGCCGCAAAAACATTTTCTATTGGTATATCAAAAACCTCCGATACTCGCTGGGCAATTTTTTCCAGATTATAGCCTTGCGCACGCAGTCGGTACTTGCTCTCCATTTTCTCATTTGCCCGGCCTAAGCTCTGCTGAACGAAATCGCCATCGCCCAATATCCGCTCGTCACCCTTGATATACACTTTCGTCTTCCGAAGATTTTTTAATGCCGACCATCCTCCCGCACTTCGAATCAAACCACCGCCGGTTAATTCCGGTCTTTTCCCGCGCGCAATCCCTTTTGCGACAAACATTCGATATTCCCGTCTCGCATCGGATCGAAGGGCCCCGAATCGTTTCAGAATATAATCCGTATCCTGCCAATCATTTTCAAAGCGCCCCAATATAACGCCGTGGCCGCAGTATTTAAATCGGCCTAACTCCTTCATATCTTCAGTCAAACGGGCTCGAAGGGGGTTGAGATGAATATACCGTACAAGTTCCAGAAGATAGGCTTCCTCCTGGCACAATATGGACTTATACCGATTTTGAAACAGGTGCCCCCAGCGCTTGTACCTCTTGTTGAAAGAGACCGCATATCCTGTCAGAAAGCGTCTCATCACAGTGCTGAGGCTTGTGGATCCTGTTTTTAAAAGCAGATGGAAATGGTTCGGAAGCAGCGCCCATGCATAGCAGGCGGTATCCGTCTCATTCAATATAATCCCAAATCGCTCCAGGAAACGATCGCGATCCTTATCGTCGAAAAAAATCTTTCGTTGTGCGTTTCCTCTTACGATCACATGATGTAGCGCACCAGGTGCATCTATTCGCGATTGACGTGGCATAAAAATCTCATATCAAAGAACGAGGGGATTGTAAATGTTTAAATGTTGAGAACGTCCCCTAATTTTTTTTTGAGCGGTGACGGACAACGTGGGCCTCTTAAAAGCGGTAACTCTCCCCTGCTTTAAGCACTTCTGTTTCAGAGTCGAGTTCGTTTATCATGCGATCCAGGGCATAATCGCAGGAGTCGTGCCCTGAAAGACAGACCCTCTTGGGGCCGGAATTTTTAATGGAGGAAATGGTTTGGCTGAGGTCTTCGTCGGTAATCCGCTGCCAGGGAGGCTTGCCAGTGCCGGCCATCATTTGGAACTTGATGCCGGCACGGTTTCCCCTCCCTTCGGTAACAGGAAAGTGAAGTCCGCCACAGATGGCGTAGATGGGGTCTTTGGACAAACGCCCGACCATCTCGAGAATCACCTCAATAGTCGGATGCCCGCAACCTGTGAAGACCACCAGCCCCTTGTCTTTGACTTTAGCAAGCAGTGCCTGCTCCTCGGTGAATCCCATGATAAATAGACTTCGGGCCAAGGGACCTGTAGAAGCAATTCCGGCACTGATCAGCCGGGGTTTCTCGATCATTACAGCCTCGAATCCCTCGGCATCGGCCCTGTCCGGCAGGAAGCAGAACTTTTGTCTTGACGGCATGAGTTCATCGGGTAATGTTACTCGGCCGGAACGCTGGGCGGCAATTCCGCCCATGTGGTCGGCATGAAGATGAGAAATGGCCAACGCATCCACCTGTTCCATATTGAAGCCGATTTTGGCGGCATTGCGGGACAGCGCCGGTCGAGTCGGACCAAAACCCACATCGAACAGCATGGAGCCCAATTCAGTTTTGAACATATAGGAAACGCCGCTATCGCCTGCAAATCCCTCCTTTGCATGCCAATCCACGAGCACCGTCATTTCCAAGAAATCCAACTCGGGCATATTTAGGGGCTCGGCCTGCTCGATGCGTTCGGCGTTAATTGCGGCCGCCTGGGCACGGTTCTCCTTAAAGCGGCGGTTTTTTACAAGCAGCCAGGGAAGGACAGCCGGTGAAGCGATGGTCAAAACCGGCCACCACAGGGGTGAAATGCGAAACGCCATGTTCATACCTCCTATCTATAGTGTTTGGTACTTCCGGTCATAAAGCATTCTTTGGATGACAGTGGAGAATGGTATATTCTTACGGATTCAAATAAACGCGTTTGCCTTCTATATCGATCGTTGTTTTTGAATAAGTAAGCTTCATAATGATTTCCCCATCCTTAAAATGAATAACGTCGACGCCTCTTCGCTTTTCAGGCTTTCCTTCGCAGCCTCTCTCCCTGGAGGGCCATGTAAGAAGCCATTGATAAAGGAGTTTCTGATTTTTTTCATCAAAAAACATGTCCTCTTGGAAAAACATGAAATCACCATGATGTTCGAACCAATCCCGCCATGATTTTCTTAGATTCTCTTTTCCTTTTGCGTATCCCCCTGTCCAGTTTTCAAAAAAAACATGATCATGAAAAAAGGCCATAACGGCATCGAGATCGTGGCTGTTCCATGCCGAATTCCAATTGTTCCAAAGTTCTTCTATATCCTCTCGCGTAAGTTTCATTTTACCCCTATTAACGGTCAACTGAATGTGAATTGTTTTTTATTCTCCCCTTATTGAAGCAAGCAAACGATCCGTACTTCCGGTCTTTGAACGATATGCGGATGCACCTGCGTCGATCATCTCTGCGGCTTTTTCATCCTCTTCATACATGGAAAGACCAATGATACGAATTTGAGGAAATTCGGAATGGATGATCCGTGTGGCCTCTACACCGGTCATTTTCGGCATATTCACATCCATTAAAATGACGTCGGGAACCAATTCCCGAGTCAGGTTTATTGCGGCCTGACCCTCGGAAGCTTCACCGATCACTTCGATATCGGCATACAAATCCAGCATCTTGGATAAACCTTCCCTCATAACGGCATGATCGTCCGCCAATATTAACCGGATAGTCTCGGGAACGGTAATTTTCTGTCGAATTTTCTGGATTAAACTCTTTTGTTTTTTGATGGTTTCCTGTTTCTTTTCAATGGGTATAATCAGGCTAATGGCTGTGCCCTTATTTAGTGAACTTTTAATCTTAATGTGGCCACCGAGGTGTGACAACCGTTCTTCAATGCTGAAAAGCCCGAATTTCTGCTCGGAACCGGCCTTCCGTGCGTTTTCGGTATCGAACCCCAGGCCGCCGTCCTTGACGCATATGCTTAAGTTGCCGTTGTGATGGTCCATGATAACGCTTGCGGAAGTTACGTCGGCATGCTTTCGAACGTTTAGCAGCAACTCCCTGACCGATTGGAACAAAAGAACAGTCACCTCTCTACGATCCAGAATGACTTCGTCTTCGATTTCAAGGTCCACTTCCAGTCCATGGTTTTCGAACACCCATTGAGCCAGCCATTTCAATGCAGCCGAAAAATTACCGGACCTGAGGACCGGCGGTGAAAGCCGGGACGACAGTGACCGAGACAACTCGATCGATTGATTTACAAGATCGAGAACCCGCTCGAATGCCGGCACAATATCCGCATGGACATGTGGAATCAGGGTTTCCTGCCTGATTTTTGCACCGACCATCAGCTGTTGAAGTTCATCATGCAGCATTCGGGCGATCCGGTCCCGTTCCCGCTGTTCGGCAAGGGTCAATTCGGAGCTTAATTTGGCGAGCAGCGTTGCTCTTTGGTTCAGTTCAGCGGTTCTCTCCCGAACCTGAATCTCACATTCTTCTTTGGCTTTTTTAAGCTCCTCCTCCGCAAGCTTTCGATCCGTAATATCCTCGCAAGTACCCACTGCAAATTTTGGCCTTCCATCGATTTCTTTGATTAAGGATACGCCTAAACGCCCCCAAAATATCCGGCCGTCCTTTCTCACGTACCTTTTGTCCAGCAAATAGGCATCTCTTTTCCCTTCCACCAGTTCGTTGTAAAGCCCGGAATCGACATCCAGATCCTCGGGATAGGTTACCTCCGAAAAGTGGATATTAACGCATTCTTCCGGCGAATAGCCAAGAAATCGGGAAAACACCTGATTTGCCATCAATATTCTGCCGTCCAGGCTTACCAAAGCCATGCCCACTGTAGCGTTCTCAAAAATGGCACGGAAACGGTTTTCACTGTTTTTCAGCAAATCTTCCACCCTTTTCCTGTCGGAAATGTCCATCAAGTTGCCGATTACATGCGTAATTCTATTATTTTGAACTACAGGTCTGCCAATAGTACGAATCCACAGCCGGCGCCCTTTCCCGGTGGTGAAAGGAAATTCGAGATCGTAGGGTTCTCCGTATTCGCAACAGCGCTTAAACGCATTCTCGATAATAGGGCGATCGGTCGGTGCATAGCATTCAAGGCTCCTTTCTTTGTGTTCGGCTGAACCGCTTGTCAGGTCACCAGGCTCCAAATCATGGATGCGATATAATTCCTCCGTCCAGATCATCGTCTCATTTTCCAGGTCCCATTCCCAGCCGCCGACCTTTGTCAGTCGTTCTGTGTTTTCGAGTATCGCCTCATGTTTTTTAAAAGCGTGCTCAGCCTGCTTTCGGTGGGTAATATCTTTTGCAATCCCATACAGGTACCCATTAACGGCGGTGACACACCTCCATTCCAGCCATTTGTAAATGCCGTCCTTGCATTGATATCGATTTTCGAATTTTTCCACCGGCATTCCGGATTTCAGTCTATTGAACTGCAATGAGGTATTTGGATGATCTTCGGGATGAATGAACTCAAAAAATGGTTTGGCAAACAACTCATCTCTGGAATAGCTCAAGGCACGTTCCCAAGCCTCGTTGAGATAAACAAAATATCCGTCTACACCAGCGATGCAGATCATATCGGGAACGAGTTCGAAAAAGGTTTTCAGTTCATCGTATGTCGGTTGAATCGGGGTCATGGTCCTTACCTTTGTATGGATTTTAATCTTGAGCTGAGAATGGGAATACGAGCAGTTCAGAGCAGTCGGTAGGTCCTTCCGGGGAACTTTATAATAAAAGCCGGGGAAAAATGCAAATGCTTGGTGCTGAATTTCGTACCACGACCGGTTTTGCTTGACATATGAATTTTATAGTTTAAAATTAATTTGTTGAAATAATATAAGCTATTATTTTTGTTTCAAAAATCAACCAGGATCGTTGGCTTTTTGAATGTAAACGGCAAAAAAACATGGAGGACATTACGTCTTACAAAATCAGTTGAGCGGATTGAACTTGACCTGAATTTGTAAGCTAAACCTCAATTTCCATTCCCTTGCTGCATTTTACCTGAAACCTGCTCTACAGTGACCTCAGACACGCCTTTCCCCAGGAATCCGGAACATGATGTTCGAAATCGTTGTTCTGTGATTTTTCATTAGCGGCCATCCGGAAATGAGAAAATTCGCTTCCTTTCGAGGCGCCGGAAAATTCTAACTGAAGGAATACGCTACGTATTTCGAGGATTGATATTTTTCGGCAGGCACAGAAATGGAGTGAATAAGCCATTTCTCGATGGGCAATCATCAATCTTATTTCCCGTCGGGTTTTTCCTCGAAGGAGGTGGACCATGAAGAACTGTTTCAAGTTGGGCATACGATAGCTCCTCGTTGGAGCCGTCTGATCCAATGAGGAGCGATTCGGTTCACATGTAATGGGTGTTGCAGTTAACATTGAAACACGAGGAGGTTCGATATGAAGCTTAGAATGTTCGGATTAATGATTGTACTGGTTTTTTGTTTCGGAATTGTGGGCGTTTATGCTGATGAGAGAATTAAAACTATAACAGCTCCAAATACGCCGAACAATAAATTAGAAATTACTATAGAAAATGGAGTTGTTGTAAAAGGGCAAGTAAATTATTCGGGTAATCGTCAGGCCTATACTCAGATCCCAGAAACAGAAGTGCAGATAAAAAGCGCCAATGAACAAGCATTGCATAGGATTACAGATATAATGGCAGAAGAAATAGAGATTGTAACCAGCAGTCCTGGCTGCACATGGTACTACCACAGCGGTGTATGGTACAGAGTTTGTGATTAGATTTTACAGCAAATTGCCCTGAGACCTAAAAGTCCATGGCAGGGTCAGCAACGGCCCTACCTTTTTCCTTTTTACGATTCGCTTAGATTCGACAGCATGCAGTTCTATAAAAGATTTCTTTTTGAAATTTAAATACATGCATTTTTTAGAGCATGCAATGGTTTGAATGAAAACGTAAGGTACCAAAAAAGATTGTAGCAAAAAGGTGGACGAATGCCGTCCTTGTCAAAAGCAATCGCTGCAGGGATAATGGCAGGTTTTTTAGGATTATTACTGATTCCTTTCACACTCGGACTTGAACAGGATATCGGTCTTGCGATTCTTTTCAAATTGAGAGGAGAACGAAAAGCTCCTGAAGAGGTCGTTATCGTTGCAGCGGACAAGGAATCTTCGGAACGCCTCGATCTGCCGTCCAGGCCTGAGAACGGCTGGCCGAGGTCCCTCCATGCCCGGCTTGTCGAAAAGCTCGTTGACATGGGGGCTGCCGTCATTGTCTTCGATCTTTTTTTTGAAGGCGGCCAGATACCGGAAGAGGAAGATAATCGTTTTGCAGCAGCAATGCAAAAAGCAGGCAATGTCGTTTTGTGCGCATGCCTCGAGCCGAAGACATTGTCTTTAGACAGCAAAAACGAAATGCAGCTTGGAAAGGTTCACATCTATAAGCATCATCGCCCTTATCCGCTTTTCGAGGAATCCGCCCTGGTTGCCGCACCCTTTCCCTTGCCCAAGGTGCCGGTAAAGGTCAGCCAATACTGGTTGATCAAGAAAGAAGTAAACAGGCCGACTCTGCCGGTTGTCGTGTTTCAGGTCCTGGCCCTGGGCATTTATGATGACTTTATTCAATTGTTGAAAAAAGCCGCGCCATCACAGGCAAGTCAATTGCCGGAAAGTAAAAAAGAGATCATCGAAACCAAAAAAATCACGGAGCTGATCCTTATCCTGAGATCCGTTTTCAAAAATAATGCGGATATTGCGGAAAAGATGATCCTCGAATTAAACGATCCGGCAAACCGATATGCAAATGCCGCTACCCTAAAGATGATCACATCGCTTATCCGAATGTACCAGAGCGGCGACTGCCGGCATTTGAACTTTTACGGTCCGCCCGGTTCAATCCGAACCATTTCCTATCATCAATTTTTTGGTCCGCGAAATACGTTTTCAGACGGCGACAGGTCATTCGATCTCCAGGGAAAAACCGTTTTTATCGGCCTTTCGGAACGGTTTCAACCCGTCGAAAACGACTATCATCATACGGTTTTCTCGAGAGCAAATGGTATCGATTTGACCGGTGTTGAAATCGCGGCGACCGCGTTTGCCAACCTGTTGGAAGATGCCCATGTCCGCCCAATCGGTGTCGGCATGCATCTCATGGTCGTTTTTCTCTGGGGGATGGCAGTGGGCATACTATTTCTTTTATTTTCTCCGGCGATCTCCGTTTTAACAGTAGCAGCATTGAGCATCTTCTTTATAACGGCTGCGCAGAACTTGTTCAATCATTCTGCGGTATGGATTCCACTGGTCGTTCCATTGGGGTTTCAAAACGCGCTGGCGTTCCTGGGAACTTTCCTGTGGAAGCATTACGACATCAGCAGGCAAAAAAAAATTATCGGAAAGGCACTGGGGTATTATATTCCGAGTAAAGAAGTTGATCATATTCTTAAAAACAAGGCTGACATGAAAGCAAGCGGGCGGGTTGTATACGGCACCTGCATCTCCACCGATGCCGTAAAGTCGACACGGTTATCTGAAGTTATGACTCTTAAGGATTTCAATCAATTTATGAACAGGTATTATGAAATTATTTTTGAACCGGTAAAAAGGCACGGCGGATACGTTCAGGACTATGTGGGCGACTCTATGCTGGCTGTATGGGCCGACGTACAACCGGAAAAGTGCCTCAATAACCAGGCGTGCCTCGCCGCTCTCGATATTTCAGAAATTATGAACCGGTCGAATGCGCCGGATAATGCATTCACAATTCCAACCCGGATCGGAATGAATTCAGGTTGGATGGAACTGGGAAATATCGGTGCGCACGACCGCTATGAATATCGTGCCGTCAGCGAAGTAGTCGTAACGGCGAAACATCTTGAAGCACTGAACAAAGAGCTTGGGACGTGGCTTCTTGTGTCGGATCACGTTTTTCAGCAATTGGACGGCTATTTGGCTCGAAGAATGGGCACATTTCGTTTGCCCAAAAAAACCAAACCCGTAATCGTTTATGAGTTGATTTGCCTGATAAAGGATTCCACAGAGCAACAGAGAAATCGCTGCACAATGTTTGAGGAAGCACTGAAAAAATTTTATGCCCGTTCCTGGGAAGAGGCAAAGAAAACCTTTTATGAATGCATGAATACCAATGCCGGAGATGGTCCTTCGTTATATTATATAGAAAAGTGCAATAATCTTGTTGAAAACCCGCCTTCTGAAGAATGGGACGGAACGATCATCATTGAATCTAAATAGACAGGGGGATTGAATGAAAAAACGTCACTGTTTTTTGCGAGTGATGGTGATGTGTACCTGTGTGTTTACGGTATTCTTTTTTCCGATTAATTCTGTCGCTGATGCCGGCGAAAAATGGATAGCGAGAATCGAGTCTGTCCAAGGCAATGTTTACGTCAACATTTCCGGCACAAATCAGTGGCGGCCCGTTCACATGGGGGATACGTGTTGTGTCGGTGATGCGATCAGAGTAGGCAGCCGGAGTCGTGCAACCGTGTATTTGCGGGACAGGGGAATGGAGCGATTGGACGAGGAAAGCACGATGCTCATAGAAGGTGTGGATGAAAATAAGAACATCATCCTTAAGCTTTTGGAGGGTGTTGCCTATTTTTTCAGCCAGGAGCGGTGGAGCTTGAAGGTCAACACCCCCTACTTGGACGGTAACGTAAAAGGGACAGAGTTTCTGGTCAAGGTGGATTCTGAACAGACACTGATATCCGTTTTCGAGGGACGGGTTCTGGCATCGAACAGGCATGGAAGCATCAGCCTGGTTGACGGCCAATCTGCGGTTGCAGGCAAAGAGGAAGCACCGACACTAAAAACCATTGTAAATCCGAGAGATGCTGTCAACTGGGCGCTTTATTACGCTCCGGTTGTCGAGTATGGTGTTGCCGATTATTCGGAGGGTGCCGAAAGCCCGGCATATTTTATTGAACATGCCGGTCGACTGCTGGCCGTGGGAAGGGTAAAACAAGCTGAAGCGAATATTAAAAGGGCATTGAACCTCGATCCGGATTACAGCAATGCCTTTGCACTCCAATCCATCATTTGCGTGGTCCAGAATAACAAGGATAAAGCCCTCCGTTTGGCTGAAAAATCCGTTAAGGCTGATTCAGACAATCCCGCGGCATATATCGCCCTGTCCTATACAAGACAGGCCCGATTCGATCTCGAGGGAGCGCTGGATGCACTCCATCAGGCCGTGAAAATCGATCCGGATAATGCACTGGCATGGGCGAGGCTTTCGGAACTGCAATTGTCTTTGGGGCATCTCGATTCAGCACTGGCAAGCGCAAAAAAGGCCACGGAACTGAATCCTGATCTGGCGCGCATTCAAACCGTTCTCGGGTTCGCCTACCTCTCACAAATCGAGACAGCGCAAGCCAAAGAAGCCTTTAAAAAAGCGACGGAACTGGACCAGGCGGCACCTTTGCCTCGTTTGGGGCTCGGCCTTTCGACCATTCGAGAGGGGGATCTAAAAGAAGGGCGCGTCCAGATTGAAGCCGCCGCCAGCCTCGATCCCAACAACGCCATTATACGGAGCTATCTGGGCAAAGCCTATTTCGAAGAAAAGCGGAATACACATGCCCTGCGGCAGCTTTCGACGGCCAAAGAGCTCGACCCGCTCGATCCCACCCCCTGGTTCTATGGCGCGATTCTCAACCAGACGGTGAATCGCCCGGTCGAGGCATTACATGATCTGCAAAAATCGATCCTGTTGAACGACAACCGTGTCGTGTATCGATCACGACTGTTATTGGATGAAGATCTGGCGGCAAGGAGTGCAAGCCTTGCAAGGATTTACCGTGATCTTGGGTTCGAGCAGCTGGCTCTAACCGAAGGTTGGCGATCGCTGAATTCAGATCCCACAAATTTTTCAGCGCACAGGTTTTTGGCCGATTCATACGCTGTCCTGCCGAGGCATGAAATCGCAAAGGCGAGTGAACTGCTCCAGTCCCAATTGCTTCAGCCTCTCAACATCACCCCTGTCCCGCCGCATTTAGCGGAGAGCCATCTCTTTATTCTGGAAGGCGCGGGGCCGATCACACCGTCTTTTAACGAGTATACGCACCTGTTTCATCGCAACCGGCTTGCGCTTCAAGCCGGCGGCATATATGGAGAAAACAGCACGCGGGGATATGAAGCCGTTCATTCAGCGGTATTCGGAAAGTTTTCTTACAGTGTCGGTCAATTTTATTACGAGACCGATGGATTCCGTTGGAACAACGACCTGGAAGTGGATATCTTCAACCTGTTTGCACAAACGAATCTCAACCACAAAACCAGCGTTCAAGTGGAATACCGCAATAAAGACACGAAAAACGGCGATCTCGCACAAAGGTTTTTCAAAGATAATTTTCTCCCCAATTTAAATGAAACCGGAAAAACCGAATCCGCACGAATAGGATTGCATTATTCCGGTTCACCGGGATCGGATATCATTGCCTCTCTGATCTACCAGGATCTGGAGACATCCTTATACGACCGGTTCGGCATAGAATTTGAACTGGAAAAAGACGAGTATGCATACATCACCGAACTGCAGTACCTTTTCAGATCGGAACATCTCAACCTTGTTGCCGGTGGTGGGTATCTTGACCGAAACAGTACGGATCTCATTACGATAACACCATCGCCGTTTCCCCCTGCCAAAGACGATACGGATATAGAACATTCAAACGCTTATCTATACTCCTATACTAATTGTCTGCCGAACGTGACATTTACGTTGGGTTGCAGCGGCGATTTTTTTGATGGGGGTCTCAAAGACCGCGATCAAGTAAACCCAAAAATCGGCGTTACCTGGAGCCCTTTTCCCAATACCGTACTGCGTGGCGCTGCATTCAAAGTCCTGAAAAGAAGTCTGATCTCGAACCAGACACTCGAGCCGACCCAGGTGGCAGGGTTTAACCAGTTCTTCGATGATCCCGACTCGACAAAATCGTGGCTCTACGGTGTCGGGGTGGATCAAAAACTTTCCAAAAATCTTTATGTCGGCGCCGAGTATTCCGTTAGAGAGTTAACACTACCGTTCGAGGATATACCCCTGCCACCCGAACCTCCCATGATAACTATTCGTGAAGTGGATTGGGAGGAAAGACTATCGCGTGCATACATATACTGGACGCCTCACCCGTGGGTATCGACTGCTGCGGCGTTTCACTATGAGCAATTTGACAGGGACGATCGGTTTACCGCGGGTATAGAAGAAGTGGATACCTGCCGATTGCCGTTGGGAATCAATGTTTTTCATCCATGCGGTTTCATTGCCCGTTTCGAGGCCGCCTATACCGACCAGGACGGCAATTTTCTGCCGCAGGGTTCTATGCCGGGCATGTTCGTTGCCGGTGACGATCAATTCTGGGTCATGGATGCCTCACTCGGTTATCGTCTGCCACGGCGTTTAGGGCTGATAAGTATCGAAGGGAAAAATATATTCGACGAATCGTTCAAATACTATGACACCGATCCGATGAAGCCGATTGTACAGCCCGATAGACTGATACTTTTAAAGGCTTCGCTTGTGTTTTAGATTAAACCGCGAATGAAGAGCCTGATTTTTTGTCTTTCGTTCAAAACGGCACTACTTCATTACCTGAGTTGAACAAGGTCTAACATAAGTCCGATGCCCATCATCTAAATGAGACCAAGGCCAAGGGCTAAGGCAATGCCCAACAGCAGAATCCCGGTGAGTGTCTGGATGCTTTTCATGGTGACCTTGTGGAGAAAACGCTTACCGGTCATGACCCCGCCGAATGCACCCAAAATACCGGTAAGAATTAAGGGCCATCGATCCGATCCGATCGCGGTTCCCATGCCGGTTGCCAGAAAAATGAAAATATAGGTCGCGATTCTGGCCGCATCGACCATGAATCCGATAAACGCATTGGTTCCGACAAACGCTTCCGTTGCGATATCCGCTTTAACCAGAAAGGCGGAGCGAAGCGCCCCCTGGTGCCCGGAAAACCCGCCGAAAAACCCGGAAAGAACACCCCCTGCAACCAGGTGTTGCCGCTTGAACGTCAGTTTTCGAAATTTGGGAGAAAGTTCGATCCAGGCAAAAACAAGCATCAAAAAGCCGACCGCAAGCTTGACGGGCGTAATGACGGCGGTCTTCGATCCCACTGAATAACGGATGATTGCTTCGAACTGCGAAACATAGCCAAGCGCCGATGCCCCCACAAAAGCGGCGAATACAGCGGGAAGACCGAAGCGAAGCACCAGTGAGCGGTCCGCGTGCCTTCCCACGACAAAGATCTTGAACAGGTTGTTGATGCCGTGGACGACGGCAACGGCGGCAACCGCCACTTCGACGGGGAAAAAAAGCGCAAACACCGGAAGGAGGAGTGTTCCCAGGCCAAACCCGGAAAAAAGCGTCAGGCCTGAAACAAAAAAAGCCGCGAATGCAACAATAAGGAAATCCACCGGATTCTCCAGCTGTTTAGGTGGCAGGAACCAGCCGCCGATTTACAATTGTGCTGCACGATTCGGTTATTCCGGACTTACATTTTTCCAGTAGCTGTCTTTTCGCGATATTTTTCCATTCCTTACGTGATATAAATCAACAGCCCGGACTTTGAATGCTTTGCCGAATTCATCGACACCGCTGACCAAAAAGCTGGATACGATCATGTCTTCAAGGAATCGATTATCAAAATCCTCATAGAACGTTTCCTTCCATTCGGCTTTTCGGCGCACGATTTCTTTGCAGATCGCTTCCACACCTCTTAGAACAGTGCCGGTCGGTGCTGAACCCTTATGCAGATGCCATTCGATATCGGTTGTGGTGCAATTTTGAAGCTTGTTAGCATCGGCCTTAAAAAACGCCTTCCCGAATTCAGACAACAATTGTTTCAGCTTTTCCATGTTTTTTCCTTAATCACCGTTAACGCAAAACAACAATAAAGTATCTCAAAATAAATAGATTTGTTCAAGATAAAGGTAAAAACTCGTGTGAAGCCGGAGGCGTATTAAAGCATGTTGTGGACTTAATATGAGGTTTCGAAGAAGATAAACAAACCAACGATCCCAACAACACCAATTCAGCTATTGCCTAAGATAACTACCAGTAGTATTCAGTGCATGTTGACGATTTTTCGGCCGTGGGAGGCTGATCGTCAGATTTGCTAAAACTCGAGTAACCCAAGATACCCTTTTTCCTTAATTTTCAAACTGCTGAAGAATACGGATACACCCTTCCTGTTCAACAGCGCTGGAGGATGTATGATCATCATTGGTGTAGATACGGGCGGTACGTTCACGGACATCGTAGTCAGGGAAGATGAAACCCGGCTGGTGCACAAGGTGCTTTCAACCCCTTCCCGCCCTGAAAAAGCCGTGCTGGACGGATTGAGCCATGTGGCTCGCAACCATAACAAAAAGATTGTCTATGGAACGACGGTTGCAACCAACGCCGTTTTGGAAGGAAAAGGAGCGAAAACAGCGCTGATTACGAACAAGGGTTTCGAAGATATTATTGCCATCGGCCGTCAAGATCGGAAACACCTTTATGTCCTCACATCCGGTAAGCGCCCTTCCCTTGTTCCACCACACCTGAGGTTCGGGGCCAGGGGAAGAATACGCCACACCGGCGATGAGCTTGAAAAATTGGATTTCGAAGCGATCTCGAAAATCATTGACCGCTTAAGAGAGGCCGCGGTCGAGTCCGTGGCCGTCAGCCTCCTTTTTTCGTATATCAATCCGCGCCATGAGCAGGACATATTCGATCGATTAGACGTACTGGGCATTCCCGTGTCCCTGTCCCATGAGATACTCGCAGAATTCAGGGAATATGAAAGGACCTCGACAACGGTCCTGAATGCTTACGTACGCCCTAAGATGGCTGAACATGTAGGAAAACTGATAGAGAGTCTTGAAGCGGAAGACAGGCTTTCCATTATGCAGTCCAACGGCGGGAGCCTTTCCGCGGAGACGGCTATGGCGGCATCGGTTCGGACAGTCCTGTCGGGTCCGGCAGGAGGAGCCGTGGGTGCCCTGGAGATGGGGAGAACGGCCGGTTTTTCAAAAATAATTTCCTTTGATATGGGGGGCACTTCCACGGATGTCTGCCTGATCGACGGCACCCTCCCCCTGACAACGGAATCTGAAATAGCGGGTTATCCGATAAAGGTTCCTGTAATGGATATTCACACGGTGGGTGCAGGCGGCGGCTCGATCGTTTCTCTGGATCCGGGGGGTGCCCTCAAGGTAGGTCCTGAAAGCGCGGGGGCGCACCCCGGCCCCATCTGCTACGGCAAAGGAAAGCTCATCACGGTAACGGATGCAAACCTTTATCTGGGACGGCTGATCCCCGAGTACTTTCTTGGGGGAGCCTTCGATCTGTACCCTGAAAGGCTCGAACCCTTTTTTAAATCGATGGAAAAGGAGACGGGCCTTTCCGGACCCGAGCTTGCCGAGGGCATTCTTACCGTGGCCAATACAGCTATGGAAAAGGCCGTCAGGGTGATATCCGTGGAACGGGGAAATGACCCGAGAGATTTCGCGCTGTTTTCATTCGGCGGCGCCGGAGGGATGCACGGGGCCTTTCTTGCACGGATGTTAAACATTCCAAAGGTGATTATTCCGCCGAACCCGGGAATGGTATCGGCTATGGGCATGCTGCTTGCCGACACGGTCAAGGACTATTCCCTTACCGTGATGAAACCCGGGCGGCAAACGCCGCGCCAAGAGCTTGAAACGCTTTTTGACGGGCTCAACAAACGGGGATTAAATGATCTTTCCGATGAGGGAATCACCAAAGCGCATATGGCATTTGAAAGGCACCTGGATATGCGCTATACAGGACAATCCTATGAGTTGATGGTTCCTTTTGTCGAGGATTTTATTGAAAAATTCCATCAGCTTCATGAGAAGGCATATGGATACCGAAACCCGGAAAGAGACATCGACATCGTCAATATAAGGCTGCGGGCACGGGGAATTATGGATAACCCTGCGCCCGAAAAAAAGAGGCCTGTTTCCAGTGCACCGGTTGAGGATGCAATTCTGGGATCTCGGCCCGTGTATTTTGATCGGCGGCAGGTGAACACCCGAATCATTCAGCGGGAAAGGCTGATGAGCGGCAATGAATTGGCCGGTCCGGCCATCGTCGTCGAGTACTCCTCAACCATTGTCATCCCTCCCTTTGCCCAGGCGTTTGTGGATGGATATGGAAACATTATTCTTGACATCATTCGTCAGCGCCCGTTTAGAAGCGGGCAGCGGGGATAAGAATGAAGCAGAATCCAATACTGATGGAAGTTTTCCGGCACCGTTTTTCATCTGTTGCAGAAGAGATGGGGGTCAGTTTGAAACGAACCGCTTTTTCCCCCAACATCAAAGAAAGGCAGGACTTTTCCTGTGCCGTATTCAATCATGCGGGGGAAACGGTTGCACAGGCCGCCCACATCCCCGTACACCTGGGCTCCATGCCGCTTTCCGTCAAGTCGGCGATAAACGGCATCACATGGCATGACGGCGATATGGTCATTTTGAACGATCCCTTCAAGGGCGGCACCCATTTGCCGGATATCACCATTGTAGCGCCCGTGTTCTTTCGCGGCTCTTCCCCATGCTTTTTCGTGGCGAACAGGGCGCACCACGCCGATGTCGGAGGAATGAGTTCCGGTTCAATGCCCCTTTCCACCTCCATTTTCCAGGAAGGCATCATCATCCCACCCATGAAAATCGTGGAAAAGGGCAAGACGGATCCTAAACTGGTGTCGTTTTTATTGAACAACGTCCGAACCCCGGAAGAAAGAAAAGGCGATCTCGATGCCCAGATCATGGCGAACATGACAGGCATTCGAAGGACCCTGGAAATGCTGGAAAAATACTCCTTTGATGAAGTTTCCTTTTATGCAGACGCCCTGATGCATTATGCCGAGCGTATGATGCGGGACAGAATTTCGCACATTCCCGACGGGGTCTATGACTTTGAAGATTTTCTGGAAGACGACGGCATATCCGACAAGAAAATAAGAATCCACGTGACCATAACCATCGAAGGCGAGAGGGTGATTGTTGATTTTACAGGCTCAGGCGACCAGGGTAAAGGGTGTGTGAATGCCGTCTATGCGATTACGCTTTCCGCTGTTTTATACGTATTCCGATCACTGATCGAACGTGATATCCCGACAAACGGCGGATGCCTGAAGCCGCTTAACGTCCTCACCCGAAGGGGAAGTGTGGTGGACGCCCGGTTTCCGGCCGCAGTGGCCGGGGGAAATGTCGAGACTTCACAGCGAATCGTGGACGTTATTTTAGGCGCCCTGTCCCATGCGCTGCCCGAAACCATTCCTGCGGCAAGCCAGGGAACGATGAACAATATCGCCATCGGCGGAGTTGACAGGCGGACGGGAAAGCCGTTTGCCTATTACGAAACCATCGGCGGGGGTATGGGCGCTTCGGCCAAAAAAGACGGAGAAAGCGCTGTTCACTCCCATATGACAAATACGCTGAATACACCCATAGAGGCGCTTGAATATGCCTATCCCTTTATGGTGACCACTTACGCCATCAGGAAACATTCAGGAGGAAAAGGCCTGCACCGGGGAGGAGACGGCATTATCCGTGAGATTAAGCTGCTGTCCGATGCAGAAGTGACGGTTCTGTCGGAGAGAAGAAAGCTTTCTCCGTATGGCCTGTTCGGCGGAACCGCCGGAAAACCGGGCAAGAACATGATCATTCGAAAAGAGAAACCGGAGATAAAACCCTCCAAATTTTTCGAATTCTTAGATGAAGGTGATGTCGTTCGAATAGAAACGCCTGGAGGCGGCGGGTATGGTGGTGAAGTTTTTCGTGAAATACCCTAACATGAATGCCGATCACTGTTTGACATGACAGCTTATTTTTGCAATATATTCTTAGTTTCATCTACTGATTTGAATCGATTCAGGATGGCGCCTTGGACTGAATCGAATTTTCGTTTCCGGATGGACATCGGCAAGTTGTGAACCGTTCGTCAATTTCAACACTTAGACCGAAAGGTTAAAACGTTTCCCCCTCTTTGTTGAACGTTAAAAAGCGTTTAGACCCAATACCCTTTCCTTTAGCCTCACAGCAGGTCAAACTATGGAAAAAAAATTCTCAAGCCGCACAACTGAAAAGAACGGGAAAAAAGCGCTGGACGGGCTCAAAGTCGTCGAGTACGGCCAGATGATCAGTGGTCCCTATTGCACCAAGATGCTGGCAGACCTTGGTGCCGAGGTGATCAAAATCGAACCGCCCGGATCCGGCGACACATCACGAGCCATCGGGCCTTTTGCAGACAATATTCCCCACATCGAGGGAAGCGGGCTTTTCTCTTATCTAAATACAAATAAAATGGGAATTACTCTGAATCCGGGAAGCAGGATCGGAAAAAACCTATTTACGCAAATTCTGGAACAAGCAGATATTCTTGTTGAAAACAACCCTCCATATTTACTTAAAAAATGGGGGATGGCATATGAAGACCTCGCAAAAGACAAAAGCGAATTGATCATGGCTTCAATATCGCCTTTCGGGCAGAGCGGTCCCTATAAAGACTTTAAGGGATGTGAGCTTATCACGTACCACACCAGCGGGGCCGGACATACCACACCAAGATCCGGAAAACCGGATCAAGCCCCACTAAAGGTAGGTGCACGCGTAACCGAGTTCTATGCCGGCATGAATGCAGCACTCGCCGTCATGGCGGCGGTTCTGGTCAGAGAGATGACCCGGAAAGGGCAATACATCGACATTTCCTCTCAAGAATGTTTTTTGAACAATTCATGGGCAGGCATTCCGTACTGGATGTTCGCCGGGGACCCCATGGGAAGAGGGGGCAGGCATCCATGGGCTCCTATGGCCATCCTTCCCTGCAGGGATGGATACGTCAGCTTTCAGTTTCAATCCGAACAGCAATGGCAGGATCTGGTGGAGCTGATGGGCACTCCGGATTGGGCGGAAAGCGAACTGTTCAAAGATCAGTTTGCCCGGGGGGAGAATTGGGACGGACTTGAACTCCTCATGATTGAATGGCTCAACGGCCAATCCAAACAGGCTTTCTTCCATGCAGCCCAAGCAAAAAGATGCCCCGTCGGGCCGGTTAACCGGATGGACGAGGTGTTAAACTGTGAACACCTGGCTGACAGGGGCTTTTTTGTAAACATCGATATCCCGGGAACAGGGGGTGTGAAGTGCCCCTCAGCACCGTATCGATTTTCCAAAACCCCCTGGCAACTCGTTCATCCGGCCCCCACGTTGGGTCAGCACAACGAGGCGATTTATTGTAAGCGCCTGGGGTATTCGCGTAAAGACCTGTCCAGAATCAGGGGATTGGGGATTATTTAGTGATCATCCGGAAATGGCTGATTCGCTCTATTTCTGCTTGGCCGGAAAATTGATGCATTTAGAGCTATCCTGCGGATTAAATTTCTCGGCCGCCCTTTACCTGAAACAATCTTCTCATTTCCCAGTGGACACCAGCGGAGGAGATGATTTTCAATGAGCAAAAAAACCGACAAGGATGAGGCCGAATTCACCTTGAATCGATACAGGGTTGTCGATTTAACCCGTGCTCAAGCCGGGCCGGTGTGTACGAGTTTACTAGCCCATCTGGGCATGGAGGTTATCAAAGTGGAATCCGCCAGGCAGCATGATTTCATGCGGATCATTCCACCTTACCTTCCCGGCGAAAGGAATCGGGACTCGAGCGGGCATTATGCCGTCTTCAACCAGGGGAAAAAAAGCGTACTTCTGGACATATCCGACCCAAAAGGGCTTTCGCTGATCCAAGACCTTATCAGAATCAGTGACGTAGTGGTTGACAATTTTGCTCCGGGAGTCATGGAAAAACTGGGGTTATCGTATACGGCCGTAAGCGCGGTAAAACCGGATATCATCATGGCATCCCTGACAGGATACGGGTCGACCGGCCCTTACAAAGATTATGTCGCTTTTGCCAAGCCGGTTCAAGCATATTCCGGTTTGATCGAACTGACGGGGTATGCCGACGGCCCTCCGGGGGAACCGGCGATAGCTATGGGCGACAATTTTCTGGGCACGTATGGAGCTTTCGCTGTTTTATCTGCGCTGTATCATAGGTCAAGGACCGGAGAAGGGCAATGCATCGATGTTTCCATGGCGGAGTCGGTAGTCTGTTCCCTTCCCGATGCTGCATTGGAATATGCCATGAACGGCGAATTGAGAAATCGTAAAGGTAATCGTGATCCTCTTATGGCGCCGCATGATGTATATCGCTGTAAAGGGGAAGATGAATGGGTCGCCATAGCCCTATCGAACGACGATGAGTGGGATGCGCTGTGCAGCGTAATCGATGCACTGGATCCAACCCTTTGTCGATTTAACGATCACGAAGTCGTCGACAGGGCTATAGAAGCATGGACCCTCGGCCAAACGAAGCATCAAGCGATGAAACGGCTGCAAGCGGCAGGAATTCCAGCCGCTGCAGTGATGAATGCGGGCGATCTTGTGGAAGACCCGCACCTTAGGGCCCGGAATTATTTTCTGAAAAGCGACCACCCGACAGCACCCGGGCATTGGTTCGGCAGAGCGGGATGGAAGATGAGCGATACACCGGTCGGCATACAACGGTGGCATGCGCCTTCGGAAGGTGAAGACAATGCCTATGTCTATGGTGAATTGCTGGGTTTTTCCGATCGCGAGATTGCTGCTTTGATCGACGAGAAGGTGATTTATTAATTCGAACGCAACTTTCAGCTTTCATAGAAGGACAGAGCGGTTAAACCGTTCGCGGCCGGATAAGCCGGATGGGCGAGACGACCGAGACGGGATGGGAGCTCGAATTCAAATTTCTCAGGAGGAAGCCGATGAGCAAGGAGAGATGCGAAGAAGTCATGCGCCTTTATCTCATTGATGTAGGTGAAAAAGGCAACCTGGATGTATTGAAGGATATTGCGGCTGAAGACATGGTGGATCATACCGCTGTGGCCGCGGGTTGGGGAAAAGGCCGATCCGGTCTCGAAAAACATGTTTCCTACTTTCGCCGTTGTATCCCTGATGGGAAGGTCACGATCGAAAGGATTATCGCATCCGAAAACGAAGTGGTCGGCGTGTGGCGGGTACGCGGAACACACAGTGATCATTTGTTCGGGGTTCCCGGGACTGGAAAAGTCATCGAATGGACCAATGCCAGCATTTTTCGCCTGAAGGATGGGAAAATCATCGATTATACCGGCGTATGGGGGGCTTTGGAGGCTGTGCAGCAAATGGGTGTAAAGATCGAGGTCCCAAAAGAATAATCACTGAAAACCCGTGAAACGAATTATCGCGTTTCCGGATGGACACTGAAGAACATGGGGGGATCTGATGAGAATAAAAAAAGAATATGATGCTGTCGTTATCGGCGGAGGGCACAATGGCCTGACACTCGGCGCGTATTTGCAGCGAGCCGGATTGAAAACAGCTGTATTTGAACGAAGGCATGAGGAAGGCAGTGCCATCTTTACATCGGAGTGCACTGCACCCGGCTTTTTGCATAATCTTCATGCGCAGTATATGGAATTTTTGGAATGGATGCCGGTCTGGTATGATTTCGACCTGCCGCAATTCGGGGCCAGGTCCGTCTATCCGACTGCCCAGGCCGGGCTGCCGTTTTCCGACGGTCGACCGCCGCTGATCATTTACAGCGTGGAAAAAGAAGAAAATTATGAAAAGACATATCAGTCTGTAGCCCGGTATTCAAAAAACGATGCCGAAACCCTTCTGGGTTTGTTAAGGCTGGCAAAGGAACAGAAAGCGTTCGCCGGCATGGGCATTTACAGCCCGCCGCCCGTACCCACGCCTGAAAACCCGGATCCGGCTTCTTTCTGGCAGGATATGTACAGTCAGCTTCTGCAGGCCTTAGGATTGCCGACCCATTTGACCCAAATGACAAACAAAGAGGTGATTGACTATCTGTATGAAAGCGATGAAATGAGAACCATGTTCTATCGATTAGCTGTTGAATGGGGTGTGGGACTGGATCTCAAGGGCACTGGAGGAGGCACCATTTTCGGCCTGGTCATTTTTTTTAATTGGCAACTGATGGTGGGAGGGACCCACACCCTGGCCCATGCCATCGAAATGGCCGGCGTAAAAGAAGGAATGGAATTTTTCGAAAGCTGCGAGGTGGTGAACGTGCTTCTGGACGGAAAGAAAGCCGTGGGTGTTCGGCTGAAAGACGGAACCGAGGTAAAGGCAAAACTGGTGGCCTCGAATGCCGATATCAAATCCACCATGCTGGATATAGTGGGCGAGGAAAATCTAAGTTCGACATGGACAAAGCCATTGCAGCAGTTCAAGCACGGCCCCAGTTTCGTGCTGGGATCAACGGCAATGGCATTGCACGAGGCGCCGGATTTCAAGAGTGCCCGCTGGAACCCGGATATCAATATGTCCTTTTACACCATTGTGGGATTCGATTCCGCTGAAGAAATGTACCGCTATTGTCATGACGCCCATTCAGGAAGAATTCCGGAAACATACGGTGAAGGCATCTGGGTAAACAGTCTGTGGGACCCGACATACGCGCCTCCCGGAAAGCACAGTTTGACCGGCTGGATTTTCCTGCCCCAGGCAAGCACGCAAAGCCGGGAAAAATGGGAAGAAGTACGTGCAACCTGGAATGACAATTTCCTTAACAATTTCCAGCGATTTGCACCGAATATGACCCGGGACAACGTGATCGACGATTATTTTTACACACCCCAGGATCAGGAAGACGAAATGCGGCTTATGGAAGGCAGTTTCGCCAATGCATCCAACATCATGGATGTCATGACGAGCGGCCTTTTCCCCGAGGCGAGGCAATATCGAACAGAAATCGAGAATTTATACCTCTGCGGACCCTACATGCATCCCGGGCCGGGGGCCAATGCCGGCCCGGGCTACTGCTGCTTCAAAATTATCGCAGATGACTTCGGCCTGGATAAATTCTGGGAAAGATCGGAACGCGGATACTAATATTCGACCGTAACAAAAACCGCCATCATGCTTTTCAATTATCGGGCCGCGTCACAGAAACGATCGCGTCAGGCGCCGCTTTTCATATCGTCAATCGCACCAATAATCATTCGCCGCGGCGATGGTCTGGAAGTAAACGGCAATCACGTGTGATACGGCAATGAGGCTGTCCGGGTCATGCGCATATGCCGGCCGCAGTTTCTTTAATACCTCCTTGTCCGGCTGAGTTTCGGTAACCCCTTTGCGGGCAAGGGAAATGGCCAGTTGAAAACCCTCCTCGGGGGTCGCCGTGATCAGGCTCAGATCACCGGCTTTTGCCATATCCTCCTGGGCCATGGCTGCCGGCGTCAACACGAAAACCACGAACAAGCAAGTAAAAAAAACGGATTTGATCATTGTCTTCATTCTTTCCATCTGCTGGAAGATTCAATGAATCAGTGTTTGGAAAACGTCTTCCAATAAGTTGCCTTTTTTGGTAAATAAGGCTAAAAAATCCATTTGAAAATGGGTTTCAGCCCGTATACATGAAACGACAAGACCGTATGCGATGGTTGACGATATTGGAAAAGGGGACTACAGCAATGGATAAACTGACGAAAAATGTGATCGACAAGCTTTTGGAATGGGGAGCCGATTTAGTAGGGATAGCACCTGTAGAACGATTCGCCGAAGCGCCGGAAGGCCACAGGCCGACGGATTTCATGCCCGATTGCAAATCCGTCATTTCCATAGGATTGCACCTGTTCAATGAAATGGCGAACGTATGGGGAGAGCAGGCGGATATGACAAAGTCGATGACGCCTTACCTTTTCTACGGGTACGGGTTGACCAATCTCGAGAGTTCGAGAGCGGTGAACAGGATGGCAAGGGCGCTTGAATACAAGGGCTACAAAACACTCGCCTTCATGCCGACTTGGATGAGCAGTATGGCCAAATATTTTGACACGACCCTCGAAACCGGTGAGATGAAGGCGGAATTTTCCCATCGGCATGCGGCCGTAGCGTCCGGAATCGCCGCATTCGGCTGGAACGGTCTGGCCATGACGCCTGAATTCGGCACAATGAATCGCTTCAACTCACTGCTCACTTCTGCAGAGCTCGAACCCACCCCGATGTACGACGGACCTTCGGTATGCAGGCCTGATCTTTGCGGGTACACATGCGCAAACGTGTGTCCGGCGGAGGCCATATCGATCGATGAAAAACAAACCTGCCGTGTCGGCGGTGTGGATTTTACCTATGGCGTTCACGACAATATCCGGTGCAGTTACGCAATCGTAGCGATGATAAAAGGCGTGGGAGGCAGAACGGAGGCTGCCCTTCCCGAAGGAAAGGGGAACCCGTTGCAGTTAATGGCGGATGTCGAGTCCGGAGAAATGGTGCATCCCTATGATAAAGCCATGCTGGACAACTGTTTCGGCCTGATTTGCGGCGATTTCTGCGGAAAATGCCTTCACCAGTGCCCCTCGAGGGACGTCATCAAGAAGACGTTGAAAGATTACGACTTTTCATCACGGCACTCGTCTTTGAATCGTGCAATCGTGTAGCATCGGGCAATAAACCAGGAATTACAGCCAAATCCGGACGATTCAGGCTCCACGAATCGCGTCAATGAGGGCGTCTATTCCCTTTGATTTGGGAAAAAATGCGATTTCCTCGATGCCGTCGGACGTATCATCCGGTTCGAACCGCGTCAGTCCGACAATGCGAACATTGGGCAATTTCGACAAAATCAACCTGGATGTCAGGGCGGCATTTTCCTGTTTGGCATCGAAATCCATTACGATTACATCCGGGTTTCGTTCACATGCCGTATTCAGCGCTTTTTCCATGCTTGTCGCTTCACCGATGACATCTATATCCGGATAACGTTTCAGCATCGAGAACAGCGTGCCCAGCATTACTTGATCATGATGGACAATCACAACCCGCTTTCGGCCCCGCTCAGGCACCCGACTTGCGCCGTTTGCTTCTGCAGGCAAGTGATGTGTTGAAAACGTGTCTACGGGAAGAAACATGCTGATGGTCGACCCCCGGCCCGGTGCACTGACAATTTCCATCCGGCCCCCGATATTCGCAAGTCTTTCTTCGATACTGAAGAGTCCCAAACGGATCCGTGAACCTGCTTCTTTTTCAATCGATTCCGGCTCGAATCCTGCGCCTTGGTCACTGACGACGATTCGCAATTCCCGGTGCATGCACGCCATGAACACGGAGGCGGATTTTACGCCCGCATGCTTGCATACATTCAACAGCAGTTCCCGTATCGAATGGAACAGCAAAATCGTAAGGTCTTCCCGGGACGGAAGGGCTTCACCTTCGATGTTCAGGATAACCTCGAAATCCAGGTTTTCATGCATCCATTGCACCAGCCACTCCAGTGACGCGAAAATATCGCCGGACCGCAGCACCGGCGGCGATAATTGAGCGGTCAAGGATCGGGCCGAGTCAATGGACTGGTTGATCAGCTCGAGTACCCGTTCAGCTTCCGGCTTCATGGCATCCTCGATACGCGATATCAAAGCTTCCTGGCCGATCTTGGCAGCCACCATAAGCTGCTGCAGATCATCATGAAGCATTCTCGAGATCCTGTCGCGCTCCTGCTGCTCCGCAATCAGCACATCCGAGCTGAAACGGTTCAGCTTTTCATCCATTTTTCCAAAGCGCTGTTTCGACAAATCGCCTCTTCGGCCATGTTAAACGGTTTGCATGCAGATAAATAGGTGCCGGCGAGGATTCCCATCTTCCATGATCATCCGAACGGCATCCGAGTGATTTCAAAAAAAAACGCGCGGCAGTGAACATCGGTGATCGGTTTTTTCGGGTGGGGACAGTTTTCCTTCATCAACGCGCCTCTTTCCTATCGCTATAGGGCAGGCGAATACAAAACCGACTCAAGGTGCCTATACCATTTACGAGAAAGTAAGTAAATCATTACGGCTTCTGCATCTGGAATGCAAACGCACTTTTCCGTCGGCGGTCAGCGGCACATCTGGCGGGACGGACGCGAAGGGCGAGACGGGCGAGACGCGAGAGACGGGATTGAGAATTGCATTGGATTTTTTTCGCCCTGCGCTGCAGTCAGGGGGTCTGGATGGCAACCTCTTATAAAAATCTGCACACTTATTCAGCAAAAAGTATGGAAAATCATACAGTAGTTTCGATCATTCTGCGGGGCTTTTTTAGTAATTGTTATTGATTCAAGGGCTTATTCATGGTATAAAAAAAAGGAATAGAATTTGCTTGTCTTAGTTGGTGGTCATCTGAAAACGGTGGTTTTTCAGGGCAAAGTTTAGAGCCTCTTAATGTCGCCGTTATGACCGGGTACTTTATCTTTTTTGTTTACTGCATGTCAGGTCCCTTAACTAGTGGCCATCCAGAAATGAGAAAATTCGATTCAGTTCAAGGCGGCCGGAAAATTTTAACCGTATGAATACATTGAGTATTTTGAGGATTAAAATTTTTCGGCCAACGCCGAAATGGAGCGAATCAGCCATTTCTGGATGGCCACTAACTAAAATGGAAGGAGATTATTGTATGAAGCTCATTAAAAACAATTTCTGGTTTCTTTCACTTATTTGCCTGTTTCTGCTGTCGGCCTGCAGTGGGGGCGGGGGGTCATCTTCATCCGACGGCACCGGGACCTTGTCCCTGGGCCTTACCGATGCAACGACCGACGAATACCAGGCCGTGTACGTTACCATCGAAAGCGTGGAGGTGCATTTGGGTGCGGATGGTGAAGAAGAGGAAGGGGAGTGGATTACGGTCGCGGATCCCAACCAAACCTATAACCTTTTGGAACTGGTAAACGGGGTAATCGCTCAGCTTGGCGTGACGGATCTTCAATCGGGGCTCTACACGCAGATGCGGCTGCATTTAGGCGATACAGCGGATGACGGCACGAACATCCTGGGCGACGAACATACTTGCCCCAATTATATTATCGATAGTGGGGATAATATCATTCCATTGACTGTCCCCAGCGGCTATCAGACCGGTATAAAACTGGTGCAGGAATTTGAAATCGTAGCCGGAGTTACCGCCGAGCTGGTTCTGGATTTTGATGCCTGCGCCTCTATCGTAAAAGCGGGCAACAGCGGTCAGTACCTGTTGAAGCCCACCATTAAGGTCGTAGACACCCTGGACAACGCCGCCCTCAACGGAACAGTCATGGATGCTACTGAAACATACGGCATACCCGGCGCCCTCGTTTCTGCGCAGATTTATGATGATTCTTCCGCAGATCCGAAAGATAGGGTGGAGGTTTTTACATCAACCCTTAGCGAGGAGGATCCTGCGGGAGAGTACTTGATGTACCTGCCGCCCGCCTTTTACAATATCGTAGCGTATAAGGAAGCTTATTTGCCGGCATGCAAGCAATTTACGGCCGTGCATGATCAAGTAGAGCAAAAAAACTTCAAGCTCACGGCTGCGGCTTATCTGGGTATTGTAAATTGCACCTTCGATATTACAGATCCCGATCCGGCTGATCAAGAAGCCGTGATCAGTTTTCGGCAATTGTCGGAATGCGAATGTGAAGAAGACGTTACGACTGTAGATCAAGAGATCGAAATTTTATCAAAAAGCGTTACCGACGATACGTCTTTTGTGGTCAATTTGCCGGGAGGCGAATACAATGTGGTTGCATCGGCAGCGGGCCAAACCACAGTAGAACAGGATATAACTGTAACCCAGAGCACCCCGTATGATCTGAATATCACCTTATCACCGGCAACGCCGTAATCACATGAACCCACCTAAATTCTGCTAATTTGCTGCCCGCCTCCGGCATGGCCTGAGGCGGGCTATTCAATAAACCTACAAATAACAGCCGAAAAGGTTTTTTTGTTATCTCCCGGAATTTCCGCTAAAAACATCGAGGCGAACAGTTTGGCCCAAAAAGCACTACACCCCCCTGATGCATGTCAACCCGCTAAATTGCAATAGCTCTTTATAAATCCAACCTTCTCTTGCCCTTTCTCTGCAAAACTGCTAATTAGTCAAAAATTTTTTGCGCTCTTGCAAGCCTCTCAATGGATAGGCAACGCTTACTACATAGGCTGAGCCATTCAAATCCCAAGTAATGTATTATAACTTCCTTCAGCTTTATGGACAACATCTTATATAAGGAATGGGTTCCAAATCCGGTGTTTATATCTTTCTAACCCTTATGTGGAGCTGAAAAAAAAGATGAATCCGAAACCGACATACGAAGAGTTGGAAGATAGAATCAACGAATTGGAAAAGACCGTCGCGTCTTTCAAACGGTTTGAAAACATCTTGAACAAATCCGACGGCGAATACCGGCAATTAGTGGAAAACCTCAATGATGTCATTTATTTTCTCGATCCTGAGGGACGTATTCTTTACATCAGTCCGGTTGTCGAAGAGATTACGCAATACACCGTCGGTGACCTGACAGGAAAAAACGTCTTCGAAATGGTTCATCCGGATGATTTGCCGGGGCTGCTGAAAAGCTTCGAGCGCACCTTAAACGGCAGGCATGAGCCGTATGAATACCGCATTTTCGATAAAGACGGCTCTATGCGGCATGTGAGGTCTTACAGCAGGTTGATTTACGATGGCGAAAAACTGATTGGAATGACCGGCGTCATCTCCGATGTGCTGTACCGAAAATACATCGAACAGGTCATAAAAGAAAGCCAGGAACGATACAAAGCCATTTTCGAACGTTCACTGGATTGCATCTATGTTCATGACTTCGAAGGAAATTTTATCGATGCGAATGAACAGACGCTCAAACTGATCGGCTGCGGCAAAGATGAATTAAAAACGTTGAATTTTCATTCCCTGATCGATCCGGCTCAAGTACGGATCGCCCGAAAAGGTATGGAATTTCTCAGGAAAAATGGATATTATGAGGATTTGCAGGAATACAATATAACATGCAGGAACGGCGGCTTTAAATATATCGAAGCAAGGGCCTCGCTGATTGAAAAAGACGGTCAGCCTTACGCCATCCAGGGCGTTGCCCGGGACATTACCGAAAAGAAGATGTTAATGAAAGACTTGAGGCTGAAAGACCTGGCCATCAACTCTTCGATCAACGGCATCGCCTTAACCGATCTGGACGGCCGGTTAACCTTTGTCAATCCATCCTTTTTAACCCTGTGGCGATACGGAAACAGCGAAGAAGTAGTGAACCGGAATGCAATCGACTTCTGGCAGAATCCGGAACAGGCCGGGGAAGTGCTTCAAGCGATCAAAAACAACGGAAGCTGGATGGGAGACCTGATTGCCAAAAGAAAGGACGGCACCCAGTTCGATGCGCATTTGTCCGCCAATCTCGTATTCAATGAATGCAACGAGCCCGTTTCCATCATTACTTCCTTTCTCGATATCACCGTTCAGCGGGAGCTTGAAGCCAATTTAAGACAGAACCAGAAAATGGAGGCGATCGGCACACTTGTATGCGGCATTTCACATGATTTCAACAATATACTTACGCTGATCATTGGAAACGCGGAAATGGCGATTGAAATGATCGCCCGCAATCGGCAACCCGAAGATTACATCAAGCGCATTTTGGATGCCGGTTTCCGAGCGCGTGATATCGTGGGGCAGCTCGTCACCATCAGCCGTCAAAGAGAAAATGATAAAATTCCGCTGAAAATCAACTTCCTGATCAATGAGACCCTGAAGCTGATACGATCGACCATTCCATCGAACATAAAGATCATAAAGAATATTCGCTATGAGTCATCCTCTATTTTAGGCGACCCGTCGCAGATCAATCAGTTGGTGATCAACTTGTGCATCAATGCCTTTCATGCCATGGAGGAAACCGGCGGAACCTTGGACATCGAATTAAAAGACATCCATTTGAATGAAATCGATGCCGAAAAGCTGCAGCTTTCGGGAGCGGGAAAATATGTCCGACTGGCGGTAAAAGATACGGGTACAGGGATCGATCCGAAACATGAGGGCAAGATATTCGAGCCTTACTTCACGACAAAGGAATTCGGAAAAGGTTCCGGGTTGGGGTTGTTTACCGTTTACGGCACCGTTAAAAACCATAACGCCGCCATCGACGTGAGCAGCTCGTCTGAAACCGGGACAACAATTGCCGTTTTCTTTCCCGTTTTCGAAACAGAATTGAAATCGATGAAACCGTCACCTCTTGTCCACACGGCAAAACACCATCTGAGCGTCTTATTTGTCGATGATGATAAACTCATCATGGAATTGGCCGAGCTCATGCTCGATAACCTGGGCTATGAATCATTGTGTGTAACGAATCCGCTCGAGGCCCTTGACCTATTCAAATCCGATCCCGACAGGTTCGATGTAATCATAACCGACCTGTCAATGCCGGAAATGGGGGGTGACGCGCTGGCCCGTTGCATATTGGACATCCGCCCCACCATCCCCATCATTTTATGCACCGGATACAATGAGCTCGACGATGAAAAAACCGACGGCTCCGGGATAAAGGCGGTTTTGCACAAGCCCTTTAAAAAGGATCATATCAGAGAAGCCATACAAGCGGTTTTGACCGTCGATCGATAAGGCTTTTCACAGTTCCATACCCGTCTTGTATCCCTGGTAAATGGCGCTTATCAGGCGATGAGGGGAAAGGCAATCGCCGATTTTATAGATTTCCGGAACCCTGTCCTTCAACCGGTCATAAAGCGCTGTATCCGCTTTGCGCCAGTAAGCGGTGACCAATGTGTCGGCATCCACTTCCACGTCCTGTTCCGTGAGGAGCTGCCGAAGCACTACCTTTCCGGGTTTTGCCCCTTTGACCATCATTCCCGGTACGAAGTTCACCTGTTTCATCGTCAGGATCTGCATGTGAAATAAAAAGTTGGCGCCTTCCACGAGATAGGGGGCTCGATTGAAGAGGGTACCGGTGGGCATCACCAGCGTAACCTGCTTCCCCTGGTCGGCCAATACATCCGCCGCAATGATTCCCTTGATGTACTGCTGAAAATCCCCGATGACAACACGGTCCCCGGTTTCCACCTTCCTTTCCAGGACGTCCTCCGCCGTGACCACGTGGGCGCCGTCTTCAACAGCGACGGCGAAAAAGGGCCCCACCTGTTCAGGGCCGTAATCGGTTATCGTCGAAGCTCCCGTGGCAACAATCACCGCATCGGGTTTTTCCTGTTCCACCAGGGCGGCATCCACCAGGGTATTCATATGAACATTCACCTTCAACCGATCCAGTTCGTGGTTCAAATATCGGACGACCTGGCTCATTTCTTCCCGGGTCGGTGCCTTGGCATGGATCAGAACCGCACCGCCGAGTTGATCCGTCTTCTCGTAAAGATCAACCTGGTGCCCTCTTTCTTTGGCGGCAGCCGCCGCTTTCATTCCTGCACACCCCCCGCCGATGACCATTATTTTTTTGGGGACATCCACCGGCTGCAGTGTAAATTCCGCTTCCCGCCCGCTTTCAGGATTCTGCACACAGGTAATCGGCCGGTGAGCCAGGGTCCTCTCCCAGCATCCCTCATTGCAGTCGATGCACCGCCGGATGTCGTCGAAGCGGCCCTCCCTGGCCTTGTTCGGCATTTGCGAATCACAGATGGTCGCCCGCGTCATCACCACCATATCCGCCTCATGGTTTTTTATGATCTCATCGGCCAGTTCCGGATCGATGATCCGAATGGCGGCAAATACAGGCAGGTCCACGACCTGCCGGAGTTCAGCGGCAAGGTATACAAACGGTCTCGGAGGAAATCCCATCGGCGGCAGGCTCACGCCGGCCGATACGTACGTTCCCACAGTTACATTCAAATAATCGATGTATCCGTTTTCTTCCCAGATGGGTGCAATTTCCTTCATATCGTCCAGTGTATACCCCCCGGGTGTCATTTCATCTCCACTGGTTCGGATCCCCACCACGAAATCATCCCCGACGGCGGTTCGAACAGCCTCCATGAGCTCCAATCCAAACCGCATCCGGTTTTCGAGGCTGCCGCCGTATTTATCGGTCCTGATATTCGAGTACGGCGACAAAAACTGCTGCGGCAGGTATCCATGGCCGAAGTGGAGCTCCACGCCGTCAAAACCGCCGGCCTTCAGCCTTTGTGAAAACGCGACATATTTTTGGATGATGTCCCGGATGCCCTCTTCATCGAGGACTTCGGGAACTTCGCCCAAAGCCGCCGATGGAATCCCGGAAACGCCGCGGGTGTTTCGCCAGCTGTAAAACGACTGGCTTTGATTCCCGTTGTGCCAGGCCTGGCAGAAAATCTTTGCACCATGCTCATGGACCGTATCACTGATTTTCGTAAGCCATGGCACGATATCATCCCGCCATCCCTGCAGAATGGCCGGTTCCACCTGAACTTCGGGTGAAACCATTGCCGCTTCCATGACGATCAGGCCGACACCTCCTTTGGCGCGTGCTTCATGATATTTCACGTACCGGTCATTCGGCAGACCGTCCGTTGTAAAGCTCGTCATATGGCCTGAAACAAGGATGCGGTTTCGAATTTCGCAATTTCTGATGGTAATGGGCGAAAAAAGGTTTGGTAAGTGTGTCATAGAAGGCTCCTTTGAAAAAAACAGATAATATTTCCGATACGCCGACCCCTGCATGCCGGCCTCGGGTGGCTTCAGGATTTTTCAGATGGCTTGCCGATGAAGTTTCTTTCCTTTAAAAAATCAAAAACGGCATTCGCCATTTGCCTGGGGTCCCCCCCGACTGCGCCGCCCTTTTTCTGATTCATGCCGCCGGTCATAACAAACCGGATTCGGTCGGCCGCCGAAAGGTTGCTGTCGGGAGAAATGATTTTTTTAGGCCTTAGCTTCGGCGGGGCCAGCTGAACCACCTCCATTTTCGGCGCCTCCCGGGGTTCGGACCCGTCAACCTGCTCAATCGGCTTTGCCCATGCCGCCTTTCGATCGGGAAACGTCGGATATCTTGGCTTATTCAATGTCTTATCAACCGTAAAGACAGCCGGAATCGGGCAAATCACCTCTTCCCGGTTGCCTCTTTCAAGAGACCGTTGAACCCTGGCTTCATGTGCATGCGACACGTCCAGGTGGGTTACGGCGGTGACAACCGGCAGATCGAGAAGTTCGGCGACAAAGGTCCCCACCTGCCCCATTTCATGATCGATCGCTTTTTTGCCGAAAAGCACCAGGGAATAGTCCATTTTGCCGATCGAATCGGATAGAAGGAAGGCAGTACCCCATGGATCCGGACGATGATCGGCCTCCCGCATCACGTGGACCGCATGATCGACCCCCATGGCAAGGCACCATCTCAAGACCGTCTCGACCCGTGAGGGGCCGATGCTGATGACCGTCACCTGTCCTTCTCCGGACCTTTCCCTGATTCTGAGGGCCTCTTCCACCGCTATTTCATCGAATGGATTGATCGTATACACCAGGCCGTTTTCCACCAACCCTTTGGTATCGGGATCATATCCATTGTCGATGTAAATGTCGGCAACCTGTTTGACACAAACGACAGTGTTCATTCTCGACTCCCGGGCCGGACCGATGGTGATAACCGACCCTAAACCTGCATTCTCTCTGCAACGATTTCAATGACATCCTGCACCGGAATCCGCCCTTGCAAACCCTTTGTCTCGATACCGTCTTCGAGCATGATCAAGCAGTAGGGGCAGCTGGTGGCGATGAGCTCCGGTTCTTTTTCAAGCAGCTGATTCAACCGGACATCGTTCATGCGCGGACCGGTGGATTCCATCCAGAATTGCCCTCCGCCGGCGCCGCAGCAAAAACTTCGATCCCTGCTTTTTTCGGGTTCGACGATCGAAAGACCCGGCATCCGGGACAGAATATTCCTGGGTATCTCGTAAATCCCGTTATGCCGACCCAGGTAACAGGGGTCGTGATAAACAACGGTCTGTCGGGATCCCGGCGCCGGTGATATTCTTCTTTCCTTAAGCAGCAGGTGAACGTATTCCAGGGCATGGAAAACCTGAAAGTCGGCGCCGAAGCGGGGATACTCATTTTTGAGGGTGTTGTATCCATGAGGGCACAGGGCCACGATTTTTCGAATGTCATATTTCCGAAAGGTCTCCATGTTTTTTTTGGCCAAAACGTCGAACAGATAGTCGTTTCCGGTTCTTCGGGCATAATCGCCGCAGCAGTTTTCCTCGATTCCCAGTATTCGGAAATGAATACCGGCGGCCGTCAGAATTTTTGCGAAAGCCGTCGCCACCTGCTGAGACCGGCTGTCGAAGGCTCCGGCACAGCCGACCCAGAAAAGGATATCCATATCGGCATCATCTTGAACGGTTTTTGCCGAAAGGCCTTTTGCCCAGTCGCTTCTCAGTGCCGGCCCCATACCCCATGCATCGCCGTATGTTTCTATTTTCCGGTATATCCTTTCCACCTCGACCGGAAAATTGCTTTCCATCATCACCCGGCGCCGTCTGAAATCGACCATTTTATCGATATACTCGACAAATACCGGGCATTCCGCCTCACAGGCTCCGCACGTCGTACATGACCAAAAGATGTCATCATCGACAACTTCGCCGGGAAGAGCTCGATACCGAAAATTACGGTGCAATGAAAAAGGGCTGTTGCGATAACCGAAATCCCTCAGCCTCATTGTAAAATGTTTCGGAGACAAGGGCTTTCCCACGGCGTTCGCCGGACAATGCTCCGAACATCGGCCGCATTCGGTGCAGGCGAAAAAATCGAGGATGTGCTTCCATGTAAAATCGTCGAATGTATGCACACCTGCGGAATCGAGACCTTCGAATTCGTCTATATCCCATTGCGGCGGTTTCACCGCACCCCGATCCAGCTTTTTGAAAAAGACGTTCGGAAGTGCGGTAATGATATGGAAATGCTTGGAAAGCGGCAAGAGGTTAAGAAAAAAGAAAAAACCGACCAGATGAAGCCAGTAGCTGAGATGGTTTACAGTCTTCAGCGATTCCGGGGACAATCCGGACAAAGCCGTTTCCGCCGTTTTCGCAGCAACCAGAACGGGGCCGTTGTGTTCGAATCCGGATCGGCTGCCTTCATACAGAATATCGGTGATCATAAGAAAACCAATAAGCCCCAGCACCAGAAAGGCTTCGAATCGGCTGCTGCCCCGGTATCGTTCCGGCTTGACCACCGCCCTCCTGTATATGGCTGCACCGCAGGCGACAAGGACGATCACGGCAACGATGTCTTTCAGGCTGCTGTAAAACGCGCCAAACCGCCCCGCCAAAATGCCGGGAACATATCCGGGCCGTAATCCGCCTGCTATGAGATCGATCGAATGCAGAGCCAGCAGGATAAACCCCCAGAATATCGTGATGTGGATAACCCCGGCAAAGGGATACCGGGTTTGGCGCCTCTGGAAGACGCCGTCTTTGACCAGCGCTGCCATTCGTGTTTTCACATCGGAAAACCGCGGATCCGGTTTTCCCTGCCTGAGGAGGTTCATTCGCTTTAACAGCAAAAAGAAAAACAGGGACAACCCTACCAAAAGAATAAACCATGAGATATAATGTCCCGGCAATGTCAGGTAGGTGTCGGCGGCAGGGTGATTCACGTACATGTATAGCCTCTTATACCGTCTCTTTCAACCGGCTGATGAGTTCGGGCAATATGGCTCGAAGATCACCCGCAACACCCAGATCGGCGAACTTCATGATGGGAGCCGTCTTGTCTGTGTTTATCGCAATCAGGTTTTTGGTGTCCCGCATGCCGAAGGTGTGCGCACTCGCTCCGGAAATGCCGCATGAAATCATCAGGACGGGGGACACCGTTTTGCCGGACTGCCCGATCTGGCGCTCTCTGCCGATCCATCGATTATCCACAGCCGGCCGTGAACCGGCAACCGCAGCGCCCAAGGCATCCGCCAGGTCGTGAATCAGCTTGAACCCCTCTTCGTCATCAACGCCCTTTCCTCCGCTGACAATCATCTCGGCATCCGTAATGTCGATGGTTTTGGGATCGGATTTGATCAGTCGTACGGGTTCGATCTTCTCTGTTCGAGAAGATATATAGATCGCGGGATCGATGGAAATCATGCTGAAATCCGGGTGCTTCGATGCTTTTTTTACTTTTGTGACGCCGGGGGCCACCAGTGCCGTTTGCGGCCTTGCATCCGGACATACGACCGTGGTGTGGAGCTTGTTTCGATAAGCCAGCCGGGTTTGAAGGAGAAGCCCTTCTTCTGAAATCTGGAGCCTGTCACAATTTGCGGCAAGACAGGTCCTCAACTTCGCAGCAACACGCGGAGCGAGATCCTGCCCGACAACGGTCGAGCCAAAAAGCAGTATGTCCGGGACATGCACACCGGCCAACCCGGCGATAACGGCGGTGAAGCATTCCGGCCGGTACCGGTCGAACCGCTCGTCATCGGCGATAAATACGGTTTCGACGCCGTAATCGGCTATCGATTCCGCCACGTTTTCGATACGGTGGCCGAGAATGAGTGCACATAACCGGCCCTTTAAACGTTCGGCCAGTTTTCTTCCCTCACAGATCAGCTCCAACGCGTGTTCGATTATTTCCCCGTCGCTGTGCTCGGCAAATACCCAGATATGCTGTTTGTCGGGTGTTTTTACATTCTGCATCGGATTGTACTATATCATTCGGCCGATGTGATTGGCCGCCGTCATGGCATCCGTAATTTCACCGATTTTTCCTGCATCTCCGATGCAGTGCGTATTCGGTACGATGTCTTTTATTTCATTGACCCAATCATTATTGCTTTTTCTTCCCAGAGAGACAATAAACGTGTCATAAGGATAATGCTCCTCGGTTCCGTCTTCGTTCATCAACACTACTGCAGAGGCCGTGATTTCCTTCAGGTTCATGCCTGTTTTGACAACCGGATTGCCCGGATTCGCCATGGCGATATCACCGTCGCCCCGGCAGACGTCCATGTCCGTCATCAAACGTTTCAAAAGAAAAAACCTTCTTAACAGCGGCACATTGGCGGCTATTTCCTTGCCTTTGCCGAAAAGAACGACATCTTTGCCGGCTTCCGCAAGGGCGATCGCCAGCTCCGAACCGTATCCCAGTCCTTGAACAACCACCCTTTTTCCAATCCGAGCCGGATTTTTCAAGGCATCCACATGTGTCATGATGCTGCTGTTTTGAGGAAGCTGCTCGGGAATCGTCATGGTTGCCCCGGTGGCGATGACAACAGCATCCGGGTTTATTTTCCTGACATCGTCAACGCCGGCTGTCTTGCAGACCCGAATATCGACATCGAGTTTCTTCATTTGACTGATGAGATAGTCGACAATGTTTTTGAATTCAGCATTCAAGGGGTTTCGGGATAGTGCATCGACGGTGCCGCCGAGCCTTCCTTCTTTTTCAAACAATGTCACGTGATGTCCTCTCAGTGCGGCCAGTCTGGCGGTTTCCATTCCGGCAATGCCGCCGCCGATCACAAGGACCTTTTTCGGAGACGGCGCTGGTGTAACATCACCCGTGCATCCCATCACCGGCGGTGTGGGATTGACCGAACAGCACCGGTCACAATTGCCGAATCCCGGCAAATCGCCAATGCATTTGCGGATATCCTCCGGCCGCCCTTCGAAATATTTTTTGGGGGTCTCGGGGTCTGCGATGAGCTGACGCCCCAGATAAATCATATCGGCATACCCTTCTTCCAAAAATCTTTCCGCCATTTCCATATCCAGAATTCTTCCCACGCCGATGACGGGAACCCGGGCGGCTTTCTTTACAGCCGCGGGAAGGCGGATATAATGCCCGCGCGGAACATACAGGGAGGGAATATTGTTGGGATTGTGCAGCTGCGATCCCATGGTGACGTCAAAGCAGTCGACTCCGGCCTCTTCCATAATCGGAACGGTATGCGTGATCGTATCCTCGATGGTAACTCCGTCAGGACCGAACAGTTCATCCGCACTGACGCGGATAAATATCGGGTAGTCGTTGCCGACGGCTTGTCGAATCGCCATAATGGTCTCAGCAGGAAATCGCAGCCGGTTTTCCCAGCTGCCGCCGTATTTATCCGTTCGCGTGTTCGTAAAAGGAGACATAAACCCGCCCCACAGCGATACATATCCATGGGCGGTGTGCAACTCGATAAAATCGAACCCCGCGGTCTTGCATCTCACCGCGGTTTTGACGCACAGCTGTTTGATGTCTTCGAGCTCTTCAAGGGTGTACGCCTGGGCCGGAATATCGTTGCCATAGATCGCCTCAAAAAAATTCTTTTTGGCAAAGGGGGACGGCGAGGAGCCTTTGGCCGCACCGCCTGCTCCGATTTGAGCGCCGATTTTCATATCGGTGCGGTGAATGGCCGCCGTAAGTTTCCGATACCCATCCATATAGCTGTCATCATGAAAGGTCAGCGGATGCGGAAAAAGCATTGGAGGGGTTTTCATCATTTCTTCGAAGGCCCAGGGCAGCGGGTTGATCGTTCCGGTAAGGGCGAATCCGGCGCCTCCGTTCGCCCGCGCTTCAAACCACTTGATCGTATTCTCGTTTACACCGCAATCTTCTGCGTGGGGGTTTCCAAGAAAAGGCGGAAATCCGATCCTGTTCTTGATTTCCATATTTTTAATGCGAATCGGTTCACGTATTTTTCTGCCCATTAGCCACCTCGTGTCATATCGTTGCTATCGTGATCGTTACGGCTCCGGGCTCATACCCGTCACCGACTCCGCCGCCGTTATGAGCCAACCCAATTTTTGCACCGTCGACCTGCCGTTTGCCGCATTCCCCCCTCAACTGCCAGGCAATTTCTACAAGCTGGGCGACACCGGTCGCGCCTATGGGATGACCCTTCGCCAGCAAGCCGCCGCTGGGGCTGACAACGCATTTCCCTCCAAAATCGAACCGCCCCTCGTCAATACAACGCCCGGCCTCTCCTTTGGGGCAAAGTCCCAAATCTTCATAGGCCACCAACTCCAATGCTGTAAAATCGTCATGAACTTCCACGATATCCAGATCATCCGGACCGATACCGCAGGCCTCATAGGCCGATTGTGACGCCCGTTGAAAGCACTTGAATTCACTTAAACGCCCTTCCATACCTTTGTAACGTGCTGAAGATTCGGTGATAAAAGGAATTTTAATCGGTTTTGACGTGTATTGTCGGGCGATATCGCCCGTACAGATGACAACTGCGGCAGCGCCGTCGGACTGGGGGCAGCATTGCAAAAGCGTCAAGGGATCTGAAATCATTCTCGAATGTAAGACATCTTCGAGCGTGACCTCTTTCTGAAACTGGGCATACGGGTTCATGGCACCGTTGCGTTTGTTCTTCACGGCTATTTTGGCAAGCTGCTCCCTGGTCGTACCGTATTCATGCATATGTGCATTGGCGATCAGGGCCAGCAGGGCCGTTCCAAACGCGCCTGCCACATCCTGGTTCAAATTCATGCCGGAGGGAGTCACCAAAAGCCGTGTCTCCCGGCTGACGCCCGGTGGAGGGCTCCATTTATCGGCACCGATCACGAGAGCGACATCATACATCCCGTTTGCCACCGTTTCCCATGCGTGCTTCAAAGCACAGGATCCGGCCGCGCATCCGTTCTCGTGATTAAATGCGGGCACTCCGGAAATGCCCACGGGGGCGGTGATATTCTGGCAGCAATTCGGAGGGGCCGATCCATTTCCGCAAAACGCCGCCTCAATTTTCCGGTGGCTGATGCCGGCGTGATCCAGCGCCGCCATGCATGCCTCGGCCCCTAATTCATAAATCGTCTTGTAGGGAAGATGCCGCCCGTCATAGAGTCCGAACCGCGTCATTCCCGCACCGATGATATATACGTCCCTCATTATGATTCCTCCAAATCCTATCCGACTACCTTTTCTTCGGGATCGAAATCGGGATCGCGTTTTTCAAGACTTGTTTTTCGATACCGATACCGATACCGATTTGGACCCCGTCCATACCCATCACCCATAACCCATAACCCATAACCCATCACCTAACCGGCCTGAACGCATACCCCACCACCCTCTTATTTCTCAGGTAATCCGTATACAGCTCTACGATTACAGTTTCGACTTCCATTCCGTTTACCACCTCTTCGATGCTGCATTCTCGAATCTGGGCCATGATCAGCAGTTCATCATCCTCGGGCACTTTTACCACGCCCAGGATATTCGGCACCTCGTAACCCGGAACCGCCTGTCGTACAATCGTATGGGCATACAGTTTACCCCTGCTGCTGAGCAGAACGTCCTTCATCGTTTTTCCATCACATTTACCGCATCGAATCTTTTTGGGAAACGCGATATCGCCGCATGTATCACATTTAGAGGCGACCAATTGCGGTTTCTCACCCGGTACGGCCGGAAATCTTACGATCCCCTCCCGCAGCAGCATCTGATCCTCTTTCAACTGCCATCCGCTATGCATTTCTTCCATATAGTTCTCCCTGCATTCAGAAATATTGCATGTGAGTGGACATGGCACATGAAGGGCGTCATACAGTCAATTTCACCGGCACCAAAACCACTGTTCACTGTCCACTGACCACCAAAACGCCGCTTCTGAATAAAATCGTTCCATGTCCATCCGGAAGCGGTAGGTTTTGGTTCGGAGCAAGGCCTGAGCTCTTTTTGAAACCGCAGGAATAGTGAACTATTTTGAGGATTTCAAAAAGGCGAAAACGCCGCTCCGGACCAAAAGATGCCGCTTCCGGATGGACATTATTTATAGGTTTTCTCTATATACCGCGTCTTCAAAGCCGTCCGTTCAAGACTCATAGGAGGAACCCACTCGATTTTCGGCCGGATACGCAATTTGTTGTGCATATAGTCCCCGATTTCCCCGGCAAGTGTATCGAGCGATGCTTCAGGAACCGTCCCGGCGTATTCGACTTTCAGCTTCAGCGGCGGCTCTACACGCGGCGGGGGGATATCCAGAACGATGCGAAACTCCCCGGTCACCTTCGGCACAAAATGGTTAATGGCATCATCGATATGCGAAGGATAGACGATGACGCCCTTTACCTTGAGCATATCATCTGTTCTTCCGATTATTTTCAACCGCCAGCCCGGATTGCCGCAAGCACAAGGTTCTGTCAAAACCTGCGCCACGTCTCCGGAGGTTCCCCTCAAAGACATAGGGCCTTCGAGGGTTGTGGTGAGAAGCTGTCCGATGGCTCCGTTTTCGAACGGAATCGATTGCTTGGTTTCCGGATCGACAAGCTCGAAAAAGAACAGATCATCGGACAGGTGATGCATCCCCGCATATTCTTCCACATCACACGAAGCAAGCGCCAATCCTCCGATCAGCCCCATCATATCCGTTAGACGGCACCCGAAACCGTCCTGGATTTTATTTCGCACTTCCGGAATGCCGGCTCCGGGCTCCCCACCGCAGATAACCCGTTTGAATCGGAGGCTCCTGATTTTTTCCGGCAGTGCTTCCACCAGGTATTGCGCGTAAGAAGGGGTGCAAAACATGATGGTCGGTTTGAAGTATTCGGAAAACTGCATCAGTTTTTCTTTACCCACTTCAGCACCCACCGGGATCACGGTGACGCCAAGACGAATGAATGTTTCGATCAGTGGGATGCCGGCACCGAACATACTGAGGGCCATGGCATGTACAACCGTTTCCCCGGGCGTAATGCCGCACATGAAACACCCCCTGCTGTAGCCTTTGGCCATCACCTGCATGCTTTGTTCCGTGAAAAAATAAGGAGTGGGAATACCTGTTGTTCCGGAGGTCGCGCACAGGAGCAGATAGTCCTCGGGCTTCACTCCCTGCACATAGGCCATCGTATCCTTTAGGGTTCCCTTCCAAAACGGACCCTTGATCATGTCCTCCATTTGCGATCGGGGCTCCCCCCCAACGGGAAAAGCGCTTTTAAAATCATCCAGCGTTTTAATATGGGAGAGATCATTGACGCCCTTCGCGATACAGGACATTCGGAAAACCTCGTTGTTATCGAAATTGTCGTTCAAGTTTTTGATTAATTTTTTCTCCTGCAAATCCTTCATCTCGGGCGTGCCTTGCATCCGGTACTCTTTTTCGTCAAAATAGTCGTAAAAGCCCATATTACCTCCCATACTGCCAGAAATGTTACCGAATCGAAGCCGAAACCGGTCAGCTTGAACGGGGGCGGCAGCTGCCCGTAAGATGTTCGAACCGGGCCAAAACGATCAGGGGCGAAACAACAACATCATTTCGATCCGGTAGAAAAGAAAAACAATGTGAGCGTCTACCCGGCCGGCGTATTTCACCGCTCCGGGCCGAAAATGCCATTTCTTGATTGAGATAAGTAAATGTAATATATAGAAAAAGACCCTTAGGACTGGGTTTATGCTGAATCATCCATATAATTTTTAATAGTTTATCCAAAATAAATTCTGTCCGTCAATAAAAAACTCCCGGCGATGAACGGTCGCTTGACAACCAAGAGCTTGAAACGGGGCGGGTCGTGATGCATTTTGAAAAAAAGGCGTACCATTTTACTCAAAAATCATCTACATTAGGTCATGTCCATTGGTAAAACCCTTGATTTTTTCTTCGGCACTTTCATCAAGGAGGCAAAAATGAAAGCATCACTTGGCGCTAAACCACTGGCTTTTCCCGCACCGGTCTGGTGCGTCGGCTCTTATGACGGGGAAAATCGCCCGAATGTCATGACGGCCGCATGGGGAGGAATTTGCTGTTCGAAACCGCCCTGCATTACCGTTTCACTTAGAAAAGCCACCTATACCTATGGCAATATTATGGCTCGAAAAGCGTATACGGTGAGTATCGCGTCCGAGAAATACGCCGGACAGGCCGATTATTTCGGAATGGCTTCCGGAAGGGATGTGAACAAGTTTGAAAAAACCGGGTTGACGGCGGTGAAAAGCGAGATTGTGGACGCTCCTTATGTCGGAGAATTCCCGCTGATACTGGAATGCAGCCTGTTACATCATTACGAAATCGGCCTACATACACAGTTTATCGGTGAAATAATGGATGTCAAAGCCGATGAAGCCGTGCTCAGCGACGGACTTCCCGATATCGGCAAAGTCAAGCCGATCGTATTCGGGCCGGAAATTCGGACCTATTATCGCCTCGGCAATCTTCTGGGGCTTGCATTTAATCTCGGAAAAGCTTATTAAAAGCTATCCTGTTTCGGGCGCACCCCTACCCCGACATGAGCGTAATCCGATATCGAGGTGCTGCGTTCCTAAAAAGCCGAATCTCATTCATACGCGCTATCAGAGGCATTTTTGAAATATGACCGCTTGTACATCAAAACTTCATGAGAAAACGCTGCTGAAGCAAATTGACGCTCTTTTTCATCCCGAGTCCATTGCCGTTGTCGGTGTACCAAGAGGGATGAAGATGGGAAGACTGTTTTTAACAGCCCTT
Source organism: Desulfobacterales bacterium (assembly GCA_046483495.1). GTDB lineage: Bacteria > Desulfobacterota > Desulfobacteria > Desulfobacterales > UBA5616 > CAYLRU01. Next base: position 53,017 of record JAWODC010000076.1, read on the forward strand.
CTCGATCAGAATTTTCCCGGCACCATTTATCCTGTGAATCCCAGTGCCACGGAAATCGACGGCTTGAAAACCTATCCCGCGGTTTCCGAAATCCCCGGGCCCGTGGATTTGGCCATTGTTCTGGTTCCCCATGACCAGACGCTTTCCATTGTCAAAGAATGTGCAGAAAAAAAAGTGAAAGGCGTGGTGCTGTTCACCGCCGGATACGGTGAAACCGGAACACCTGAAGGCAAAGATCTGGAGGAAAAGCTGGTGAACATCGCCCAATCCGCGGGCATGCGGTTGGTCGGCCCCAATTGCATGGGGCTGTATTCTCCGGAATCCGGACTCTCGTTTTTTCCGGAACTGTCCAGGACACCGGGAAATGTGGGAATCGTATCACACAGCGGCTCACTGGCCAATATCATGGGCCGGATGGGGAAAGACAGAGGCATTCGATTCAGCAAAGTGGTCAGCCTGGGCAACGAATGCGACCTTACCGGTACGGATTTTCTTGCCTACCTCGGGTCCGATCCCGATACGCGCGTGATCGGCACGTACCTTGAAAATATTCGAAACGGCGCTGAATTTCTTCACACGGTCAAGGAGATATCCGGAATCAAACCGGTCATTCTCTGGAAGGCCGGCAGAACGCCGGAAGGCGCCCGGGCCGCGGCCTCGCACACGGGAGCTCTGGCCGGAAGAAAAGAAGTTTGGGAGGGCGTTGTCCGGCAGAGCGGGGGGATCGAGGTCATCGGCTTCGAAGCGTGGCTGGATACACTGATGGCCTTTTCGTATCTTCCCGACACCATCGGTTGCAGCATGGCGATCATATCCGGACCCGGTGGGTTTGCCGTAGCTGCGGCCGAGGCATGCGGAATGGCGGGATTGACCTTGGCGAACCTGTCCCGGGAAACACAGCAGCTACTCGGAGAAATTATCGCCCAAACGGGCACGAGTGTCCGCAATCCGATCGATATCGGGCTTTCCGGTTCGATGAACAAAGAAACCGTTCTTAAAGCGGCAAGGACGGCTGCGGCAGATGAGAACGTCGATGCCCTTTTAGTGGTCGGCACCGGTATGACGCCGGAGGACAACCGGTTTTTCGCCCATGAATTCAGCCGCATTCAACACGCGTTTGAAAAACCTTTCCTCCCGGTAGCCATGCCCGGTTTTGATGAAATGAAACACACGGATTTTTTCGAGGCCGGGTTTCCCGTTTTTTCAAGCGTGGAACGGGCCATGCAAGCCTACGGACGCATATGGCGATACCGCCAGTGGAAAAGTCTTACCCTTAATCTCTGCTGAATAAAACGGCTGCCGCTGCTTTTTGCACCCATTTTCCCCGACTGGTGGATTGGGGTTCAGAGCACCGGGCGGAACGTTACGAAGCCACGGCCCCATTTCCCTACAAGTGGTTTCAAAACCTTCAATCAGGTCAAAGATCAAGGCGGGAGGAAGGATTCAAGCGCAGGAATACATTATGTATTTTGAGCATTGAATCCTTCATCCCAACGCCGATATTGGGCCTGAGGGGAGGTTTTAGAACCACTTCTAATCTTTTCCCAATTACCCCGAAAGGAGGCTGCTTAATGTCCTTTTCCGAATCCAAAGAAATCCCTCTCGGCATGAGAGAACTGCAACCCAATCCATCCAACTATATTGCTGAAGCGTTGGTGGAACATGGGGTGGATATCGCCTTCGGCATTCACGGCGGCCATATTTGGCAGATCGTGGATGAAATCAGCAGGGCCGGCATCAAAACCATCACCTTCCGTCATGAACAGGCCGCCGCATATGCGGCGGAAGCCTATTCCAAGGTTACCCGCAGACCGGGGGTGTGCTTCGCAACGGCCGGTCCCGGTGTCGGCAATGCGTTTTCCGCTATTCAACAGGCCCACATGAGCTGCAGCCCGGTTGTTTTCATCGCCGGCGGAAACGCACCGGAAACCGACTATCTTCCGATCATCCAGCCCTGCTATGTGACCGACATCATGAAAAACATCACCAAGTTCTGTCTGCGGTGCACGGAAACGGCTCAGGTCAAACAGGTGATCGCACGTGCATTCAAGAGCTGTCAATCCTATCCAAAAGGTCCCGCGGCTCTTGAAATGGAACTGGGCATGCTGTTTAAACCGTTGCCGCCGGCTATCCCTCCGCTCAGCGCATACGGGGAACACGCCATGTATGTTCCCAAATGGCGCGGGGAAGAAACCGCGGACCCCATTCCGCCGGGAGGTGCACCCGAATTCATCGAACGGGCGGTCCAGGCCCTCTGGTCATCGGAAAAACCCGTTATTTATGCTGCTGACGGGTGCCACTGGTCCGATGCATCCAAAGCCCTGCTGGAATTCGCCGAACTGTCTCAAATCCCGGTGACCACCCGCAGGATCGCCCGCGGCTGCTTTCCCGAAGTTCACCCCCTGTTTTTGGATTCCCGAACCGGCCGTACCGCCATCGGTCAAAGCGATATCCGGCTGCTCTTAGGCGGCAAAATCGGTTCTTTTGACTCCTTCGGCTTCGGTTGGCCTCCCACCATCCAGGTGAATGAATCGCCGGATCACATATGGACCTACTTGAATACACCCGTAGCCATAGTCGGGGATATCCGGGTGGTCTTGGAGCAGATGATCGCCTATATCAAAAAGATGAATTTGACCCCGCCCGAAAGCCGCAAAGAGTGGACGGCACATTGCCGGGACGTCCAGAAGGGGGGGCTGGAAGCCAGGAAGGAAAAGGCGGAAACATATGCAAAGCATCGGCCTGTTCATTTCGGCTACCTGGCGAAAAAGGCATGGGATGTCTGCGAGGATCTGTACGGCGGGATGAACCGGATCATATTGGATGGCTACACCCTTTCGGATTACATGCCCGCCTTTATCCGGGCCCGCTATTCCGGTCAAGTCATGGATGCATCGGAGTATGCGGGTGTGGGCCACGGCGTCGGCATGGCGATCGGCGCCGCCTTCGGTGATCCCGATGCCCGCCGGCACCCCATACTGGCCCTCATGGGGGATGCGGGCATGGGCATTTCCGGAACCGATTTCGAAACGGCCGTTATTCACAAGCTGCCCATAGTCTATCTGGTGTCTGAAAATCGCGGATGGCTTACCGGCATGAAATCCGTCTATTATGGCAATAACTGGGAAAGCATGGGAGAGCAGGATCGGGCATACGGGCAGGAAGGGGTGGAAAATGCCCGCTATGACAGGTTCTGTGACATGTTCGGCGGCCATGGCGAGTATGTCGATGATCCCGGAGAAATAGGACCCGCACTCATCCGGGCGTTTAAGGCGGCTGAAAACGGAAGCCCGGCCATTGTCAACGTCCACATGGATCCAACGGTATCCAACCGGCAAATCTACAGCGCCACATACGCCACCTGCTGGGCCCACATTCCGTGGGAAACCCTTGCACCGAGGGGAAGAGCTATCCGCAGAAATACCCTGGCCCAATTCCCCTGGGAGGAGGCCGGAGTCCCACCGATGAAAATGCCCGATCCGTGGGAGCCGGTCAAGGACGAGGAAGAATTCTAATACGACTATCGGAATTCATGGCAGTGCGGTCCGGGCCATTCGCCGGAAAGAAAAACGAGACGGGCGATACGGGATGGGGCTTGAAGTGGATTACAGATTCGGCAACACGCAGATTCAGTGAACAGGAGGAAGAGCATGTACGATGATTTAAAGGGAAAAGTCGTTGTTGTAACGGGTTCGGGACGTCCAAACGGCCTCGGGCACGGCATGTCGATACGCTTTGCTCGAGAAGGGTCCCACGTGGTGGTGACGGACGTTGCCTGCCCGCATTCCGACCCCGAATACGGTCGGGGAACCTGGGAAGAGCTTCTCGAACGGAAAAAGGAACTCGAAGCATTCGGAGTAAAATGCCTCCCCGTCAAGTGCGATGTGACCGTTGAGTCGGAAGTGCAGCAGATGGTGGGTGCCGCCGTCGACCATTTCGGAGAAATCGACATTCTGGTAAACAATGTCGGCGGTGGTCCTCCCGGCAGCGGGGGGCCGCTGATCGATGTCGATGCAAACGGATGGGATGAGGGAATAGCCGTAAATGTCAAGGGCACCCATCTTTGCTCAAGGGCGGCCGCCCAACAGATGGTCCGGCAGGGAAAAGGCGCAAAAATCGTTAATATTGCTTCACAGGCGGCAAAACGACCCTGCCCCGGTTTGGGTGTCTACGGCGCCGGCAAGGCTGCGGTGTGCCACTACACCAAAACCCCGGCCGTTGAGCTCGCACCCTACCGGATCAATGTCAATGCCGTTCTGCCCGGAACGATCGAAACCGATATGCTCAAGGAATCCTTTGCCAGACTGGCGGAGCAGATGGGTATGACATATGAACAGCTCATGGACAGCACCCTGCCGACGATTCCGTTGGGCAGATTTCAGACCCGGGACGATGTGGCGGCCTCCGTAGTCTGGCTGGCCTCGAAAGAAGCCGATTATATCACCGGGGAAACGATTCTCACCACGGGTGGACAAACCATTTACTAGATCGTTTGGATCGTTTAGAGCGTAAGAGCGTTCCGAACGTAACGATCCCAACGATCCCTGGAAGTGGTTTCAAAACCTTCAATCAGGTCCAAGATCAAGGCGGGAGGAAGGATTCAAGCGCAGGAATACATAACGTATTTTGAGCATTCACTTCATCCCAACGCCGATATTGGGCCTGAGGGGAGGTTTTGAAACCACTTCTAGTAGGGCATGCGGACTTCGACTGTTTCCTTGTCCAGCTCCGTAATTTCTTTTCCGTCGGATGTGAAATATATTTTGACGGTCCCTCGCCTGGTTTTGCTTTCCTCGGGCACTTCTATCCCCATTTGCTTCAAAATTTCCGGCGGAACAGCCGAACGTTTACTCTTTTCCGTAAGAATGGTCTCGAGATAAACGGGATTTTGCCACAAAGCAAACAACGCCCGAAGGGTATCTTCCATCTCATCCCGCTTCAAGTCCGCCCCTTCATGCCGGTGTTTGAGGTAGAGGCCGGTACCGCGTTTTTCGGTCTTGTTTTTCGACCATGCATATTGGGCGTTGACAATTTCGATGACCGGCTCTCCTCGATTAAAGAGTGTAAACAACAGCTTTTTTTTGACGCCCTCGAATTCAGCGGCATCAACCCCCCAGTGGTCGGGAGAAACACCCCCACCGCCGGCCCGATAGCTGAACATCGGTGACTTCTCAAACAATTCCGGGGTAAAAAATTCGCTTATCAATGAAAAATCATTGATTCGCCTGCGTATTTCAAATATTTTCCGCCTTCCCTGTCCCAGAAGGACCTTTCCCGGATACTTCCCGGCTGCGGCAAAAAACTCATCGGGAATACGATCGGCATCGTTTTTAAACGTATTTTCCTCCCATGCCTTCTTGAGGTCGACCAATATCCGGCACCATCTCCGATCGCTTTTGATTTCTTCCGCCAAATGGGAGGATTCATTTTGCGCATATTCTCGTTCCAACCGAATCCATTCGGCCTCGCATTCCCGGTATTCACACCACCACCTTACACGTTTCTCTCTCTCGTAGAGATCTTTTGGAAAGCCCCACAGGCCGTTCTTGCAGGCATGTTTGAAAAAGCACCATTGCGCCCACTTGTCCTGGATATCGTTTGGATTTTCTTCGTAGATATTTTTAAAAACCACGAAATCATCCCAACTTGCATCGTTTTCCATCATGCTTCGGCAGTTTTCCCAAAGAAGACCGTGCCTGCCGCTGTCCCATCGATATTCGATATCTCTGTAAATCAACAAACCCAGCTTATAGGGGTTGAAGCCCGGGCTCCCAAGGGTCCCGGCATTGTGCTGAGCGTAATCGACAATTTCCGCCTGTGATGCAAGCCCCCTCTTCACCATCAGCTGGGAATGCCAGTATGCGGCCCATCCTTCGTTTGCAATTTTCGTCTTTGCCTGGGGAAGGAAATAGTAGCTCTCCTGCCGTATAATGTCCAAAACATCGCGCTGCCATTTCTCGAGCGGGGCATACCGGAGAAGAAACAGCAGAATATCACGCACCGGTTTGGCGGGAAAACGCAATCCGGTACGGGCCTCCCGTTGCCTTTCTTCCCGATGCTTTTCTCTTTGGGCCTGCAATTCAATCCAATCCGGTGGATTGATAAATTCGTCCAGATAAGGCAGGTCCGATTTGAATCGAAACGGCTGCTCCCCTCGTTTCAATCCGGTTCGTTCGCCTTTGCTGCGCGGATTCTTTTCCCTGTATGCTTCCATATAGGGCATTCTGGAGTCGATGAGATTGTCGATTTTCATGCAGTCGGTAATGAAATCGTCCACCGCGGTTTGGCCGTATTCTTTCCGGTATCTCTCGATGCGTTCGGAAGCGCCCCGGGAACTGGCCAGCATGTTGCGGTCGGTGGGGGCGAACCAGGCGTTGTTTTTAAAAAAATCGACATGTGCAAACACATGCGCCATGACCATTTTTTGGTCGACCAGTTTATTTTCTTCCAGCAAGTAGGCCAATGCCGGATCGGCATTGATGACCATTTCATATATTTTGCTCAGACCATACGTAAAGCTTTTGCGCATGTTGATGTATGATTCTCCGAATTTCCAGTGGGAATAATGATCCGGAAAGCCATGGTAGCTTGCCACCTCCGCCATAATGTCCCAGTCGACAACGTCGAAAATCGTCGGAAAGAAATCGAGCCCCTGCCGCCGTGCAACTGCTTCGATCTTTACCTGCCATTGGTTTAGCTCTTCGGTTATGACCGTCATCTCAAACCACCTGTTTTCTTTTTGCCGAAAAATTCCGTCAATGCCGTCCACGCGTCATTCCGCTCTTTCAACGACACGTAAACCACATTGGGATTGCGTATAAACTCCAAGGCGATCCGCCTGCCGAAAAATCCCGGTGAAGAAAAACCTTCGGATACTTCTCTCCTGTACCACGACCGCCACGCGGGTTGAACCTCTCCGTAGCAATACTGGTTGCTGAACGGAAGGATTTTTTCCTTGATCAATCGAATAACGAGGTTGTTGTCCATCTCCCAATTCATGCCGTCCGAAAAATAGACGGGATAAATATTCCAATCTTCCGGAGAATATCTGTCTCCGACAATTTTTACCAGAAGCTGATGTGCACTGGAGGCCTTTGTGCCGCCGTAGCTGTCGGCCATCAGGAATTGTTCCTGGTTCTTCATTTCCTCCGCATTGACATGATGAACGATATAAACGCATTCGAGTTCATCGTACTGCCGCTTCAAGAGCCCTTCAGCGAAATAACAGAAATAGGATATGATTTCCCGTTCTTCATCCGAAACAGACCCCGATATGTCCCTCATAAACGCCAGCATGGCATTGTTCTGCGGGCGGGGAATGGGTTTGGTGGAACGAAAGGACTTGTCTTCCTGTATAGGGATAAGTTTCGGATCGTTCGGATTGTAATCACCGCTTGCCAGCTGCCGTTGAAGCGCCCGCCGATAAATGCTTCTGGGGCCCCGCTTTATGATAAGCGATTCAGGGCCGACCCGCCGTGCCGATGACCAGCGCTGATCCTCGGCGGCAATCGTCTTTTCCCCTTTCTGCCTGAGATTCGGCAGTTCGAGTTCCATCATTTCCATGATTTCTTCTTCAGTGAACTCAACTTCGAACAATTCACCCGGCTGCTCCCCGGCCTGTTTATCCCCCTGATCCGTTTTCGGATCACCGGTGATCGGCCCGAGATCATCGCCCTGCTTGCCTTTGCCCGTACCGACACCCCCGAAGTTCGGGCCGTACCGGAATCGGGGAAGGGGCAAATGAAAAAAGCGTATTTTTATGGGCTCTTTTTTGCCCTTGCCGGGAAGAACCACCCCGCCGGGACGAAGGTATTTCCTGATATCCTGCTTTATTTTGCCCTTCAGCATATCGGTAAACCGCTTTTCGTCTCTGTTGATTCGTCTTCTTCTCATCGTGGTTCCCCCGATTTTCCGACCGGCATTCAACCGGCTTACTGCCTCATTTTCCTTCTTTCTTCCTGCCGGGCAAAAAGCCCGCCCACATAAATAAGAATTCCGTTTGCACACTCCCCGCAATATCCGTAGCCTTTGATCAGCCGATCCTTGACTTCATTGATTCGCTTCTCCGTATCCTCATCCCTGACGGTTTCCACCAGCGACGACAATTTCAGCGTGTCCTTCTGATCTTCAAACAGCTTTCGCCGCAATGCCTTGTGCAGCTTCTCATTTGAATTGGCCCGAAACTTTTCTCCTTCCATGGCAAGTGCGCCGATATGGTTCATAATTTCTCTCCGCCAGTCATCCTTCCGGTTTTCGGTGATATCCACTTTTTCTTCAACGGACCGCATCAGGCGCTCGTCGGGTTCCTCGTCCTTGCCGGTGAAAAAGTTCGCGACCTTTTCTCCCCGGGTATATGCCTTGACGTTGTCGATGTAGTTTGCAAACAGTTTCTGGATGGCCTGTTCATCCCCAAGGATCGCCTGCTGAACCTCCTCACGCAGTATTTCGTCGTATTCCTGCTCGACCAAGCCCAGCAAGTCCTTGCACCTTTGCCGTTCCGCATCGGTAATGGACGTGTGCAGCGCCAGTCCTTCACGAAGCTCTTTGATCAGCATGAAAGAATTCACGCATCGCCCTTCGCTGTTGATTACCGCATTTGAAATTTTATCCTGTATGTATCTCGGAGAAATTCCGGTGAACCCCTCGTCGGGTTGCTCATCGCGCAGTTTTTTACATACCTCCAGGGACCAGTTTTCAAGCTCCTGGCCATTGTATAGTTTCATTTTCTGAACGATATCCATACCTTGTTCTTTAGGCTCTTCAAGGTGTGTCAGCACCGACCACATCGCCGCCACCTCGATGGTATGCGGCGCAATATGGCTCTTGATGTTGTCCTGCCGATAATCACGCTCATAGATTTTCATTTCATCGCCCAGACGAATGACATATGGCATCGGTATTTGCGTCGTCCGGTCTTTCAATGCCAGCATCATCTCGTTTTTCTCCAGTTTTTTGATATCCGGCGGATTGGTGTGCGAGATAATCACCTCGTCGATATCCATATGGCCGAGTTTGCGGGCCTTGATCCGGTGAGCCTGGGAGGCTTCCAGGAGATCGTACAAAAAGGCGACATCCAACTTCAACCCCTCGATGAATTCGATGATACCTCGATTGGCTTTTTGAAATTCACCTTCGAAATTGAAGGCCCGGGGGTCGCTTTCCTTGCCATATTCGGCTACGGCCCTGTAATTCACGTCGCCGGTAAGCTCTGTGGCGTCCTGATCTTTCTCATGTTTCGGCTGCAGGGTTCCGATACAGATACGCCGTTTGTCCGATACGATGATCCGCCTGACGCGGACATGGTTTGAAATGATCGTCTTCCAATCACCCTTGTACAATTTCATCAGCCGGTTAAACGCATCATCACACCGCGGGCAGGGATAGCACCAACTTTCTATTTTCCGCTCCTCTGCAATGGATTTGTTTAATTCCGTAATCGGGTCTACGGCTACGATTCCGTCCGCATACAGCAAGGGCAAAATGTTGATGGGGTCGCAATGCATCTCGCATTCGATTTCTTCATCATAATCATTTACGAATCCCAGCGCTTTCCGGATCGCTTCATCCGATTTTCTTTCCGCATACCACACCGTCCCATACAGCCGGCCTTCATCCTTTTTGGAGTATTCCTCGAGCCCCATTTTCAAAAGATCCACCATGGAGGACTTTGACGAACCCACGGGTCCCACCAGCAGCAGGATGCGGCGCTCCTGACCGTATCCAAGGGCGGCGCTCTTCAAAACGTTCATGAATTTCATGATACTCCAGTCCAGGCCGTAAATGGCTTTTCCTTTGGAAAAAGGGTCATCGAAAAAGTTGTAATGAATATATTTGCGACCGTATCGCTGATATTCATTCTGTCCGTAGGTCATGATCATGTCATGGACCCGCTGAAAGGCGTTGCGTGTCACTTCCGGCGATTTAAGGGCGATATCCAGGTATTGACCGAATCCCAACAGATCGAACTTGTCCTGCGTATCGATACTTTTTATTTTATCTAATAATTGCATAAATCACCTTCTTTGCATGTTGCGTTTCATAACCTGCCGCCTCAGAAGCCGGATCCGCCGGAGACTACCGCAGGTCATCGGCCCGTCTTGTCCCGTTCGGCACTTGTTATTGTTTCCGCGCCGTGAGGTGACAAATCACCCTTGCATCCTATGTGTCGAAATAGCGATGAACTGTTTTAAGAATAAACTCAGTGTCGAGAATGCCCTCCCGGCCCGCCATTTTCCGTACCTTAATAATACTCCGTACTGTTTTGCCGCGGTATCAGGAAACCCAGTATTTTTTTTAGGATATATCCGAGGACCTGAAGACGAGGTCCGGTGATGCCGCCGGCTATTTTGCGTCAAAAAAAGCATTGTATTGCGTGAAAAAATCCCCTATTTTAACATTTACAAAAGCGGCACGTCGCTGCTGAATCGATTCAAATGGATATGTACCTCACCGGTCACCCCCGTACTGCGGTCCGGGCCGATTGATTTGCATTATCGAACATGATTCTTTATCAAACCGAACACGCGGTGCTCTCAAGCGGACACTCGCGACACCGCTGCTAATAATAATTTCAATCGGTTATAAGAAAAAACGGACAAGAAGAGGTGAAACCATGCCAATCGAATCCATTGATCGGGTCCTTTTGCATTATGAAAAAGCCGGAACCGGCAAAACCCTTGTATTTCTTCACGGCTACACCGGAAGCACACGGGACTGGGACCATCAGGCCTCCCCGTTTTCCAAGCGGTACCAGACCATCGCCGTCGATCACAGGGGACACGGCAAAAGCAGTGCACCCCCTACGGAATCGGACTACTCCATTGACCGGTTCAGCGAAGATGTATACGCGCTCTTGGAAAAGCTCGGCATAGATAATTGCTGCCTGATCGGTCATTCCATGGGCGGGTTTATGTCGCTGCAGTTTGTACTGGATCATCCCGATAGGGTTGCAGCGCTTGTACTGGTGGATACCTCGAGTGGCGAATGGGAGGTCGCACCCGGCTATGCGGAATTGAGGGCCAAACTCGACGATCTGGCGGCCACCCAAGGACTGGAAGCCGCCTTCGAGTACGATGCCGCCCACAATCCCGTCCGGGTCGAGCGGTTTAAGCGGCATCCGGAGCAGCGTGAGATCGCCAAACAAAAAGTAATGAATACATCGGTTGAAGGATATATCTATGTTGCCCGGAGTTTTGGAAAATGGCAGCCGGTCACCGACAGGTTGGGGGAAATAAATGTCCCGACACTCATCTTTCTGGGAGAAGAGGATGCGGGCTTTGTCAAAGCATCACGCATACTGAACGAGGGCATCCGAAATTCCGAGCTTGTCACGGTCCCCGGGGCGGGGCATTCTCCTCACGAGGAGACGCCCGATTTTTTCAATGAAAAGCTGGATGCTTTTCTGAAAAAACACATGTAGGGCGCCGGATCAAGACACCCGGCTGACTGCAAAAAAAATCAAAAAGCCTGTTTCAGCAAATGTCCGGACAGCCGTTTGCCGAGGCCAAGAATCGTCAATGTGGGCGGCAGCCCCCAGGCTTCCGGGATTACCGAGCAGTCGCACACATAAAGATTGTCGTATGCCGTCTTCAAATTCGGATCCACCACTTCTCCGACTTTTACCGTTCCTCCGGGATGGGCGGCGAATATGATGCTCTTACGGACATCCCCGGCACCTGCATTCTTGAGGATCTTTTTCGCATGGCTGAAACCGTCCTCGAGCTTTTGATAATCAGCTTTGGACAGATCCTTTCGGCAGCCGCCCCGGTCGGTGATGCGTCCGCCCAGATCATCTTTGATTTTGACCATGATGGAAAGTCTCGGGTCATTGGGCAGTGCCAGGTCCGTCATCACGTATTCAGCTTCCACATGCATTCCCGCCTGCATCTGGGGTTCCTTGCCTTCCGTGATGTCCTTTACGCGGGCGGTGGCGAGAATCAGCGGATCGACGAAGAAATCGAAGCCTGCGTTTTTAAGACCGCTCCGCCGCAGGATCTCCGAAGACCCGATACCGCCCGCTGAAAGGACGATTACCGGTGCAAAGACACGATACGTGCGGCCGCCTTTTTTCAGCTCCACACCGGTCGCTGATTGCCCATCCTTCAACACCTCTTTTACCTTGGCGCCATTGACCAGTTCCGCACCGTTTTGCACCGCCGTTGCCACAAAATTGCGGGCGTTCCATTTGGCGTCATACGGGCATCCATAAGAGCACCGCCAGCAGCCGGTTCTGCATTTGTCCTGGTAAATAAATTTATTGATTTTCTTCCAGTCAAATCCCAAATCCAGGGCGCTGGTTGCAATTCTGCCTGCCATGGGGCCCATGAGTTCATCGGCTAGCGGCTTGACCGGGACCTCGGTTTTAATTTCTTCAATTTCACCTGTAATATCGATACCGTGGCGTTTCAAAAGATCATATGGCGGTTCGAAGGCGGTGCCGCAGTAAAAAACCGAACTGCCGCCCGTGGTGATGCCCCTTAACAGCACGTGCATTTTTTTATTGGTGAAAAGAACACTTTTGCCGGGTATGCCGATCATTTTCAGCGATTGGAGGAATGTCCCCTTAATCGGCGCATTGCCCCCCCATTCCAGAATCAGAACCTTTTTGCCGTTTTGGGACAATTCCTTGGCGACGGCAGCCCCTCCCGGACCGGAGCCGACAACAACAGCGTCATAGGCTTTTTGGAAAGCTTCCATTGTTAAATTCCTCCTTTTGGGATTACACAATCCCGGTTCAATTGCTTTTCATGTCGAAAACGACCTTAATGACCGGCTCTTGCTTTTTTCGAAACATTTTAAAGGCCTCTTTGTAGCTGCTTAACGGAAATCGGTGGGTGACAAGCCCTTCCAGGTTGATCCGACCGTCCCGAATCATCCGAATCGCCAAATCAAAGCTGCTGATGGTTTCTCCGTTGTAAGTTTCACATCCATGGGCGTTGACGCCGATAATCCCGACCTCCTGGTTCCAGATGGGCGTCTGGTCAAAATTCACCGGTGACAGTTGATTGCCCACCATGACGTAATCCCCCTGTGCCCGCAGCCAGCGAAGGCTGTCATGGATGGTGTTGGAGTACCCGACGCAATCGTAAATCAGGTCGAACCCACCCAGGATATTGCGGTTTTTGAGGGCGCCTGAATACAACTTGCCGCCGGTTGCGGCTGCGACCGCTTCATAGGGATCACCGGATAGAATCGCATCCGCCCCGAGTTTCCGGGCCAGGTTCTTCTTGAAATCGATTTTTTCCAAAACGTAAACCGTACATCCGGGCGCTACCGCTTTGGCGCACTGGATAACGTTCAGACCGATGGTGCCCGCCCCGACAACCAGCACCTTTTCACCTTCTTTGGGCGGCCGTCTCAAAACGGAATGGAGACTCACGGAGGCGGGTTCGATCATCACCGCCGCCTCATCCGGTACGTCATCGGGCACTTTGATGAGTTGACTTTGGTGGGCCAGAAAAACATCCCCGAATCCGGCTCCAAGATTCTCGAAAACCGGATCTTCGGCGATATTTTCGCAGAGCGTGTAATGTCCCCGGGCGCAGAACCGGCAGGGTGGATCGATTTCCTTGATCGAACAACAGGGCAGATATTTCTGAAGCGTCACCCTGTCACCGACATTCAGGGAGGTGACACCGGCACCGGTTTCGGTGACGCGCCCCACCAGTTCATGGCCCATAAACGTTTTCGGGGCACCCGGCAGGGCGGTAATGGAAATGGTGGGTTCGGCCTGCACAAAGAAAAGGGACAGATCCACCCCGCAGATGCCGGCAAGGATGGGAGCCACTCTCACCCAGTTCGGACCGGGAAGATCCTGCTCCGGTATTTTGCCGTAGCGAACCGGTGACATCGGGGAAAAATACACGGCATCGGTGAATTTCGAGAAAAGCCGAGTGGCTAAGATTTTCGGCACATTGAGTTCAAAGTAGATGGATTGCATAAAGCCCCCTTGTTTATTGAAAGAGATCGACAACGGCGTGTTTCGCATAAACCGGAAAACACCATGTCCGGATAGGATCGGAAACGGCGCTCAATCGTGCAACAGGCGCACAGGACACATGTAAGACCCGGTGCTGAACACCGGGTCTGACTTTCATCAATCGGCTATTCGAGAATTTTCTTTACGCTCGCCTTTATCCCGTTTTTGTCGATGCCGTACCGGGCATACAGTTCTTCGGGATAACCGATTACCGAATAAACATCGGGAACCCCAAGGCGCTTGAACCTTACCCCGACCCCGGCTTCGGCCAGGGTTTCGGAAACCGCCCCGCCAAGACCGCCGATGATGTTGTGCTCTTCCGCCGTCAACAGGGCCCCGCAGGAACGGGCGGCGCGAAGTACAGCCTCGGCATCCAGGGGTTTTACGGTGTGCATATTGATGACGTTGATCTTAATGCCTTCGGCCTGAAGTTCATCCGCCGCGTCCATGGCGGCTTTCACGCATACGCCGCAGGCGATTACGGCGGCATCGGATCCGTAGTCCCGCATGGTCACGCTTTTGCCGAATGTGAATTCGCACCGATCATTTTCATAGGCCATAGGCTCGAGAGATCGACCGATTCGAACATAGAGAGGTGTTTCCATGCCGATGGACGCTGTAACGGCTTTTCCGGTTTCTATGGCATCGGCCGGGACGACCACGGTCATATTGGCCATGGAACGCAAGACGGCAATATCTTCGGTGGCATGATGCGTTGTCCCGCCATTGCCCATGGAAAGGCCGCTATGCGTTGCGATCATCTTTACGTTCAGATTGGGATATGCAATGTCGGTCCGCACCGCCTCTGCGCTTCTCAAGGAGAGAAAAGCCGCCATGGTGGACAAAAACGGTTTCTTCCCACAAACCGCCATCCCGGCTGCCGCCGCCACCATATTGCTTTCCGCGATGCCGAAATTAAAAAAGCGTTCCGGAAAGGCCTTCTTGAACTCGCCTGTTTTATTGGACCGCATGAGATCCGATGTGAGTACGACGACATCGGGATCATTTTCGGCCAATTGTACGATCACTTTGCCGTAAACCTCGGTCTGTGTCAATAAATCAATGGTATCGGTATTATACGTAAACCCCATCGCGACTTCTTTTTGAATGTCAGGGCTCATGATGAACACCTCCTTTCAGGGCGGCGGGATTCAATGGAACCGATTGCCTCCTCGGTTTTCTCAGCGTCAAGACCCGAATAGTGCCAAACGGGATCTCCTTCCATAAACGCAACCCCCCTGCCCTTGGTTGTCCGGCAGATCACCAGAGTGGGTTTTTCACTGTCATGAGGCGGCAATTCATCGATGGTACGGACCAGTGCATCCATATCATGCCCATCGATGTCGTATACGTTCCAGCCGAAGCTTTGCCATCGGTCGCAAATGGGTTCTATGCACATGACTTCTTCTGTGGGCCCATCCAAACACAATCCGTTTCGATCGATCAGCGCAATGAGATTGCCCAATTTGTAATGGCTCGCGGCCTGGGCCGCCTCCCAGACCATTCCCTCATGCGTTTCACCATCACCCATTAACACGAATACACGCCAGTCCGCCCTATCCAGTCGGGCTGTAATCGCCATGCCGACCCCCACGGACAAGCCATGCCCCAGAGAACCGGTGCTCATTTCCACGCCGGGAATCTTTCGCATATCCGGATGCATGCCGAAGGGGCTGTCCAACAGGTTGAAGGAGTCCAGCCATTTCCTGGGGAAAAATCCCAGGTCGGCCAAAACCGGACAATAAGCGATGGATCCATGGCCTTTCGATAAAATAAACCGGTCCCGATTCGGCCAATCGGGAGCATTTTCTTTCAGATTCATGCCATAATAGTGAAGCGCTACGATGATTTCCGCCATAGAGAGTCCGCCGCCGATGTGGCCGCCACCCGCCACTGCCGCCAATCGAATAATCTCTTTTCGCAGCGCCTCCGCCTTTTCGTTCAAGGCATCGATCAGCGCGTCCCGGTTCTCCAAATTTCGCAATTGCATAAAACCTCCTTTTGTGGTGAAAGCATTGCACGATGGTGGTGGGTCCTTTGTTTCTTAAAGACCGCAGGTTGTTGCGTATGCCCGAAGTGCAAAAAGCTTCCTTTTCCAGCCTTTTATCTATGACTTAAATCGACTCCAATACTTGGTTTTCAGGTGAAAGGACATGCGCAGGTTTTCATTTTTATGCATTAAATGAAAACCCTGTAAAAGTAAAGCACAGACCCACAAAAGATTTGACACGATGTGGTGAATTGGGTATAAATATAATTGGTTTCAAAAGATCTGGGGGGAGTCAAGGAGACGGGATGAAGAAACTCCTTTTATTTTTCATTGTATTTTTCTTTGCAGCCGGGTCGGCGTTCGCCGGTATGAAGGTGGAGGCGTTTGGCGGCAAGACGCCCGAAAAGGCGGATGACGGAAACACGTCAGGTGTTTACGCCGATGTATGGGCAAGCTTGGACGCCAATAAATTCGGGATCGTACTTGCCCGCGGCAACTGGAATAAAAAGGCCGGTAACGGCTTGGGGGAAGAGACGGATTTCACGCTCCTGTTTCCAAATGCGGTTCCTTTTCTATTAAGCAACTACGGAGCGGCAACTCAATACCCGGAAATGGCGGACAGGCCGAACGATTTGACCATGGCTCAGATATATGCACGATTGGCTGTCAGCAACAAAATCAACCTCATTCCTTCATTGACCTATTTTTCATCGAACGAAAATTATACGAGCAGCCTCGGAGGACCGTCGGCGGGCGCCAATGCCTATGAGCTCAATCTGGCGGCGGATTACAAAATCAGCGATATGCTCACGTATACGGCGGCCGTCGCTTTTGCAAAAATCGACGTCAATATCGGGGGCGTCGATTTGGATGAGATCGACTCGCTGAAATGGGTTCATAAACTTTCACTCGACTTTTAAAGAGCTCACCAGAAACACGTTAGTCATGCGGTTTCACCGAAATATGGCCGGTTTTTTCGGATTTACTTCGTGCCGGTATCGAGTTTGTCCTTCAGCACCTGGTTGACGATTTTAGGATTGGCTTTCCCCTTGGTTTTCCGCATCACCCGGCCCACAAAATAGCCCATGACTTTTGTTTTTCCCTGCCGGTACTGCTCCACCTGCGCCTGGTTTTCGGCAATCACCTCATCGATCACCTCCTCGATAGCGGATACATCCGTGACCTGTACCAATCCTTTTTCCTCCACGATTTTGCGTGGGGCTTTACCCGTTGCCGCCATTTCGTCAAAAACCGTCTTTGCAATTTTGCCGCTGATGATATCCTCATTTATCAGGTCCAGAAGTTCCGCTAAATGCCGCGCCGAAACCGGGGATTGTTCAATTTCTTTGCCCTGAGCATGCAACCGTCCCAAAAGCGGTCCCATGATCCAGTTGCTGACCTGTTTTGCATCGTTTAGATGCCCGACGCAGTCTTCAAAATAATCGGCAAGCTCTTTTGAAGACGTCAGCAGTTCGGCATCATAGGCCGGAAGCCCGTATTCCAGCTTGAACCGGCTTTTCTTTTCATCCGGCAGTTCGGGAAGCGTTTTTTTCAATTCGGCGACCCACGCACTGGAAATGACGAGCGGCAACAAATCCGGCTCGGGAAAGTAGCGGTAATCATGCGCCTCCTCTTTACCCCGCATGGAATCGGTACGATGGGTATCCGGATTCCACAGGCGCGTCTCCTGTATGACCTCCCCGCCGTCTCTTATGACATCTTTCTGCCGCTCTATTTCGTAGAGAAGCGCCTTTTCAACGTGCTTGAATGAATTCAAGTTCTTGATTTCCGACCGGATTCCGAATCTGCTTTGCTCTTCCGGCCGAATGGATATATTGGCGTCGCACCGAAAACTGCCTTCCTCCATATTGCCGTCGCAAATGTCGAGGTAGCGAAGGATGGCGCGGAGTTTCCGCAGATAAGCACCGGCCGCTTCCGGAGAACGGATGTCCGGTTCACTGACGATTTCAATCAGCGGGACACCGGCCCTGTTATAATCGACGCGGCTGAAGGGCCGGTCCGGGTCATGGGTCAGTTTGCCGGCATCTTCCTCCATGTGTATGCGGGTGATGCCGATTCGCTGGGCATTGCCGTTTACCTCGATGTCGATGAATCCGTGCTCCGCAACGGGAAGTTCATATTGGCTAATCTGGTAGCCCTTTGGAAGGTCGGGATAAAAGTAGTTTTTCCTCGCAAAACGGCTTTCCGAGGCAATCGTGCAATTCGTAGCAAGTGCCATTCGTACGGCAAATGCTGCGACCTGCCGATTCAGCATTGGCAGCACCCCCGGCATCCCCAGGCATACCGGACAAACATGCGTATTTGGGGGGGCGCCGAAAGCGGTTGAACAATCACAGAATATTTTTGTCTTCGTTTTTAGCTGTGCGTGCACTTCCAATCCGATTACGGGTTCAAATTTCATTTTTTCAGCTGCCTTTTTAAGCTTCGTTTTACATCACCGAAATACCGACGCGACGGCCGTGTCCAATGACCATACCGGCCCGCCCGCAACAGATAACCCGGTGCCTGAGCCGATGCATTTAATAAATCGCTCCCTGCCGGATTGCAGGCCGATCGCCCAAAAGCAATTCATGCCATTTTTAGGTGACAAATTCAACCTGAAGATGAAATCCTTTACAATCCCTTTTATTTGACAAACCAAGCCCCTATTATTATTAAAGACCGTCATTACTCGAGAAAGCGGGGTTGAACCATGGATTTCTTTTTTTGCGTTATCGGAATGGTTATGATTATCGAAGGGATTCCCTATTTTATGGTGCCTGATAAAATGAAACACTGGATTAAAAATATTCTGCAGCTGCCCGACGGATCCCTTCGGCGATTCGGTTTGGTCCTCATGTGTCTGGGACTGTTATTCGTTTACCTTGGAAAAAGATAAAGCACGTGTTTTCGATAGAAGATTACAATTACGAACTGCCGGAAGAACTGATTGCCCAATTGCCGGAAAAGCGGCGGGATGATTCCCGGCTGCTCCGTGTTTCCCGGTGGTCCGGAGAAATGTCGCATCATCGATTCCACCAACTCAGGGACTTGCTCGATTCCGGAGATGTGCTGGTGCTGAACAACACGGAAGTGATCCCGGCCCGCCTTTTCGGAAAAAAAGAAACGGGGGGGAAGGTAGAGGTTTTTCTGCTGGATGCCGCACAGGGCGGATTCAGTCGTGCAAGCCGCCGAACGGTTGAATGCGAATGCCTGATTCGAGCATCCAAAAGGCCCGGCCCCGGAACGACGATCCGATTCAATCACGGTCTGACGGCCCGGGTCGTTCATTTTGAAAACGGCATTTTCCGGGTGAGCTTTTCAGCCCCTGAAGATTTCACTCAAACCCTAAATCGCATCGGGCATGTTCCGCTTCCCCCATATATCAAGAGAAGCCCGCCGTTCGATGACGCCATCGATGCCGAATATTATCAAACCGTGTACGCTTCTCAAAAAGGCGCCGTTGCCGCACCTACGGCGGGCCTGCATTTTTCAAACGCCCTGTTGGCTTCACTGAAGGCAACAGGCATTAACATTGTTGAAATCACGCTTCATGTGGGGTATGGAACATTCCTGCCCGTCAGGGTAAACGACATCCGAAAACATCGTATTCACTCGGAGTGGTACCTCATCTCGGATGAGGCGGCCGAAACCGTGAATTCGGTCCGGCAACGCGGCGGCCGGGTGGTCGCAGTGGGCACCACCAGCGTCCGCACATTGGAATATGCATCCGATGAAACCGGCCTGCTGTACCCGGGCAGCGGAAGATGCGATCTTTATATATATCCGGGCTACCGGTTTAAAGCCGTGGATGCCGTAATCACAAATTATCACCTGCCGAAATCGACCCTGCTGATGCTGGTTTCGGCATTTGCGGGAAGAGAGCGAATATTTGCGGCATACCGGGAGGCAATACGAAACAAGTATCGTTTTTACAGCTATGGCGACGCCATGTTGATCGTGTAAGAAACCATGAATTTTGCAATTACGGAAACAACCGGTTCTCCGGCGCGAACGGGTGTATTGAAAACAGCCCACGGAGACGTTCGGACGCCGGTATTCATGCCGGTGGGAACGCTTGCCACCGTGAAGTCCCTGACGCCGGAGGACCTCTCGGCATTGGGCGCCTCGATCATTCTTTCCAATACCTACCATCTCTATCTCAGGCCGGGATGCGATGTGATCGAAAATTTTTCCGGTCTGCACAGGTTCATGCATTGGCATGGACCGATATTGACCGACAGCGGGGGCTTCCAGGTATTTTCCCTGGCCAAACTTTCACGGATCACCGAAGAGGGTGTGACATTTCAATCCCATATTGACGGATCCTCTCACCTGCTCACACCGGAAAAATCCATTGAAATTCAGTTGTGCCTGGATGCCGACATCATGATGTGCCTGGATCAGTGCATTTCCTATCCGGCCGATTACGGGACAGCCAAAAACGCGCTCGAACTCACCACGCGGTGGGCAAAACGCTGCAAAACACACCGCGACAACGACGGCCGGCGGAAGGCCCTGTTCGGCATCGTTCAGGGTGGTATGTACAAAGACCTTCGCAGGCGGTCCGCCCGGGAACTCCAGGAAATCGGTTTTGACGGATATGCCGTAGGCGGGTTGAGCGTGGGAGAGCCCAAACCGCTGATGCTTGAAACGGCGGGCGAAGCCCTGTCGGAACTGCCGGATTCCAAGCCCCGCTACGTGATGGGGGTGGGAACGCCTGAAGATTTGGTGGAGCTTGCGGCACTGGGCGCCGACATGTTCGATTGCGTTCTGCCGACCCGGAACGCAAGAAACGGACAACTCTTCACCGCCGGCGGCACCCTGAATATTTGCAATGCCAGGTTTAAAAGGGATAAAGATCCGATTGACCCGGACTGCGGATGCTATACCTGCCGTCATTTTTCCAGGGCATACCTGCGGCATCTGTATATGGCCAGAGAACTGCTGTCCTATCGGTTGAATACGATCCATAATGTATTCTATTATCTTCATCTTATGAACCGAATAAGGGAGGCCGTCGGCAAAAATCAGTTTGACGAATTTAAAAATGATTTTTATAAAAACAGGATATAATTCATTGCGAAAAACCCAAACGACCCCACAGGAGGGCATGATGAAGGAACGAATCACCAAGGCCTTACAACAAATCAGGCCGATGCTTCAGGCGGACGGGGGCGACGTGGAACTCGTCGACATCGATGAGAACGGCACCGTCAAAGTGCGGCTGCAAGGTGCCTGTTCGGGCTGCCCGATGAGCCAAATGACATTGAAAAACGGCATCGAACGATTTTTGAAGCAGGAAGTGCCGGGGGTTACTTCAGTAGAGTCGGTTTAAACCACCCACCTGAACCCCTCGATTAGAACGAGCAATCAATTTTAAAATATGGAGAAGCGCGTCCATGACCATCGCCAAACGTATCGAAGAATTTATCGCCCGATCCTCCTGGATTCGAAAAATGTTCGAAGAAGGCAATCGGCTCAAAGAGATCCACGGGCCGGACAAGGTATTTGATTTTTCTCTGGGCAACCCCAATGTGGCCCCGCCTGATATTTTTAAATCCACCCTGCAAAAAGTGGTGGAGGATTCCATACCCACAGACCACGGCTATATGCCCAATCCCGGGTATATTCCGGTTCGGCAAAAAGTGGCGGCATACCTGTCCGAGGAGCAGCAGGCCCCCGTTACGCAGGACCATATCGTAATGACCTGCGGCGCCGCCGGTGCAATGAATATCATATTGAAAACCATGCTGGACCCCGATGACGAAGTCATTTCGCCGGCCCCGTATTTTGCCGAATACGCTTTTTACACGGATAACCACTGCGGCGTCTTCAAGCCGGTGCGCACAAATCCGGATTTTACGCTGGACATAAACGCCATTTCCGATGCCGTCAATGAGAAGACAAAGGCGGTGATCATCAATTCTCCGAACAATCCCACCGGCCAGATCTATTCCGAGGAGAGCCTTGCCGAATTGGGGGGCGTATTGACGGAAGCGGGTAAAACATTCAGCCGAACCCTCTACTTGATATCGGACGAGCCGTATCGCAAAATCGTCTACGATGACAATGTTGTGCCCGGTGTATTTTCCTGCTATCCAAACAGCATCATTGCGACCTCGTATTCGAAGGATATTTCCCTGCCCGGAGAACGCATCGGTTTTGCCGCGGTAAATCCGGCCGCACATCATCTCGGCGACCTGCTCAACGGCATGGCCCTTGCCAACCGTATCCTAGGCTTTGTCAACGCGCCGGCGCTGATGCAGCGGGTGGTCTCCGAACTTCAGGGCGTGACGGTGGATGTATCGCGGTATGCCAGGAAAAGAGATCTTTTGTGCGAGGGGTTGGCAAAAGCGGGTTATGAATTCGTAAGGCCGAAGGGGGCTTTTTATCTGTTTCCCAAGTCCCCGATTGCCGATGAAATGATCTTCATCGAGATGCTCAAAAAAGAATTGATCCTTGTGGTTCCGGGAGCGGGGTTCGGCTGCCCGGGGTATTTCAGGATTTCCTATTGCGTAGCGGATGAAACGATTGCAAACGCGCTTCCGGGTTTTGCGCGGGTAATGAAAGAAGTAAAGACCGCCTGAAGGTGAGGCGCTTTGACTATGATTGTAAACAACATAGGTCAATGAAAGGAGAAAACATGAAAGTATTGAGAATCGACCATTTGGGAATCGCCGTAAATTCCATAGAAGAAGGAAAGAACTTCTGGACGGACGTACTTGGACTGGATCTCACCGATACGGAGACCGTGGAAGCGCAGAAAACCACTACCGCTTTTTTGCCGGTAGGTGAAAGCGAAGTCGAGCTGCTGGAGTCCACCACTCCGGACGGCCCTGTGGCAAAGTTCATCGAAAAAAAAGGTCAGGGCATCCAGCATGTCGCCTTTGCTGTTGAAAACATCGAAGAAGCCCTTCGGGAGTTGAAAGAAAAAGGAATCCAGCTCATCGATCAGGAACCGAGAATCGGAGCGGGCGGAGCAAAAATTGCTTTTCTGCACCCCAAGGCCACCAACGGTGTACTGGTTGAATTGTGCCAACGCGATTGATGCAATTTTATACCGAAAGGGGTACGAATCATCTTGACATGATTTTTTAACTCACGTATGAATTGACTTTTTCACCAGGTAAGTATAACTTATTTACATGACCGAACCCATCAAAAAAATTTACGAGGAGTTTTACCATGTCAGAGCATCCTGAAAAACAGAAATGGATCGATCTTGCAACGAAGGAACTGAGAGGGAAACCCCTTGAAAGCCTGGACTGGGAAACACCCGAGGGGATAAAGGTCAAACCCCTCTACACCGCGCAGGATATCGAGGGTCTGCCGAATGTCAACACGCTGCCCGGCATGGCACCCTACGTCCGGGGACCCAAGGCTACCATGTATGCCGGAAGGCCCTGGACTATCCGGCAGTATGCCGGTTTTTCAACCGCCAGAGAGTCCAATGCCTTCTACCGAAGAAATCTGGCGGCCGGTCAAAAAGGCCTCAGCGTCGCCTTCGATCTCGCCACACACAGGGGATATGATTCCGACCATCCCAGGGTTGCCGGCGATATCGGCAAGGCCGGTGTAGCGGTGGATTCGGTTGAGGACATGAAGATTCTTTTCGACCGGATTCCGCTGGATGAAATGTCGGTTTCCATGACCATGAACGGTGCGGTCATTCCCATTATGGCCGGCTATATCGTAGCCGCCGAGGAGCAGGGAGTAAAGTATGAACAACTCACCGGCACCATTCAAAATGACATTTTAAAGGAGTACTTGACGCGGAATACCTATATTTATCCCCCCGAGCCCTCCATGCGGATCGTATCCGATATCATTGCTTTTTGCTCGAAAAACATGCCGAAATTCAACACCGTCAGCATCAGCGGATATCACATGATGGAGGCAGGAGCGGATTCCGTTTTGCAGACGGCATTCACGCTGGCCGACGGCAAGGAATACATCAAAGCAGCACTGGCCTCGGGTATGGACATCGACACGTTCGCACCGCGGCTGTCTTTCTTTTTCGGCATTGGGATGAACTTCTTTATGGATATCGCCATGCTGAGGGCCGCGCGTTTTCTGTGGCATGAAATCGTCAGCGAGTTCAACCCCAAGAACACGAAATCCACCATCTTACGGACCCATTGCCAGACCTCGGGATGGAGCTTAACGGAGCAGGATCCCTACAACAACATCATCCGCACCACCCTGGAATGCATGTCCGCAGTACTTGGGGGAACCCAGAGCCTCCATACCAATTCATTCGACGAGGCGATCGGGCTTCCCACGGATTTTTCCGCCAGAATCGCCAGGAACACCCAAATCATCGTTCAGGATGAATCCCAGGTATGCCATGTCGTCGACCCTCTGGGCGGAAGCTACTATGTGGAGGCCCTGACAAACGGCATCATAGAAAATGCCAGAAACATCATTCAAGAAATCGATGGAATGGGCGGAATGGCCAAGGCAATCGAATCCGGGATGCCGAAAATGCGGATCGAGGAGGCCGCCGCGCGCAAGCAGGCGCGCATCGATCAAGGCCTGGATGTTATCGTGGGGGTAAACAAGTATCAAATAGAAGAAGACCTCGAACTCGAAATCCTTGAAGTGCCCGCCAGCGTCCGTGACGAGCAGGTCGCACGGCTCAAGGAAATTCGGGAAAAACGCGATGAGACCGCCACCCGACAGGCGCTTGAGGCCGTTACCAAAGCGGCGGAAACCGGAGAAAACCTGCTGGAGGCCGCCATTGCCGCCACCCGGGCGCGGGCCACAGTCGGTGAAGTTTCCGATGCCATGGAAAAAGTATTCGGCCGATATGTCGCCACCACCCAATGCATTTCCGGAGCTTATGCCTCCGAATACATGGACACCGACATCATTCAATCCATCCGCAAGAGATGCGATGATTTCGAAGCCAAACAAGGCAGACGGCCCCGGATTCTATTGGCCAAGATGGGTCAGGACGGACATGACCGCGGCATAAAAGTCATTGCGACGGCTTATGCGGACCTCGGGTTCGACGTGGACATCGGGCCCATGTTCCAGACCCCGGAAGAAGTGGCGAAGATGGCCGTGGAGAACGACGTTCATGTAGTCGGTGCATCCAGCCTTGCGGCTGGCCATAAGACGCTGGTTCCCGAGCTTATCGATCAGCTGAAGAAAATCGGCGGTGAAGAAATCAAAGTGGTCGCCGGCGGCGTAATTCCGTACAAAGATTACCAGTTCCTCACCGATGCCGGTGTTGCGGGCATATTCGGCCCCGGGACTTCGGTGATCGAGTCCGCCAACAAGGTGCTGAACGCCCTGGGATAATCGCATGTTTGCAAGAGACCCGGAATATTATATCCAAGGTATTCTTTCCGGAGATAAGCGTATTCTTTCCAAGACCATCACCCTTGTGGAAAGTTCGCTTCCGGGTCACCAGGAGCTGGCGAGAAATATCATCGACGCGCTGCTCAGCCGGACCGGCAGCGCAATCCGGCTGGGCATTACCGGCGTTCCGGGTGTGGGAAAGAGCACGTTTATCGAAAGCCTGGGAACGTTTTTGACAAAAAGGGGATCGAAAGTCGCCGTCTTGGCCGTGGACCCGAGCAGTAAGCGGAGCGGCGGCAGTATCCTGGCCGACAAAACGCGCATGGAAAAGCTCTCCGTGGAGGACATGGCATTTATCCGCCCGTCCCCTTCCGGGGGGACATTGGGGGGTGTCGCCCGAAAGACCCGTGAAACCATGCTTATCTGTGAAGCCTTCGGATTCGATGTGATCATTGTCGAAACGGTAGGCGTCGGCCAGTCGGAAACCTCTGTCGCCTCCATGGTTGATTTTTTTCTGGTGCTGATGCTTGCCGGCGCCGGTGATGAACTTCAGGGGATTAAAAAAGGCGTTCTGGAGATGGCGGATGCCGTTGCCGTAAACAAGGCCGACGGGGACAACATCGAAAAAGCCGAACATGCGCGGTCCCAGTATGAAAAGGCGCTTCATTTTCTCAACCCTGCTTCAAAATACTGGACGCCTCCTGTTATGTCCTGCAGCGCCGTCACCATGAACGGCATTGACCGGATATGGGACTCGGTAATCCGTCACCGGGACATCATGACCCAAACCGGTGAACTCGACACGAAGCGAAAGAAGCAGGCCATTGATTGGATGTGGACGATTTTGGAAGAGGGACTGAGAGCCCGGTTCAATCAGAACGAACAGGTTAAAAAAAAGCTGCCGCAGGCGATTCATGCCGTTGAAACCGGATATATGGCGCCTACAGCGGCGGCCATGGAACTGTTAACCATTTATGATGATAAGCAACCGGAGTAGACCGGTGGATGAACCGCACCGGGATGCATCGGAAAACATAAGAAATCGGTTTTAGGGCGTTGAACATCGTCCGTTTGCACGGCTTTTTTGGAGCCATCCAAATTCGAAAAATGAAAGGACGTAAACATGGGCATTACCGAAGATAAAATCAAGGAACTGGTTGAGCGGGAAAAGAAAATCCTACGGATGGGCGGAGAGAAGGCTCTGGAGAAACAAAAGAAGTCCGGAAAAATGAACGCCCGTGAACGGCTGAATTATTTGTTCGATCCGGGCACTTTTCGAGAACTCGACAAGTTCGTTCAGCACCGCTGCACGTATTTCGGTATGGAAGAAGTCGACATTCCGGCTGACGGCGTCATTACCGGATACGGAATGGTGGACGGCCGTCCGGTGTTTGCGTTTGCCCAGGATTTTACAGCACGCGCCGGAAGCCTGGGCGAAATGCACGCCAAGAAAATCTGCAAGGTGATGGATTTGGCCATGAAAGCCGGTGCACCGTTTGTCGGACTGAATGATTCCGGGGGTGCCCGCATTCAGGAAGGCGTGGATGCATTGTCCGGATACGGCCAGATTTTTTTCCGCAATTCCGCGGCATCGGGCGTCATTCCTCAGATTTCCGCCATCATGGGACCCACGGCCGGGGGTGCCGTGTATTCGCCGGCCATGACCGATTATATCTTTATGGTCAAAAACACCAGTTACATGTTCATTACGGGTCCCGCCGTAATTAAATCGGTCACCGGCGAGGAAGTGTCCTTCGAAGACCTCGGCGGCGCCATGGCGCATAACGAAAAAAGCGGGGTCGCCCAGTTTGCCTGTGAAAGCGATGAAGACGCGCTGAACCAGATCAAGAAGCTTTTGTCTTACCTGCCGTCCAATAATATGGAAGACGCGCCGATTATCGACACAGGCGATGATCCGAAAAGAGCGGAGCCGGCGCTGAATACAATTGTTCCGGACAGCCCGAACCAGGCATATGACATGAAAACCGTCATCCAATCCATCGTCGATAACGGTGAAATGTTCGAGCCACATGCTTATTTCGCTCGAAATATCATCGTTTGTTTTGCCCGGCTGAACGGACGAAGCATCGGCATTATCGCCAATCAACCGTCTTTTATGGCGGGCAGCCTGGATATCGACGCTTCGGACAAGGCAAGCCGATTTATCCGTTTCTGTGATGCATTTAACATTCCCATTCTCACCATAGCTGATGTTCCCGGTTATCTTCCGGGAACCCACCAGGAATGGGGCGGCATTATCCGGCATGGGGCCAAGCTGCTTTGGGTGTATTCCGAAGCCACCGTACCCAAACTGCTTCTGGTGACCCGCAAAGATTACGGCGGCGCATATCTGGCCATGAGCGGCAAAGATCTGGGAACGGATTTCGTTTTTGCGTGGCCGACAGCGGAAATCGCGGTCATGGGCGCTTCCGGAGCCGCCAATGTCATCCATGCCCGGGAAATTAAAAGCGCCGAAAATCCGGATGACAAACGCAAGGAAAAAATCAAGGAATATGAGGATTTGTTTTCCAATCCGTACTGCGCCGCGGCCAGGGGATTTGCCGATGCGGTCATCGTACCCAGTGAAACCCGGTCCTATCTGATCGATGCCCTGGAAGTCATGTGCAGCAAACGGGAGACCCGGCCGCCGAAAAAGCACGGCAATATTCCGCTGTAATGAAAACGTTAATGGAAAATGCCGACGGAGTTGACATGGATAAACACAAAAAACGAGCGGCAGCCATTTCTGCGGTTGTCCGTTATTTAAAATCGGAAGAAGAAATCCTGGCGGCCCGCCAATCCGCCCAAATACCGGCCGCCCCGGTACGGCAGATCGGCATCTCGGTTTGGGGAATTTCCGGCCGGCAGTATCAGATGCAGATGCGGCAGCTGATGCAGATAAAAACGTTTCATGGCACGCGATTCAGATAAGTGCCGCAATAAGAACGCAAAATGATATTATCATTTAAGGGAGAACGTATATGAGTGATCACAATCAAGTCAAAATGACGAAAATGGACTACAGTCCGGATCGGCCTAAAGCGAAAAATCCGCTGAAGGTGGAGGATCTTTCCCTCCGTGACGGTCATCAGTCCCTTTTCGCTACCCGAGGACGGACGGAGGATATGATCCCGGTGGCGGAACTGATGGATGAAGTGGGTTTCTGGGCCGTGGAGACATGGGGCGGTGCCACCTTCGACACAATGCACCGGTTTTTGAATGAAGACCCCTGGGAGCGCATTCGAACCCTGAAGCGGTATTTCAAAAAGACGCCGTTTTCGATGCTGTTGCGAGGACAGAACCTCGTCGGCTACAGGAACTATGCCGACGATGTCGCCGAAGCGTTTGTAGAGCGGGCGGCGGAAAACGGAATGGATATTTTCAGGACGTTCGACGCTCTGAATGATTATCGAAATTTCGAAACGGTGGTGCCTGTCATAAAACGATGCGGCAAGCATTTTCAAGGCTGTATCTGTTATACGTTGACCGAGCCGAGGATGGGCGGCGAGGTTTACACGATCGACTACTATGTAAAAAAGGCCAAAGACCTGGAAGCCATGGGAGCGGACAGCATCTGCATCAAGGATATGGCCGGCCTGATCGCACCGTATGATGCATACGCCGTGGTCAAGGCGTTGAAGGATAGCGTCAGCCCGCCGATTCATCTGCACAGCCATTTTACCTCCGGCATGTCCCCCATGAGCCACCTGAAAGCCATCGAAGCCGGTGTGGACATTATCGACACATGTATGACGCCCTATGCTTACAGAACCTCGCATGCGGCGATCGAGCCGCTTGTCATGTCCCTTCTGGGCACCAACCGGGATACGGGCTTTGACATCAAGCTTCTGGCGAGGATCAATGAGATTCTTGAAAAAGAAGTTATACCTAAATACAGGCATCTGCTGGATGACACGAAAGTGTCCATCATCGACATCAACGTCCTGCTCCACCAGACACCCGGCGGTATGCTGTCCAACCTTGTGAACCAGCTGCGGGAAATGGACGCACTGGACAAACTTGACGAGGTGTATGCCGAACTCCCCAAGGTTCGCAAAGACCTCGGACAGGTTCCGCTCGTCACGCCGACCAGCCAGATTGTCGGCATTCAGACGGTGAACAACGTACTTTTCGATGATGAAAATGAACGGTACAAAATGATCACGGCCCAGGTCAAGGATCTCTGTTACGGTCTGTACGGCAAAACCGCTGTGCCGATCAATCCGGAGGTTCAGAAAAAAGCGCTCAAGGGATATCCAAGAGGAGAAGAGCCCATTACCTGCCGGCCGGCCGAAGTGCTGGAACCGGAACTGCCAAAAGCCCGCGAAGAAGTCAAGGATCTGGCCGCCGATATCGATGACGTTCTGATCTACGCCTTATATCCGGTAACCGGCAAAAAATTTCTCAAATGGAAATACGGCAAGGAAGAACCCCCCGAGGAAGTAAAGCCGCGCACTCTGGAGCAGGCAAAGAAAGAGGAGGAGCTGGTAAAGAAAGCCCGTGCCGGCAAGGTCATCGAAAAGCCCGCCGGAGTGCCCGAAAAAACTGAAAACGCTCGAACTTTCAATGTTTTTGTAGACAGCGAATACTTTGAGGTGCAGGTGGATGAAATCGGCGGCCCCCCGGTGGTTACTTATACGGCAACGGCCCAAGCCGCACCGAAACCCGCACAGGCCGCGCCGGCAGCACCGGCGGCAAAAGCGCCGGCCGCACCCGCCGAACCGAAGCCCAAAGCAGTTCCGGCGGCCGCCGTAGACGGCACCCCGTTGACAGCACCGATGCCGGGAATGGTGGTTAAACTGCACAAAAAAGTCGGAGACACGGTAACCGAGGGCGAAACGGTGCTGATCCTGGAAGCCATGAAAATGGAGAATGCACTCACGGCGCCGGTGAGCGGCACGGTAAAAGCCATCAATTTCGAAAGCGGCGACTCCGTCGCTAAAAATGACATTCTCTGCGTCATCGGGTAATCCAATCACCCGGTTTTCAGACATGTTCGCCCGGCGGAATTTCACCGCCGGGCGCATTTCGGCAGGCCTCCGTCGTGCAGCGTTCATTTACTTCAGCAATATTTCAAGATCAAGGAGGAGGATCATGAAGATCCACGAGTATCAGGCTAAGGAGTTGTTCAGAAAATACAATGTTCCGGTCCCCCGGGGCGGGGTGGCCTTCAGTCCGGATGAAGCCAAAAAAGTCGCCGAAAACCTCGGCGGATTTCCCGTGGTCGTAAAAGCTCAGATACATGCCGGCGGCCGGGGAAAAGGCGGCGGCGTCAAACCGGCCAAATCTCTGGAAGAAGCCGGAACCGTCGCCGGTGATATCATTGGCATGACGCTGGTGACCCACCAGACCGGGCCCGAGGGTCGACTGGTCAAGAAAGTATTGGTGGAGCAGGGGCTCGATATCGTCAAGGAGCTTTATCTGAGTATTCTACCGGACCGGTCAACGGCGAAAAACATTATCATGGCCAGCGAAGCCGGCGGTATGGATATCGAGGCCGTCGCCGAGGAAACACCTGAAAAAATCATCAAAGTCGCGGTCGATCCCATGCTGGGAATCCAACCCTACCATGTGAGGCAGGTTGCCTTCGGCTTGAATATACCCGCACCCTGCATGAAGGCCTTCCAGGGGCTCGTAAAGAATCTTTACGACCTGTTCGTGAGCTATGACTGCTCCCTGGTGGAAATCAATCCTCTGGTATTGACGGCCGATGACAATGTTCTGGCTCTGGATGCCAAAGTCGATATCGACGGCAACGCCCTTTACCGCCACAAAGATGTCGTGGATTACCGGGATACGGACGAGGAAGATCCCCTGGAAGTTCAAGCCAGCAAATACAACTTGAACTACATCAATCTCGGCGGCAACGGCAATGTCGGCAATATGGTGAACGGCGCCGGACTGGCCATGGCCACCATGGACATCATCAAGCTTGCCGGTGCAGAACCGGCCAACTTCCTCGATGTCGGAGGAGGGGCAAACGCGGAAATGGTGGAAAACGGTTTTAAAATCATTCTCAGCGATTCCAATGTAAAGGGAATCCTGATTAATATTTTCGGGGGTATTTTAAGGTGCGACGTCCTGGCCACGGGTGTTGTCCAGGCCGCAAAGGCAATCGGCCTGAAAGTGCCCGTAGTGGTTCGAATGGAAGGCACCAATGTGGAGGAAGGCCGGAGGATTCTTTCGGAGTCCGGCCTGAAGCTGATATCGGCCGTGGATTTGAAAGACGCGGCCCAAAAAGTTTCCGAGATCGTCAATTAGCCACACGAACAAACCGAAAAAGTGAGGATTAAAACCGTGAGTATATTTGCAGACAAAAACACAAAGCTTTTGGTTCAGGGCATTACCGGAAAAGAAGGACAATTTCATACCCGCCAGTGCGCCGCCTACGGCACCCAGGTGGTGGCAGGTGTCACTCCGGGCAAGGGCGGCCAAGATATGGATGGTATTCCGGTGTTCAACAGTGTATACCAGGCGGTCCGGGAGACAGGCGCCGACTGTTCATTGATATTCGTACCGCCCCCGTTTGCGGCGGATGCCATACTGGAAGCCACGGACGGCGGGGTGGGTCTCATCGTGTGCATCACCGAGGGAATTCCCGTCCAAGACATGATGAAAGTCAAAAATTACATCCAGGACAAATCCGTCAGGCTCATCGGACCGAACTGCCCGGGCATCATCACTCCGGGAGAATGCAAGATCGGCATTATGCCGGCGCCGATTCATAAGCCCGGCGGACCGATCGGGGTGGTTTCCCGATCCGGCACCCTGACTTACGAGGTGGTGCATCAATTGACCCGTCAGGAAATCGGCCAAACCACCTGCATCGGTATCGGCGGCGACCCGGTAAACGGCACGAATTTCATTGATTGTCTCAAGGCCTTCCAGGAAGATGAGGACACCACCGGCATCGTCATGGTGGGGGAAATCGGAGGACGGGCGGAAGAAGACGCCGCCGAATTTATCCATGAGTACGTCACCAAACCCGTGGTCGGCTTCATTGCCGGTTTGACCGCACCTCCGGGAAGGCGCATGGGTCATGCCGGAGCGATTATCAGCGGCAAAAGCGGAACGGGTCAGGCAAAAGTCGACGCCATGAAAGCCGCCGGCATTCATGTGTGTGAAAATTTAGGCCTTTTGGGCGAACGTTGTGCAAACGTGTTTTAATTTCGCATAACACCATCATTTCATCGCCCGGGGGTGATCCCCCCGGGCGTTTTTGTTAGATGACATGACGCATTAAAACGGCCATCATTTGTTTGCCGTTTCAACGGGTGCTCTCACCGCAGCAAAAGGCGGCCATTGAATGGGGAAACCCGAACGGTTCCTGTAAAAGGGGGGACTTATGCATATCGTGCGTTTTTTGGATGATGAAAATCAGGTCTGCTACGGCACGCAAGTCGAAGAGCATTCAGCAATACGCCTGCACGGGGATATTTTCGACGGGTTGACGGAAACCGGGGAAAGGGTCCGCGTTAACAAATGGCTTGCACCGGTCGATCCGCCGGCCATACTGTGCATCGGCATCAATTATAAGGCCCACGCGGACGAGACCGGCATCAAACTGCCGGAATACCCGGTCTTGTTCATGAAAAATCCGGCATCCGTAATCGGCCACAAAGAGGCCGTTGTATTGCCGGAGTCCTGCCGAAATCCTCTGCAGGTGGACTACGAACTGGAATTGGCCGTGATCATCGGAAAACCGGCCAAGAACGTTCCGATCGACAGTGCGCTCGACTACGTGGCCGGTTATACCGTTGCTAACGATGTCTCCGCCCGGATATGGCAGGCGAACGCCGGGGCGGGTCAATGGATCAGGGGAAAAAGCTTCGATACGTTTTGTCCGATGGGACCTGCCCTGGTGACGCCGGACGAGATTCCCGACCCGGACCGGTTGAATCTGACATGCGTGCTGAACGGCCGTGTCATGCAGGAGAGCAGCACCTCCGATATGATTTTTTCCACCCCCAGGCTGATAGCCTATTTATCGGAGGATACCACGCTTCTGCCGGGTACGGTCATTCTGACCGGGACGCCGAGCGGTGTGGGCTTCACCCGAAATCCGCCGGTATTTTTGACCCCCGGTGACCGCATCGAAATGACGATCGAAAAGCTGGGAATGCTGGTGAATACCGTTGCATAATCGGGAAAATGAAGAGCGCGGGTTCTTTCCCATCGGTTGATATCACACCGGTGAACCGCCGATAGGAGACGCATGAGTGACCGATTATTCAATCGGGTTCAGACATGACAGTCTTGGCATGACGGTTCTGCAATTCGATACCCAGGAAGACCCGTGCGCTATCGGGCCGTGGCATCCCCGAAGAAACAAAGCTTGTCGTGGGCGGACCCGTATTCACATCCGATCCCGACATCGCCGTTTGCACCAATGTGCACCGGATTTGCTCCAATCTCACCGATTTTATCGATTTTCTCTTACGATTGCCTGAAGGTCCATTTTAATCACATTTTAATCACTGGAGGTTGCGAATGCAAAAAAAGCTTGACTTTATGTCAATCGGAAGATATTGTACTGAGCACTCACTCAGTTAAACTGAGTACTCAGTTTAATTTACAATACAGGAATCGATGCCATGAGCAAAAAAGAGGATATCCTGCAAACAGCCACATTCCTGTTTTCTCAGCAGGGCTTCAAGGAAACCTCAATCGCGGAAATTTCCAAAATTTCGGGTGTTGCCGAGGGAACCATCTTCTACCATTTCAAGAACAAGGAGGCGCTCTTTATTGCCGTTCTCGAAAGAACCAAGGAGTTGATCCAAAAAGAATTCGAACAGTTCATCCGGGAAAAAACCGCTCAAAACGTAACGGAACTCGTTGAAAATTCGATCTATTTTTATCTTTATCTTGCCGGGAAAATGGAAAGCCAAATGTTGTTGCTCCATCGGCATTTTCCGTACCAGGTCGCGGCCACAAATGCGGAATGCCGCGAATATCTAGAGGCCATTTACGAATGTCTTGTGGATATTTTCGAACGGGCAATCGTTTCAGGGCGGGACAGCGGTTTGATCGGCCCCATGCCCACCCGGAAAATGGCCTTGATCATCTTTTCCATGGTGGACGGCATGGTCCGCCTGAAAACATACAATCTATATAACGTCAGTACGTTGATTCCCGAGATCATAACGGCGTGCAGAAGGATATTAGACATCGATTAACCGATTGATAGATGAGAAAGAGAGAAAATGCTGACCAAAATATTTCCATTCATCACCTGGTTTAAAGATTACGATGCTTCCAAATTCAAAATTGACTTTGTAGCCGGTCTCACCGTTGCACTGGTGCTGATTCCCCAATCCATGGCGTATGCCCAATTGGCGGGCCTGCCCGCCTATTACGGACTTTACGCGGCGTTTCTGCCGCCCATGATCGCTTCGCTGTTCGGTTCAAGCCGCCAGCTGGCGACGGGGCCGGTCGCCGTTGTGTCGTTGATGACCGCCGCCTCATTGGAACCCTTGGCTACAGCAGGCAGCAGTGCTTTTGTTGCATATGCCATTCTGCTGGCTTTGACCGTAGGTCTTTTCCAACTCGCGCTGGGCGTTCTGCGGCTGGGGTTGATCGTAAATTTCCTCTCTCATCCCGTTGTGAACGGGTTTACCAATGCAGCGGCGATTATCATCGCCTCATCGCAGTTGTCCAAATTGTTCGGCGTTTACGTGGACAAGGCGCCGCATCATTACGAAACCATTTTTCGAGTTGTCCGGTCCGCCCTGGAGTACACCCACTGGCCGACGCTGCTGCTCGGCAGTTTGGCCATCGCCATCATGTACGGCTTGAAAAGGCTGAACCCGAGAATACCTTATGTATTAGTTGCCGTAGCCGTTACGACAATCATTTCGTGGGCAATCGGATTCGAACACAATGCCGATATTCCGCTCTCCAATATCGCCGATGCCGAGATAAGGCAAGAGATCGAGGTTTACAATCAAACCGTCAGAGAATTGAATCAATTGTCCGGCCGACGCACCGAATTATTTGCCGGCCTCGAACAGCTGACATCATCTCACGCCAACAGGCTCGAGGTCATGGAATTAGAGCACCAGATCCGCCGCATCGAGATTCAAATGGACGAAAAAAAAGAAAAAGCGCATATTCTTCGTGAACAGTTGAGAAGCTACGAACTTCACAACAAGCGTCCTGAAGGCGAACCACCGGTACTGCTTCCCGTAGACAAAGCGGCACGAGATATGAATACCGATGGCCGCATATGGCATATCAAGATCGGCAACCGCGAAATCGATCCGGAGGCCATTTTCGTGTACGGCGGCGGTGATGTCGTCGGTGTTATTCCGAGTGGGCTGCCGGCCTTGTCCATCCCCCAGCTTCAAATCGGCATCATTATTAAACTGCTGCCCTTTGCCGTGATCATCTCATTATTGGGCTTTATGGAGGCGATCGCCATTGCCAAGGCCATGGCCGCTAAAACCGGGCAGCGGCTGGATCCCAACCAGGAACTCATTGGACAGGGACTTGCAAACATCATCGGCTCTGTCGGGAAAAGCTATCCGGTTTCCGGATCATTTTCCAGAAGTGCGGTCAACCTTCAATCCGGTGCGCTGACAGGAATGTCCAGCGTCATTACCAGCGTGGTGGTGGTCATTACCCTGTTATTTTTTACGCCGCTTCTTTACCATCTGCCCCAAGCGGTTCTCGCCGCCGTCATCATGATGGCCGTCATCGGATTAGTCAATGTATCCGGCTTTATCCACGCATGGCGGGCCCAATGGTATGACGGTTTAATTTCCATTATCACATTTGTCGCCACCCTCATGTTTGCCCCTCATCTCGAAAAAGGTATCTATATCGGTGTGGCCCTTTCCCTGGCGGTCTTTTTATTTAAAGTCATGCGCCCCAGGGTTTCTTCACTTTCCCGCCATGAAGACGAGGGGCTCCGTGCACACGACGCCCACGGCCTGATGAAATGTGAATACATCGACCTGATCCGATTTGACGGTCCGCTGTTTTTTGCCAACGCGAGCTATCTGGAAGATGAAATCAACGACCGCATCTTAAACCAAAAAAAGCTCAAACATATTATTATTGCGGCAAACGGCATTAATGATATAGATGCATCCGGAGAAGAAGCCCTTTCTCTGATCATCGATCGCCTCAGGAGCGCCGGCTACGGCATTTCCTTCAGCGGAATCAATGAATCCGTTATGGAGGTCTTCAAACGGACGCACCTGCTGGAGAATATCGGACGCAACAATATCTATCCGACAATGGAAAAAGCCATTACATCGGTTCACGCCCAGGCCCACCAGGGGGCGACCGAACCGGTATGCCCCCTTTTGACAGTATGTCGAAATGTGGATTTAGCTTTAGCAAAAGGAGAAAATTGATATGTCTGCATTGACCGTATTCAGCGGAATTTACTGCCGCAAGGATGCCATCGTAAACATGGTGGCTGAAAAGACCGGAAACCGTGTCGTCAATGACTCGATTTTGGTGGAGAGGGCCGCCGAAATGTCCGGGATCGCTGAAAAAAAAATTCAGCGGGTGTTTTCGGACAAAGTGTCCGTTTTTAACAAATTCACCCACGAAAAGGAGCGTTCGGTGGCCTATCTTCGCCTGGCTACGGCAAAACTCCTATCCGCCGAAGAAGATCTTATCATCGACGGCTTTTGCGGTCATCTCGTGCCCAAAACCATTCATCACGTGCTTCGGGTGTGCCTGATTGCCGATATGAAAAACAGGGTGCCCCTCGCTGTTGCACAAGAGGGATGGGATGAAAAAGAGGCATTGAACGCTATCCACCAGGCCGATGCGTCCTGCATCGCTTGGGTGAATGACCTGTTCAAGCTGAAAGACCCCTGGCATCCGTCATTATACGACATCGTAATCCCGACGGATAAGATGAAGGATAAGGACATCCTGGATTTGATTTATGACAACCTGAAGAGTGAAATAATCCAACCGACGATAAACTCGAAAAAAAATGTTCAGGATTTTATCCTGGCCGCCGAGGTGGAGGTGGAACTTGCCAAACACGGCCATACCGTCGGCGTGGAGGTCAGAGACGGTGCTGTCAGTTTGACGATCAACTCCAACGTTCTCATGTTGAAACGGCTCGAAGAGGAATTAAAATCTATCGTGGAGGGCATCGAGGGGGTCAAGTCCGTGGAAACGCGCATCGGCAAGGGGTTTTATCAAGCCGATATCTACCGGAAATACGATTTTGAAGTCCCCTCGAGGGTTCTTTTGGTGGATGATGAAAGAGAGTTTGTGCAAACCCTGAGCGAACGCCTTCTGATGCGGGATGTAGGGTCCGCCATCGCCTATGACGGTGAATCGGCGCTGAAAGTCGTCAGCGAAGAAGAGCCCGAAGTCATGATCCTCGACCTGAAAATGCCCGGAATCGACGGTATCGAGGTCTTGCAAAAAGTCAAGGCGAGTCATCCGGATATCGAAGTGATCATTTTGACCGGCCACGGAACGGAAGCCGACCGGGAAAAATGCATGGCGCTTGGTGCGTTTGCGTATCTAACCAAACCCATCAATATCGATCTGCTCAGTGAAACGTTAAGACGGGCAAATGAAAAAATCAGACAGAAGAAGCCGCTCAAATAGGTCAAATGCCGCCGATGTTTTCACGAGTAAAAGACATAAAACCTTCTGCTCAACATGAAGAAGAATTTTCCGCCTTACGGCAGACACTGAATTTCCGCCGCATATGGATGTTTTTCGTTCTGTTGACGACAGGGTTCGCCGTGGTCCCGGTGATTTTTTTCGCATTGATTGATTACAATTTGACAAAACATTCCGTGGAGTATGAAGCGGTTCTGCGAATGTCCCGGATCGTCTCTAACAGGTGGCGGTCGGTTTCCTTTTTCCTGAACCAAAGAAAATCCGCATTATCCTTTACTGTATATGACAACTCCTACAAGGCGCTGCGGGACTCGACACGACTGAGTGAAATTTTGACCAACCTTCAGAAAGGATTCGGTGATTTCACCGACATCGGAGTGATCAATGCAACCGGCCGTCAGGTTGCCTATGAAGGGCCCTACAGTCTGGAAGGAAAGGACTACAGTGGGCAGGATTGGTTCAAAAGGGTACTGCGTCAGGGCACCTATGTCAGTGACGTTTTCTTAGGATACCGAAATGTTCCCCATATGGCGATCGCAATCAAGCACACACTTCCGAACGAGTCATTTTACGTCCTGAGAGCCACCCTCGAGCACCAGTTCACGAGTGTTTTGCCCACGGCCGACAGAATGGGGGAAGGGGATATGTTTCTGGTCAATTCGCAAGGTCGGCTTCAAACGCCTTCACGTTATTTCGGTGATGTTTTCGAAGAACTCCCGTTTCCGGTACCGGAAGAAACTTCGCAAACCAATGTGGTGGAGCAGCTCGTCGACGACTCGGTAGCCATTATCAGTTATGCCTATATTCCCGACACGCCCTATATTCTGATGGCTGTTCAGCAAAAAGATACGCTCATGGCGCCCTGGCGTGAAACCCGGGTGGATCTGATCCGATACGTGGTGATCAGCATCACCGTGGTGTTTGTCTGGATATTGATTGCCATTTCCTACATGGTCAGACGTCTCATGCAATCGGATCAACGGCGGATCAAATACCTTCACATGCTCGAGTACTCCAACAAAATGGCCACCATCGGTCGGCTCGCCGCCGGAATTGCACATGAAATCAATAATCCCCTTGCCATTATCAATGAAAAAGCCGGGCTGATAAAGGATCTCTTAACCTATAAGATGCAGTATGAAAAAGACCCGAAACTCATTTCACTGGTCGACTCGATCACCGTATCCGTTGAGCGCTGCAGCAGGATTACCCGGCGGCTGCTTCGGTTTGCACGGCATATCGACGTCAGCTTGCAATGCATCGACTTGAAGGAGGTTATTCAAGAGGTCCTCGGGTTTCTGGAGAAAGAGGCCGAGTATAGGTCCATAAAGGTGGAAATAAACGTATCGGAGAGTATTCCTAAATTCGAAACCGACAGGGGAAAGCTGCAGCAGATTTTGCTGAACCTTATTAACAACTCGTTTGCCGCCATGAGCGACGGCGGCAGGCTGGTAATTTCGGCGGTTCTCGAGAAAAGAAATTACGTAAAGATTATCTGTGCCGACAACGGACATGGAATTTCCGAAGAAGATATGAAGCATGTTTTCGAACCGTTTTTTTCAACAAAGGCCAAGGCGGGAGGCGGAACCGGGTTGGGGCTTTCTATTACCTACAGTTTGGTAAAGGAGCTCGGAGGCGATATCGATCTGAAAAGTAAAGTCAACGAAGGAACCACCTTTACCGTGACCCTGCCGCTGAGGCCGGCAAAAGAAATGAAAGGTTACGCCAATGAAGGTTTTACTGGTCGACGATGAGGTAGAACTCGTATCCACGCTGGCGGAACGGCTGTCATTTCGTGGTATCGATGTAGATTATGCGACTACGGCTGACGCCGCCATTCAGCTGGCGGATCAAAATGCGTATGACATTGCGGTTCTGGACGTTAAAATGCCACGGGTTCGGGGATTCGAAATCAAGAAAATCCTGGAGAAGAAACAACCCGGCATGCGGTTTCTGTTCATGACCGGGCACGGCTCCGAACACGACTTTCGAACCGGCATTGCAGAAACCGGAGAATCTTTTTACCTGGTTAAACCCGTGGCTATAGATGTTTTGATCGAACGTATGAAAGAGGCAATGGAAAAACAAGGAGATGCATCATGATAGAAGATGTAGATTTCTTGAGGAAAACCGGTTTGCAGTTCTTCGGCACGATGACCGCTTCCGTTTCCCACGAACTGAAAAACGTGTTGGCCATTTTGAACGAAAACGCCGGATTAATGCAGGACTTAACCCTAATGGCCCGAAAAGGAGCTTCGATTGATCTTGAACGGATAAATTCACTTGCCGACCGGTTCTGCGCCCAGATAAATCGGGCCGATGACATTATAAAAAATTTAAATCGGTTTGCACATACTGTGGACCATGATAAAGTGGAAACGGATATATGTGACATGCTGCGGCTGACTGCGGTATTGGCAGGGCGATTCGCATCCATGAGAGGCGTTGCCGTGGAATCGGACCGCCTGCCGCCCTCCGTTAGTGCCGAGACAAATCCATTCTTTCTGATTCAACTGATTTGGCTCTGCCTCGATTATGCCATGGATGCCGCCGGAGAGCCGAAGCGGGTTGTTCTGGAATGCCGCCGAACAGATTCCAACGTCCAAATACTGTTTTTGGATCTACACGGCAATACGGAGACATCTGAAAAACCCCTCTTTTCGGACATGGGAAAACAGCTTTTACATCTGCTGCAGGCTGAAATAAAGCTTCAACCTGACATTCACGCGTTGGTGGTTACGATATAATCATTTCCGCAACATCCGGTACCGGTGCCCTTCCCCCCCACGGGTGAACCATAAAAACATCGAACGGATGTTTCATATTCGGCATCATGAAAGGAGCATGCCATGACGGAAAAAATTCTCTTAATAGATGATGAAAAGGAATTTGTTGAAACATTGGCCCAAAGGATGGAAACACGGGGCATGAATGTCACCGCCACCGTGTCCCCCAAGGAGGCGCTTGACATTGTGGGCAGCGAGTCTTTTGACGCGGTGGTGCTGGACTTGCAGATGCCTGAAATGGACGGGCTGGAAGTCCTGAAAATTCTCAAGAAAACCCAACCCGACATTCAGATCATTCTTCTCACGGGGCATGCCACCGTAAAAAAGGGAATCGAGGCCATGAAGCTGGGCGCCATGGACCTCCTCGAAAAGCCCGCCGACATCGCCACGTTGACGGAAAAGATAAAGAAGGCCCAGGCGAAAAAGATGATCCTGGTGGAAAAAAGAACGGAAGAGAAAATAAAAGATATTATCACACGGAAAGCATGGTAGCCCCGTTCCATCTCCGAAGCAGACATTCAGCTCAAGGGCCGCCGCCCTGCAACCTTTCCTTATTCCGCCGACGGCACGACCCGGTTCGTCCCGCCGGACCTTTAACCGTTTTTAAAAGATCCGGCCCTTTACTGAAGAGCTTCCTCGAACATCTCACACCGGTCGAATTCTTTCCAGTATCGGATGGAAAGGGTTCGAATATGTTCGAAATA
Source organism: Desulfobacterales bacterium (assembly GCA_046483495.1). Classification (GTDB taxonomy): domain Bacteria; phylum Desulfobacterota; class Desulfobacteria; order Desulfobacterales; family UBA5616; genus CAYLRU01. The sequence goes on from JAWODC010000076.1 coordinate 94,390, forward strand.
AGCCGGACTCAGCCCGCCGAATCGCTCCAGAGCCGCCTCGATATCGGAACGGATGCGATCTCCGTAGGCCTTCTTCAACCGTAAGGTCTGACGGGAGCTACCGTGGATAAAAACCGCCTCGGGTTCGGGCCGATTTTCGGTAACACGAATAGCCCCCCTGCCCAAGCTGGCCCCCGTAGAGACCTGCAATCCGTCATTCAAGCAGCTCAAGGGCGGCTTCAATCCCGCGTGCGAAACAACGGTTAATGTGTCGAAGGGGGCCTCGAGCAGTTCTCTGGCACGAATTCCCATCTTGGCCCCGACGATTGAATAGATTCCCAAGTGACGATGAAATTCATGGGTCAGCATACAGGCCTTCCATTCTTCCTCCCCATGAAACCGGATGATATCTTTCACGTGGCCGGCCAAATCGTTTCTAAAATCATCCGGGTTCATGGGAAACGTCTTCAAAACCACGCTGTTTCTGGCATCCAGATGAAAATCCGCCGGGTTGCCCAACAGTTTCAAATATGTTTTTTTTACGGCTTCGGCATCATATGCGGTCAGCCGCATACTGTTTGCAAATCGTTCATCCGGCGCAAACGAAAATGCATCCGGCATGAAAAGCCCGACAATCGTCATTTCGTCCCATATCCGCATGTGCTGATGTGCTATCTTTTTTTGCACCGCATTGCCGGCATGAAGGGTTTGGATGAGCCGGGCGGCGGAAGAATCCGCTTTGGAGATTGTATGATACCATGATTCGTCAAAAGGGAGAAATTGACAATCTTCCAAACCGAACGAATAGATGGACATTCCCGAATCAAATACGATTTGGGCAGATGCCTCGTCACGCTCAGTGTTGAATCCGGGGCTTTCCGATTCGGGGCTCCCCCCCAGATACAAAACCCGGTAAATGCGATCCTTTATCCCGGGATTGGAATTCAAGGCCTCCGCAAGGTTGGTCATGGGTCCCAGGCAGATGTATAAAACTTGTGATCCGGCATTTTCTATGGTCTCGGTGATGGCACTGACGACAGATACATCAGGCGGGGGATCATCGATGGCATCATCAACTTCGGGCCACATCATCTTTTTATTGATCTCCCGAAACGGCGGCGCCTCCTTTTGCATGGCTATTCCCGAAACCACTTCAACTTGCGAGTTAAAGTAATTGAGCAACCGAATCATATTTTTCCGCCCGGACGCAGGATCCAGAACCCCGTCTGATGTGACGATCACCCGTATATCCACCTCACCGGCGTTCATCAAGAGTGCCAGGGCACGAATATCATCAAAGGCCGCGTCCGTGTCCACAATAACCGGGATTTGAATGTCATGGGCCCAAACCGCCGGGATTGAAACCAATAAAGCAACAATCAACAAAGGTGTAAGTCGTTTCCGGACAAACATACATTGACTCCTGTTCCTGATGAAGGTACCCGAATTCCACCGGCACATGCGTTGAAATTACGGCGCACACGTTATTTTTACCGGGCAGCGCAGTGCATTTATGTATTTGTTCAAAAAAAGTAGCGCATGGCTGTCAGAAGATCAATGATATTCCCGCCATGCCGTTTATTCCGGCCATGGGATATCCCGGCCTGTATTCATAATCAGCATCACTTAGGTTTTCTCCCGCGACGAAAAATTCACCGGTTACAAAACCATTCTGTATCGAAAATGCATAAGACAATTTCCCGTTTATGATAAGGTAATCATCCACCGACTGATCGTTGACGGCCCCGGTTCGGCGGGCTTGCGAGGCGACCCGCATATCATCGACGTACTGTACATCCACATTCAAAGTACACGGCTGCAGAAAATGCCAATTGAGACCGCCGCTGAACGTCTTATCCGGCGCGTAAGGCAGATCCGACGGATCGGCGTCTATGAAGCTCCCGCTGAAGAACAGCGCAAGATCGGCAGTAGGACATACCTGAAAGGACATCTCGACACCCTTGGTTACATAATCTTCCACGTTTTCGAACACCGGCGGCACGGGGGGTGGGGGAATGATAACATATCTGTCTCTGCCGTCATTGTAAAAGAACGTCAGATCCGCCACTGCCGTTCTGCCGAAATCGTATGAAACACCGGCCTCGTAATGATCCATGATTTCCGGCTCCAGTTCTTTCCAACTGTCACCGAGAGCGGTGATCACCTCTTCGGAAAGGACGACAACATCGAGCCCGGGGTATACCACTCCTCTGGCGTATCCCAGATGCCCCTGAAGCGCCCCGTATCCCATGATCAGACCGGCATGAGGGGACGATTCCTGATCGAAATCCGTATGTTCATAATAACGGACCCCTAAGGAAGGCAGCAAATAAAACCCGTTTTCAAAGGCAATTTTCCAGCTTACGGCAGCATGAGGAGAAACGGTAGTGAAATCATTTCCCTGCCAATGGTCGGTAGTGCCGTCGCTGAAAAACTTTTTGTAGTCGCCCTCGGTGTAATCCCAGTCAATCCCGCCCGTAATTTGTCCGCCGGTGCCGAAAACCAGGCTCTCTCGGATTTTAATGCCGTAGTATTCAAAATCATTTAACAAATCTTCAAAAACACCGGTAGTTTCGGTCGGCTGGTCCAGCCAGTCGCCTTCACCGGCATTTCGGTACAGTTTAATGCTTCCCCGCACCGTATCATGATCATGGGATATTGTGAGACTGGAGAGAAATGCCCGGGTTTCATACGTTCCTTCATTAACCGCAGGGACGGTGCCTTTCACGCCGGGATCCTCGGCGTAGTTGTCTGAATAGAGTCCGAAGAAAGAAGCATCCCAATAGTCGTTCAATCGATAGCCGAAGCGGCCGAAGACGTTTTGCATGCGTCCCTCAGCATGATCCCGATGACCATCCGACACCCGGTATGCGCCGCCGGCATAATAATCAAACCGGTCAATTCTTCCATCGGTTTCCGCTGTTGTCACATATGTATCGTAACTACCGGCCGCCAATTTGATTTTGGTACGGTATCCCCGGTCAATTCTACGCTTTGGAACGATGTTAATGGCTGCAAGGGCATTGCCGAAATGCTGCGGCTGCGGACTCTTATACACATCGATTGCGGCTGCCGGATCGATGGCCAACAGGTCGAGCAGCGGGTGGTTCCAGACGCTCATGTACATGGGAACGCCGTCGATAAACGTCTTTATTTCAGCTCCCGGACGGCTGGACCCCAAGCCCCGAATGAAAACGGCACCACCTTCGCCCCCGCCGAATGATCCTATGGGGTTATACCGGGATATGTTAACTCCCGGTGTTTTCCGCAAGGCCGTGCTGATGTCCATTGCATTCAGATTTTCGATCTGCTCCTCAGTCACCGTGGTTTTCTGGCCGGCATAACGATCCAGGATATTGCCTTGGATGATGGGCGTCGCTACGATATTCAAATCCTCAATTTCTTGAATGCATGCGTCGCCGTTTACAGCATCCTCCGCCTCTAAAGGACACGCCACCGACACCCAAACCGTAATCGCCAGGATCGTCACCATAACACCTTTGCCGTAGCTCATATCATCCCCCTTTTTCTGCAATGTCCTATTCACCAAAAGCAAAAAGCCACGAGGCCCTGATTCTTTCAGGTACGAGCCTTCGTGGCTTTTTTCCAGGTTTGTATCCGGAGTTGATTTATCTGAAATCTGAATGCTGCCGGAGCCTGTATCGACGTCCTTAGGCCTTTCCGGAGTAAACGATTTCTTATCGTTATTGAATATGCATTTTCCATTAAAAGAAAACGATGTCAACAAAAATACGACAGATAAAATACAAGGATTTATATTGACATAAAAAAGTTTTTTCTTTTAAATGGCTGAGAGTAAAAAATACCCTTTCAACCCAAATCTATGCGTGTTTTTCAAAGGAGGATGAGTTATGGCAGAAAAGATCGACATCAAGGACGAGTGGAAAGCACAAATCGGCAAGGCGTCGCCGCCCTGGACAAATGAGGTGACCACCACCAGCGTCCGGGCTTTTGCGCGCGGCGTCGGGTATACCGATCCTGTTTATTTTGACGTAGAAGCCGCAAAAGCTGCGGGATACCGCAACCTGCCGGCTCCTCCCTGCTATTTAGGCACCCCCGTATTTATTCCCGGAAAGTCCGATGACACCTTCAGCGGTCCCAAAGAAGGCGCCATTGATTTCCTCCAATTCGGTCTGCCGAACGTTCTGGACGGCGGGACCGAGGTTGAATATTTCGGCGATATCTGCGCCGGCGACACATTGACCGTGGTCAGAAAACTCGCCGGACTCGACGTGCGCGAAAGCAAGTCGTTAGGCCAGATGCTGATCATCAGTACAGAAGCCGAATATACAAATCAAGACGGCAAATTGGTCATGATTGAACGTGGACAGGCGATCTTATACTAAGGAGGTATCAACATGGCGGTTACATGGGAAAATATCAAAGAAGGCGATGCACTGCCTGAAATCAAAAAAACACCGGGCGTTACTCAATTGGTAAAATATGCGGCAGGCGGCGGGGATTTCAATCCCCTGCACCATGACTATAATTTCTTCCAATCGAAAGCCATCGGCTCCATTATCGTTCACGGCCGCTTCAAATGGTCTTCACTCGGGGAACTCGTATCCAACTGGCTTGGACATCAGGGCCGAATCAAGAAAGTTTCCTGCCAGTACCGGGGAATGGATTTCCCCGACCAGGAAATGACCATCAAAGGCGCCGTTGAAAAAAAATGGGAAGAAGGCGGCGAAAAACTGGTTGAAATCAATGTATGGACCGAGAATGCCCAGGGCAAGCAGACCACACCGGGGAAAGCAGTTGTCGCATTTAAATAGTGCCCATCCATAAATGGCCCTTTCACGCGATTTCTGCGTTGGACGCAAAATCGAAATCCTCAAAATAGTACACTATTCCTGCGGTTTCTATCTTGCGTCCGCCTTGAACTCACGCAAAATTGCCTATTTCCGGATGGACACTAGATAATGTCCATCCGGAAATGAAAAAATTCCATTCCGTTCAAGGCAGCCGGGAAATTTTAACCGCCTATATACATGCGTATTTTGAGAATTAAAATTTTCCGGCCAATGCCGAAATGGAGCCAATCAGCCATTTTTGGATGGGTACTGAATAACGGTTGTGCGAATAATTAGTGCAACGGATTTCTATTCATTGCACACTCCGTTTCCCGCTTTTTTAAATTAACGAGTGTCGCCCCCCAGCCCCCGGCTTCCGGCGGTGCCGTCGTGAAGGATGCCACAAGCGGGTGATTTTTCAGGATGGATTGCACTCTTTTTTTAAGGACGCCCCCGCCCTTTCCATGTATAATTCGGACCGAGAGAATATTTTTCCGGACGCATTCCTCAAAATAATCATCCAACAGATCCGGAATTTCTCCGGGCACGAATGTGTGCAAATCCAAGGTATCGGTTATCGGTAGTCTGACCGGCCTCATATGTTGCCTTGATTGAAGAAAGCACGAAATTCGATATTAAATCAAAAACTTATTTTCCGAAATACTACAAGCTATCTCAAAATAAATATTTTGGTTCAAGATCAAGGCAAAATCGCATGGTAAGCCGCAGGCATACTCATGTATGTTGAGGACGTAACATGCGGTTCCAACGAAGATATTGGGACAAAAGATTATTTTAAGATAGCTTGTAAACAGTATTCATCCGAAAATATACCAAAAGCCTTAAACACTCAAAAGAATTCGGACTTGCACCGAAAAAAACGTAATCGTTAAAGATGTATTTTTGCCGATTCTTCAGACTTGGTATTCTCGATTATGGATTCGATGTACTCACCTGCACATCTGCTGCTGGCGCCGATGGCCTACTTGCTCGGTTCTATTCCATTTGGACTGATATTCAGCCGGCTGTTTTCCGGGAAGGACGTCCGAAAAACCGGCAGCGGTAATATCGGCGCCACCAATGTGGGACGCACCGCCGGCATTCTTCCGGGCATACTGACGCTTGTTGCGGATGCGGCAAAGGGAGCGTTTCCGGTATGGATTTCCTTAGCGGCCGGTTCAGGAAAGGAAGCAGGTAATGAACTGCTCATCGGAATCGTCGCACTGGCCGCTTTCATCGGGCACCTGTATCCCTGTTTTTTGAAGTTTAAAGGGGGTAAGGGAGTGGCCACTGCAGGAGGATGCTTTTTGTTTATATCACCTATGGCCCTCCTTGCCGCGGTCGTGACCTTCGCGCTTGCCGTTTTCTTGACGAGGCGGGTATCCGTCGGCTCTCTGGCCGGAGCTTTGGTTCTGGCACCGGCGGTTGCCGTTATCGAGCATAGCGGAATTTCAGCGGTATTCGCCGGCCTGATCGCAATGTTCATTTTTATCCGGCATCGGGAAAATATTCAACGGATCATTGATGGAAAAGAGCCGGTATTTTCGGTTGACGATCAAAAAATCAACCATAAATAAGTCAAGACACCCGCCAAAATGAAATGAGTATCGATTAAAAATTCGAGTCTGATACCGGGCATCAAAAATCCGCGCTCATGGGCAAACAGGACGACCAGCATAAGGGCAGGGCAAATCATAAGCAAGAAGCCCAAGCCCGTCACCCGGTCGAATGCCGCTGCAGCAAACAGCAACCCGCCGGCACCTGCCAATACGATCTTCAGCATCTTCATGGTCTTTTTTTCGCCCATTAGAATGGGTATGGTTTCCTTTCCCACGATTCTGTCGCCCTGCATATCGATAATGTCTGAAAACGCCGTCCTTACAAAAGCCATCGTCGTGGCCCATAAAAACGCAATTGCCGTCGCCCCTCGGTAATGGGCATCGACTGCCAATATGGGATAAATGGCGGTTACGATGCCCCATGCCATTGCGATGGCGATGGTTTTTGATCCCGGAATATCCCGAATCCGAAAGTAACGGCCGAGCGTAAATGGTTTGGGGACCAATCGAATATTGTACGAAAATCCCATAAAACTCATGACGAGAATCACCAGAAAAGGCAACAGGCCGTGGAAAAAGGAAACCACGAAACAAAGCATTCCGGCAATCACCGCCAAAACGGCAAGAGGAAAGCGGTATTTTTTATAGTACAGCGCCCTGTCCGGGTCATTATAGTCATCGGACTTGCTGCCGGTGAGATGATTCATGGTGTGCATGGCCAGGATGTAGAGAACAGCGACATACACAGCGGTAAGAGAGTCGGTGATGCGCTGAAGTTTCGATGCGGCGAAACACAGGCATCCGGCACCCACTGCAGCATAAATATTGGTCAACATCAAGAACCGCAGGATGTTGAATACAGATGATTTCACGAGCGACCGGGGCATTGTTTCAAGCGCTCTGTAGACCCGCTTGATGATCCAGTTCGGTGTAGAGGCGCCTGCGGTGAGGCCTACACGTCGCGCATTGGCGAATAAGACCGGATTCAAATCGGATTCCGTTTCTACATGAAAAGCCGGCTTTCCGGATTCCTTGGCAATACCGGCGAGCCTTCGCGTGTTTCCACTTTCGAATCCGCCGACCACCACAAATACATCGACCTCCTTTGCCAAACGGCGGACTTCGTCCTGACGTTTTTCAGTGGAATCACAAATCGTATCGAACACCCTGTAATGGGGGTGCCGCTGTTGCACCCATCTTTTAATTTCCTCATAAAAACGGATGTTTTGCGTAGTCTGAGCTACGATAACGGCTTTTTCGAACGTTTCGAGTGCATCCAACTCACGAAAGCTCCCGGCCACGTATCCCTTTCCCCCGGCATATCCCCGCAACCCGATAACCTCCGGATGCTCTTCGTCACCGATGATAATCGTTGCGTATCCCCTGGCGGCATGCTTCTCGATGATTCGCTGCACTTTAATAACCCGGGGGCAGGTCGCATCGATTACGTGGTAACCGGCTTGCGTCAACTGTTCCTTTTTCTCAGGGGGAACCCCGTGAGCCCGTATGATGACCGTGCCGTGCCCTTGCGCAGGGACTTCATCCATCACCCGGATGTCTTTTTCCTCCAGAAGATCGAGAACTTGCGGATTGTGGATCAGGGGACCGAATGTGAAAATAGGAGGGGTATAACGAAGGGGAGCATCCAGTGCGACTTCAACGGCCCGCCGGACGCCCATGCAGAATCCTGCTGTTTTGGCCGGTATGATTTTCACTTTCCCGCGCCCGGCCTATATTTTTTTTAAAAATACCTTGTGATCCACAAGGGACAGCGCGTGTATGACGGCGCTTATAAATTTCTGATTGCCGAAGATATCGACCAGCTTGAGGCCGTCATTCTCCGGTTCGATGACATCGACGGCCTTCATGACAAGTACCTGTTTTTCATTATCGATTAAATACGCGTTGGCTTCACACATATGCTCACCTTTTCTTTATTCCATATATTTGCTTAAATTTTCATTCATCAACAAGTCGATCAGATGAGGCAGGGGGATGGATGGTGTTCCGATTATCTCTGTATTTTCCTGAGATAGTGGAATCAGGATCTTTCTGGCGGAGGTCGAGGATATCGCCTCGGCGATTTTCGGCGTCACCTCTCCCATCATGGCATTTGCCATAATGATGGAAACAGGCCCGATGATCACGTCGACCTGGTTCACCATCACGACAATGGCGTTTTCTCCGGTGGCCCCCCTGTTCGCCCTGGCTTTCAACATTTGGGCTGTGGCGATAGCATTTGTTCCAATAGCTATGATTTCAATGGATTCCCGGTAGGCGTCCTTGAGCCTCTTGATAACCGTACTGCCGATTCCACCGCCTTGACCGTCAATCACACATATTCGTTTCATCATGTTTGTTCGTTCCGGTTAACCCGGCTCTTGGGTGTTTCGAAAAATCCCCAGCAATCGGTCCAATTCATCATCGCTGTAATATTCGAATACGACTTTTCCGCGCTTCCCTGATCGTTGGATAAGGACCTTGGTGCCGAAATCCCGCGAAAGGTCTTCGGCTAGGTTTTGAAAGTAGATGTCATCCGATGTCGGCTTGGATGCCGGAGACGGCGGATTGTCCGCTTCCTTTTTTAACAGATCGATCAACGCTTCCGTCTGCCTGACGGAAAGCCCCTTGTCCATAACAGTACGCCATGCCGCCATCTGTTGAGCGGTATTTTTAGCGCCTAAAAGGGCCCGGGCGTGCCCCATAGTGAGCCGTCCATCGGTGATGCTGGCTTTAATATCATCCGGCAGATTTCGCAATCGCAGAATATTGGCGATGGCGGAGCGGCTTTTCCCCAGCCGTTTGGACGCCTGGTCCTGGGTCATACCGAACTCGTTCATCAGCCGGTGATATGCTTCGGCTTCTTCTATGGGATTCAGGTTCTCCCGTTGTATGTTTTCAATGATGGACAGCTCGAGCAGGCCCGTATCCGAAACCTCCTTTACGATCACCGGAATCGTGGAAAGCCCCGCCAGCTTTGCCGCCCGAAATCGGCGTTCACCGGCGATCAATTCGTAATTCGATCCGGCTTTTCTGACCAGCAGGGGCTGGAGTATCCCCTGCTCCGCTATGGACAGGCTCAGCTCTTCCAATTCTTCAGGCGAAAACCGTTCCCGCGGTTGGTACCGGTTGGGAATGATTCGTTCCACAGCACATTCAAACATCGCCTTATTTGGGTCCTCATCCGTATCACCAAACATTTCCATATCGGGTATCAGCGCTTCGAGGCCCTTTCCCAAGGCCATTTTCTTTGCCTTTCCGGGTCTGGGACCGGCTTTTTTCGTCTCTTTTAGTTTTTTCATTTTTTAGGCACCGGCAGGTTTAGAATTTTAAGGCAGCGGATACATTTATCTTCTTTTCAAAACTTCCTTGGCTAATGAAAAATAGCTGACCGCCCCCACGGAACCGGCATCGTACAGCAGTATCGGTTTGCCGTAGCTCGGCGCTTCACCGAGCCGAACATTTCTCGGAATGGTCGTTTCGTAGACGAGATGCTTAAAATATTTTTCCGCGTCTTCGGCGACCTGCCGGGAAAGATTTGTCCGCTTATCGTACATGGTCAGCAATATACCGGCAATGGTCAATCCCGGGTTTAAACCTTTTTTAATTCGCTTGATGGTTCTCAGCAACTGGCCCAATCCTTCCAGAGCATAAAATTCACATTGAAGCGTAATCAGCACCGAATCTGCGGCGGTCATGGCATTTACGGTCAGCAGGCTTAATGAAGGCGGACAATCCAAAATGATGTAGTCGAAATCGGATTGAAATCCGTCCAATAATTTCGAAAGGAATTTTTCCCGGCCGGGGCGGTCCATCATTTCCACTTCGAACCCGATGAGCTCCACGCGGGATGGTATTACTTTCAGCGTTTCGATGTCCGTCGGCATCACCAGATCGGTGCCGTCATTTTTGCCGATCAGGCCATGGTATAAGGATGTGGTGATGTGGGATTTGTTTAATCCGACCCCGGTCGTGGCATTGCCCTGCGGGTCGCAATCAACCAGGAGAGTCTTTTTTTCCGAAACCGCAAGGGCGGCGGAAAGATTGATTGCGGTTGTCGTTTTCCCGACGCCGCCTTTTTGATTTGCGATGCAGATAATTTTTGCCATAGCGCGGAATGCATACCATATATCCGTGAAATTGAAAAGCAGATAGTAAAAAAGCAGGGCGGCGGCAAAATAATCGGTATGGCGGGTTTTCCCTTCATTTCCGGAATCTTGAATAGAAGGAATCTGTTCATTCACCGGCATGAGCACGGGGTCGGTGCGCCCGGATTGCCGCCGGCAAACAACCATAAACAGCGTATCGATACCCGGAAAAATATATCTTTCATATTTTTTTTCATTCCAATATAATACGATGCCTGATGTAAAGGCCCTTCGCAACCGCAGGGCATATCCGAAAACCGATGTGAAAGCGTTGCAAGAAACAAAAAGAATTAATAACGGCAAACACGTATGATGAATGTTTTCATCGAATGAAGCATACCGATGAAAACGGATGAATTTTCATTATGAAAATAAAATCAATATGGAGCCTTCTTGCAGTTCCGGCAGCTCTTTTCCTGCTTGTAGGCCGGGCTGATTGCCTGTCTGTTCAAAAAGAAGAGGAATTAGGCCGGGAATTTATGAAAGTTGTGTTCGAGCGGTATCACGTGATCGAGGATCCCCTCATCACCGATTATGTCGAAAAAGTGGGCCGCCACATCGTTTCTGTTTTTCCGAATCGGGTATTCAACTATCAATTTTATGTCCTGAAAGAGCCGGTATATAATGCATTCGCCGCGCCTGCCGGGCATGTATTTATTAACAGCGGCCTTTTTGAAGCCATGGACAGCGAAGAAGAGCTTGCCGGTATTCTGGCCCACGAAATCGCCCATGTGGAATGCCGGCATATATCGCAAAAAATCGAGCGGTCTTCGAAAATCAGCATGTTAACGCTTGCCGGTCTTGCCGCCGGGATTTTTCTGGGCGCCGGCGGCGCGGATACGGCGGCAAGTGCTTTGACCATCGGCTCCATGGCAGCCGGTCAATCCCTGGAGCTGTCTTACAGCCGGGAGGACGAAATGGAAGCGGATCAGCTCGGTTTAACCTATTTGTACAAAGCGGGCTACAGTGCGGCCGGATTGCTGGACATGCTTAAAAAGATTCGTCAGACGGAATGGTTCGGAACAGACATTATACCCACTTACCTAAGAACCCACCCCGCATCTGAAGATCGAATCGCCTATATCGGAACCCGGCTTGATACGGCCGATCCGCCGTCAGCAAAAAAGCCGACGACGGAAACAGAATTTCAGATCGCCCATACACGCCTCACCGCCGTTTACGGGGATGCCGATACAGCCGTGAACCGCTTCACAACCATGTTGGAAAAAAATCCAGGGGACCCGCAGGCCCACTACGGCCTGGCCCTGGTTTTCGACCGCAAGGGAAATCGGCGACTGGCCCAGGCGCATCTGAAAAAAGCACTGGCCTCGAATCCCTTGAACCCTTACTTTTTAAGTGACCTGGGAAGAATCTACTTTCTGAATGGACAATATCAGGATGCGCTTACGATTTTAAAGGATTCGGTTTACGTTGTCCCCGATAATTATACCGGCCTGTTCTTTCTTGGACGCTCGGAGTTGGAGCTCGAAGAATACGAAAAGGCTGTTGATGCATTTGAACAATTGATCCGAAAAAAACCGGATTACGAAAAGGCCCATTATTTTTTGGGGCAGGCTTACGGTAAAATGGGCCGTCTGGCCGATGCTCATTACCACCTTGGGTGTTATTATAAAGACAGGGGTGAAGCCCGGAACGCAACATTCCATTTCGAAAGAGCCGCGAAAAAAACGGAAGATCCGGAAAAGAGAGAAGAAATCGGCAAAATTCTGGATGAGATGCACACGTCAGCCGAAAAGGCCGGTGCACCGATGGTCAATGTTAACGGTCATCCAAAACGTTTTGGTCCGGAATGAATCAGGTCTTGTCAAAATGAGAAAACTGCATGGTGAACGTACCTCTTCCCTGTGTAGCCGATCGAATTGCGGTGGAATAGCCAAACATTTTTGAAAGAGGCATGGTCGCCCGAATCACCTGCAGACCCTGTTTATGCTCAATCGCATCGATCTTGCCGTGCCGGGCATTTAAATCCCCAATAACTTCCCCCATGAATTGTTCCGGGACAAAGGCCTCCACGTGCATCATGGGTTCCAATAAAAATGGATTCGCCTGTTCGATCGCATCTTTGACAGCCATGGATGTGCTCACCGTATAGGCCAAATCCGTGCCGAGCGTCTCCTTGTAGGATCCCCCGGTCAGCACCAGTTCGATGTCGACGACAGGATATCCCATCAAGGCGCCCGTTTCGAGCGCTTCCTTGGCGCTGTTTTCGATGATGGGAATAAACATCGATGGAATCACATCTTCGGATACCTCCGAACGAAAGCGAACCCCCGCTCCCCGCGACAGGGGAATTGCCTTGATGGTCACCTCTCCAAAATGGTGCTTTCCGGCCACATCCCGATCGAATACGCCGGCAGCCGATGATTCGGTTTCAATAGCCTCCCGGTATACCACCTGCGGTTTGCCGACATTGACATTGGTTTTAAACTCCCGCTGCATTCGACTGATGATTACTTCTAAGTGGAGTTCACCCATTCCGGATAAGATCGTCTGGCCGGTATCGGGATCCTCCCGTACCTTCAGGGTGGGATCCTCGGCGACAAACTTGTCCAAGACCTGTGTAAATTTTTCCTGGTCCGCATGCGTTCGAGGTTCCACGGCTACAGAGATAACCGGCTCATAAAATTCCATTTTTTCCAGAATAACGGGATGCTCCCGCGTGCAAAGGGTTTCTCCGGTCGATGACTCCTTAAACCCAACTACCCCCACGATATTACCCGGGCCAGCCTCATCAATCCGTTCCCTTTTATTGGCATGCATTTTTAAAATTCGGGACAGCTTTTCGGAAATGTTTCGCAGGGGGTTGTAGATGTCCGATCCGGCTTTCAATTTGCCGCTGTATATCCGGACATAGGACAGCTTTCGGCCATCCGCCATGGATACCTTGAAAATCAGGCCGGCGAGCGGCGCCTTTTCCTTTGGCGGGCATGGCACCGTCTCTCCGGTTTCGGGATGCACACCGGTGATGGGCGGCACATCGACCGGGCTTGGAAGGTAATGACCGATAGCATCCAACAGGGGCTGTATTCCCTTGTTTTTCAATGCCGACCCGCATAGAACGGGTACCCGTCTCAAGGAGACAGTGGCATTTCGAATGGCCGTATTGATCTTCTCCACGGGAATCGCTTCTTCGGCCAGATAGGCTTCCATGATTTCATCGTCCGTTTCGGCCAGTGACTCGAGCAATTTTTCTCGATGGGGCGCCGCCTCTGTCATCCGCTCAGGCGTCAAATCTTCCACTGTGTACGTGGCGCCTAATGAGTCTTCATCCCATATGATCTGCTTTAAATTGATGAGATCGATAATGCCTGAAAAGTTTTCTTCCCTGCCGATGGGGAGCTGGAGCACAAGCGGATCGGCTTGCAGCTTCTGCTTCATCATCTCGACAGCGGAAAAAAAATCGGCACCGATCCGATCCATTTTATTGATGAAGGCTATTTTTGGAACGTGATATTTATCCGCCTGCCGCCAAACGGTTTCCGATTGGGGCTCTACGCCGCTGACGCCGCAGAAAACACCGATAGCCCCGTCCAGCACTCGCAACGAGCGCTCCACTTCAATCGTAAAATCCACATGTCCGGGGGTATCGATGATTTGAATGTCGTAATTTTTCCATTGGCAGGTGGTTACCGCCGATGTGATCGTAATTCCCCGCTCCTGTTCATCCGGCATCCAGTCCATAACGGCCTCGCCGTCATGAACCTCGCCTATTTTATAGGATCGACCGGTATAAAAAAGGATTCGTTCCGTAACGGTTGTTTTTCCGGCATCGATGTGGGCTATGATACCGATATTTCTAAGTTTATCAATTTTCATTATTCTATCAGCAGCATGTTTGCAAAAAATGGATAACGCAAATCGATATGGCCGGCTAATGTTTTCGCCTCACGTCCGTTGATCAAAATCGTAACCGCGTCGATTTCGGCAATATTTAGAACTAATGAATTCACTATCGAATAAATCGACAGGTGCTCGGCCACTGCACCTCCGGGATGGTGCGTCTTTACCTCTTCCGACAGGTCGACATAGGCCGCCCCATCGTTTACAAAAAAAGCATTTAGACGTGCTTTTTCTGAAACCGACGGCTGCAGGTCCGATCGAGGACCGGCGATGAGATGGTTTATTATGTCGACTCCCCGCGACACAGGATCATCACCAGGGCGTATATGTCTCGCTTCAGCCTTCAAGTTCGCGTTATCCTTATCAATAAAATACACATAGACAATGCCGGGGGATTCGCCGGCATCACGTTTCCCCACCGGTAAAACCGGCGCCGTTTCCCGGCTCACCGGTACCGCTTTGCCGACAGGATGCCGGTGATTGGACAAAACAGCCGTTACGACCGCAATGGTGACAACGGCCACAGCCATTACCAGCAGGGAAAATGCCTTTCTCATCACCGGGCTCCTAAATCCCGCACATTGGATCCACTTATCGGCCATCCGGAAATGAGAAATCCGCTTCGGTGAAAAATTTTAACCGCTGGAATACGCTACGTATTTTGAGGATTAAAAGTTTCCGGCCAACGCGGAAATGAAGTGAATCAACCATTTCCGTATGAACACTACTTAGAAAATGTTTAAATAAACTTAACCATTTAATTCAATTTACCGAAAATTGTCAAGGAAAGATGGATTCCGGATGAAACGGTGCAGCGTACAGGTATTTAGCGAATACGAATGGTGGGGAAAACGGATGAATCAGCGGACCGGATGGCCGCTGCCGGGCCTCGGAGGAAATGTTTCCAATTCGACGAATTTTCGAAACCGGAGGTATCTTAACCATATTTCCGGTTTATGGGATGCAAACAGCCTTTCACAGAAGCCGTCAATATCTTTGCCGATTCTATCCAGACCCGGCATTTCAGGAAACCTGTCGATCGGCAGCCGGTCCTTATCGATCGTTTGGTAAGCCAGCTTCTGGTCCAACCTGGATGTATATTCCGAAGAAACCGCCCCGGTGATCTTTTCCTTTTCCAATATTTCCGGATTCAAAGACCTCGCATATTGAAGCACGGACGATGGCGATTTTCCATCCGTCAGTTTCATTATATTTTCGTTCACCAGGTCCGCCATTGTCAGGACCATGCGAAGATTTACCGGTATTTGCTCTTCCTCGGTGAAACGGCGTTGATCATCGTCCGGTTTTCCGTAGAGATACGCATCCACATCGCTCTTAAGCGTCGTATATATCGCCTTGACAAGCCGCGTATATTTATGTTTTTTCAAAATCGCGAAAGGCATGGGCGGCGGACCGATGCCTTTTTCCAGCCGCCCTTTAACATCGATAAACGGGTGATCTTCAATGCCGATGCACCGGTAAAAATCCGCCGCGCCTTCTCGATTCAACAAAAAATAATTCAACGATGCCGCTCTCTTTACGACACATCGTCCGATCGACTTGAGCTGAGAAAGATAGGATTCAAAGGCTCGGAGCTGCTCTTCCACCCTTTTTCGCTCGTCTAAAAATTTGGTGGCGACTTCCGTCAGTATTTCCTCGACCAGCGAATCGCTCATGTCTTTTGTTGAACTCATTCGCCAATGCCCCATTCCCCTGAAGCCCGATATGCGGACCTGTTTCGGGTTAAATGGAAACGCTCACGTCCAAGAACCAAAAGCGTCCAATCTTGGATTCGTGAAAGCGGTCTCCGTAATTATCTACGCCACTTTCATTATGCATGCAACCGAAAGTATTTCTCTAATGTTTACCAAATCGTATGGCCGCCGTCCATGACCAGATCATGCCCCGTCGTATACGTGGATGCCTCCGAAACCAGATAGACAACACCGCCGGCCATTTCTTCCGCCCTGCCCTGGCGGTGTATCGGTGTCGTACTGTTTTCTTTTTCCAAGAATTCAGGGGTTTCCTGAATAATCCGGGTCATCGGCGTGATGATGTAACCGGGGCTGATGCAGTTTACATAAATATTGTGCTGAATCAATTCCGCGGCGAGCACTTTGGTCAAATGCCTTACCCCTGCTTTTGCGGTACAGTAGGCGATATTTTGCATCCCGGCGATGGGCCCCCCCCCGATTTCAAAGTTATTGACGATGGAAGCGCTCATGGAAGCGGTATTGACGATCTTACCGTAACGCTGCGGAATCATATATTTTGCTTCTTCCCTGCAGCAATAAAAAACGGCGTTAAGATCCACCTCGATCACCCTTCTCCATACATCGATGGCGTTGTCATCCGTCAAGGGAATCGGTTCCCCGCCTATGCCGGCGTTGTTGTGGGCGATATGAAGCCCCCCAAGTTTGTCCACCACTTCCCTGACCATTTCGGCGACCTGCTCGGGAATCGATACGTCGCGATTGATGTACACCGACTTTCTTCCCAATCGTCTGATTTCTTCCGCTGTTTCAAGCCCCAAATTCTCGTTTACATCGACAATCGCCACGTCGGCTCCTGCTTTGGCCATGGCGACGGCGCAGGCTTTCCCTATACCGCCTGCGGACCCCGTGACCAATGCCTTTTTACCGGATAAATCAAACAGTGTCAGATCAGTCATAATCCGTCTCCTTTTTTGAAATTATACTGCAGATGCGTTCACGAAAATGTTGTCCATCGAGATTGACAAAATGCATCGGCGATACAGAACGCCGATGCTCCCGCCAAAAACGTAATCAGTTCCGGTATGGATATTCTTCCATTAAAATAACCGAGATGGGGACCGGAGTGGATGGTGACATCCCGGACTCCCTTCTTGAATGCCGCCCTTTCATCAAGGGAAAACCCTTTTCGGCGAAGAAAACGTTCACATTCAAAATCCGATAAAGCAAGCTGGTCCGCGATTCGAAATACTTCCACCATGTCACGGTCGCATCCCATTTCTTCGATCAGCCGATCCGTCAAACGGTTCAGGTCCGCCGGCAATTCCCCGTTAAATGGGCGGCCGACAAATCCCCGGTAATAGGACGTGTACATATCTATCAGCAGCTTTTTATAATATACCGGATCGAACAGATCCCGGGCATCCACGGGATTCCCGGCCTCGTCAAAGCCCCTGAGGTGAGGCGCCGCATTGCGAAACCAGCTTCCGGCAACCAGAACCAGGCTCATCAGCTGGGTTCCGATGTGCCGGTACAGAAGCTGGTCCGGTCCGGTAAATGCCTTTAAATGTTCAAAATCCCGAATACCGGAAATTCCGAAATTGGGGAAGCGGCAGGACTGCAGCCACTGATCCAACCTGCCGCCTCTCGGCCAATCATATATACCGTTGTCGTGTCTGCGTGACTGTTGCGTCCGGTTGTGGAAAAGGGGAATGGGTGCGGTGTGAATAATGCCCATTCGTGTCAGGCGGCCCAATGTACGGGCATTCCCTTTTATAACGGCTGCAAAATCCTCTCGACCAAGCCGTCTCGATGCTTCCGTAGGGTTGGGGTATGAAAAATAATTTTTATGGGCGATAAAGGCAATCGCGCCGGTGCCGTTCGCAGGCAGGCGTTTTTTTATCGTTGCGGGGAGCCCCACGGGTTTTACGATATAACTGTCACAGAAGCCGCAGGGCTTGGGGACATGGAATGGTTCGCCGACATCAGTATTCGTCCGGCGCAGATACCTCATCCACTCGATCTCCTTTCGAAGGCCGTCTAAAGCGGAATTGGAGCCGGCCTGCTTTACGACAAAAACGCCTTCGATTCCATCGATGTCCCAAACAATGCTTCTTCCCAGGATTTTCGGATTCCCGCGCATCGGTGCCGCCTCGGCCATTCGGCAAAACGGCACTTCAGGAATATTTTCCGCAGGAGTGCGTTCGATTTCAGGGCCCCTGATGTGCAGTGGAAGACATCCAAGTGCTTCGGCGGCGGCTCGCTGCCGAACACCGTCTGTTTTGGCAGTAAACTTCTTTAGGATTGCGAGCGCGGATTCAAAGACTTCACTATCAACGGCATGCATTAGAATGGCGGCAAGTGCATGTGAAACTTCCCTGTAAAACGCCAGGGCCTGCGTCTGACGGGTGTAACAGGTTTGCCCGAGCAGCACATCGAGGGCCTGGGCCGTCCGTTTGCCCGCCAATTCGGGATAATCCTCGACCATGCCACGAAGCGAATGAACCGTCATAAAAGCAGCAGTAAATGACGGCCTCTGCGCGGCGACAGCGGTTTCAAGCCGGTGGATTAGGCGTTCCGGACTCCAGGTTCTCATGAATGCACTTTCATTTCAGTGGGATAATGTGAAAACCGTTTCTACCAGAATGCACGCGGTATGTCCATGAAAAGGTCCCTGCAGCATTTTCAGCACTTGATCTTTAAACGCTTACAGGGTAATAAGAAGGACCTGCTCGCCGCAGACCCGATTTGCGGTTCTTCGAAATAGTCCTGCTGAATGGTTGCCGTCATATACCTGTCTTTTACTCAACCGTTCTAATGCCGACCTGCGGAAAGGACCTGAAATGGAAACTCAAGAAAAAGCATCCTATCGTTGGCCGATGTTGGTTTACCTTTCGCTTATCAACCTTATCTTTAACGGCATCGCCGTCAATATCATGCCGCCGCTTTTTCCGCGCATTTCGGGCGAATTGGGTCTGAATTATGCCCAAATCGGTTCGATCGTCGGCGCTATCGCCCTGGGAATGATGCTGTTTTCATTAATCGGCGGCATGACTGCGGATCGATTCGGCATCAAGAATGTAATCGCTGTCGCCGTTCTGGCAGGTTCCGTTTTTGCGGGGGCGAGAGGCCTGGCGGAGAGCTATTTAGCCCTGTGGGTAATCACGTTTCTGATGGGCGTCAGCTTTGGATTCATTATTCCCAATCTCACAAAAGGAATTGCCATGTGGTTTGGTCCCGAAGAGCTCGGGCGTGCAAACGGCATTCTTCTAATCGGCGTTTACATCGGTGTGGGAATGGGATTTGCCCTCGGGCCGCCCGCAGCCGCCCTTTTAGGGGGGTGGCGGAACGTCATGTTCCTCAGCGGTGCGTTTTGCCTGGTGCTGTCGGTGGTGTGGCTTATCGCCGGAAAGGAGCGGGAATACACGGGCGCCATTGCCGAGTTGATGAAAGTGCGGCCCAAACCCATTGAAGGACTGAAATGCGTTTTTGCGGTAAAGGAAATATGGCTGCTCTGCATCACCGAAGTGTTTGTTATCGGAAACTTGATGGCCATCGGGGGTATTATGCCCACGTACCTGGTCGGCAAGGGTATGACGGAAACACAGGCCGGCGTATTCATTGCGCTGAATACAGCCATGGTTCTAATCGGACTAGGTGTAGGGCCCTATCTTTCTGACCGCGTGGGATTGCGAAAGGTGTTTGTCTGGCCCTTTTTCCTCGTCAGCGCTATCACCCTGCCCCTATTCGCCGTTCTTTGGGGATGGCCGCTCTATCTGATCAACATTATCGGCGGATTCGTGATCGGATGCAGCATGCCCCAGCTGCGATCGATCGTCATGGAACTCGAAGAGATCGGTCCCGTCCTGTCAGGGAGCGCTTTTGGAGCGCTGTTTACATTCAACCGGATTGGCGGCTTCATGGTTCCCTGGTTGATGGGGATTGTTATGACGTCTTTTGGTGAACGGATCGGTTTCTATTTCATTGCATTTCTGGCGCTCATACCCCCGTTTCTGATGCTTTTTGTCAGGGAAACGGGGCGGAGGGCCCGCAAGACTTAAGCAAAGGAATGCCGCACCATCGCATGCTGCCTTCGACACAGGCGGCCCCGGCATCACCACTTCTGAATACATCATTACATACCGTGTTTTACAGGGATTCCCCTATATAACATTTTTCTGTTTCATGAAATTTTTAAGCGTGCATTGGATTCATGCCTGATTCGGGCTGTCATAAACACTGTAAATGAGAAAACAAATGGCTCAGAATTTTAAAATTGATCTTCAAAAACAGGGAAGCGATATTCTAATCAAGCTGAAAGGCGATTTCGACGGCTCATCCGCTCTGGAACTCTGCCATGTCCTGGAACAGCATATCGAAAAAAACAACCAAATCATAATCCATACCAGCGGCCTCTCAGAAGTTTATCCATTTGGGCTGACGATCTTCAGCAGGAGGTATTCACCCAAGAAACGCGGCTCCAGGTTGAGTTTTACCGGCAGCCACAAGACAATGCTTCAAGTTTGATGTTTGCATCACAGGCCCCCAATGGGACCGTGTGAACGTTAAAACAGCCGGGTTCCGATACGTTAAAAAAACCGGACGAAAAAAAGCCGATTTCCTTTTTTCCGGAAATCGGCTTAGTCTACTGATGGCGGAGAGAGAGGGATTCGAACCCTCGGTAGGATTGGTTACCTACACTCGCTTAGCAGGCGAGCGCCTTCAGCCGACTCGGCCATCTCTCCAGATTTGCAAAAATCTATAGGATTAAATGTCAATCTTTTTGCCGGTTGTCAAGGATTTCCTCGTCACGACGGATAGGAGGCTCCCTAAGGCATCAATACGAAACGGAATCGTCCGGTTTGACAGATGGAAAACACATCAAGCTTGATTGCGGAAACATATGATCGACAATACCTCGTTACTGTTGTTTGTAACCTGATGAAGCTCATCGGCCTGAAATTCGATAAACGTGTTTGGCTCAATTTCTTTTCGCTTTCCATCCAAATTGACAGTTCCTTCACCGCTCATAACAATTATGCGCTCTTTGTCACTATGCCGGTGTTCAGGAGTGTACCCTCCGGGTTCGAGATCGATCCATACCGAATTTTCAGACAAAAACTTCACCTTCATTTTTTCCGCCCCTTCCAAACCCAGAGCGACAGCATCGATACTTTCAATATCAGGACAATGTACATGTTTCATCTCTTTCCTCTCTGTCAATAAAATATGTAAGCAGGTAGGGTGAGGCGACGTTCTCAACGTTTCAATCATAAGAGGGAACGGGCTTTGCCTGATTCAAGTATTTTCTGATTCGCTCCACATTTTTGACCTTCTTTATCCTTGCCATATTTTGGTCCACGATCTGTGCACCCTGTTCCGCTGATTCGTCCGGCTCCGCCGGGGCCAACCACCCGTCAGCAACAGCACGGTTGATCAGATCTTCACCTTTTTCGGTTCTGCAGGTTACATGCACGCCGCCGAAAGAGACATCGGCGTATTCGGAGGCATAATCCGTACAGAATCTGCACCGATTCCAACGCGGATAACGGCCGAGGATTTCGAAAAGATGCATAATATTGAATTGTTTTACCTTTTTTTCTCCGTTTGTCAGATCGACATCGAATGAAATATCAAATTCCTTTGACACCCTTCTGAAATCCACAGCAGCGATGTCCATGGGAGAAACCCCGTTGATATCGGCGATATAGGCAAGAAAATCCTCCCGGCTGACCATGGGGGCGCCGCAATACAGGCCAAAGGCATATTTTACCTTTTTTACCAGATCGGTGCAGGGTCCGCCCACATGGGCCAATTTTCTCAATCCTTGTATGTGGCACCCCAAACCCACTACGGCAATCGAGGTGATATCCGTTCTGTCCGCAGCCTCGGCAAGCGCCATGAGGTTGGGGCTGAATACGTATTTGCTGCCGGCCCCTTTGATCACATCATCACGGGTTTTGGCAATCATCGGCCATGACACCCATGGATATGGAGAAGCCGATCCCCACTGAGATACGATTGCGGCGTCGATCTCGTTGATTTCCAGCAGGTAGGCGAGCACCGCCGTTAACTTTCCCCCCGTGTAGCCCTTTTCCCGTATTTCGTTGTTTGTGCCGACAAGGTTTCGGTCCGAGATGTAGATACCCAGACCCTTTTTCTCCTCATCATTTGTTTTTTCCCGTCCGAAAACCTGAAGGTCCAGGTTTTTCAGCGGCGCGCCGAGTCCCGGACACGCTTCGATGCATTGCCCGCAGGCCGTACACTCCCCGTCAAGTGCCGGTCCGTTTTCTTTAAATGCAATGCATCCGGTTGAACAAACCGCAATGCATTGCCCACAATAAATGCATAATTGTGTGTCGATAACGTTTTCCTTCAATCGGTCGAATGACCACTCCTGCATATGTATCTCCCTTCTTTCAAAACCTGTATTCGGTATCATCCACAAAAGATTTTTTTTGAGACAGATTGTAACTGCCGAAGCTGCACTTCACATATACCAAAAGTGTGCTATTGTCATGGGGCTGAACGAATAATTGATTTATCCGATTTTCTAAATCCAATTTTACGTCCGAGTCTTCCATGCTTCAATACAGCATATATCCATTGGAACAAAGACGGCTATGGAATAGGCGGGTTGTCTTTTAAAAAGTCGACATCCGGCTTGCATCTTAAGAAATTGCTGACGGATTCCAAAAACGGCGGTTCTTTTTTCCAGGATGGTGGTGTATAATCCGGCGGAGATTCAATAACTGCCTTGCGCCAGGCATCATAATTTTCATACCACATTTCTTCCACCCGATGCCATGGAGAATCAGTGGAAATTCCATCAGGAGGATTATCCAAAAGACGATGGCTCACGTATCTTAGCAGACCGGGCTGTTGGCCGGCTTCTTTAGAGTGAACATCCAGATACCATCTTTCTACTTCTTCAGCATGTACTTCATCGGGATATTTAAGAAGACGGAACCAGCGAAATATCGTAGTTTCCTCAGGTGACGGTTCTTTGCCAAGAAAATCATCTGTGGGCATGGCAGGAACGATGGTTATGCCCGGCATAACGCTAAAAGGGTCTGTGGCTACTGCCTCTAAAAGCCACGGTTCAAATGTATATGGTCTATAGCCGGCTTTAGCCTCTGTGAAATCCTCCACATTGGAATACCATAATTCGGTCATACGACCGCCTACTACACCAAGAGCCCGGGCTTCGGGTGGTGGTGGATATGCCTTGAAAGACTCATATCGTTTCAACCAAGGTCCACAAAAACGTACAACTTCCTTGCAATGATATCTAAAGTACCATCTTTCTGTAAGTATTTCATCAACGCCATGGCCGATTCCAACAAAAACATGTTTGATCATCATAGCTACCCCCTTTCATTTGAAAAGATAAATTCCGTCAATCTTCAGGCTGCGCCCAGTATTCCATCATGACCTTCTATAGGGGCATTGTTTTTTAGAACATAACAGGCACTGATTTTTTACCGGAACACTCTCTGCCGACATCATGATGCAGGAGATGCTTTTTTTCGGGATCATCATTTTATGCGGTGTCAATCTTACGTTGATCTTCTTGGCGTCGAGTCCCGAAAAGATGACCTGCTGCCCTTTCAATGGCCAATCACAATAACCCGGACTGAATCTTAGGCTGAGCTCCAGCTGCTGTTGTTCGGCTATTTCTTTTATTCGGTTTTCAACTTCATCCGCCACAATTTCCATCAGTTCGGACCCGGTCACATCATAGATCCATTGGGATAAAATATCATGCTTCGAACATAAACCTTTCTCGAGTTCATCACCGATGGTGGCGATCATGAAAATGATCTGCCGGTTATTTTTGCATCTATTTACCAGTGAAGCGAACATGCGGCTTTCGATGGCACCGGCAGAGGTCATCACCTTTTTTTCATCAGACGTCAACAGGGGAAGCATTCGATAAACGGCCTGCGGCTTCACTTTTGTTTCAACGATTTCCAATACTGCTTGAATAGGCTTTGCCATATTTTCCAAAACCCGCCGGTTGTCTGGAGTCCGGCATGTTTCATGGATTCGATCCTTCAGCAGGTTCACCATTTCTTTCGTCACCGTAATTTCCATCAAGGCAATCTCCGCAAGTTCCCACGTGATCCAAGCACCTTATGGGTTTCTTCAATAACGGTTACAGCGGATTCTGCATACCCATCGGCACCGTAGTCTTTCGCCAGCCTTTCATCCAGCGGGGCACCCCCCACCATAACGAGGGTTTTCGGAGCCATTTTTTTCGCCTCTTCGATAATGTCCGGCATCGATGACATGGTGGTGGACATCATCGCCGAAAGGGCCAGTATGTCCGGCCTTTCTTCCTTGATTCTTTTTATGAACTCCTCTTTGGGAACATGCGCCCCAAGATCCGTCACCCGGTAACCGTAGCTTTCATAAATAAGCGATATGATATTTTTCCCCAGATCGTGGGGATCTCCTTCCACAACACCGATAACAACCGTCACCGGTTCCGTTTCTCCGGTAGTGTCTGTCATTTCTTTCTTCAGGCGCTTCAAACCGTCAGCAGTCAAATCGAGACTGATCAAGAGTTCGGGAAGAGAGGATTCATTGGACAGCAATTTTTTTCGAACCCGATCCAATCCGTTGATCAGGCTTTGTTCAATATGGGAATGATCCGTTTTGTTATTCAGGGCATTGCCCATGGCCGCGTCAAAACCGTTTACATCCTGTCCAAAAACGGCGCTTTCAAGCTTTTCCAGTATTTTCGTGTTTTCCATCACCACACCCCTTAAAAAAACCTTAATCAAAGTAAGAAAAAGTTATGAAAATTATTTTATACCTGATATTCCCGGGCCGCTTCGATGATAGCCCAGGCATTTTCAAAAGGCCCGTTGGGAGGAAATTCACATCCCGGCGCCAATACGAAATTACCCCCGGGCGCCAGATCCTCGATTATCGACCGGCAGTGGGCTTTGACCGCTTCCGGGGTCCCCCAGCTTAATATCGGCGTGCTGATGTTTCCCACCAGAACCACCTGGGACCCGTATTTTTCTTTCAACGCCTTTCGATCTTTGCAGTCGTCGGGCAGTTCGGCAAAGGAAATGGCCATGGGTTCCATAAATGTGATTTGGGAATCAAAATAAGGCCCGTCCCCGCAATTATGGATAAAGACGATGCGCTGCTTTTTACGGATGGCGCCGGCCAATTCCCGGACAAAAGGCCCTTCGATTTTCTCCCACGTTTTTCGGCTTACCCCGCTCCAGGAGGCCAGCAGGGTATCCAATGCCACGCTCATCAACCCGGCATCCGCCAGAGCCTCCACATAGGCCACCAGGACTTCCGTCACAATCTCCATCCCTGCCATGACTTCCCTTGGATATAAAAAACAGTCCCGCAAAAAATGCCGGGCACCCCTCATCATGTTGAGTACGGCCATGGGCCCTAAACACAGGCTTGTGATGGATCCCCCTTCAAACCGCTTGCTGTTGACCACCAGTCGAATGGTTTCCAGAACGCCCTGCATCCGTTTTGCATTTTTAATATCGATCTTTCTAAGCTTTCGATAGTCGGACACGTCTTTAATCAAGGGGTCGGAATAATCCGGATGCGGTGTGGACTCCTCCGGATAAATCATTTTCTGACCGAAATCAGCCGCCTCGATGGACAGATCCGTCCATGCCAGAATAGAACCGCCGAATTTTTCATAGGAGCATAGATAAGATTCTGCGGTTGCGGCAGGATTGGTGGCGAATTCGCGATAGGTCACACCGGCCAGCCTTCGGGCTGCGCCGCAAAGGACCAGACCGTAGGGAATCGACGCTGAATTGAATAATTCAATGGATGATAATGCATCACTCATGGGGCCACCTCAAAAAAGGGTTTAAACGCGTTTACGAATGTTTTAAATATTAACAAACATCTTTATTTTTGTCCCGACTTTGTTCAAAAACCAAAAAAGGAACGCGCAATGCAAAAGAACCGCAAAATTTCGAGGCGCAGCTTCCTGGCCGCAGCAGGAGGCACCCTTGTGAGCATTGGATTGCCCGGAACATACATCAGGCTTGCGGACGCGGAGCAGCGGAGGCTCAAAGACTCTTTCAGGCCCGATGGCCGACCACGTGTTCCCCCCGGCCAGGTTGCCGTCGAACATATAAGGGATATGGGCGGAACGCCGGGAACCGATACTATCGAAAACTGGGACATGCACATTTATGGTGAAGTGAAAAATCCGATCGTGCTTTCCTATCAGGAACTGCTCGAATTGGATCAGGTTCACATCACCTGCGATGTTCACTGCGTCACCGGCTGGACGCTTCTGAATTCCGAGTGGAGCGGCGTTCGCCTGAAAACCGTCATGGATTTGGCACCCCCCCTTGAGCACGGGCGTTTTATCATTTTTGAAGCGGCCGCGGGCTACACAAGCAATATCCCCATCGGCGATATCCATGATGAAAACGTGATACTTGCGCACACGTTCTTCGGCGAGAAGCTCCCCCGAACGTACGGCGCACCTGTGCGTGCCGTGGTCCCCGATCGCTATTTTTACAAGAGTGCCAAGTGGCTTGAAGCCGTCAAAGTCACCTCCCGAAATGAACCCGGATTCTGGGAAAGGCGAGGTTACAGCAACTCCGCCGACCCCTGGAAAGAAGAACGTTACCAGTAGTGGGTACGGGACGTACTTAACATTTAAACATTTGATACAGTATCAAAATCAGACCCTTCGCGGTTATTCTTGATCTTTCATTGCGCGTTTTCCCTTATGAACGCATGATTGAGCGCACCGGATGCATCTATTCGCGATTGACGCGGCATAAAAAATTCGCATCAAAGAACGAGTGAAGTGTAAATGTTTAAATGTTGAGTTCGTCCCTTTTTCTCGCGATATATACGCCATAGCTGTAATAGGCTTTAAATTTCTTGTACAGGGCTATTTCTTTTTTCTCCGCCTCGACGATTTCATGTGCTTTTTCACTATGAGAATGCCTGTCGAGAAAATCTGAAAAAGTACGTTGCATTGGCACGTAGTAATTGTCCAGCCAGCATCTCTCAGGCAAAATAAAATAGGCGGTTGGCGAATAGCCGCTCTTCTCTAAAATACTGGTTTTCGAGGAAGCCGTTTCTATTTCAGGATATTCAGACATCCAGTAAGTTTCAATTTCGGATGGTCGATTGTGGGTTGTCCAGGTGATTTCTGAAACAACCAGTAACCCACCGGGCTTCAAGAATGGGCGCAAATAGGTTATTCCCTTTTCGAATCCTATATTGTAGACAGCTCCCTCGGACCATATGACATCGAGTTCCCCTTCGCTGAACCGGAGGTCGTCCATCGAGCAAACCATGGGTTTGATCTTCCCACCCAGTTCTTCGTTTTCGGCATTCCGTTTGAGAACTTCGATAAATTCGGATAGGAAATCGACAGCAGTAATAGAGGCATTGAGCGAACGGGCAAGATACATCGTGGAAGCGCCGGTTCCACATCCCAAATCAGCGATTTTCAAAGGCGCAGCCTTGTCTATCAAAGCTAAATCAATAGCCATTTGGGTCTCGATGTCGCCTCCGGGGCCCTGACGTTTTAATCGCTTATGCAGATCAACTAAAAGTCGATAATCATCCATTCCGAATTTCTATACAGGCCATAACGGCCTCTTGAACGTGCATGGGTTTTTTGCGACAAGGTCACTATCCTATTTAATTATATTAATGATATTTTGCAATAATTCAAAGAAATTTATTATCAGGTTATGGGGGGCTTGGAGTAATGTTGTCTATGTGTAATTTCAGTACCTGATGCTGTAACGACCTTGATGTCTGTGGCTTTGTAAAAAATACCCGAATCCAGATGAGGTTGAATATTCGCCTTAATCACTTTCATTTTAAGGTCATTAGTTGCATCTTCTATTTTGGATTTGGTGAGATCCGAAAAATCCAGCTCTATCTTCCAGTTTGACCAGGAGGCAATCGATTCATTATCCAACGCCACCCATGTTGTAGCGATTTCTTCAGCGCCTATTAAAACGGATCGGATTTCCACTTTTCCGGAAGCCTTTTCGAGGTTGGAACCCTTTACAATGCCATGCTCCAGAATATCATTTCCATTCCAATTAAGATCAGCAAAATACAATTCCGGTTTACCTGAGGTGATTTCGTTTATCGCGGCCATCAAATTTTCGGTGTTTCGTGTGGCTGTTTCCACATCGCTTTTGGTTGTTGTCAGGCTTGCTTGAATGGCTTCCATCCGGGTGAGCATGTCGCCGTATTCTTTCTCAACATCCTTCAGATAGTTAAAATTCGAATTTTTGTATTCCAATTCGAGAAGTTTATCCCTTAATTGTTCGCGCAAATAGTTTGTATCTTTTTCGATCCCTGCATTAACGTGAGATGATACCCTGTTGGATATGTGATCGATCAGGACCGAAACTCCCAGAAATCCCAGCAAGATGAAACCCGCCAGCAGCGGCAACATAACGATTTTGGCTCTGTCTAAAAGACGTTTTTCTACCTTTTCGGCCAGCCTGTACTCCTCTAATTCCAGTCTTTCCAGCTCTTCCATGATAACCTCCTTTTTTTTACGGTTTTCCTGAAAAACAAAAAGCCTTTGGGCAAAAATCCCCAAAGGCTGAAACAAAGTGGTTTCGGCGGCCCGGCTGTCATGGCTGTTCAAGCTTTAGACCCGTGGCTTTGCGTCCCCGCCTTTCAACGGATTTGCCCTTTCGATTTCTAATAATTATTATTATCAATAATAAATAATGATAATATTGTCAATAATTATGACTCTCCCTATGCAATGTCTACCCGGAAATGGCTGATTCACTCCATTTCCGGATGGGCACTTATCTAAAAGGCCAATGATTGCAACACATCAGAAAAAATCTTACCGAATTGCAACTTGACAGAAATATAATCCTTAGGATATTTAACACATAATACCGACTTATCTTTACCACATGCATCACCTTTACACCGCCACCATCGAATGTGTGATTTCTAAACCGATAAGGAGGAAAACACATGAAAACGTATGGGCTTTTAATTTTTATAATCTTTTGTATCTGCATTTCCGCGCAGGCTCAGGATACGAACCGTTCATATCAGGTTGGTGAAAAATGGGTATATCAGTATGAAGGCCCCAAAACGCACCGATTCGAGGCTCTCTGGGAAATGGATTTCTATAAAGGCGAGCGGAAAAGAGAGGTCCTCTTTTTCAAAGAGAAAGGGGGGAAGACATTTTGCGTCATTCAGGAAAATTATGGGAAACCCGACCCTGTTAAAACCCATTACTATGTCGATGAAAACAATTTCATCGCTGTCGAAGTGTCAATGGCACCCCAACACGTGGTGACGTCTGTTTTCAAGCCCGGATGTCCGTTCGATATTCCGGACTTGGAGATTGGTGAAGAAAAGGTGTTCGAATATACCAAGACCAACGATCTTCTCCATAATACAACTGCTTATAATCTTACGATCGAACGACTGGAAGATCAGACGATCGAGGTGCCTGCCGGCACATTTGAAAACTGCAAACGATTCAAGATGTCTGTATCAGCCATAATCGAACCGAATGTTCAGGATATCAGGAAAACGGTGATCAATCTCGATACCGATCTCTGGTGGCATCCTTCGGTCAACGGTACGGTTAAAGAAGTAAGCAAAACAGGCCCTTTTGAATATGTGGGAGAGATGCTTCCGGGCTATGTTGCGAAAAGTGTCCTGACGTCCTATTCATCGGGCAAATAGCCGGTATCATTATAACGAAAAGGAACTGTAAAATGAAAAACCAGAAGATTTCATTAAAAGCCCTTTTTATATCGTTCATGATTTCGGTATGGGGCCTTCTTGTTGCCCCGTTGACGGTTTTCAGCGTCAGTACCTGTGATGACCAGGCTGAGAAAATGCTTGAATTATCCGGAATACAGGGCGGCCTTGTAGTGCATTTAAATTGTTCGGACGGAAAATTGACCGAAGCGCTGCGAATAAATGATGCATTTCTCGTGCATGGGCTGGACAAAAACGATGACAATGTACGAGCGGCCCGGCAATACATCATGTCTAAGAAACAATACGGGCCGGTTTCTGTGGACCGTCTCGTCGGAAACAACCTTCCGTATACGGATAATCTCGTAAACCTGCTGGTGGCCGAGGACCTCGGCGGCGTTTCCATGGATGAAGTCATGCGGGTGCTGTGTCCTGACGGAGTGGCTCTAATAAAAAACACAAACGCCTGGGAAAAAATGGTTAAGCCGAGGCCGGAGGATATGGACGAATGGACCCACTATCTCCACGATGTTGACGGCAATATGGTTTCCCAGGACAAACAAATCGGACCGTTAAAACATTTTCAATGGATAGGCAGTCCTAAATGGGCCCGTCACCATGACGTTATGGCGAGCATGAGTGCCCTTGTATCCGCAAACGGCCGAATATTTTATATTTTTGATGAGGGTCCGACGGAATCCATTCAAATGCCGCCCAAATGGACGCTTATCGCACGGGATGCCTTCAACGGCACCATCCTGTGGAAAAGGCCGATAGAAAAATGGCAGAATCATCTGTTCCCCTTGAAAAGTGGGCCGGCCCATTTACCCCGAAGATTGGTTGCGGTCGGAAATCGTGTTTTCGTGACCCTGGGTATCGATGCACCGGTGACGGAAATCGATGCAGCCACGGGTAAAACCATTCGAACGTTCAGCAAGAGCGAAAAAACGTCAGAGATTCTATTTTCCGACGACACCCTGTTTTTTGTAGTCGGACGTCCTGAGAAAAAAGACGAGACCTACAAAGCAAAACATACATGGGTCTGGGAAAATCCGAAAACAGCCAGAAACGAGTGGGCCTGGAGCGGCGAAGTACGGCACATTATGGCCGTTGATGCTGATAACGGAAACATCCTGTGGATGAAGGATTATTCCGTGGCACCGTTGACGCTGACATCCGGTAAAGAGGCGGTTTATTTTTATGACGGTGACGCGGTAGTCTCCATCGATCGAAAAGCGGGCAAAGAGATCTGGAGATCGCAATCCATAAAAAGAGAGCCGGTCATTACAACGGCCTATGCACCAAGGATGGTTGTCTCTGAAGATGTCGTTTTGATTTCCGCTGAAAAGGGATGGACAACAGCGTTGTCTTCTTCAGACGGCGAACTGCTGTGGAGAGAAAGACAACAGCCCTCGGGGCATTATTCACCGGAGGATATGCTGGTGATCGACGGACTCGTATGGTCCGGTGCTACCTTGTGGACCATGAATTCGGGCACGTTTATCGGTAGGGATTTGCATACAGGCGAAATAAAAAACCAGTTTTCACCCAATGTGCACACCTACTGGTTTCACCAGCGGTGCTATCCAAGCAAGGCAACCGAAAAATATATCCTGCCGTCTCGTACCGGCATCGAGTTTGTCGACCACGAGAACGAACAGTGGCAGATCAATCATTATGTTCGCGGGGGGTGTCTTTATGGTATCTTACCCGCCAACGGTCTCATATATGCTCCTCCACATGCTTGTGCCTGCTATATGGAGTCTAAATTGAACGGCTTTAATGCCCTTGCACCTGCATTTCCATCGGAACCGGATTTGAATTCCATCCGGGAGGAAGACCGGCTTGAAAAAGGGCCTGCATATCATTCACCGATCGTGGATGATGCAAGTCCACAGGACTGGCCCACTTATCGCCACGATGCAAAGAGGAGCGGTTTCACTCCGTCAGCCGTATCTCCGGATATGGAGCGCCGATGGCGCATGACACTCGGCGGCAAGCTTTCAAGTCCTGTTATCGCCGGCAATCGTGTATATGTTTCAAAAGTGGATGAGCACACGATTTTTGCCATGGATGCGGCTGACGGCAAAATACTCTGGGAATTCACCTCGGGCGGGCGGATCGATTCTCCACCGACCCTATACCGGGGACGAGTACTGTTCGGATCTGCAGACGGATACGTATACAGTCTAAAGGCTACAGACGGCTCACTTATTTGGCGGTATCGAGCTGCACCATTGGATCGACGGATTATGGCCTTTGAACAGCTCGAATCCATGTGGCCCGTGAGCGGAAGTGTGCTGATCCAGGATGAAAGGTTGTATTGCGTTGCCGGCAGGTCCATGTTTTTGGACGGCGGTATGCGCCTGATTCAGTTGAACCCGGAAACCGGTGTGAAAATTGCCGAAACAATTCTCGATGAAACCGATCCGCAAAGCGGGAAAAACCTTCAGGCATTTACCCGAAACCTGACCATGCCGGTAGCCCTACCGGATGTGCTTTCCAGCGACGGCAAATATATTTACATGCGGTCCCAGCAGTTCGACCTTTCCGGAAACCGAACGCAAATTGCGCCCAGAAATCCGCTGGATCAGATCGGAGAAGGGATTCATGTCTTTTCTCCCGGGGGGTTTCTGGATGATTCCCTGTTTTTCAGGACATATATGATGTACGGCAAGAGCATTATTTCGGGATGGGGTGCATGGGCCATGCCGGCCCGATTGGCACCCTCGGGCCGCTTGATCGTAATGGATGATGAAACGATTTATGGTTTCGGCCGCAAGCCCGAATACCTGAGTGAATGCACGGTACTTGAATACATGCTCTATGCGGCGGACAAAAAAGGCAGTGAAGAAAACATCCGCCAGGTGGTGATGTCCGAGAGGCAGATGAACGCAGCCGCTGCACCCCGGAAGGAATTCATGGCCAGTTCAGCGGACTGGAAGCTTCGCCAGGGATTCCCCCTGAAGGCCCGGTCTGCAGCAGCATATCGATGGATTGTCGACAGTCCTTCGGTCCAGGCCAGAGCCATGATAGCGGCGGATAAGATGATCCTGGTTGCGGGTCCCCCGGATGTATTCGATGAAGAGGAGGCATTCTTTCAACCGGATGATCCCACGATACAAAAACAACTTTTTGAGCAAAATGCATTACTTGAAGGTGAAAAAGGCGCTGTGATCCGGGCGGTATCGACATCGGATGGAAAACAATTGGCGCAATACCCACTGGACGCCCTGCCGGTATGGGACGGTATGGCGGCGGCCGGGGGAAGACTGGTCCTTTCCACCATGGCGGGCGAGGTTGTCTGTTTCGATAAGAAGGAAAAATAGATTTTGCGGATCCGATTTTTTGTGGCGGCGGTATTATCGGTGTGCATGGCGCAAATCGATGTACAGGAAGCCGGGAGCTGTTCCGTCCCGGTTTTTCGCTATGCATTGGAACGATGGGCACCGGATGCCTATTATGGAATGATCCTGTTTAAGGATGAAATGACTAAAGATGAACGGGCGCTTTATGAGCAATTGGAATACAACACGAAAAATGATTTCCCACTGAATTTGAAAATCCAGGCTGTGAATACAGCCTCGGTTTCGAAAGAAAAAATCGAAGATGTGCTGAAGAGCGATATTCCTGAAAAACTGCCAGTTATAACGCTATGGTATCCGGGCAGTATAGGTAAAACCGCCCCCATTTTCACAAAAAGGTTCGAACCTGCAATTGTCGATGCCATCTCCCACTCCCCGAAAAGAGAAGAGCTTGCCAAAAGACTCATCAGTAAAGATGCCGCCGTATGGATTCTTCTGCAGTCGGGCAACATGGAAAAGGATCAGCAGGTCGAATCGCTTTTAAGAAAAGAACTCGATGCGGCACACATACGCCTTTCAAAAAAACCCAATCCTATCATTCCCGGAAACCAGGAAAATACGGTTTCCTACGATTTTTCAATCCTTCACCTGTCACAAGCGGATCCATTGGAACACATTTTCGTTAAAACGCTGCTTGGAAGTGAATCGGACCTGTATGAGCACCGGAACAAACCCATAATTATGCCCGTCTTCGGCAGAGGTCGGTTGCTGGGAGCCCTTTTCGGGGAGTTTATCACAGAGAACAACATCCAGGGTGCCGTTTCGTTTATGACCGGCGCTTGCAGTTGCGAGGTCAAGGCAATGAACCCAGGAATCGATCTGCTGATGGCTGCGCCCTGGGAAAGGGCTGTTATCGATTATTGGGAAAATGAAACCATTCCCGAGCTGACCGGTGTGATGCCCGAAACACCAGGTTCTGAAAACAAGGCGGCCGGTGAATCCCATAAAAATAAAAAGGGATCGAATCTTTTACTGGTTTATGGATCGGCACTCATCGGGATACTGGTGGTAGTTGGATTGATAAGTGTAATCATCATGCGGCGCCCGGGGAGGTCCCGATGAATATCCACCACCTTGTCCTGAGGGAAATGCGCCACCGGAAACTCAATTATTTTCTGGGTGTGCTTGCCGTTATGATCGCTACTGCATCGCTGGTCGGTGCAATGGTTTTACTTCGCGCACATGATATACGCACCTCCATCATTCTTAAACAGAAAGAGGCTGAGCTTTCGGACCGGATGGACATTTTGAAGGATGATACACGAAAAGCCATGCTAAAGCTCGGCTTTAACCTCGTTATCCTTCCACAGAATCAGAACCTGGGGGAATGGTATTCAAACGATTACGCCACAACATATATGCCCGAGTCTTATGTGGATCAACTGGCAAACTCCGGTATTATCTCGGTCCGTCATTTCCTTCCCAGTCTTCAGCAGAAAATCGAGTGGCCGGAGAAAAATCGAACCATCATCCTGGTGGGGGCGCGCGGAGAGGTCCCCAACTTGCATAAACAGCCCAGAAAACCCCTGGTTGAAACCATTGCGCCGGGCACGATCACACTCGGATATGAGCTTCATCGAAGCATGGGCCTCCGGATCGATGACAAGGTCACTTCAGGGTCAGCTACATGTATCTCGTAGGTAGATGCTTCTCCCTTCTTTCGCTTCTGGGTCTCACAAAGGACTGTTTCCATGTCGTTTCCAACTACTAAGTCATGGG
>JAWODC010000094.1:0-11379 GCA_046483495.1 Desulfobacterales bacterium
GTGGGGTCAATATTTCAGAAAGCTTTTTAGTGTAATGAATCGCCAGATCCAAATCATATCCATTTCTAAAGTTTATTCCGGTGAAAGGGGTCATATGATATTTCCTTTCAATGAAATCCATAAATTCGTTGAATAGGTGTTTCCCAACCGGATTATTTATGTCCGGACCTAATTCACCCATGAGTTCAAGCAAGGAGATCCAGGAAATAAAAATTATGGTGACATTTTCCGGATGTGGCAGTTGTTTGATTATATCTGGTTCTGTTTCATCAGGAGTAAGGATTAATAAATAGGAATTTTGGTACTCTTTGATTTGGTTTATATGTCCTTTAAGCTGATCTCTTTCTAAGGAATTGGGAAATATTTTCGTTTCAATTCCGATGCAAGTTTCAAATTCCTCAGAATATATGTAACCATCAATAACTGAATTTTTTTCCTTTGGTCTAAAGGGAGCGGTTTGGGTCAAAATTTTTAAATGTTTACCGGAAACACCAATGTTGAGTTTGTTTAATATCTTTTTTAGAAGCTGCTCATTATGATTGAAAACGATTAGGAGAGCATGGGTAAGGTTATTCTCATCCTGATCATATTTATCGAAAATATTTCTCAGCTTTTTCAATTTAAATTTGGTCTTGATGGGCTGGATCTAAAGAACTTTAGAATGTTAGGAATAGCGTTAGGTATTAAATGATGATAAATCTAATATTTCAAGGCAAAGGACCTAATCTTTTAAAAAGATTACATAAAAAGTGGCGTCCCCAAGGGGATTTGAACCCCTGTCGCCGGCGTGAAAGGCCGGTGTCCTGGACCTGGCTAGACGATGGGGACGCAAGATGCCCGTTTTCTCTCTTTAGTGGGCCGTGCTGGGCTCGAACCAGCGACTCTCTGCTTAAAAGGCAGATACTCTACCGACTGAGTTAACGGCCCTTGAAACTGAGCTAATTAACGAGTTATTTTATCATTGTCAACAAAAAACAGCCAGTTTTTTTTTGGAGAAAGTCAATCCGGATCATTGCGTCATGTCCGGAAATGCAAGGCGTTACGGTCTGGCCCATACCCATCTTTTTTATTTCCGCCAAAATTCCGGAACCAGTAAAATGATTACTGTAAATATCTCTAGTCTTCCCAGAAGCATACACCAGATGAGCAGCCATTTGCCCACAGCGGGAATTGCCGCATAATTTTCCGCCGGCCCTACCATCCCGAAACCGGGTCCGATATTCCCGATCGCGGCGGCAACCGATCCAATGGCGGTTTCAAAATCGACTCCGATGCCTGCCATCGCTATCGAACCGATGATGAATGTGCCGATATAAAGGGCCAGGAATCCGAAAATGCTGTGCATAACGTTATCCGAAACGGAATGGCCGCCGATTTTCACGTG
Organism: Desulfobacterales bacterium; assembly: GCA_046483495.1. Taxonomy (GTDB): domain Bacteria; phylum Desulfobacterota; class Desulfobacteria; order Desulfobacterales; family UBA5616; genus CAYLRU01. The sequence goes on from JAWODC010000094.1 coordinate 1,385, forward strand.
CTTGACGGCATGGGGGTGAATGAAACGGAATAATTCCTTGTAGCAAAATTTGAAACAGAACATGATGCGCAGGCATTTCATGCCGCCGCCGGTTGAACCTGCGGATGCGCCCAGAAACATACACATCAGCAGAATCAACCGGCTCATGGCCGGCCATTGCTCGTAATCGGCTGTGACATAACCGGTGGTAGTAATGATGGAAATCACCTGAAAGGCGCCGTATCGAAGGGAATCGCCGATGGTGTCGTAAATCGTTCCATAGACATCGAAGATGACGAGAAGTGTCAAAATCAGTACGGCGCCCAAAAAGAACCGGAATTCCGAATCCCGCCAAAATACAAGGGGCTTGCCTTTTAACGCCTGGTAATGCAGCGAAAAATTGATGCCCGCCAGAATCATGAAGAATATGAACACGGTGTCGAAGTAGACGCTGTTGAAATGGGCAATGGACGTATTCATAACGGAGTATCCGCCGGTGGGCATCGTAGTCAGGGCATGGGAGAGAGCATGGTACACATCCATACCGCCGATGAGTAAAAGCAGAACCTCGACAAGCGTAAAAAGCACATAAACCTTCCAAAGAACTGCTGCCGTTTCCTTGACCCGGGGCTTTAGTTTATCCGGGACGGGACTGGGCACCTCGGCCTTGTAAAGCTGCATGCCCCCCACCCCGAGAAACGGCAGTATCGCCAACGAAAGGACGATAATCCCCATGCCGCCCAGCCATTGTATAAGGCTCCGCCAGAACAAGAGCCCTTTTGGAAACATTTCGATGTCGACCATCACCGACGCGCCGGTGGTGGTAAATCCTGATACGGATTCGAAAAACGAATCGACAAACGTGGCGAGCCCGCCTTCGAAATAGAACGGCAACGATCCGAAAACACCGATGGCCGTCCACCCGATGGCTACGACGGCCATTCCCTCCCGCTGAGTGATCACCTCCGCTTTTTGTCCCCTGAACAGGGCCCATATGAAAAATCCTGAAAAAACGGTGATGCCCATCGACTTTAACAGGGGGATCGCACTGGCGTCGCTGTAATACAGGGCGAACAACAGGGGAAAAATCAGCGTAATGCCCAAAAACATGAGAAGCAGCCCGACCACTCTTAAAATATATTGCCAGCGCATCAGAAGAACTCCAGTTTAACGGCAAGTATTTTCTCGATCTTCGATATGGCCTGCCTTCTTGCAAAAATGATGATCCTGTCATTGGGCAATATGACGCTGTCACCGGAAGGAATGATAAATTCGTCTTTGCGGATGATCCCGGTGACCAGGGAGCCCTTGGGCATGTGTATGTTTTTTAAGGGCTTGTTTACGATATCGGAAGTCTCCATGGCCTCGGCTTCCAGCACTTCGGCCTGCTCGCCTTTAATGGACATGGCCGAAAGCACTTTCCCGCGCCGGATATGCTGCAGGATGGTGTTGATGGCGGAGAGCCGGGGGCTGACCACCTGATCGAGTCCGATGGCCGTCATCAATGGGAAATAGCTGAACTTGCTGATTTGGGTGATCGTCTTTTTGGCACCCAGCTGTTTTGCGAGCAGGGACGAAAGGATGTTGGTTTCCTCGTCATTGGTCAGGGTAACCACCACATCCACATCACGAATGTTTTCTTCACGGAGCAGTTCCTGGTCGGACCCGTCACCGTGCAGCACAATGGTCTTGTTTAACCGATCTGCGATTTGAAGGCATCGTTTCTCATCTTTTTCAATGAGTTTCGTGTGAATTGATTTTTTCTCGAGAAGACGCGCGAGCCGAAAACCGATTCTGCCCCCACCGATGATGAGTACCCTGCGGACCGGCTCCGCCCGCACATTGAAGATTGACAGGGTTTCCATGAGGTTGCCGCCCTCACTGATAAAATAGACCAAATCGCCGGCATACAGCTTGTCGTTCCCTCTGGGTATGATGAGGTTTTCTTCACGGATAACGGCGGCGATCAGCGGGACCGGATGCTTGACTTTGAGGGGGAGCTCCAACAGCGGCACTCCGATAACAGGCTCATTTTTGTCCAGCCGGACGCCTATCAGCTTAATCCGTCCTTCGGCGAACTCCCCCACATCCACGGCGCCCGGAACGCTCATCAGCATATCGATCGTTTTGACGACTTCGATTTCCGGGTTGATGATGGTGTCGATGCGCGGCGGTTGCGTCTTGAACGTTTCGTAAAAAACATCGAAGGCCGCCGCTCGAATCCGCGCCAGTTTTTTGGTGGAGGGGGAGATGATATCCGCTACCAGGCAGGCAACGAGGTTGGTTTCGTCACTGTTCGTTACCGCCAGCAATATTTCAGCTTCTTTGATGCCGGCTTCCAGCAGGGAATCCGGACTGCTGCCGGATCCTTGCACTGTTTGAACGTCAAGGATGTCGCTCACGCGACGAACGGCCGCGGCGTTTTGGTCGATCACCACGACATCCTTGTTTTCCCTGGCCAGATGACTTGCGATTTGAAAACCAACTTCGCCGGCGCCTACGATTACGATCTTCAAACCATCTACTCCTTTAACGTTTCAGCACCTGATTTCCGATTTCACGTAACTCGGTCAACATTTTACTAAAGCCGCCCCAGGGCTGCGTTTTTTCTGATGACATCTATTCGGGCGGTTCCGAAGACCGGTAAAAACAATCGCCGTATACCACCTTTCTTAAGCTGCCGTCTTTTTGCCTCAGAATCAAGGCTCCGCTGTCATCCACATCCTCGGCGACTCCTTGCAGGGTTTCATGAAGGGTTACGACTTTTACAGGTTTTTTCAGAGTGCCTGAATAGGTTTTCCATTCTGAAATAATGTTGTCATCACCGATTTGCGGCAACCGGTTTTCGAATTCATCCAGGAAACAGGAGAGAATATCTCTCCGATGGACCGGTTTTCTGAGTATCCTTTTCAGTGAAATCGCCTCCTGTTCCTTGGGTGCGGGATCATTATTTACATTTATGCCGATGCCCAGATTGATAAAATGGATGCGGTCGGTTTCCGCCTCCAATTCGGACAGCATGCCGGAAAGCTTGGCGCCATCCACCAGGATGTCGTTGGGCCATTTTACCGATGCATTGACCCCATACTGTTTACGCAATAATTTTGCCAATGTCAAAGAGGCGGCGAAATTGATGCGAAAACTTAAAACCGGCGGGAGAAGGGGCCTTAATATCATTGAGAAATAAAGTCCGCCCTTTTCAGAAATCCAGGTCCGCGTCAGCCTGCCCCTGCCCTTTGTCTGGCGTTCGGCAATGACAACCGTGAATTCGGGGCATCCCTTTCGCGCAAGGTTCCTGGCTGTATCCATGGTGGACGGCAACTCTTCGAAATAGTGAATTCGATCCGCCCTTCTGCCGAATTCCCATGGAAAGAGGGCATCCGGCGTCCCCTCGAGCCGGTAACCATTCGGCGTTGCGGCGATCGCATATCCCAGTTCTTTGAGTCTGTTGATATGCTTCCATATGGAAACCCTTGAAATGCCGCATTGTGCACTGATGGCTTCACCACTTACCACGCCGCCGCTTTGCCGCAATATGTCAAGTATCCGTGCCTTCATATCCTGCTGATGCGCTTCACGTGTTATTCGGGTTACGGGCTTGCAGGTTTTCGAATCCTGCTAACGCTTCAAATACAAATCGCCGTATTTCGCCCTGATATCCTTTTTTGAAAATTTTCCCACGCTGGTTTTGGGAATGGCCTCGACGAACAGGATCTCATCGGGGAGTTGCCATTTGGCAAATTTCTGAGCGATAAAATCAAGGAGATCCGCCTTGGTCGTTTTGCCTGCGGCCGTTTCGCGCAAGACCACCAGTGCCAGCGGACGTTCTTCCCATTGCGGATGTTCGATCCCCACGACGGTAGCCTCCAGCACAGCGGGATGGGCCATTAACGCGTTTTCCAGGTCGATGGAGGATATCCATTCCCCGCCGCTCTTGATAATATCCTTGAATCGGTCGGTTATCTTCAAATAGCCGTTTTCGTCGATGGTGCCGGCATCACCGCTTTTCCAATACCCGTCCACGAACGCGCCGTCCGTTCTTTCATCGTCGAAATAAGCGGTCGTGATCCAAGGTCCCCGGATCAGCACTTCGCCCACGGATTTTCCGTCGTGTGGGAGTGGACGGCCGTCAGCATCCCGGATTTCCACATCCAGCCCGGTCAAGGGCAATCCCTGCTTTTTTCGAAGCTCCCATTTTTCTTCTTCGGTTAACCGGTTCAAAGACGGTTTCAGACGGTTTATCGTAACCAGCGGTGTGGTTTCCGTGGCACCGTAGCCGTGTATGATTTCTGCTCCTCCCAGGTCCCAAAATCCTTTCATCATGGCCAGTGACGGCTCGCTGGCACCGGATATCATCCGCAATCCGGTGAACTTCGGAGAAGACGGCAGCGTTTTGATGTATTCCAGCATGGGCATGAATATGGCCGGAGCCCCTCCCGTAACCGTAACGTTCTCGTCCCGCATCAGGTCCACCAGTTCATGGACCTTTTCCGCCGAATAAAATCCGGGAAACACGAGCTTTGCCCCCACCAGGGTGGCGGAAAAAAACATTCCCCATCCATGGCAGTGAAACATCGGAACCGTCTGCATGACCACATCATTCAGCGACATGCCGACCATTAGCGCATTCATCAGGGAATGCAGGTAAATGCAGCGGTGGGAGTAATACACACCCTTGGGCTTTCCCGTCGTTCCGGTAGTGTAGCAGGCGCTGTATGCCGAATGCTCGTCGATGAGGGGCCAATTGTAGGAAGGCGCCTGTTCCGCCAGAACAGCTTCATAATGGCAAACAGGCGCGAGGGATGTTTGGATTTCACCGGAAGGCCTGTCGGTAAGAAGGCCGTATCCGGCAACGGTGGTCAATTCCGATTGGATGGGTTCGATAAGTGAAACAAGGGTTTCATTGACGAATATCAACTTCGCCCGGCTGTGGTTGATGACATAGGCGCGATCCGCAAGGGATATTCTGGGATTGATCTGCAATAGAACCGCTCCTATGCCGGATACCGCAAAAAACAATTCAAAAAATCGATGGGTATTCCATTCCAGAACGCCCACCCTGTCCCCCGGCTTGATGCCGAGCTGCACCAGGGCATTGGCGAGCTGCTGAATTCTGTCAAATGCTTCCCTGTAGGTGAACCGCCGGATTTCACCACCGGCCTCACGGGAGACGACCTCCACCTCCGGGTAGGTTCTTGCCGCCCCTTTAATCATTGAAATGGTGTTCAATGGATACGCATCGTTGGATGTAGCGGGAAACCCCTGAATGACGTCCATAATGTTTTTCTCCTGTCCTGGTGTTCTTTTCTTGGGAAGGATCCGGGTCCATGTCGCTGATGTCGAACCGGTCTTTTTGAAATGGAAAACGAAATCATGCCCGCAAAGCCATCGGCATCAAAACCGACCGAAAGGGGGATCCGGGAAAGTCGTCTTCAATTCGATCAACCGCATCCGTCCTGAATCCAGAGCGTCTGCAACAGCATCATGCAATTGTTCCGGAGAATCCACGCATGCGGCTCCTATGCCGTAAGCAGCGGCCAATGACTTGAAATCAGGGTTGAACAGCGCTGTTTCATAACCGGCCTTGTAATGGGTGTTTTGAAGAAAATCGATCATCCGGTAGGCCCCGTCGTTGACCACGATAACGGGAAATCCCACGCGATTCGCCACACAGGTGGACAGTTCCTGTGATCCGTATAAAAATCCGCCGTCACCGATCAATGCCGCTACAGGAATATCCGGACAGGCGATTTTGAGGCCTGCGGCCGCCGGGAATGCAAATCCGATGGGCGAAGCCCCCTTTGCCGGCACAAGGCCCAAGGGGCGGAAAGACGGGTAGAGCTGCTCGGCGAAATATCCCAGAATGGTATTGTCCACCACCAGAATGCCCGAATCCGGTATCGCACGGCGAACAGCGTCCAGATAAGTCGTCTCCGGCGAAATGCCGGGAGTCTTTTCCAGCACCCGCTCGCGTTTTGCATTCATCCTGTCGACGAAAGCCTTTCGTTCGGGAGGAATCGCCCGGCCGAGTCTCCTTTTCAGTGAACCGAGCATCTCGGAAACGTCGCCGACCAGACCGATGTCCGCTCGAAAGTTTTTGTCTATCCATTGTCTGTCCCAATCCATATGAATCAATCCCGGCAGGACGACCCCCCTGCGCTTGAAATCCACATACCGCAAACGCGAACCGATGGACAGCGTAACATCGCAGCACTGGTGAATCTCTTTTACCACGCCCCCGTTCGTCACGTTTCCAAAGGAGAGCCGGTTGTCCTCCCGGATAATGCCTTTGCCGCCGGCGTCCGTCAGCACCGGTGCATCGAGCATGACGGCCAGTTCGGTCACCTCGGAGGCCATACCGGCATGGACGGCCTCGATGCCTGCGATGATCAGCGGCCGCTTCGCTTTTTCAATGCGCTCGACAACGGCATCCAGATCCGACTCAGACCGTGGTTTTGGCGAAAAATCCTGAACGGTTCCGGCTCCCGTGCCGGCTTCCATGTCCCACATATCATAGGGAACTTCGAGGTAAGCCGGTCCGGGGCGACCGGAACGGGCGGTTAAAATGACCCGGTTCACGCGTTCGGCGACATTAACGTCGGGCCTTAAGCAGCAGCGGCACTTCGTGACGCTTTTAAATGCCGATTCCTGATGCCGGAACTCGTGGAGGACGCCGGTATTTTTACCCATCTGCGATGTCCGGACATTGCTGGAGATGATCAGCACCGGCGAGCAGCTGTAAAAGGCCTCGATCAGCGGCGACAGCGTGTAGGCGGCACCGGGACCGGTGGAAGCGATCACCACCCCGACACCGGCACCGGAGCGGGCATAACCGTCCGCCATATGGACGGCGCTTCCCTCATGGCGGCACAGGATATGCCGTACACTGCCATCGCGGCGAAGGGCATCGTAAAATCCGATGTTATGAATGCTTGGTATGCCGAATACGGTTGTGACGCCGTTGGATTTCAGGGATGCAAGAATACGATCTGCAATTTTGGGCATTTCTTCTCCCGGACAGGAAAAACCGGCCGCAATCACAAGGTTGGTGTAAGTTATTTAAAAAATTTAATTTACCGGCTGATATCGTTTTAAATGTCTAGCACAGTCCCCTTTTATTGTCAATATTGCTGATCCGGATGTATGCCGGGCGAAAACCAAAGGACACCACCTGATTCATTCAAATCTTTGCAGCGCATGCCCATAAAAAAATCCGCCCCTGGATTTCAGAGGCGGATTTTTCAGCGTGTTTAGAACTGGTTACACCTGAAGATCAAATAAATTAGTAAAGCCGCTGTCCCAGAGCACCCGGCTGCAGAATTTTAGGATCGAATTCGCAGTTTCCACAGTTGATGTCTTCCCGGCCGACAACACCGGTCCAATATGAGGTTTTGAAATCGCTATAAGACTGGTAGGACATCCAGGGCCCGGTTTCTCCCGTTGAGATGGTTTCCGGCCTGTAGCCCTGGTAGAGGCCTTTCCAGAAGTTTCCGTTCTTGTCATAGGTTTCAGCACCGGTGGCGTAATAAATATCCTCGGCAATCCAGATCATCCGTTTGGACTCGGGATACCTCGGATCTTTGGCCTTGATCTCGATCAGGTAATTGCCCCACAGTTCCCATGGATCGGCATCCAGAATGGGGTGATCGTATCCATTGTAATATTCACCATCCGGTGTTCGGGCGCTTTCGAACTCCTGGTGCATCAGGCACAAATTGGTTTCCTTTTTGATGAACTTATAGGTGAACTGATGGATCTTCCCATCGAATCCATAATAATCGTCATAGGTGGCCGCGGTGCCCCGCACGGGGTTGGAGCGCTCACCGGACACAAGCCTCAAGGTCCGCCGCAGGGTGGGTACATAAGACCACATTTCATCATTTTTTTCAGGGTCCATGTACCGCCAGATCAAGAAATCGAGATCCCTGTTTCTGCCAGTGGGATAATGTTGAATGAAGGCGAAGAACAGGTCGTTGGGGTTGGGGCGGTTCGGCAACGGCTCCACACTGGTCCGGTTTGCGAAATACATGTAGTATTGAATACCATCCTGGCTGGTCAGCCGCCCGCCTTTGCGCTGTGAAAATGAGACCCATCCGGGCAGCTTGTAATACCACTGGTCGCTGCGCCACCGGTAATAAAAATTCCACATGACTTTTTCAGCGAGATTCGGTTCCTTGGGATCCGGAAACGGCATACCGGCCAGGTGTTCCCCTTCGATGTTGCCGTTCTCATCGATGGACAGTTTTCCCCTGTTTTTTTCCGACCATTCCATGTAATTGGGCGGCGGTGAATAGGGTTCGGTTTCCTTGACGGTAATCACCGCCGGTCGAACGAAATCGACCCCTTTAATGTATTTCTGAATGAACATGGGAAAATATTCTTTGTACTGATCCAGGTTTTCCGAATCGATGACATCCCCGGGCTTGGGTTCCGCCCCAAGAACCGGTGCGGAAAAGACAAAGCATAGTGCCACGGCCCCGGCCGCCACGGCGGTTAAACGTTTAAATCTTGCAATCTGCCTCATAAAATATTCCTCCTTCGTATATTGATATAATGTATTCCCCGATGTATCTGCCACTTTTCACTCTCGGTACAGAGTTACTAATATAGCATAACCATGCAAGACCTTGTCAAAGGTTATGATAATTTTTATAATGAATTCGATTAATTGCATTGAATTGCATATTTCATATGAATTTTATTCATCCGGCCAATGAGAAAATGGAGTGAATCACCCGTTTCCGGATGGGAGCTGACTCGATATTTTGCCGTTCGAATATATTTTCACCGGTGTAATCCGCAAATTGCCGTCTTGCGGAACATCGATCCTGATGAATGAGGCGGCGACTCCCTTTTTGGTTAAAAAGGCTCCTGTGTTATGCACATTTATGGCTTTTTCGGGGTAGAGCCGCTTCTTCTCCGGTATCCTGTCGGTCGATGAAATCCCGCGCCGATGAGTATGTCCGTAAATAAAATAATCCGGAGCCCGTTTGTAGTTGCGAAAATATTTCAGATAAAACTCCGCAGCCCTGAGCTGCCCCAAGTTAATCTGTTCATCTCTTAACGGGCTGACCGGAAAACGTGTCGAATTCTTTCCCACACCTACATACTTGCCGATGGTGAGGCTGAGGTTCTGGGCGAATCTGCCGGTCCGCAACACATAATTCATGTACCGTTGAAGCTCCGAGGAATACGTCAACGCATTGGCAACCACCTGGAAGCGGTCGGTTTCCACGTACATTCGCTCTATGGCTTTTTTCTGGTCTCCGGTCTCATGCAGCAGTTCTTTTAACCGCTTGAAGAGGGTTTGCTTGGGATCGAGATAATGGCCATGGGTGATCACGATCTTGCGCCCATTGGAGCGGATGACATGATCGGGATATTCAACGGTCACCCTTTTCCGAATTTCGGGGGGAAAAATACCGCTGATAAACGCGGTTCCCCTTTTCCATATCCCTTCTTTCAGGCTGGAACGCTTGACGTTCAGGCGATTTCCGGAAGTCAGCGTATCGACATAGATCATTTTATTGGACAACAGCGTCCAAACCAAATAATCATGATTCCCCGGCAGGTAAATCCAGTTTTTGATCGACTTGGCGCCGGGACCCGTCTCCTGTATTGCCGCCATAAATTGGCGGGCCCCGGTAATCGGCATTCCGTCCTTCATCCCTCCTTCCACCGATACCTGGAATGAGGACATGTTTAAGTCCAACAGGTCACCGTTCAATATGACCGACTTCCAAGGACCATTTTCATGAATATACCGGATCAGGGCGTTGGCGACCGGAGGCTGATTGATCGTGGATTCTTTATAACAAAGAAAATATTCGTAGATATAGGAGATATTTGGCAAGATTGAAAACTAGGAAAGACACTTTTCTTAAGAAAAAAACCCAGGGGTATCATATTATTGCTTTAAGAGGGGCGGAAAAATTTGCCGCAGCACAGGGCATAGAAATGGTGGATCCCTCCTATTTCTACACCGAACGCAGGTGGAGATCCCTGCAACGCATCCG
>JAWODC010000091.1:0-24856 GCA_046483495.1 Desulfobacterales bacterium
AGAGATACTGGCTGTCACACGCAAGGAACTGGACGAGTACACTGGCTCGCTTATGGCGCTGATCTTTATTGGCGCCTTTTTGGCCGCCACCCTGTTCGCCTTCTTTTGGGTGGACACCTTTTTTGCCCGTGGCATCGCCGACGTGCGACCCCTCTTTCGCCGGATGATGCCAAGCTCCACCGCCATGAACAGCCCAAAACCTTTCTTTCAAAAAAGGAGCTTCAATAACTCCTAAGACAGGTTTTTTATCTTCGTAAAGGGCCAACCACCAGCATTCCTTCCCCATTGCAAAATTTTTCACTGAGAAGTTGTCCGGATGGAGCGATGACCATGGCCAGACCGGGGAACACCAGTCCACTGCCGTTCATGCCGGTCTGATTGGCGGCAGCGACAAAAATACTATTGTCATATGCCCTTGCCGGCAAATGGCGCATCCAGGATGTGCGCTTTATTCGGGGGGTGCCGCGGGGGGAGGCATGCGGCATGAAAATCAACTCGGCGCCTTTCTCCGCCAGGCGGGTGGTAAGTTCCGGGAAATGCGCGTCATAACAGAGCTGAATGCCGAAGGTAATTCCAGAGGTTTGAAAAACCGGTATCGCATCACCGGGTGAATAAATACTTTTTTCCGGAGGTGCGATATGCAGTTTTCGATATACATCCAAACGGCCATCGGGTTCGAACACGATATGGCTTGCAAAAATATCGTGGTTATCCCCTTTTTCGGCCATTCCCGCCAGAATAACCACTCCGAAACGCCGGGCCAGTTCGGAAACCCGCGCAGTCGCTTTCCCGGGGATGCATTCGGCAATATCCCGTATATCACTTCGGGTCGAATATCCGGTGATGTTCATTTCAGGAAAACAGACCAAACGGACATCCTTTTTTTTCGCCCGCTTAACCCAATTCTCCATCCCTTTAAGGTTTTCATCGATATTGCCCATGGCGGACCGGGAGACAACCATGGCGATTCGAGTATTTTTCATAGACTTGAAATTATAAATTAAAGTGGGCCTTGATCTTGTATTTTCGCGTGGCAGGCAGATTTAAAATGTCATCGATTCCCGTTTTTTCAGATATCGCTTTCAGGGCGCTTTCGATTTCAGCCATGGACGGGGCGATGAGTGTAAACCAGATATTGACCTCACCGCTTCTCAAGTAATTATGCGTCACGCCGGGATAACCGTTCACAACAGCTGCAAACGCCTCTATTTTCTCTTTCGGTACCTTCGCAGCACACAGCGTGCTGACATACCCCACCTTCGACGGGACGAAATTACCTCCAATCCGCCGGATAATGCCCTGCTTCTTAAGCCGCGCCAACCGGGAAATCACTTCGGCTTCACCAAGGCCGACTTCTTCGGCGATCGCCTTATACGGCTCGGGCGTGATCGGAAAATCGGACTGAATCCTGTTTAAAATCATTTTATCGACACTATCCAACGAATCCGGCGTCATCGTAGCCTTCCTTCCAGTATACGGATATACGCCTTTCGCTCACGAGGACCATCAAACTCGCAAAAAAATATGCCCTGCCAGGTGCCCAGGCAAACGTCGCCTCCCGTAATGGGGATGCATTGGGAAGCCCCGATTAATGAGGACTTTATGTGGGCAGAGGAATTTCCCTCGAGATGTCGGTAGGTGGCATTTTCAGGAACGATCGTGTTCAAGGACGTCAATATGTCCGCTTGAACCTCTGGATCGGCATTTTCGTTAATCGTCACGCCGGCGGTGGTATGGGGAACATAAACGATTAAAATGCCTTCGCGAACGCCGGATTCACGAACGAGTCGTTTAACATCATTCGTAATATCGACAAACTGGGTCTTGTGTGATGTTTTCACGGTCAGCATCATCTTGCCCTTGTGAAATGTGATTGCCGGCTATACACCTGTCCCTGATCGATGCCTGTAAAAACAAAAAAAGGCCTTGCATGCAAGCAGGGCCTTTTTTCGTTGCTTCAGGGCATATTGGAGATTAAACACATCCGGTCGGTTTCGGCAACCCGGCCATTTTACAGGCGCCTTTTCCGGGTCCTGACGGAAAAAGCTCATAAATGTGTTTCAGTTTAAATTTTGTGACTTTCGAAAGGACACGAACCATGGGCGCAATGCCGTTTTTTTCATAATAGTCGCGAAGCGTATTAATGACCAATCGATGTTCGTCATTAAGTTCGTCGATGCCTTCCTCTTTTTTTACAAACTGCACCCAAGTTTCATTCCAGTTGTTATAATCGTCAATGAAACCATCTTCGTCAACTGTAAAAGTTTCCCCGTTGAATTCAACTGTTGCCATAATATACGTTCCCTCCTTATTAATGATTTATTCTAATGGCGCTAAGCCGTAAGCTCCTGAATATTGATCAACGGTGACCATATAAAATCAATATACTAATGTCAATATTAAAAAACGGCTTCTATTAATATTCCCTGGGCATGTGATTCAATTCGGCCAGAGTGAAAACCGGGCCGTCCTTACAGACGAACTCCTTGCCGACATTGCAGTGGCCACACATTCCGATCCCGCATTTCATCCGGTTTTCCAGAGACATGATGATGTTTTCATGCGCATATCCCTGCTTATCGAGAACCGGTTGGGTAAACTTGATCATCACCGGCGGTCCGCAAATAATGGCGTACGTATCCTTGTCCGCGGGGGGCGCTTTCTGTTCGGTAATGGCGGGGACAAACCCCACATTGTATTTCCAGTCCGGATCCTCGGTGCTGTCCACGGTGATATGGACATTGATATCATCCCGGGCTTCCCATTGGGCCAACTCATCCCGGTAAAGAAGCATGCCCGGTGTCCTTGCACCGTAAATGACGTGAATATCGCCAAACTTCGATCGATTAGACGGATCGAGCATATAAATGATGGAGGATCTGAGGGTCGTAAAGGCAAAGCCGCCACCGATGATGACTACATTTTTGCCCTGTTCGAGAATTTCCCATGGATACCAGTTTCCCAACGGTCCCCGAATCCCCATAATGTCGCCGACCTTCATGTTGTGAAGGTGTGTCGAAACCAGGCCGACCTTATTGACCGTGAATTTGACGAATCCCTCTTCTGTTGGTGAAGAGGCGATTCCGATTGGAATTTCTCCTTTACCGGTCACGGAAAGTTCGGCAAACTGCCCCGGACGGTAAGCGAATTTTTTTTCATCTTCTTCATTTAAAAAAACGAACGTAAATGTCTTTAGATTTCTATCTTCGGTTTCGGTGATAATGTCATCGATTCGAACCGGATACGGCAAATATGGATTTTGCACGATATACCCCCTTTATCCTCTCTTACCGGGCAGCACAGGTTGCATCATCATAACTGTTCATCCGCTCACACACTTGTCGAATATCAATATTGACCGGGCATGCTCGTATGCATCGACCACACCCCACACATTGAATGCCGTCCCCATATTTATCGACATAATACTTCAGCTTGTGCATGAAACGCTGGCGGACCCGCTGCACTTTATCACCCCTGGGATTGTGGCCGGAACCATGAAGCGTGAACAGCGGGAACATGCAGCTGTCCCAGTTCCGCATTCGAACCCCTGATGTCTTATGGGACTCATCCTGAATATCGAAACACCAGCAGGTCGGACAAACAAACGTGCAAGTGCCGCAGTTGATGCATGAAAAGGCCACATCTTCCCAAAACGGCGCATTATACAGCATCATCGCATCCATTTCTTTCAGCCGGTCCGTATCAATCGCGGACGTTATCTTCTCTTCGGCAGCGGCTTTCAAAGCCTCGATTTCCTTCTGCGCCTCATCCGCCGATATCTCATTGCTCCATCCGGCGGCCTCCAACAGCGCCTCACCTTTTTGGGTGACGGATTTGGCCAAAAACCCGTCTTCTCTTTCCACCAGCAATACATCCAAACCGGCCTCATTGAAGGGTCCGCTCCCGGCCGAGGTGCAGAAACAGGTACCGGCCGGATTTGCGCAGGCAAATCCAACGAAGGTGGTGGCTTCATATGCCTTTAACCAATAGGGATCCTTGTATTCAGGGGTATCGAAATTCCGCCTTACCAATAAAAATGCATGGGCGTCACACGGTCGTATGCCGATTACGGCCCGGGGGGAATAGTCTTTTTCAGCCGGTTTTAATATGTGGTGATCTTCCGCAGTTTCATCCAGCGTATAGGTAAACATGGCTTCCGTCTGGGGATAGATCAGGCTTTTGGCAGACATTCTCGTATTCAAGCCGCTCAAATCCGGCTTCTCATCCTGTGCCAGCTCCTTGAACTCGCAGGCATCCTTTTCTTTTACCGGGCCGAACAAACGGTATTCGTTTCTCAGTTTCTCGAGTCCTTTGTCCCACTCTGCCTTATCGATTTTTACGGCCTTCATATTTTCTACCTTTATATAGCAAGTTGGCTGTTGCCTTAATCAGGTTGTTGGTCCTTGGTTTGTCAGTCGGGATTATTTGATAAAAATCTCGGGATCATCAGCCTTATAGGTATCCAGCGGCGGCCGCTCGTCCTGGTTTAGGCCTGCTTCCCAGTTGTACAGCTCCTTACAGTCTTGCTCGAGCTTCCTGGTTAACAGCCGCATATTGATGCCCACCGGACAGGCCTCTTCACAGGCCCCGCAGTCCGTGCATCTTCCTGCGCAATGATAGGCCCTTAGAAAATGAAACGTCTGAATATCGATCGCGTCGTTTCCTTTTCCGACCCACTGGGGCCGCGATTCGTCAACAAAGCAGGTGGGGCAATAACACAACGGGCACGCATTGCGGCAGGCATAGCATCGAATACAGGACGACAGCAGGTCCTCGAAAAATTCCCGTTTTTCTTCGCTGGACATGGATTCGATCCGGCGTATATCCTCATATCGGTCTACATCGGTCTGCTCTTCCACCAAATCGGATGCCAATTCGTCGTAAATGACAGGATTTTTGTGAATGCAAACAGCACAATTTTGTCGAAGTACATCCGCTTTTTCAAACGGCTTCTCAAAATCGGCGCCTTTGACCGTAATCTTACCGTCTGCCTCCTCCATCTCGAGAATTTCACCGGGTACGGATTTTTCGATAAGCCGGCGATCGACCATTCCCTCGCAGGGAACCCCGATAATGTAGAGCTGGTCCCGTTTAATCTTGTTTTCGACGATGTGGTTGACGATATTCCTGGAATCGCAACCCTTGGCGACGATACCGATTTTCTCTTTTCGGTTCGTCAGGTAGTTTGCCAGATTGATGCGACAGTTGCTGTCCCAAACCATCACGTCCACATCATCCGCCGTTTTGGCGGCCAGGGGTTCGTTTTTCATCGGCATGCTGCCTTTTTTGAACCCGATCACCATGTCAACGCTGCAGTCCGCAAGTAGCCGTTTGGAAATCTCTTTTATTTTATCGATGTGTGCTGACATATTATGCTGCCTTGATCCTGTTTTTGACAAAGTGTTTATTCGGCCCCAATGCTTTTACGGCCTCTGTAACCTTCCCGACGACTTCCACAAATTTGGTGGCTTCCGCGGAAGAAATCCACGAAAGGTGAAGCCGGTCTCGTTCAATCCCCATATAATCCATTAAATCAGAAAATAACTCATATTTTCTTCGAGCATAATAATTACCTTCCAGGTAATGGCAGTCTCCGGGATGTCACCCGGATACCCAGACGCCGTCGGCGCCCTGCCTGAACGCTGCAAGGATGAATTTCGGACTCATTCGACCGGTGCAGGGGATTCGGATAACCCGTATATTCGGCGGATACTGCATACGGCTGACACCGGCCAGATCCGCAGCCCCGTAACTGCACCAGTTGCACAGAAAAGCTATGATTTTTGGTTCCCATTCTTCCGTCATATCACGTCGTCTCCTTATCCTGTTATCTGCCCGAAGGCTTACTGAATCAGGTCGGTTCGATGTTAAATGGCTTCTTCTATCATGGCAAATATCTGATCCGTGTCGAACCCTTTAAGGTTTATGGCGCCGGATCGGCAGGATGCCACGCATAACCCGCACCCTTTGCACAGCGCGGGATTGATTTCAGCCTTTCCGGCGAAAAAGCGGGCATCTTCCGGAATAAAGGAGGGTGCACTGTACGGGCATATGCTCACGCACACACCGCAACTGCTGCAAAAGGCCGGATTCACTTTCGCCACTTCACCGCTGGTATGAATCGTCTTCTTGGCCAGCAATGTCACCGCTCGAGATGCAGCGGCTTTTCCCTGGGCAACGGCTTCTTCGATAGGCTTGGGATAATGGGCCAGGCCGCACAGGAAAACACCGTCCGTTGCAAACTCGGAGGGACCCAGCTTGGCATGCCGTTCGACGAAGAATCCGTCTTCATTCAAAGGCAGCTTAAAAAACCGGGCCAGTTTTTCGTTCTCATTGGGTACGATGGCGGCAGCCAGGTTCAGCAAATCCGTTTCGATTTCCAAGGGCACGCCAAGGATCGGATCCACGATACGGACCAGAAGGGCACCATTTTCAACGACCACTTCAGGCTTGCCTTCCAGCTCGTACCGAACGAAAATGACACCGGCCTCCCTGGCCTTCTTGTACAAATACTCCCGTTCACCATACGTCCGGATATCCCGGTTCAAAATATAGACATTCATGTCCGGATTCAATTCCTTGAGTGCGAGAGCGCTCTCAATGGAATGGGTACAGCAAACCCTTGAACAATACGGCCTTTCCGGCTCCCGGGATCCGACGCATTGGATAAAAACCGCTGTGGAGAGGGTTTTCAAGGCAGGATCGTTCTCTTTGAACTTCTTGTCAAGCTCCAGGCCTGTTATGATCCTGGGATCCGTACCGTATCCATATTCAACCGGCTCGTATTCCGAAGCACCCGTGGCCATCACCGCCACGCCGTGTTCGATCGGCACGTCAGTACCGTTGACACTCAATGCGGTGTTGAAATTGCCGACGAAACCCTCCACATCGCGGATATCGGCATCCAGATGAACATAAATGTTTTTGGTGTTTGTCACCTCGTCAATCAGGCCGGAGAGCTTTTCCCCCACCGGTTCGCCCTTCCAGGTTTTGTAGAGGTTTACGGCTTGTCCACCAAGGCGTCCGGACTTTTCCACCAGATGGGTTTCATACCCCTGCCGTGCCAGACTCAAAGCCGCCGCCATACCGGAAATGCCGCCGCCGATCACCAGTGCGTTCTGGTTGACGTTCAACTCCGCTTCGACCAGCGGCTCCTTCAGGGCCACTTTTGCCACGGCCATGCGAACCAGGTCTTTGGCCTTATTGGTGGCGATCTCGGGGTTGTTTTTATGCACCCAGGAGTCCTGATTCCGGATATTCGTCATTTCGAAAAGATACTTGTTCAGCCCCGCGTTGATGAGTGTTTCCTGGAACAGCGGCTCATGGGTTTTTGGAGTGCATGCGGCCACGACGATCCGATTCAGATTTTTTTCTTTGATCAGATCCCGCATTGCATCCTGGGTATCCTGCGAACAGGTGTACATATTATCGGTCACATATTCGACGTAGGGCAATGTGGCGGCAAAATCCCGAACGGCCGGCACGTCCACTACACCTGAAATATTGATGCCGCAATTGCAGACAAACACACCGATCCTCGGGCGTTCTCCCACAATATTGGTCTCCGGAACGATTTCCGGTGTCACGGTCATCGTATTTCGGGCCGAACTCAGGATTTCACCGGCGGCAGCCGCAGCAGCACTGGCATCCACCACTGATTGCGGTATATCCCTGGGCCCCTGAAAGGCGCCGCATGCAAATATGCCTTCCCTGGATGTGGATACCGGCAAAAAGCTGGACGTATCGCAGAACTTGCCTTCTGTCAGCTCTACATCAACCAATTTGGACAAATTAATGACATCAGCAGGCGTTTCGAGACCGACCGAAAGAACGATCATATCGAAAACTTCCGTGACCACCTCACCGTTTTCCCGGACATATCGGATTTCCAAATCTCCCGAATCGCCGACCGGTGTTACGGTGTGCACCCGTGAACGTTCGAAACGAACCCCCTGTTTTTTGGCGTTTTCGTAATATCGCTCGAAATCTTTGCCGTGGGATCGAATGTCCATGTAAAAAACAGCGCATTCGAGGTCTTCGCCGATATGCTCTTTTGCAATCACCGATTCTTTAATGGCGTACATGCAGCAAACGGAGGAGCAATAGGCGTTGCCGCATCGGTTCACATCTCGAGAACCGATGCACTGAAACCAGGCGATTTTCTTCGGTTCTTTGTGGTCGGAAGGCCGCACCACGTGACCTTCGGTCGGACCGGAGGCGGAAAGAATGCGTTCGAACTCCATGGCGGTGACTACGTTGGGCAGATTTTTATACCCGTAAAAATCGAGTTCGGACGGATTATACGGCGAAAATCCGGGGGAAAGGATAACAGACCCCACTTCGAGATCCACGAATTCCGTCTGCTGGGCATGGGTTTCAAGGGTAACGGCTCCTGCACCGCATGCCTCCACGCATTGAAAGCATTCACAGCAAAACCCGCAGTTGAGGCATCGATGGGCTTCCTCCCTGCCGATTTCCTCCTTATAGCCGAGTTCGACTTCGTTGAAATTCCCTTCCCTGCTTTCCAGTGCCAGTTCCGGCATTTTCGCCCTTGCCTTTACGGTTTCATCTTCCGGAATCGGCCTGTAAACGGGTTCTTGTTTTTCAATCGGTTCACGCCCTTCGGCCATATCCCGATTGTCAAAATACCGGACAATGGATTCCGCCGCCTCACGGCCGGCGGCGATAGCACCGATGGCCACCCACGGGCCGGTTTGCAGATCACCACCGGCAAATACGCCCTCTCTTCCCGTGGCGTACGTAACAGGGTCCGTTTCGACGGTGCCCCAGCGGGTGAACTCCAGCCCGACGGCATCTTCGATGGCCGACACGTTCGGACGCTGTCCAATGGCCGGAATGAGCTGGTCGATATCAATGTCGTATTCGCTTCCGGGAACGGGAACGGGACGCCTTCTTCCCGAGGAATCCGGCTCGCCGAGCTCCATCTCAATGCACCGCAGGCCGACGACTTTTCCATCCCGGGTCAACACTTCCTGGGGTGCCGCCAGATAGGTGATTTTGGTTCCCTCGGCTTCGGCGGCGAGGATTTCCTCTTCCCAGGCCGGCATTTCCGCCCGGGTTCGCCGATAGATGATCGTGACCTCTTCAGCCCCCAGTCGAACCGCGGATCGAGCCACGTCGATGGCGACGTTTCCCCCTCCGATAATGGCGATTTTCCGGCCGACCGGCGCCTTTCCGGTCAGATTCAATTCCCTTAAAAAGTCAACCCCCTGCAGTACGCCTTCGGATTTCTCACCGGGAATACCCAGAGTGATGCCGCTGTGCGCCCCCATGGCGAGGTAAACGGCTTTGCAGCCCTGCTCGAACAGGTCGTCGATCGTCAAATCCGGACCCAGAGGTGTATTGGTTTTGATGTCAACGCCAAGATTGGTTACAATTTCAACTTCTTTATCCAGAACCTCCCTTGGCAGACGATGGTCGGGGATGCCGACCCGCAGCATTCCCCCGGCTTCGGGCAATGCTTCATATATCGTGGATTTAATCCCGGCTTTGGCCAAATGGTAGGCGGCTGCCAAGCCCGCCGGACCCGAACCGATAATGGCGACTTTTTCATCTCTATCGGGAAGACACGCGATTTCGATATCCCGGGGATCGAATTGATCCGCCGCCAGGCGCTTCAAATCCCGAATGGCGACGGGTTCATCGACTTCGCAGCGGCGGCAGGCGTCTTCGCAGCCGTGAGGACATATTCTTCCCAAAACCCCCGGCAAAGGCAGATCCTTCATGATGATTTCCAGCGCCTGCCTGTACTTTCCCTGCCCCACCATCTGTACGTAACCCTGGACATTCAGACCCGCCGGACAGGCCAGTCTGCACGGGGCCTTGTCCGCTTTCTGAATGGCGAATGCTCCGGGTATGGCCTGAGCATACTTTTTATAGCTCGCCTTCCGATCATTCAGGCATTGATCATACTCATTGGGCAGGGATACCGGGCACACCTCGGCACAATCTCCGCAGGACGTGCACTTGGCCGGATCGATATAACGGGGCGTTTTTTTGATCCCGACCTTGAAATTTCCTGCAGCACCGTCGATCCGCTGCACTTCCGAACAGGTTATCAAATTGATATTTAAATGCCGGCCGAACTCGACCAGTTTAGGTGAAATAATTCACATGGCACAGTCATTGGTGGGAAATGTCTTATCCAGCTCACTCATTACGCCGCCGATGGCCGAAGATTTTTCAACCACGTGAACGTAATATCCGGATTCGGCCAGATCGAGGGCCGCCTGCATGCCTGCGATTCCTCCTCCAACTACCAATACGGAACCATTCATCGTTTCAGACATTGAATACTCCTTTTACCGGGCTTTTAATGAATTTAGGTACTAACACGATTTGCAATCATGCTGGGTGGTAAAACTAGGCAATGGGAAATTGCGTAAATCCTTTATAAAAGCACCATTTTAAAAATAATCCGAAACGTTTACTTATCGTTACTGAAAGAGATTTGTCAATGACATTTTATTAAGTTTTTCCCGATTTTCGTATTATTTTCTTGAAATGTGTTTTTGGCATTGATTTGGTTACAAAAAATAAATACAATTCATAAAATTAAACCAAAGCGACCCAACCGAAAAGGAGGTGTTCATGCCGAAAGATCTCCCGCTTTCCACAATCAACATTGCGATGGTGGGCGGCGACGATTTTTGTAGAGAAGTGCTTGGAAAACTGACGCATGAGTACAAAAGAGACGTTAACGCACGCATCGTGGCCTTAGCCCATGAGGAAGCCGAAGCGCCGGGCAGAAGATTCGCCGAAAGCATCGGGATAAAGACGTTTGACGATTACCATGACTTGTACGATTCAAAACTCGAAATCGACCTGATCGCGATTCTGAGACCCAGCCAGGAAATTTTAGATGACATTCTGACAACCAAGCCGCCCCGTATACGATTGTTGTCCTATCAAACATTCAAGCTGTTCTGGGACGGGATATCCGCGCGAACCAAAGAAATCGAAACCGTATGGAACAGCATTCAGCAGAATATCCTGGTGATAACCCCGGACAGGACCATCGTGGACGTCAACGATTCGTTTCTAAAACAGATGAATTATGCGCGGGAAGAGGTGATCGGAAAAAAATGCCACGAGGTTTTTCAGCAAAAAAACCACATATGCTCCAATCAATACTGCCCGCTGAAGGACACCATCGATAGAAAGGCGCCGGGTCATAATGTCATTCCCCGCCTGGGCAGCGATGGTGAAATTCGCTACATCGAGGTGACGGTTTATCCCATATGGGAAAAACCGGGGAAAATTTCAAGGTTTGTCGAAATCAGCAGGGATATCACCGAAAGAAAAAAAGAGGAGGAGCAAATTACCCGCCGTTTGGAAGCCATGGTGGAAGAAAGAACCATCGAACTGAAAAAAACCCATGAAAAGCTTCTTCACCAGGATAAGATGGCGTCCCTGGGCAAGCTGTCCGCATCGGTCGTCCATGAAATCAACAATCCCGTTGCAGGCATCCTGAATTTGACGCTTCTGATCAAACGGATTCTTAAAGAGGACGGCTCGGATTTGAAAGAAGTGCCGATGCTGTTCAAATACCTGGACCTGATGGAAACGGAAACCCGTCGAATCAGTAGAATCGTTTCCAATCTGCTGTCTTTTTCACGGCATACAAAAATGGATTTAACCGAGCTGAATATTAATCAATTGGTCGAGAAAGCCCTGTTGCTCAATAACAACCTCATGAAGCTCAACCAGATACAGGTCGATCAGCGGCTTGAACCGGGCCTTCCCATGATCTCCGGGTCGGAGGATCAGCTATTACAGGTATTTATGAATATCATTTCAAATTCAGCCGAAGCCATGACCACATCGAAAGATCGATGGTTGACCGTAGAAACAAAGTATAATAGAAACTCGAATGAAATTGAACTCCTGTTTGCCGATACGGGCATCGGCATTCCCAACGGAAACCTGACAAAAATTTATGAGCCGTTTTTCACCACGAAGAAGAAGGGGAAGGGCGTGGGCCTCGGATTATCCGTTGCCTACGGGATCATAAAGGAGCACAACGGCTCAATCAAAGTGTCATCCACGCTTGGTGAAGGCACTCAGTTCACATTTTCGCTACCCGTGTAATCAACAAAGGGGATGTTCCACCGGCCGATGTTGGACCGACATCCCCCACATCTGCAAAAAGCGGCTTCCGACGCATGATAAGCATGCGGGGACTCGAGAACCAAACAGGCAAGATGGAGAACCTCATGAATCTTCCCAACATTCTGATTGTAGACGATGAATTGATCCTGCGGGAATCACTGGCGGATTGGCTCTCAAGAGACGGATACAAAACCGATACCGCAGCCAGCGGTGAAGAAGCGCTGAATAAAATAAAAGATACCCGTTATGATGTTATGTTTGTCGATATTAAAATGCCGGGAATAAGCGGCCTGGAACTTCTAAAAGAAGTGAAAAGCGAAGATCCTGATGTGGCGGTAGTCATGATCACCGCCTACGGTTCGATTTCAACCGCCATCGAGGCGATGAAAGACGGCGCCTCCGATTATTTGTTGAAACCATTCGATCCGAGTGAACTGGGCATTCTGGTGGATAAGATAATGGAGCACCAGGCCCAGGCACGTGAAAATCTATACTTAAAGGAGCAGTTTGAAGATCGGACCCGTTTCGAGAATATCATCGGGCAGTCCCCGGCAATGCGGCATGTTTTCGAGTTGATACGGGATATCGCCTCCTCGGATGCAACCGTTCTCATCACCGGTGAAACGGGCACGGGCAAAGGCTTGGCCGCAAAAGCGATTCACACGTCCAGCCCCCGCTGCATCGGCCCTTTCGTGACGGTAAACTGCGGCGCAATACCGGAGCACTTGATGGAAAGTGAGCTGTTCGGCCATCAGGCGGGTGCATTCACGGATGCAAAAACGACCAAGAAAGGCCGATTGGAATTGGCCCACGGCGGCACGTTGTTTCTCGATGAAATCGGTGAAATTTCAATGCGGATGCAAATCGATCTGCTGCGGGTGCTCGAAGACCGGGTGTTTTATCGGGTCGGGGGTACCCAGCCTCTGGACATGGATTTCAGGGTAATCGCAGCCACGAACCGGAACTTGAAAGAAGCGATAAAAAAAGGGGATTTCAGGGAGGATTTATTCTACCGCCTCAACGTGATCAGCTTTGAAATGCCGCCGCTTAAAAACAGAAAGGAGGACATCCCCCTGCTTGCCGATCATTTCCTGCATCGCTACTGCCAGGAGACTAAAAAGCAGATAGACGGCATTCACCGCGAGGCCATCGATGAAATGATGCTCTATGATTGGCCCGGGAACGTACGCGAACTGGAAAATGCCATCGAAAGGGCCGTGGTCATCGGAAAAGGACGGCGCATAAAGGCGGAGGACCTTCCGATACTGGGCACGGAATCCGCCAAACCACAAAACGGCACACTCAAAGAAATGGAAAAAAACTTTATCGAACAGACCCTGAGGACCCACAACTGGAATATAACGAAGTGCTCGCAAGTCCTGGATATCGACCGTTCGACGCTCTACAGCAAGATCAAGCGCTACGGAATCCGGCAATAGATGCTGCCCATCCAGAATTTTTTCATCTTCGGATGGACCTTAGACAGGGAACGTTTGCCGTGAAAAAAATCCTCATCTCACCCATAGGAGAATTTGATTCGAATTTGTTGAAAGAAGTCGGCAGCGCACTTTATCGGATATTCGGGTATGGTTATCGTATAGAACCTTTGATATCCGATCTTTCCTTTGCCTTCAATAAAAGCCGTGACCAGTACCATTCGACTCAGATTTTGAAACGGCTTGCCTCGATGGCGCCCGACGGATGCCTCAAAATACTGGCCTTGACACGCGTTGATTTATTCATCCCCATTTTAACCTATGTTTTTGGAGAGGCGCAATTGAATGGAAAGGCTTGCATCGTTTCCACGTCGCGGTTAAATGAGGACAATCTGACCGTCGAACCGGAAAAGGTCTTCAAAACCAGGGTCGTCAAGGAGTCGCTTCACGAAATCGGCCATACATTCAATCTCACGCATTGCCGAAACACCGATTGCATCATGAACTTCTGTCGAAGCGTCAAGGAGGTGGACGCCAGAAAAGACGTTCTCTGCCGATACTGCAAGGTTCTTTTGGAAGATCAGAAAAAGCGTCTGGATTCCGCGGCCGCCCCCCAAAGCTGAATCTTCATGCCCGGGTGTCCGGCATCCGTTCCCAAAGATCCGGCTGGGCACTAACTTCGGAGAAAGGCCTTCGTCAACCGCTCCCAACCGATTTCGGGTACACAGCCAAAAATATCCGATGCCAGTTCCCCGCCGTCCGCGGCCAAAGGGCCGGAATATTCTTCGATCAGTCCGATGATCTTTTCGACCTCGTGTGAAACGAATTTTTTGGCCTGTTCACCGATGACCATATTTTTCAAATCCTTGCGAAGATTCTTCGGGTGAACTCTCATCACCCAACCATCGGCATAGGGTGATTGCGCCGCCAGGCGCGGCTGCCTCAACAGTTCGACATTTACGCTGGTTACGACACCGGATATGGGGGAACGGACATTCGCTTTGCAGGTGCCGCGCTTGAGCCGAATATCGGGGCGATTCCGCTTTACGACCTGCCCGATGAGCGGCGCTTCGATTTTATCCAAAGGTCCGAGAACCCGGGTGATAAAATCATCGAACCCGATACGGACTTCACCCTCCTCTTCGATTTTCAGCCATGTATGGCCTTCGTGCAAATAAAATCCCTGCGGCATTTTAATCCCCTTGATGTTCATGACATCTACAGGCTGCGCAACCGTATGCACCGTAAACTCATCGGTAAAGAACTGGTCAAATTCGCAGGATGCACATTGATAATCGTCGAAGCACGGCCGGAAATTGATTCGCTGCTTCATTGAATGAATGCAAGGGCGGCTGAAGGGGGATGACGTTCTCTGCATAATATTGTCTTTCCAGTACACGATATTGCCCCGCTTTCCCGAGGGCGGCACCCCTTCTTTTTGTCGATTCCGGTTTTCCCAGGCCAGGTTGAAAAGGATCTTGTCATAGCGGCAGCTTGGACAATCGTATTCCGTACGACAATATTTTTTCTTGACGACCCCGCTCTGCATCCAAATGCACGGATAATTTTTTACATAATCGTTTTTGCTGATGCGGTTGATTTGCATATCGCCATCCTTTGCGTCTGTATATGAAACCGGCATACTTCAGGTTTTCAAGAAGGTTCTTGTCAAGTTTTCCCAGCCGACTTCCGGAACATTGCCGTAAACGTCACCCCCCAAGAAGCCGCCATCCGCTGCCAGCGGACCTGCGGCCGCTTCGATCATGGTCTCCAAGGTCTCCACCTCCCGGTTTATCCAGCTGAAGCATGATGAATCCACCATGAGTCCGCCGACGGATTTTTTTATATCCGGTGTGTGAACCAAAAAAAGCCAGCCGCCCCCATAGGGATCATCATTGGCCTGTTCGGGGTTTTCTCTGATGGCGGCATTTGTTTCGAGAATAACGCCCCCAACCGGCGCCAGAACATCGGCGAGCTTGTTCTTGCGCTTCAGACCCCATCCCGGCTTACCGGGATTGAGTTCATGCCCCATTAAAGGGAGGTCGAGCGCATCGGCTTTTCCAAGGATTTTCAGCGCAAAATCGTCGAGACCGACCCTGAGTGTTCCGCCGCTCTCTATTTTCGCCCACGCGTGTCCCTCGTGGAAATAGTAATCCTCAGGCACCCTGAAACCTTTTATTTGCTGTACGTTGTGGGGTTTGCCCGTAATTTTGGGCGTCAATATGTCTTCAAACAATTGATCGAAATCACAGGTTCGGCAGTGATAGTCATAGGCGCAGACACGATGTCCGATACGGTTGGTCAAACTGTGGCGGCAAAGTCTTTCAAGTCCCGGCTTTTTGGCCATGGCTTCCTGCCAACTGATTCGTTTGCCCCTTTGGACCTGCAAAGCCATGCCCTGGTCGTATTTGCAGGTCGTGCAATCATAGTAATTGTTGCAGTTTTTAAATTCCACCACCCCGGCTTGCATCCAAATGCAGGGATTCTGGGAGGTCGCTCCTTTATCGGGGGTGATTTTCCAAACCTGTCCACCGAGCACGGAATCGATTTCACGCTTTTGCGAAGGTTCTTGTCCAGGCGATTCCTTTCGATAGGTGGACCCGTAACCTAATCGACTTCTCCTTTTTTTTTCGAGGTCTTCCATGATGTTGCCTCCTTCAGGTTGGTGTTCATCAAGAAGCGGCATTTCCCGGTCCGGATCGGCATTTTCGCCTTTTGGATGAACACGCGTTAATTAATTTTTCGGAAACCGATCTTGAGCAACATCTTGAGCAACTTATATGCCAGGTCTGCACAATCCAATTGTCAATTAATCAAGTAACTATAATCTATGGAAATATAATACGTGGAGAACGCTGGTGCTTTTTATGGCAATCCATTGACGCACATCATGGAAAAAGATTTGTGGGATTTCACGACACCGGCCGGCATTTAAACGATGTTATGGACATTTTCAGTATTTCCCATTTCAAACCCGATCGGCGTTTCAAAATTACGGCTTGCATGAAATTACATTAAATTAGCGGGTTACATGACTATTCGGTCTGAAAGCACCGAGCGGGGGATAATGAACGCCGAACTTGTTGGATTTTTCAACAGCACTGTTGGAAAAAACCGCATTACAAGCAACCGGCAGTCGGTGGAGTCCATGGTGTCCATCCGGAAATATGGACGAAGCCGGCGATCTTTGTTACGATATCGAAGCATTCATTCTTTAAGGAAGCGTATGGAACTTTCAGCGGCAAAACCCAAAATCATTGTGCTCTGCGGCCCCACGGCCGTCGGCAAAACTTCCGCCGCCGTTCAGGCCGCCCTTGCATGCAACGGCGAAATCATAAATGCCGATTCGATGCAGGTCTACCGGTATATGAATATCGGCACGGCCAAACCTACAGCTACGGAGCGGAAGCGGGTGCCTCATCATCTCATCGATGTCGTCGATCCGGATGAAACCTTCGATGCGGCGAAATTTGCAGCCTCTGCCCGCAGCATCATCACCCGTTTGACGAACGAAGGCAAAACGGCTTTTGTGGTAGGAGGAACCGGATTGTACATCAAGGCGCTCATCCAGGGCCTTTTCGCCCCCGGCTCATCGGACCCGGCCGTTCGAAAACAGCTGAAGCGGGAACTTGCATGCCACGGCCCGGCGTATCTATACCAAATGTTAGCAGCCGTCGATGCCGAAACGGCCGAAAAAATCCATCAAAACGATACCCACAGGCTGATCAGGGCCCTTGAAGTCTTCAGGCTGACCGGACATCCCATTTCAGTTTTGAAGCAGGCGCACGAATTCAAAGACCACCCTTACAACTCCCTGAAAATAGGGCTGACCACGGATCGGCAGACGTTATACCATCGAATCGATTCGCGGGTGGACGCCATGATCCGCGCCGGTTTTGTGGAGGAGGTCCGAACGTTGCTCGAAAAAGGATACGACAGCCGATTGAAATCCATGCAATCGATCGGCTACCGGCACATGGCCGCATACCTCGAAGACCGCCTCTCATATGAAGAGGCGGTAAGAACGATGAAGCGGGACACCCGCCGATATGCGAAACGACAATTTACCTGGTTTAACAAGGATGCTTCGATTCGATGGATGAACTGCGAGTATATTGAAGATATTATTCAGCATATAACGTCGTTTTTGTCCGTTCAGAAGGTCAGCCGGTGTCTTCAGGATCGCTTCAGCACTTCATAGAGCTTGGGATAAGTGCAGACTTCATAATATTTTTTGGTGGAAAAGCCCGTTATGCGATATTTTTTCAGATCGATGATCGGGATTCGGGCCTCGCGTACGATGACGTGCTGGTATTTGCCGGAAACGGTGGGAAATTTGCCGCCGTAAAGTGTATACCGGTCCTCGACGATCGTGTAATCCAAAACTTTTAGATCGATTTCTTCGCGAAGCTGTTGGAATCCGGCTTCATTGAGTTCAATGCCGTTGATATTGTATCGGACGTACATATCGTCCACGGTGGCAAGGCTCCCCTGCTGGTCGGCATCCTGAAAAACATGCAGATTGAACGGGCTTTCGTTCAATTGTTTTATTCGACGCAGTTGTTTCGAACATGCCGAAAGACGGTCCGCCAGATTTATGGCGGAGGAAATCATGATCTTGTGATTGCCGTCAAACAGAAAGGCCGGAGAGCTGTCATGGTAGCATATGCCGATGCCGAGTTCCAAAATAGGCAGGCGATAGGCTTTGCTTTTCTTATTATATTGCTGAACGATAAAAAGCGTGTTCAGTGCCAGTCCACAGGCCCTGGCCACATGATACCCTTCACCGGGTTTGTCTTTTTGTTTATACACGGCCAGGATCATGGCATCGCCCTCGAGAAATACCTTGACTGCACCATAGGCCGGCAGAATATCCGTTATCGGATTGAAAAAATTGAGGCTGAAGTATGAAGCCGGGTTCAAACCGCTTTCCTTCATTCGGTAGGTGATATCGGTTGACCCCCTGATATCCGCTTTTACGATGACATGGTTGAGTATGGGCTTTTCAACCATCATTTCTTCATGGGGAAGGACATATTCATACAGCGTGTTATTCGTCCTGGATAGATTCAGCAGATTCTCATCCATTACGAGATTCAATTTATCCATGACATGCTTCAGCAACTCGCAATTCAGATAATCACGATGAAAACGGGCAATCCCCTTAAGAAAGGCGATCAAACATTCTTTCTTCCGGTGAGTGTTGATTTTCTCGAGATTCCGTATCCGTTTTTTCAGAGGTTTTAAATCGATCGGTTCTGCATAATACCCCTTCAATCGTCGCAGGTGATGGATTGTTTTTTTCCGGTGCTTGCCTGAAATCAAAAACTGCAGAACCTGTTGCGGCTGCAGAGGCGGGCAGTAATCCGGGTATACCCCCTTCACTTCCTGGAAAGCGATGATGCGCTTTACCAGTCCCGTTTTGTTCAGGTGTTTATAGATATAGCTCAGAAGTTTTTTTTGAAGTTTCAGACGGCTTCGAATCAAGCCGAGTTCGGCCCGAGAGGCACCTGCTTTCTTTTTAGCCCGATAAAACCGCCGGGTCTGGAAATAATTGAACAGCTGATCGATATTTTCCACCTGCCTGAGCTGACTGTCCAGCGCATCCGGCCGGGAATCCTGACGAAATTTGCCGGGGTCCGAATTTTCTGCAAGCCTTATGCCGCCATATTCCGTGGCCGGGAAAATGGCGTAGGCATTGTCCATCCGGTTGAACAATTTTTTCAGGGTGAACAACAGGGTATCGTACTTATCCGGGTCTTCGAGGCGGTGACCCAGAAGAATATCATATTGGTCGATCATGAAAAAATCATAAAAGGGATTGTCCACGAACAGCATGGGATTGCTGAAGAGATCCTGATTCAATATCGCGTCAAGGCCGAAATTCGCCTCCCGCGCTTCATTTGCTTCTCTTTCCTGCACTTCTTCGAAATACCCGAAGAGTTCCCTGCAGGCGTTATAGAGTATGATATTCTTTTTCCGGCCGATGACCGCCAGCATCGCTTTCATCTTGAATGTTTTCTGCTGATCCTCCCTGTCCGTCACCTCCTGGATTCGAATGACCTCCCTGTATTGCATGATAAAGGTATCATACTGCTCTTTCATCACTTCGAGCAGGAGTTTCACAACCGCTGCCTGTGCCAGATAATCGATTTGGACCTCTTTGCTTGCTTTAGCTTTAGTGGTCGCTCCGGCCAGCAGTTCAGTCAAACACCGTATGAAATCATCTCTCTCCTTTATCCAATTCGTCGTTTTGTCCGTCCTCAAGATCGGTTCGGAATCGGCGTGCCTTGCAATAAGCCGCAGCGAAATCTTTTTGGCCGCCGATACAAACGTATGGCTTAAAAAAACGTCGAAACGAATATTATCCGTCCCCAATACCAACTTATCCAGGGGCATATGGACGGAATAGCTTTTTAGATCAAAATTTTTTTGGTCGGGGACCCCGCTGCTGATTCTTTGGTGGCGTGCAGTCATTTCATCACGATTTCCGGCGAGTGGAATCCTCCGCTTCCGGAAACGGTTTGCTGATGTCATATTCTGTGGTCCTGATTGTGATGAAAGGTCGGTTGTCCTTCAAGATATCGGCCGGTGCACCGATAAGAACGCAGGCAGGTTAGCACCATCATTTTAAAAAGTCTATGAAATAATCCAAAACCGCTATGGGAGACGCTTTTTCCGGCCGCCGCAAAAAAGGGCTTTTTTTCCTTGCCGAGTGTCCCGGTTTTCCATGATTTCCGAGATTAGAAACCGAATCGTGTTCTTTTCCAGGGACCATTTCGGTGCCACCAGTTCATCCGGATGGGGGTCGCTTGCAATCCGGTGAATCACCATTTCCTCCGGCAGCCGCTCGAGAAAATCGACAACAAGTTCCGCATATTCTTCCTGCTCGAGGCATCGATAGGCGCCTTCTCGATACATTTTTTCCAAAACCGTGTTGCAGACCACATAGCACAGGTGAAGCTTGACACCGTCCACTTTCAATTCCCTAAGGACATCCGCCGTTTTCATCATGTCCCGGCGGCTTTCTCCGGGAAGGCCCAAAATCACATGGGCACATATATACATGCCGCGGTTTCGGGTCGCCTCGACGGCATCGACGAAACAGGCCAGATTATGGCCGCGGTTGATCAGGGACAGCGTCCTGTCATTAGCGGACTGCAGGCCGTATTCGATCCAAACGAGCGATTCCGATGCACATTTCTCGAGAAGCTCCAACACAGCGGGATTGATGCAGTCCGGGCGCGTTCCGATCGAAAGTCCGACCACCTCCCGGAACGAAAGCGCCTCCCGGTAAAGGCGCTCAAGCCGGTGAACAGGCCCATAGGTATTTGAAAAGGCTTGAAAATACGCTATAAATTTTTCGGCCTTGTACCGCCTCTTCATGGCGTCCATCCCCTGTTTCAACTGCTCGCTGACGGACATTCCTTTTTGGTAATTTCCTGTACCGGATCCCCTCTCATTACAATAGATGCATCCACCGGTGGACAGCGTACCGTCACGATTCGGACAGGTGAACCCCGCATCGAGAGAAATTTTCTGAACCCTGCACCCGAACAGGCCTCGATAATAGGTATTCAAATCATAGAATCGAATTTTCACGGTTCGTATTACATTCCACTTCTTGACGTTGTGCTAAAGCAGTATTATAAATGTCGGGAATTCGGTATTTTATACGAGCAAACAGCGAAAACGCCGCTCCGGGCGGCCGGCCGAATCATTTTTTTAAATGGTATCACGGTTATAAAAATGAGACAACACGAACCGGGGGCTTAAAAGGACCGCCGGCAAAAGGATATTGACTTTCCAACATGACGAATTCCTACGATATTATAGTGATCGGCGCCGGCCATGCCGGCTGCGAAGCCGCACTGGCCGCCGCCCGAATGGGGTGCCGTGTATTGATCACGGCCATCGATCTGGACAAAATTGCGGCAATGCCTTGCAGCCCCTCTATCGGCGGAATGGCAAAGGGACAGCTGGTAAAGGAAATCGATGCCCTGGGTGGAGAGATGGCTAAAATTACCGATCAAACCGCCATCCATTATAAAACCCTGAACACCAAAAAAGGGCCTGCGGTTCAATCCTCGAGGACTCAAAACGATAAAATCAGGTACCACTCGGCCATGAAAAGCGCCCTCGAACGGCAGAGGGGCCTCGAGATCAAGCAGGCCTTGATCGACCGCCTGGTCGTCAACAATAACCGGGTGGCCGGCGTCATCGACCAAACCGGTTACGAGTACCCGGCTCCGGTCGTGATTCTGGCCACCGGAACATTCTTGAGCGGACTTGTGCACATCGGCTCGACATCGATAAAAGCAGGGCGGGCCGGTGAATTCGCCGCTTACGGATTGGCAGAATCTCTGAACAGTCTGGGATTCGAGCTCGGGCGTATGAAAACCGGGACACCCCCCCGGCTGAAGAAAACCTCCATCGATTTTACACGATTCGCCGTTCAAGAGGTTGAAGCCGAGCCAAAGCCGTTTTCACATTTCACCAGGTGCATTCCGCTGCCCCAGGTGGTCAGTTATATCGGCCATACCAACGAGAAGTGCCATGATATCGTGCGGCGCAATCTGAAATATTCGGCGTTGTACGGGGGAATGATACAGGGAACCTCCGCAAGGTACTGCCCCTCATTCGAGGATAAAATCGTAAAATTTCCGGATAGGCCTCAGCATCAGATTATTCTGGAGCCCGAGGGATTGGACACCCAGGAAATTTACGCGAGCGGTTTGGGAAACAGTTTGCCCTTAGAGGTTCAAATCGAATTGGTCCGATCGGTGCCCGGGTTGGAGCATGCCGAGATTATGCGGCCGGCATATGCAATCGAATATGACTATGTCAATCCCGTTCAGCTCAAGCCCTCGTTGGAGACGCGCCGGGTTTCGGGCTTGTTCATGGCAGGCCAGATTAACGGCACCTCGGGATATGAGGAAGCCGCCGCCCAGGGGATATGGGCGGGAATTAACGCAGCCTGTAAAATTCAGAAAAGGCCGCCTTTTGTCCTGGACCGCTCCCAAGCCTATATCGGCGTCATGATAGACGACCTGGTTACCCGGGGGACCCGGGAACCTTATCGAATGTTCACATCACGGGCTGAGTACCGGCTCATGTTGAGAGAAGACAATGCCGATCTGCGGCTCTTTGAAAAAGGCCATGAGCTGGGCCTGATCAGCGTTGCGGCGCTCGAGGAGGCCGCCCAACGGAAGAAACACATCATTTCCGAAATTCAGCGGATCAAATCGACGGTCATTCCTCCCACCGAGGAAACGAATGCTTACCTTTGCGGGAAGGGAGCCACGCCCATCGATACGGGTGTCCATTTGGACAGGCTGCTGAAACGTGCCGAGTTGACCTATGACGTTGTCCATCGCCTGGCGAAATGTCCGAATCCGGTACCTGAGAAGGTTGCCCGGCAAGTGGAGATCGAGATCAAATACGAAGGCTATATCAACCGGCAATTGAAGGATATCAAACGGTTCAAAAACCTTGAAGGCATAAAGATACCGGACAATTTCGACTATGAAAAGGCTCACGGGCTGTCCAATGAATTAAAGGAGAAATTATCGATCATAAAGCCGGGTTCGTTAGGCCAGGCTTCACGAATCGACGGCATGACTCCTGCCGCCATTTCCATTATGATGGTAATGCTGAAAAAAGAAGGCGAAACGATCAGCGCCTGATTTTGCCTCAGCTATCGTTATTTTTTTGTGAGAAACGACATGACCGATACGGATTATTACAAATTACTAGGGGTGAAAAAAAACGCCACGAGCGATGAAATTAAGAAATCTTATCGAAAGCTCGCCATGAAATATCACCCCGACCATGCAGAAGGCGATAAGAGTGCTGAAGAAAAATTCAAAAAAATCAGCGAAGCCTATGCGGTATTGAGTGACAAGGAAAAACGAAAGCAGTACGATACCTTCGGTTCCGCCGGATTCCAGCAGCGCTACAGCCAGGAGGATATTTTCAGGGGATTCGATCTCAATGACATATTACGGGAATTCGGGTTTGGAACTTCCTTCTTTTCCCAGAGGGGCGGAAAGCGGCACTCCTTCACCAACGCCGGCGGTTTCGGGCAATTCGGAAGACGGCCTCGAGCTCCTGTAAAAGGGTCCGATATTATTTACGATTTGCCTCTTACAATAGCTGAAATCGCCACCGGAACGCGCAAACCCGTCAGCCTGAGACAGGGAGGAGATGCCCGGACCTTGACCGTTACCGTACCCAAGGGGATGATCGCCGGTAAAAAGCTGCGCCTTTCCGGAAAGGGGAGGCCCGGGCTTCATGGGGGTGAAAGCGGGGACCTGTATATCCGGTCCACCGTGGTGCGGGATCCTGTTTTTCGATTGGACGGGTACGATGTTTATCTCAATAAGGAAATTAGACTCAGTGAGGCGCTGCTCGGCACCCGAATTTCGGTTCCCACACCGGAAGGGAAGGCGTTTACGATGAAAATTCCTGCCGGGACCAAGCCGAAAACAAAAATGCGCATTCCGGGCCAGGGCATCCCCCGCACGGGGGGTCAAGAGGCTAAAGGAGACCTTTTCGTCATCATCGATGTCGAGATTCCGTTACATCTGAGCGAAAAACAAATGAAACTGATTCAGCAGTTGGCCGACCTCGGAATGTAATTTATTGACAACAGGATCGGTTAAAGGTATTTCTATCCCAAAATTGGCGGACGCGAAAGCCCTTTTGCGATTCGTTCCACTCCGGAAGGGCTTTCGGTCCAATGCTCAGATTGTGTACCTATTCCGTTTCCAGGAGTCTTGATTATAAGCAGCTTACCGTTTCCTGATGGATATAAAAGTCCTATATGCCTGAACTGATTTCCATTCTTACAAAAGAAGAGATCTGCAGAAAAGTTGCATCCGTAGCCGAAAAAATTTCACAGGATTACCAGAATCGTGAACTCTTTCTCATCGGCGTACTGAAAGGCTCGTTTATTTTTCTCGCCGATCTGATTCGACAGCTGACGATTCCGGTTGAAATCGATTTTGTCGGCACCTCCAGTTATGGGTCCGGCAGCAGTTCTTCCGGCAACATTTGCCTGACAAAGGAAATTTCATCGGATATCAGGGGAAAAGACGTTATTGTCATTGAAGATATTATCGACACCGGTATCACATTGAAATATTTGATCGATTATTTGAATTCTTTTGAGCCGAGGTCGGTGAGCATATGCGCCTTTATCGACAAAACCGAACGCCGGGAAACCGACATTCATATCGATTACTGCTGCCATAAAGTTGAGCAAGGATTTTTGGTGGGGTATG
>JAWODC010000049.1:0-134938 GCA_046483495.1 Desulfobacterales bacterium
GCTAGTCAAGCACTCATATGATTTTTTTATCCCTCCGCTCTGCCATGCCTGAAAATCGAATGGTAACCCTAAACCGCCTGCGGAATCGGTTGCCGGATAAGACAGACCACTGTGTTCTGAATGGAAGACGACTCATTCACGTTATGCATCCCGGCCGTTCGGGGGGCAAATCGACGGAAGAAGGTTTTCGGGTGAATTCCGGGAAACCTGTAAACCGCCAAACCAACGGTTTTTTCATCGATTTCCGGCGCAGGCGGCTCCGGGGGCGTCACTCCGGAGACGTCCTGCGATTCGGCCGAATGTTGCAGCAGCCCTTCCAGTGCCTTGCTAAAGATCATCATTTCGTGATTGTTATTGTTTCGGACCGGCACCGGCGAAATATGCCATAGAGGAGCCGGCGGCTTTTCCGCTGTGTCCCGGTTTTCCAACAAATGGGTGATGACGCTTGTACTGTCTGTGGCATAAACCGTATATTCTTCGGGGTCATTCAAGTGGAGTATCGACCAGGACCGCATCCGCTCCGATACCATGTACTCGCCCAAATCCGCCTGCGCATCACCTCGGCCGGCAGATAAAAGCCGCTCGAGTTTTTCCGGCTCTCCTTTCAATCCGTCATATAGATCCTGTTCCATTTGCTCGATAGTCATCAGTCTGTCCATTGCGGTGATTTCCTGGGCATCATGCTCTTGTGCCAATGCCAGAAACAATCGAGCGACAAAAACATCGTCAACGGGGGTCTCTGTTGGAGCCTCCGCCCCGATTCTTTTTTTTATGTCCGCCTTTATTCTCGACACCGCGGTGTCACTGTAAAAGGGAACGGGGCTGCGGCGGGCCGTTAGAAAAGCCGTGGATCGGTCATCATGGATATTCGCCCAGTTTTTGTATGCTTTCAATACTGACGCCAGCCGATCTTCATCGCCGGAAACCGGCGTTTTCACGTATACGGGCTGGTCTTCCCCGGAAAGGGAAACATCGTTTTCGGTGGCATATCCAATACCGTATACCACGGTTTGGGAGAAAAACGAGTTCAGCCGTTTGGCGGCTTCAGCCGACAGGGTCGTAAATGGAAAATATAACGATTTCATGACATTTCATCTAATTTTGGATCCAGCAAGGTAATGCCCATGGATTTGAGCTGATCACGTATCTGGTCGGCGCGTTCGAAATTTTTTTCTGTCCGCGCCCGGTTTCTTTCGGCGATCAGTGCCTGTACATCGGATCCCGGTGGTGTATCTGAAAAGTCAAATACTTGCAGTACGGCATCGATCTGTTTGAAGGCGTCTACGATTTTGAGTGCATCCTGACCGTTGATGCAATGGTCCGAAATCAAATGGTTTACCTGACGCACCTTTTTAAAAATCGATGCTAGTGCAGCGGAAACATTGAGATCGTCGTCCATAGCGGCAATAAATCCGTGGCGGAGGTCGTAGATGATCTGGTCCAGCTCATCCAATGGAGGTGCCTGGGCATCCAGACGCATCAGGGTCTGTATTACCTGATCGAATCGCCGCAATCCGCGGGCGGCATTGTCCAGACGATTTTTGGAAAACGTCAACGGTTTGCGATAATGCCCGGACAGAAGCCAATACCTCACCTCCCTGCCCGAGTACCCTGAATGATAGAGCGTTTCCAAGGTCAACCGGTTGCCGTTTTCCCCGATCTTTTTGCCGTTTACCAGGACCCGTTCGCAATGGATCCAATACCTTGCCGGAATTTTTCCGGTGACAGCCCGGGCGATGGCGATTTCATTCTCGTGATGGGGAAAAACCAATTCGCGGCTGCTCGCGTGGATATCATAGGTTTCACCCAAATATTTCATCGCCATGGCGGCACATTGAATGTGCCACGACGGCCGGACATTTCCCCACTGGGTTTTCGAGAAAATCCCCCGTCGAAGTTCGGACAGCTTGGTTCGCTTGAACAAGGTGAAATCACGAGGATTATCCTTTTCATAATCATCTAAATCGACAGTGGCGCCCACCCTTATCTTGTCGATATCGACGCCTGAAAGCCGGCCGTAATCGGAAAACCGGGATATGTCGAAGTACAGCGATTTCAACTTTTCATAGGCATATCCCTTCTCAACCAGTTTTCGGGCCATCCGGATCATATCGTCGACATGTTCACTGGCTTTGGGGTAATGATCCGCCGGTTTGATGCGAAGTGATTCAAGATCTTCCATGAACGCCCGAACATAATGCCGGGTAAATTCCGGCAAATCGATGCCTGCTTTTTCAGAGCCTTGAATCGTTTTGTCGTCCAGGTCGGTGACATTCATGACATGCTTGACCGAAAGGCCGCGATATTCAAGATACCGGCAGAGCAGATCGGAAAAGACGAATCGACGACACTCGCCCAGGCCCATTCTGGCGTGAACGGTGGGTCCGCAGGAGTATACGGACACCTTGTGGGGCGTTATGGGAACGAAGGTCTCTTCGGTACGCGACAGGGTGTTGAACAGCTTCAATCCGACTTTTTCTTTGACGGCAAAAAGCGGCGTACTTAAGTACCGTTCCCCGCCGTCCGGCAATATGACCACCAGCGTGCCCCTGTCCATCCGGCGCGCCTGTTTTATCGCGGCAAACATTGCGGCCCCGCTGCTCATCCCTACAAAAAGCCCTTCCTCTTTGGCCAGTTGCCGGGCGGTTTCGTAAGCATCTTCATCATCGATGTTGATGATGTTATCCAATCTTTTTTTTTCGTAAATTTCAGGGACGTATGCTTCTTTCATATTTTTGAGGCCCTGAATTTTGTGCCCCAGGTACGGCTCCACGCCGATAATGTGAATGTCAGGGGCCAATTCCTTCAGTCGCCGGGACAACCCCATCAGGGTGCCTGTTGTTCCCATGGTCGCTACAACGGCGGAAAGGCGGCCCCCGGTTTGACGCCAGATTTCTTCGGCAGTGCCATGATAATGAGCCTTCCAATTGGCCTCATTGTTAAACTGATCCGTCATGAAATACCGATCGGGGTTCTCGCGGGCCAGGCGATAGACTTCCTCGATGGCGCCGTCCGTCCCTAAGTGGCCGGGTGTCAGAAGGATTTCGGCGCCCCTGGCTTTCAAGATTTTTTGGCGTTCCAGGCTGGCGGCCTCGGACATCACCAGCAGCAGCCTGTAATTTTTAACGGAACAGACCAGCGCCAACCCGATGCCCGTGTTGCCGCTGGTTGCCTCGATGACGGTTTTGTCAGGTGTGAGTTTGCCGGAGGCCTCTCCGGATTCAATCATGTAAAGTGCCGCACGGTCTTTTATGGAGCCGCCGGGATTGAGATATTCAACCTTGGCGAATATCGTAATATCGGGGTTTGGGTTTACTTTCCGAATTTCGACCAGCGGTGTATTTCCGATGGTGTCTAATATTGACATGTGCATGTGGCAAGTACCTTTAATATTTCGTTCCAAACCCCGTCTTCATTTTGGGATGCATCGATAATTCTGAATCTGCGGGGTTCGGCGGCGGACAGCGTCAGATACCCCTCCCGGACGCACTGGTGAAAATCGATTTTTTCTTTTTCGAACCGGGTTTCCCCGTCGGGGCGGTCCCCGGAGTGCACGGCATGCCAGGCCCTTTCAAGTCCGATTTTCGGGGGCAGGTCCAAAAGAAAGGTTATATCAGGCTTCCGATCTTCCAATATCACGTGGTGAAGTGCGGCAATCAGATTCATATCCAGCCCTCTGGCATGTCCCTGATAGGCGAGGGTGGCATCGAAAAACCGGTCACAAACAACGGTTTTCCCGCTTTTCAATGCGGGACTGATGATTTCCCGGACATGCTGCGCCCGATCCGCCATATACAGAAGCAGTTCCGTCATGGGATCCATTTGGTGGTTTTCGGCATCCAACAGAATGGACCTGATTTTTCGGCCGATCGCCGTCCCCCCGGGTTCACGGGTGGTGATGCATGTCCGTCCCTCACGGGTGAAATAATCAACCATTCGTTTCATCAGAGTGCTTTTGCCGGATCCTTCGATGCCCTCAAGGGTGATAAATAGTGCCCGCTTATCGTTTTGCATAAAATTGTCTTTCCAGCAACCGGTGATAGGGTGTCCAGTTTTCTCCGGATACTTCGGATTCCATGAATTCCCGAACACCGTTTACCTTGGCATCGATTTCATCGATATAATTCAGCAGTATGGCTTCGATGGTTTTCGGGGGCTCGGGGGATCCGAACTCGCGTGAACCGTGATGACTTACGATCATGTGCTCGATCAGCTGCTCCGTTTCCGCGGGGAATTGCCGTAGAGTCGCGATTTTTTCCCGAACCATAAGAACACCGATGACGATATGGCTCAACAAGCGCCCCTCATCTGAATAGTCGATTGCGGTTGAATACGTCAATTCCCGAGTTTTTCCAATATCGTGCAAAACAGCACCGGTGATCAGCAGCTCCCGATCGACACCGCCGTAATGACCGGCTGTTTTTTCCGCCAAAAGCGCTGTTGAGAGGGTGTGTTCGAGCAGCCCTCCCAGGTAGGCGTGGTGCATTTTTTTGGCGGCGGGTGCCGTCTTAAACCGGTTTACAAACTCGGCATCCGCGTAAAAAGCCTCGAGCAAGGACTTCAGGTGAATATTTTCAAACGTGTTCGAGATCTGCCGGAGCCGCTCGAACATTCGCTCGA
This sequence comes from Desulfobacterales bacterium, assembly GCA_046483495.1. Taxonomy (GTDB): domain Bacteria; phylum Desulfobacterota; class Desulfobacteria; order Desulfobacterales; family UBA5616; genus CAYLRU01. Next base: position 4,621 of record JAWODC010000049.1, read on the forward strand.
TGTCCCGGTCGGTGGACGGCAAAAAATCCGAAGGGTCGACATCTTGGGCATCGCAAGGCGAAAGAACCTTTATAACCAATTGGGGGGCCCCCCTGTACTCGGAGATGCTTCCCGTTAATCGAACGTAATCGCCTGATGCAATGGTGTGGCCGATCTCGTCCACACCGTCCCACATGACACCCTTCAGAGAACCGCTCTTATCCGAAATCGTGACGGACAGATAACAGTTGCCGTCTTTTTTGTGGGATATCATCTTTTCGGCCAACACAAAAATGTCCTCGACGACATCCCCGGCTTTCATATCTTTTATAAAAACAGTTTTCATCATTTCTTTCGCAGCTGATCATCTATCGCCTTAGAACCATTGTTTCAACTCGTCCAGCAGGCGGTAATCCGTCATGTCGCACTTGATCGGGGTAATAGATATATAATGGTCGCAAATCACCCGGCCGTCAATATCCGGATGTTCATACCAAGGATCGGAATCGCAACCGTGCCAGTAATACACGCGTTTTCTGGGATCTTCCCGCTTTTTGAAGTATTCATCGAAAAACTGGGTGCCCTGCCGGCTGATCCGAATCCCTTTCGTGTCTTTTACGGCCATATTGGGCAGGTTGATGTTTAAAAAAGTGCCGAAAGGCAGCCCCCTGTCTGCCACCCGGTCAATGACCGTCTCGACGAATTCGGCGGCCTCGGCAAAATTGGAGCTGTCGACGGGGGCTTGCATGGAAACCGCAATGGCGTTAATCCCATACAGCGCCGCTTCTTTAGCCGCGGCTACGGTCCCCGAGTAGTTTAGATTGACACCGACATTGGCGCCTGAATTGATCCCGGAAACGACCATATCGGGCTTTTCTTCCAACAGCTCCAGCAGGCCGAGCTTGATGCAGTCCGCCGGGGTGCCGGAAATGCTGTAGGCCGGCCCTTTGCCGTCGAGGTGAAGTGTGGCGGCCCGCAGCGGGGTGTGGAGCGTGATGCCGTGCCCCACCGCACTCTGCTCCTGTTCAGGCGCTGCAATAACCACGGCGTTTTTTGCGGCCAGCCGGTTGTGAAGAGCCCATAGTCCCTCGGCATAGATGCCGTCGTCATTTGTCAACAAAATATTCATAAAGCAAAAGCGTTTTTGTGTCCTTTGAGAGAACCTATAGCCCAACTCGCCAAGATTTTAAATGCCGAATATTCGAAAAGTATGGCTTGATTTTTTGGCACCGGTAATTTTATATGGAATATCTTTTCGTTTATCAAGCTGTTAATTTCCACTTGGAAACGGATGATCAACGCTGTGCAAATCGTGCACGAATCGACTATTCGAACTCCCGTTACGCGGAAAGGTCAACACATGCGACGCAGTCTGTTGCCGGTCTCTTTTCCGGTCATTCTTTTAGTATGCCTTTTTCTTTTTTTATGCACAGCACATTTTGCAGGGGTCTGCGCTGCGGATGATTCACAATCCTACGAGCAGATTATTTTAGGCGACCCGAATGCCCCATGGGCGATCCGGGCCGATGAAGTGACATACTACGAACAGGATGACCGGTATGAGGCCCGGGGGAATGTCGTGATTCGGCAAAGGGGCAGAACGTTTTATGCGGACCGGGTGATCTTTGACAGGCCTGCCATGCACATTTCGGCGATGGGGAATGTGATGCTTCAAGTGGGCGAAGATATTTTGAGGGCCCGTTCACTGCAAATGGATGTTAAGACGGAACAGGGGGTGTTGATCGATGGTGAAGTTTATTTGGCCAAAAGTAATTTTATTCTGAAAGGAGACCGGGTCGAACAGATACAACCCTATGTATTCCGTATAGAAGATGCTACGGTAACCACCTGCGACGGTGATACGCCGGCATGGCGCATCACCGGGAAGAACGTTACGGTTACGATAAACGGGTATGGGTTCGTCCGGCATGGAACGCTGTGGGTAAAAAATATTCCGGTATTTTACACCCCGTTTTTTGTTTTTCCGGTGATGGTGGAACGCCAAACAGGCCTGCTGATTCCCAGAATCGGGATTTCCGACCGCAAGGGTTTTGAATACGACCAGCCGCTGTATTGGGCTATCGATCCCAACTCGGATGCCACCGTTTATCATCATTATATGTCTGAGCGGGGGAACAAAATAGGATTGGAATATCGATACATGCTGGATTTCGATTCTATGGGCATCGCTATGTTCGATTATCTCGATGACCGAAAAATCGATGAAGGTACACCCGATTCGGACGCATATGGGTATGACCATGACGTCTGGGATAGAACCAACTCGGATCGGTACTGGTTCAGAATGAAAGCCGATCACTATCTGGGGAATGGGTTCGATGCCACGGCGGATCTCGACATTGTCAGCGACCAGGATTTTCTTTTGGAGTTTCGAGACGGACAATCGGGGTTTTTTAACACCGAAGATCTCTTCTTTGACTATTTCGGGCGGGATCTGGACGGCTACGAGGACCCGGTCCGGGTCAATCAGGCAAATATCAATAAAACAGGCCTGACCTATTCATTCAATTCGGGGGTCCGATGGTATGACGATGTCATCGCGCGGCGGCATCTGGATGAGGACACCACCGTTCAGAACCTGCCCCGTGTTCTTTTCAGTACATCGAAAAAGCCGATTCGTGATTCTTCGTTGTATTGGCGGTCCGATTCCGAATATACGTATCTATTCAGCGAGAACGGAACTCGAGGCCATCGTCTCGATATTCATCCAAGGCTCTATCTGCCCGGATTCTACCATTCCTATTTTTCCGTTGAGCCCTCCGTAGGCCTGCGGGAGACCGTGTGGCATGTTGATGAGCTCGATGAAAGTCCACTGGAAACCGGCGAACAGGGTATCGGTTTTCGTCATCTGATCGAGGCGAATATCGAGGCCCGATCGGAAATGTATCGGATACACACGATCGATTCCGAGCATATCGATTCGGTAAAGCATTCCATTATTCCCCGTGTCGTCTACCGGTATATTCCGGACGTGGACCAGGACGAGCACCCGTGGTTCGACGGGCTTGAAGACGATGTAAATCGTGTAAAACAAACCAATCAGATCGGCGTGGGCATCACCCAATTCCTTACCGGGCGGACCCGGCCGGTAACCCGGCCGAACGGTGCTGGAAGGGATGCGGATTTGGGCCCGGAAGCAGGCGGCTTTCGATACCTGCCCCTGATGCGGCTCGATGTAATGCAGGGATACGATTTCCATGAGGCCGCAGAAGACAATCCGGCGGATTTTCGAAATGGAGAGGACCGGCGGCCTTTTTTGCCTCTTGACGTGGAACTCGAGTTCATGTACCCGGAAGTTTTGTCTGTGCAGTCGGATTTAAAGTGGGACCATTATGATCATCGGTTTGTTTCACGAAATGTTGAATTGCGTTTGGCGGATGATCGGGGAGACCGGCTTGGACTCAATTACCGGTTTACGGACGAGCTCGTTGAATATATCAGTGCGAATATCGGCATAACGCTCACCGACAGTCTGTTCGCCTATGCGGATTACCAGCGCAATCTCATGGAAGGAGATGTTGTTGAAACGATGGTTGGGATTATTTATAATGCCCAATGCTGGGTGCTGGATGTGCGCGTTTCGGATGAAGAAGATGATCGAAAAATCGCCTTTATGGTGACATTGAAAGGGCTGGGTGAAATCGGGGCCCGATGATTATGGACCATGAATTTCGGGGGTTTGTGTTGAATACTGGAACAAATGGTATACACCGCCGCTAAGATCGATGGCGGATGAGAAACCGCCTGAATTGCCGAAAACACGAAAAACCGGTTAAGCGCATTCTGTGCCGCATAAACAAACGGCCGATCCGTCGGCCTTGAAAAGATGACGATGCTGCCGAATCATTTCCATCCCGAATGGTATGTACTGCATACGAAAAGCAGGTTTGAAAATGTCGTTTACGACGGCCTTTACAAGAAATCCATCGATGTCTTTTTGCCCAAAGTAAGGGTCAGAAGCCGCCGTAAAGACCGTCGGGTTGTGCTGAACGTCCCCCTTTTTCCCGGGTATCTTTTCGTAAAATCGGACCTCCACCCGGAGAGGCATCTCGACATCCTGAAAACCGTCGGGGTGGTGCGCCTGATCGGCAATAAGGAAGGCCCCATTTCGGTGAGCGGGCAAACCATCGAATCGCTTAAAATCATGGTGTCGGTTGGGGATGCCGTTACAACGGGCAACAGGCTGAAAAAAGGAGACCGGGTGCTGGTTGTCAGAGGCCCGTTTACAGGCATTGTCGGGAGGTTTCACCGGTACAAGGGCGGACATCGAATCATCGTCAATATCGAAGCGCTCGGACAGTTTGCCGGTGTCGAAATTCACGAAGAAGATGTGGAGCCCGTGCCTGAAATAATTTCATAACCGCTTGACATCTTAAAAAGTTTTGTTTAGAAAAACATCATAGATAATATCACTATCTTTTTTGTAGGAGGATAAATGAATAAACTCGAGTTGATTTCCGCCTTGAAAAACGAAGCCAATATTTCCAAATCAGAGGCAGCGAAGGTGGTTCAGATATTTTTCGACAGTATGGCCGATGCCCTTGCTTCCGGCGAACGGGTGGAGATAAGGGGGCTATGCAGCTTCTTTGTCAAAGAATATAAGAGTTACACCGGTAGAAATCCCAAAACCGGTGAAAAGGTGCAGATTAAACCGAAACGGCTTCCGTTTTTCAAGGCGGGGAAAGAACTAAAAGAGCGGGTAGATTTTTAATCAAGTGAACGGGTTTGACTCAATACTAAGTCAAGACAGGCCGATACGGACGATAACCCGATTCCTTCTGAACAATAGAATTCCCCATTCGCTGCTATTTACGGGAATAGAGGGCGTTGGGAAACGAACAACCGCTCTTGCATTTGCCATGGCGGCAAACTGTTCAGGGGCGGAAGCAGCCGTTTCGGAAAAGTCCTTAACTGAAAACCACCGGCGTAGTCCTCGCATAAACGCCTGTGGCGTGTGCCGGTCCTGCCTGAAAATCGGATCGAAGATCCACCCGGATGTTTTCCACGTTGAACCGGAAGGTTCAATGATCAAAATCCACCACATACGCGATGTCGGTCGACGTATCGCGTTCAAACCGTATGAAGCGAGATTTCGATTTGTTATCATTGGTGAAAGCCACGCCATGAATGCTTCAGCCGCCAATGCGCTGCTGAAGCTTTTGGAAGAGCCGCCGGATCGAACGGTTCTAATTCTCACGGCACGTGAGACCTCCGACCTTTTGCCCACGATCGTATCCCGATGTCGGCATATCCGATTCAATCCCATCTCCCAAAAAGACATCGAGCAGCTGTTGGTGCAAAATGCGGGCATTCCCGCGGCCCAAGCCGTTATTCCGGCAATCATGGCCGCCGGCAGTTATTCGCGAGCGTTGACTATCGGCCGATCGAATTGGGTTCACCGAAGAAAATGGCTGATTGCCGCCTCCGGTTTGGACAATCCGGAAACCCTTCCCCGTCAATCCCTATCTTTACTATTGGCTTTTTCGGAAAAACTGGCTAAAAACAAATCGATGGTGATGGATTCACTGGAGGTGATGAAGACGTGGTTAAGGGATCTGCTGGTCTACCGGTATACACCGGATCGGATAATGCATAAGGACCTGATCGACCTAATAAAAAAAGCATCGGTTGCGTGCACGGCAGGGGAACTGATCCGAAAAATCGAAGCCGTCAGCCGTGCCCAGAAGGATATTGCGGACAACTTGAATCTGCGGCTAAGCCTCGATATCATGATGCTGAGGCTTGCATCGAACGAAGAATCGTTATGAAAAAAATTATCGGCGTACGGTTTAAGCCGGCCGGAAAAATATATGATTTCGACTGCGGTGCCTTTGTACTGAAAATCGGTGACCATGTAATCGTGGAAACCCAGTATGGGCTTGGTTTGGGCACTGTTGTGAATTCTCCCCGTCCGCTTGAGGACGCCGAGGATGTCAAGCCGCTTAAAAAAGTTTACCGGCCGGCCGGGGAAAAAGATTTCGAACAGTTGGAAAAAAACAGGGAGGTGGAACAAAAGGCCTACGTATTTTGCCTGTCGTGCATAAACAAGCTGGGCCTCAAAATGAACCTTTTCAATGTTGAAAGCACCTTCGACGGGGGGAAGCTGACGTTTTACTTCACCGCCGATGGAAGAGTGGATTTTCGTCAGCTCGTAAAGGATCTGGTGAAGGAGCTTTCCGTTCGAATCGAGATGCGGCAGGTGGGAATCCGGAATCATGCCAAAATGTGCGGCGGTATCGGTAGATGCGGTCGGCCGATTTGCTGCTCGGCGTTTATGGAAAGTTTCGGTCCGGTTTCCATTCGCATGGCAAAGGAGCAGGGGTTGTCCCTGAATCCCACGAAGATATCCGGACAGTGCGGCAGGCTCATGTGCTGTCTGACTTTTGAAAATCAGACGTATATCAACCTGAAAAAGGGATATCCCAAGATTGGCAAGATGGTCATGACCCAGAATGGGAAGGGCAAGGTAACACGGCACAACCCTTTGCAGCAGAAAATCGCCGTGCAACTGATCGATGGTCCGGAAGCCGAATTCGACATTGAAGCGATTCAGGTGGAAATGAAAAAGGAAGCCGGATGACCTCATCATTTTATATAACCACCCCGATTTACTACGTCAATGCCAGACCTCATCTCGGGCATGCTTATACAACGATTGTGGCCGATGTTGCGCGCCGGTTTGCGCAAATGTGCGGTCTGGACACGTTTTTACTTACCGGTACGGATGAGCATGGGGATAAAATCGTCCGCTCCGCCAGAGCCGAAAACCTGAGTCCAAAAGCCTACGTTGATATGATCAGCGGTCAATTCAAGGCCTTATGGCCCAAATTGAACGTTCATTACGACCGGTTTATCCGAACCACGGAACCCCGGCACATGCGGGTTGTGGAACGGATTCTTCAGCGCATTTATGATTCAGGAGACATCTATTTCAGCGAATATGAGGGGCGATACTGTTTCGGTTGTGAACGGTTCTATACAGAGCGCGAACTGGTGGACGGCAAATGTCCGGATCATCAAACGGTTCCGGAAAACATCAAAGAGTCGAACTATTTTTTTAAGATGAACCGATATCAGCAGTGGCTGATCGATTATATCCATCAACATCCGGATTTTATCCGTCCGGAGCGGTATAAGAACGAGGTGCTCGCGTTTTTACGGGAACCCCTGGAGGATTTATGCATATCCAGACCCAAAAAGCGCCTCCAGTGGGGCATCACCCTGCCGTTCGATCCTGAATACGTCACCTATGTATGGTTTGATGCGTTAATCAACTACATTTCAGCCTTGAATTATCCGGATGGACCCGAATTCAAAAAATACTGGCCCCATGTTCAGCATGTGGTGGCCAAAGATATTTTGAAACCCCACGGCATTTATTGGCCTATCTTGTTGAAAGCGGCCGGAATACCCATCTTCCGACATCTCAATGTACACGGGTATTGGAATGTGGATGACAGCAAAATGTCCAAAAGTCTCGGCAATGTCGTAGCGCCTCTGGAAATGAAAGAGGTCTATGGACTCGATGCGTTTCGATTTTTTCTGATGCGGGACATGGTGTTCGGTCTGGATTCCAGTTTCAGTGAATCCGCCTTGGTTGAGCGCATCAATTCGGATCTGGCCAATGACTTCGGGAACCTCTTCAGCCGCGTGCTGACCATGGCGCACAAGTATTATCAAGGAAAAGTTCCGGAGGTCGATCCTGTCATAGAAAATGAATTGCAGTTGGGCCTGGATAGCGATGCCCGCCAAGCCGTGGAAGATTACGCGTCCGCTATGGAAGGATTTGAATTTCATAAAGCCCTGCTGTCCGTGTGGTCGTTCGTCGGCAGGATGAATCGATATATCGATGTGATGGCGCCCTGGGAACTGGCAAAGAATCCGTCCAGCGGCAAGCAACTGGACGCGGTCATCTATAACCTTCTGGAAGGGCTTCGCGTTTTGGCCGGCCTGGTTTATCCGGTGATGCCCGAGACGGCTGATAAAATGCGGCTGCACCTTGGGCTGAAATCATCCAATGTAGATGATGGGCTTGCGTCGCTCAAAGCATGGAATCTGATCCGCCCCGGGATGCAATTGCTGAAATCGATTTCCCTTTTCCCTAGAATCGAGCGGGAAACACGTCAAAAGAGCCAACCGGGTACGGCGGCGGAATCCGCTTCGGAAGCACCGGCGTTCAAGCCGGAAATTTCGCTTGAAAACGTAAATGCACTTGATCTTCGTGTGGGAACGATTTTAAGTGCCCACAAAATTCCCCGAGCAAAAAAACTTCTCCAGTTGGAGGTTGATATTGGTGAAAAAAGAACGATTGTCGCCGGAATAGCCGATCACTACAATCCCGAATCCTTGAAAGGCAGACAGGTTGTTATCGTTGCCAATCTCAAGCCGGCCAAACTGATGGGCGTTCTGTCCAAGGGAATGGCGTTGGCCGCGGGCGATGAACAAAAACTGGCTTTGGTGCTTCCGGACAAGCCGCTGAAACCAGGGACGCCGCTTCGGTAATCATCCTCAATCGACCGGGATGAACATGCAATAATTCCATAAAAACGGCAGCGAACCGCTGCTTCACAGTGAAAGCGCATATGAAGCGACAACTGAGCTGGAGAGACTATCAGGAATCCTTGCAACGATCAGCGCTTCGAAAGCGCCGCTTATCGCGTGCCGGTATCGGGCTGGCCATATTTGCGGTTTTGGCGGCTTTCGGCCATGGGCTTATCGGTTTGCCTTTCATAAAAAAATCGGATGAAGGCGCACCGTCGCAAATGCCCGGTCGAAAAAGCGTTGCATACCCATCAGACAATCTGCTGGACAAAAAAGCCGTTAAAGCCATACTGGAAAATAATGCCGCTGTCGATGCGACCGGGAAGCACTTTGAATTTTCCACCGGAAACGATGATTATATCGTAACCACCACGTTTGACGAGTCGCTTCAGGACTTCATAAAACGCAAAATCGATACGAGAACCGCACGGTACATCGGAATCGTGGTAACGGATCCCTTCACCGGCAAGATAATTGCCATGGCCAATTACGACCGCACCGATTCCGCCGGTGTATTGTGTGCTGAGAACCGATTTCCGGCGGCCAGTGTTTTCAAGATCATCACAGCGGCTGCCGTGATCGAACGCTTTGATTTTAACGAACGGAAAAAAATCGCCTACAATGGAAAAAAACACACGCTGTACAAATCTCAACTGAAAAATCAGAACAACCGGTATACCAATTGGGTAACGCTCAAAGAGGCATTCGCCACATCGATTAACCCCGTTTTCGGGAAGCTGGGTGCGCTATATCTCAAAAAAGACATACTGGAGCAATACGCCATGGAATTCGGATTCAACACGGCGATTGATTTCGAGCTGCCCTTGTCAATGAGCGAATTTACCGTCCGGGATAATGCGTACCAGTGGGCCGAAATCGCCAGCGGATTCAACCGCATCACCAAAATTACACCCCTTCACGGAGCTCTGATCGCCGGAACCGTCATCAACGGTGGAAAACTGATGGAGCCTTTCATCATCGAAGCGATCAGCAATGATGAAGGACGGCTGGTATATGCGGGGTCTCCGAGGCGCGTTAAGCAGGCAATATCGGAAAATACCGCACGAATCGTACAGGTGCTGATGTCCGCAACGATCAATACCGGCACCTGCAGGAAAACATTTCGAGGCTACGGGAGAGACAGGGTGCTTTCACGATTGGACATGGGCGGCAAAACCGGATCGATCGATAATGCCTCCCATGATGTGCGGCTGGACTGGTTTGTGGGATATGCCCGGGACAAAGCCGGAAACGGCTGTATCGGCGCGTCTATTTTTGTCGCTCATGAAAAATATATCGGGACACGTGCCTCACAATATGCGAAAATAATCTTCAAGCACTATTTCAGCGATTATTTTGCCGGCAAAAAAACCTCGGGCGGCATACCGGAAGCATCGGCAAAATTGTCTTGATGGTCTTCTTCCCTTTTTTGCAATGCCGGCGACGGTAAACCAACATATGTTTTGTTTCATGAAAGAGAGAGAGAAATGCCCGGTTTTGAATGGTTTGGTGATGAAGAACGAAAAGAAGTCGATGACGTGCTGGAAACGGGGGTTTTGTTCCGCTTCGGTTTCGATCAAGCCCGAAAAGGCCACTGGAAAGCACAAACCTTCGAGAAAGAACTTTCCCAAAAAACCGGCGCCCGTCATGCCCTGCTCTGCTCCAGCGGCACGGCCGCGCTTTCTGTGGCCCTGGCATCATGCGGCATCGGCGCCGGAGACGAAGTTGTCGTTCCGCCGTTTACGTTTATTGCCACAATCGAATCGGTGATCAATGCAGGGGCGGTACCCGTGTTTGCCGATATCGATGAAACCCTCTGCCTCGATCCGGATAGTGTTTCAGCCGTTCTCACCCCGCGGACCCGCGCCGTTCTGCCTGTTCATATGTGCGGTGCAATGGCCAGAATCGATGAATTGCAGGACCTCTGCCGTAAAAAAGGGCTGGTCCTTATCGAAGATGCCTGTCAGGCTTTCGGCGGAACCTACAAGGGAAAATCATTGGGCACATTCGGATCCATGGGGTGCTTTTCTTTCGATGCGGTGAAAACGATTACATGCGGGGAAGGCGGAGCCGTTGTCACCGATGATCAGCAGCTTTACACGACGGCGGATTGTTTTGCCGATCACGGACATGACCATGTCGGAACCGACCGCGGGCTCGAGGGGCATCCCATTCTCGGCACCAATTTTCGAATCAGCGAACTGAATGCGGCCGTTGGATTGGCCCAGCTGCGAAAGCTGGATAAAATAGTCTCGGTACAGCGCTCCCACAAGTCTGCGTTAAAAGAGGCCATGAAAAGGTTCGGAAAAATTTCGTTCAGGCAGTTGCCCGATGAAAAGGGCGACTCGGCAACCTTTCTTTCTTTCTTTCTGCCGGATGAATCCACGGCCGAAAATACAGTAAAACAGCTGGCCGGGGCAGGCGTTGACGGCTGCTTCTACTGGTATAACAACAATTGGCACTATTACCGCAGATGGGAGCATTTAAAGCGCCTCGATTCGGCTGCCGGATTGCCTGTCCGGCTGATGGAAAATCCACCGGATTATCGGTCACTTTCCCTTCCGAAGTCCGACGGCGTTATGCGCCGGCTGATTTCCATGCAGATAAAATTGTCATGGTCCGAAAAAGATCTCAGCAGACGGATCGAAACCATCGAAAGCATATTGGAGCAGGCCTGATGTTTTCCCGGCATTTGAATATGTGCGGCATCGCCCGATGCATGCGGCGCATTTTACATGTACTCAGAAAACCCGTTTATTTCGGCCGAGACCTTGGAAGCGTTCCGGGGGACGGGATTGTCTTTTTTCCTTTGAAACGCAATGTTTTTTACTGCGGATTGGCCGGAATCCTATCATTCCAAAAGGAAAAACCTACTCAAACGGTAAACGTTTCCGATATTGAGCATCTCGTGGAAACGGTTTGCGCCAACAACATCACCACGCATCCGGCAAATAAATCCGATTACCTGGGCGGAGAGGCCGCTATACAAAACCTCCTGACTGCGGTCCGGCTGTTGAAGACCGGAGAGGCTTTTTACCGGATATTCAATGACGAAAAACTTCAGGCATCATTGAGGCGATACGACGACCGTTTGAAGGCGGTGATCACAACGGATTCCGGCATCATTGCAAAACAAATGGGAAATCTCCAACCCGAAACGGTAGCCGCCATTATCGATCGTTTGGAAATACTCAAAGATATCGAGTGGTGCATAACGTCCGAGGTGCTTGAAAACATCCATAAAGTATGCCAACTGGGATGCGACCCGCAAAACTCTCCGAGTATGGCCAAATTGCTGATATTCAAAAAAATCAATTCCGTATTAAACAGTATCGACCGTTTGGAGGTGCGGGGCCGGGACTCCGCGGGCATATCCATCATGTTCTGGATGGATCCGGTTGTATTCGCAGAATTTGAATCCGGTCTGAATGAAACGGAACAGGGGCGTTTGTTCGGATCATACCAAACACGCCTTACCCGGGACGTTCTTTTAAATCAGGGCATCGATGTCAGTCCGTCTCGACGGCGCGACGGCAAATCCGCCGTTGCCATTACGTTTGCCTATAAATTTGCCTCTGAAGTCGGGAGCCTGGGAGACAACATTTCTTTTTTGCGAAAGCAGATCCTGTCCGATGAGATTCTTCATTACGCCGCATCATTTCCGATTCAGCAGGATTCGGTATGCGCCCATACCCGGTGGGCATCCGTGGGGGCGATCAACGAATGCAACTGCCATCCGGTGGATAACCATAAGTCCGCGCAAACGGAAATGTGCCCGGGCGTCATACATGTATGCCTGAACGGCGATATCGACAATTACATGGAAATCAAGCAGGAGCTCGAAGGGGCGGAGTGCCGAATGACGGCCGAAATTACCACCGACACCAAAATCATCCCACTGCTGATCGAAAATTACATCCAGAAAGGGGAAACGGTTGTCGAAGCATTTCGAAAAGCCGTAAACCGATTTGAGGGATCACACGCCATTACCATGCACACCGATTTGGCACCGGGAAAGCTGTTTCTTGCCCAGAAGGGAAGCGGACAGACCATTTTTGTCGGGTTTGCTGAAGATTTTTACATGTCTTCCTCCGAAGTGTACGGATTTGTCGAAGAAACCGACAGGTACATCAAAATGGACGGTGAGAAGGTCGTTGACGGGCGAAACGGAAAAACCCAGGGGCAGATTTTTGTTCTGGACCAGAGCTCTTTCGGCGGTCTGTCGGGAGTCGGGGCTGTTTATTATGACGGAACACCCATCACACTGACACATAACGACATAAAACAGACACGCATCACTTCCCGGGATATCGACCGGCAGGGCTTTCCCCACTACTACTTTAAGGAGATCTCCGAATCTCCGGTTTCGGTCGAAAAGACCCTGGAAAACCGGTGGCGGGTGATAACGGACGGACGGCGGCGATACGGGCTTCATATCGATGACCAAACGATTCCTCCCGCCGTTCGTACAGCGCTGATGCACCAAAACATCCGGCGGATATATTTTGTGGGACAGGGAACTGCCGGAGTTGCGGCCCAGGTCTGTGCGGATGTTTTCAGCTATTTTTTGAATGATCCCCATCTCCAGGTGAAGGCGCTGAAGGCTTCGGAGATGAGCGGATTCCTCATCAACGATTCCGACGATGAAAAAACGTTCAAAGACGCCCTCGTGGTTGCCATCAGCCAGTCGGGAACGACCACCGACACCAACCGAACGGTGGACATGGTGCGGGAGCGTGGCGCCTACACCCTTGCCATTGTCAACCGGCGGGACTCGGACTTGACCTTTAAGGTGGACGGCGTAATGTACACCAGCAGCGGCAGGGATATCGAAATGTCGGTGGCATCCACAAAGGCATTCTACTCACAAATCGTGGCCGGTACACTACTGGGCCTGTTCGTGGCGGGACTGACCGGTGCACGAAACGATGCGTTCATCTCCGAGGAGATCAAACAGTTGCTGGCTATACCCGAAAAGATGCGCAGGGTGTTGGCGAGAGCGGACGCAATCGGCGATTCGGCCCGCCGTATCGCAGCGGCAAAAACCTACTGGGCCGTGGTCGGCAGCGGACCGAACAAAGCCTCTGCCGATGAAATCCGCATCAAGCTCAGCGAACTCTGCTACAAAACCATTTCAACGGACTATGTGGAAGATAAAAAACACATCGACCTTTCGTCAGAACCCCTGATTATTGTCTGCGCTGCAGGAACCCGTCAAAATGTTTTGTCCGATATCATCAAGGACTGCGCCATTTTCCAGGCCCATAAAGCCGCACCCATCATCATTGCCGACGAGGGGGAAACTCGATTCGACCCGTATGCGTTGGATGTCTTTCATGTCCCTCCGGTGAGCGAACACCTGTCTCCGATTCTCAATACACTGGTGGGGCATATATGGGGGTACCACGCGGCCTTGGCCATTAACGAGGCCTCCACGATGTTTTATCGCTTTCGTGAGGACATACGGCGGTTCATCGACGAACAATCGGAAAACGGCCTGGACGTATACGAGGTTGTTTTGGATAAGACCTTTCGGGAAAAAATCGCGGCATTTTACAGTGAGTTTAGAAATCAAAAATCGCAACATCGGCTCCCCGCTTTCATGGGGATCAATGCCGTTTCGGATTTGACCCTTCTTTTGAAATACCTTTCCGGACGCTTGCCGGTCACCGATTTTGAGCTGGATTTCGGGGAAAAAGGAACGGCTTCGAACATGCTGAACATTCTCTTCGAATGCATCGGCGAGTCCATCAGTTGTTTATCCCGTCCGGTGGATGCCATCAAGCACCAGGCCAAGACGGTTACCGTGGGAACAAGCCGCATTCGTGAAAAGGTGGAGGGGATCCTGTTCGAGGCCTGCGGGGCTTTTGGTTTTGGTCCTACCCACCTCACCAACAGCAATGTCATGGTGCTGAAGAATCTCCAGGGGGTGGTTGAACACATAAACGGTGCCATACTGTACAAGATCGACGGCTTGAATCTGTTGGGTGAACCCACGGATGAGACGACGATCAACATCCTTCGAAAAACGGCTATGCTCAAGAACCTGCCGTCTCGTGTCGAAACAGATTCCCAGCTCAAGGGAACCAAGCGAATCATCGTTCGTCAGGGGAACGTCTACATCGGAAAAGGCCGAACCGACGGGCGCAGCATCCTGGTAATTCCTTTTATCAGCACAGACGCGGATCGGCCCAACATGATCGAGCATCTGCTGCTGCTCAACATTTCTTTCAGGCAGCATGTACCTACGCAAACCAAGGTAAAGGCATTGGGCGGCAAATTCGAGAATATCAAAAGCATCGTTCAAGAAAACAGTATCATCTGGGAAGACGATTTTCTCGACCGCATGGCCATTGAAGACCTGTTCGGATTGTCTGCCGAGAAAGTTGGGGAATTTATCGTATCTTCGGTGTCCGGCCGGGACGATGGAACGGCCTAACTGAATCCTTCCTGCAATTCTCCGGGAATTCATTCATGCAGATCCGGCTGAGCGGTCAGATTGACCGCATAACGTATACCAATGAAGAGAACGGGTTTACCATTGCCAAAGTCAAGGTGGCCGGACGCCGTGATTCGGTGACGGTGGTGGGAAACCTGCTGTCGCCGTCGCCCGGGGAAATTCTGGAGATGGAAGGCATCTGGACTTGCCATCCCCGGTTCGGTGAACAGTTCAAAATCGTGCGGTGTAAAACCCGAATGCCGGCGACGATCTCAGGCATCAAGAAATATTTGGGATCCGGATTGATAAAGGGCATCGGGCCGGTGATGGCGGACCGAATCGTTCAACGGTTTGGTAAAAACACCTTGAACATTTTAGAAAAGGAAATCGAAAAACTTACACGGATAGCAGGCATCGGGAAAAAACGGGTCGAGATGATCAAAAAGGCATGGGCCGATCAGAAAGACATCCGTGACCTGATGCTGTTTCTCCAGTCCCACGAGATCGGTGCCGGATATGCCGTAAAGATTTTCAAACAGTATGGAGACCGGGCCATTACCGTTATTCGGGGAAACCCGTATCGACTTGCCATGGACATCTTCGGTATCGGCTTTGTTACGGCAGACCGCATCGCCTCCCGCATAGGATTTTCTAAAAATTCCCCCAGACGGGTGGAAGCCGGAATAATTTATCTTCTCAACCACCTGTCCGACGAAGGGCACGCCTACTATCCTTTGGATTTGCTGGTTCAAAAGGCTGTCGATGTGCTGGACATCGAGGGCGAAACCGTCCTCTTTTGCCTGAGAAATCTTTCGGCAACCGAAAAAATAGTGATCGAGGAAAATGTGCGGCCCGACGATGGAGGCCAAAGGGTTTACCTGACCGGTTTTTATGTCGCGGAAACAGGGATTGCCCGCTTTATAAAGGCGTTATCCGCGGCGCCGGCATTCGGGTCCGTGGTGGATGGAAGAAAGGCCGCACAATGGGTGGCATCCCGGCTTGACATTCAACTTGCCGACAAGCAACTCGAGGCGGTGCGATCGGCCCTTTCTCATCCGGTTTTGGTGCTCACCGGCGGACCCGGAACCGGAAAGACCACAACCATCAATGCTCTTTTGAAAATTTTTCTGAGGATGCGGAAAAAAGTCATGCTGGCGGCCCCTACGGGCCGGGCGGCCAAGCGCATGAACGAAACCACCGGACACACGGCAAAAACGATTCACCGCCTGCTGGAATATTCGCTTCAAAAGGGGGGATTCGCCAGAAACGATCAAAAACCGCTGGACTGCGATATCCTGATCATCGATGAAACCTCCATGATCGATACCATCCTCATGTACCACCTGCTCAAAGCGGTGCGCCCGGGAACCATATTGGTATTGGTGGGTGATGTCAATCAGCTGCCCTCTGTCGGCGCTGGTAACGTACTCATGGATATCATTCGTTCAGGACGTGTACCCGTCGTGGGATTGAATGCGATTTTCAGGCAGGCCCAGGCAAGCCGCATCATTGTGAATGCACATCGCATTAACAGCGGAAAAATGCCTGAAATCAATTGGGGGCGTGACCGAAAAAGCGATTTCTATTTCATTCACCAGGAGGATCCCCAACGGGTTCTCGACATTATCCTGGATGTGGTAACGGTTCGAATACCGAAACGATTTGGACTGCACCCGATGAAGGATGTTCAGGTGCTGACCCCCATGCATAAGGGCATTGCAGGAGCGGGAAATCTCAATGTGCGGCTTCAGCAGGCGTTAAATCCCCGCACCGGCATCAGTATCGGTGGTCGTGAATTCAGGGTCAATGACAAGGTCATGCAGATTCGAAACAATTATGATAAAGAGGTTTACAACGGCGACATCGGCAGAATTTTAAGAATTGTTCCCGAAAAGCAGGATGTTTCCGTGCGATTCGATCAACGAACCGTACCCTATGACTATTCCGACCTGGACGAATTGGTCCCGGCCTATGCCATCAGCATTCACAAATCACAGGGGTCCGAATATGCCGCGGTGGTGGTTCCCATTTTGACCCAACATTTCATCATGCTCCAGCGGAATCTACTGTATACCGCCATCACCCGCGGCCGGAAACTCGTGGTGTTGGTGGGCGCGAAAAAGGCGCTCGCCATAGCCGTCAAGAACAATACCGTCCGGAAACGCTACACGTATTTACAGGAGCGTCTGGTGTCTATCCCTTCACCAGGGTAATTCCGGACCGTTCTATGGCGCGCTGTTCGAAATCTTTCTGGAAACCCGGCGAAAAATTCATATAAGAGGGAATCGGGTAGCGCAGCCCCGCTTTATGCGTTGCGCTTACCCCGTCAACGAGGATTTCCAGCTTGTCGCAGGGGCAGGAAAACATAACCTCCGAATCCTGGGCTCCGCCCCACACCCGGTCTCCGTTTCCCAGTATCACCAACTGGGGCTTTTGGGTGATGATCGGTTTTGTAACCCCTTCATGACAGGACCCGGTTCTGCCTGCCGCCGTAAATTCAAGTGCACCGCCTTCATGGAACAGGTAGCCTTGGATCAGGCGCATGGCCTGTGCCGGCAGGCAATAGATCAGGACAACATCCGGTTCGATTTTGGTTCTGCACAGAGGGGATATCACCAGTGCTGAAATCGCTTCCTCCATCGGATAAAGGTAAGGGTAGGATTTCTCCAGGGTTTGCAGGTCCTTTCCGTACAGACCGACGGCAAAGTCGCTCAGGTCTCCTCCACCCCCTTTTGTCCGGTCCCATCCGTAAAGGGCTCGCGCGCTCCTGCAGTTGATGTCTTCGGGTCCGATTTTCATGGTCCAGCCGTAGGTCCGGGCCATGTTGAAATTCTGGCATACGAAATTCTGCAGGCCGAGATCCCGTAAAGGGGTCTTGTAGGAAAAATTCAGTTGCGTTTCCTCGCGGATCAGGTTTACGGCAAGAGGAAAGGTTGCCGGCCGAATATAGCGTTCCAGCCGCTCTCCCATCGATTGGTATTTTTCAAGTTTTGGTTGCATTTTCTGCGTTTCCTTGTATGAGTTCGTTAGTGTCCGTCCAGGCATCGTAAGCTGCTTGCAGTCTGCGAATTGCCGTATCAGTGGATACAAACGATCCGCTTCCGAAAGAACCTTGCGGACCAATGCCTTTTCTCTGCTACCATAGGTTCATGTGTTAGGAAAATGAAAAAAGTCAAAAAATGCTGAACCGTTTCCGCTTTCCATTGAAAAAAATGCGCAGCTGATCTAAACTAATTGTTCAAATCCGAAGTGCATCACTTGCTGAATTGAAAACCCTGCGTTCCGGGGTATGCCGTCGCTCTAATCAGGATACCCGAATCATGAAAATCAGTGTTGAACTATCCCATGTGTGCTCCCTATCCGACATCCCCGATCATGCCGCTGCAATTGAAGAAAACGGATTTCATCGGGTATGGGCGCCGGACACACTGGTTTCGCCATGGGACGCCTGGCTTGCCGCGGATCTCGTGGCGCACTATACATCCCGGGTGAACATCGGGTTGGGTGTCACCAATCCCTTCACTCGGCACCCCATGGTCACGGCGCAGATGGCTGCCACCCTTCAGGCGGTCAGTGATGGGCGCCTCGCCTTGTCTGTCGGCAAGGGCATCGGCCGCTTGCTCGAAAAGGCCGGTATTTCGACGCACCCGCGTGCTGTGGAGGAGTGCATCCACATTCTGCGCGGCCTGATATCCGGCAAACGGGTGACGTTCCAGGGCGAATTCTTTCGTATCGACCATATTCAATTGCGCACGATTCCTCCCGAGAAAGCCGTCCCGATTTACATGGCGGCCGTAGGTCCCGAAAGCTGGAAAAAGGCTGTGAATACGGCAGACGGGATCGAAACGATCTGGAGCGATCAAACTGCCGGCATCAAGCAGCGCACCATGAAGGAATCGCCGCTTCCGACCGCGGCCCTCGTGCCTTTTTCCCTGGCAGAGGAGGCCTTTTTCCCAAACACCCTCGGGTCCTTTAAAGAACTGGCCTACGCGGCAGACCGGATGAACCGCTCGCGGTTCGATGAAATGATCATCGCCTACCGGGACCTGGGAGATCTGGCATGCGCCAGGGAAATCATCGACACTTATGGTTGATCGGAAGAGGCTATTTCGGCGCAGGTTTTTCTTCGTGACTTTTGGTGTCGGGTGGTGGGCGTTTTACGGATTCGTTCAAAGCGTCCCCGCAATCGATGTTTTTCCGGATTGGGTTGAAAAACTGGCATTCAGATGTCAACAGCGGCTGCTCACACCTGTTACCATCGAGCGCTTGTCTGTGAACGATCCGGATTACGCCGAAAATGCAGGCGTATATCGGATAAAAGGCGAGGGCGAATTGAGGAAAGTGCCGGACCCGTTTGTCATATTGCATGGCATATTTGCATCGAAGGACTGGCATCCGGATGCGCGGCAACTTGCCGACGGTCATGGCAGTTCATCGTTCGTTTATACCGGAAGCGGCCGCAGTTGCCGCATTTTTATTTGGACCGATTCAGCCTGTGAGAATGACGCGATAGGCCATCATCCGACGCTGTTTTGGTTTGCCGTCGACTGCAGAGAATCCGTTTCGCACGAATCGGCGCCGACACCCCCTTAAATCGGCTTCCAGGCGAAAGGCGGCATGAAGAATTGCTCTTTTCGCCTCATTTCCCCTGGAATTTCGCAGGCCGTTTTTCCAAAAATGATCGAATGCCCTCTTCCCGGTCCTCGGTATTGAAGCAGTAATCCTGACCGAAGAACTCCAGCCGCCCGTGAATATCCAGGCTTGTTTCCAGGGCCTGGTAAACCATGGCCTTGGAAACGGCGATGGCCACCGGCGGACCAGCGGCGATTTCAGCGGCCATTTCGCCTGCGGCTTCCGCCAATTTTCCCGCTGGAACCACCGCATTGACCAGTCCGATTTCCTTTGCTTCCGCGGCGCTGATCATTTTGCCGCGAAATATCAGTTCGCAGGCTTTGGCCGGCCCTACCAGCCGGGTCAGCAGAAAGGCGCCGGCCGATTCCGGCGGGATGCCCCGGCGGGTCCATATCGCCCCGAAAACGGCATCTTCCGAAGCAATGCGGATATCGCAGGCAAGGGCGAGGCTGAAGCCCTGTCCGACGGCAAACCCGTTGACCGCAGCGATTGTCGGCTTGGTCATGTTCTGCAGCGTGTCGGCGAATCGCATCAGTTCAGCGGGGATTCCGGCCAGTTTGCTCAGCGGTGTCCACTGCTGTTTTGCCTGATCCGAATCGCCCGGCCGCTCTTTTACATCTTCGCCGGCGCAGAAAGCACGGCCCTCCCCGGTGATGACGAGCACCCGCGATTCAAGATCCTCTTTCAGGGCGTTCAAGGCGTCCTTCAGTTCACGCCCCATCTCGACGGAAAGGGCGTTCAGGCTTTGGGGACGGTTGAGTTTTAAGGTGGCGATGTTGTCTTTCTTTTCGATGATCAGTGTGTTGTAGGCCATACGTGTTCTCCTTTGCAGCGCCCTTATCGTTTATAGTTGAAAAAAGGCCATGGCAAGCGTCATAGAGAAAATGGATAACACCGTGGAGACAACAATGGAAGCATAAGCCAGCTCGGTGTCGCTGTTCAATTGTGAAGATAACACATAGATGACGCTGGATGTGGGCAAGGTAAAATAAATCATGCCCACGTAAAGGGGAAGGCCGCTGACATCGAACCATCTCAAGAACCCAAATCCCACCACGGGCAGCACCAAAAGCTTGACGGCGGCGGCGAGAAACGCCTGTTTACGGTGCTGCCGAAATCCGGAAAGCGTCAATCCGCCGCCGATGGAAATCAGTGCCAGGGGAAGGGTCATGGAACCGGCCAATTCAAACGTATTGTTCAAAAAAGCCGGAAACCGGCCTGCCGTGTTGGCATAAATAATACCGGCGAGGCATCCGAGTATCAGGGGGTTGGAAACCAGCGCCTTTGCCAGCATCCGGTTTCGCTGACCGGCCGAATAGTTTTTGCCCGAATACCAGATGAGCGTGATAACGGACAGTACATTGATGATGGGTATCACGAATCCGATCAGGACGCCGAGAAGCCGGAAACCTTCTTCTCCGGTGGCGTTCAATACGATGGCGATGCCGATATAGGAGTTAAACCGAAAGCAGCTCTGGGCAAATGTTCCGGCCTGATAATCACCGATCCTGACGATTCGGATCACCGCCAGGCTGATGAGAAAAACGGCCGCTACCGCCAGGATTACGGCACCGCAGAAGGTCCAGTCGATGTTCACGGTGGAGGCGCCGCCGATTTTCCAGAACAGCAGCAGGGGGAAAAAGGCAAAATAAATCAGCCGGTCGGCCGCCGCCAGAAAAACGCTGTTGGTCAATCCGATGCGTTTGAGAATCACACCCAGAAAAATGAGTCCGAATACAGGAAAGATACTGTTGAATACGATCATCTGTTTTTTGTGATCCTCCGGCAGTTTCCCTTAGGCACATAAAAACCGACGGGGGCCGGCCGGTATGCCCTTGAATTTATATTTACAATGATTTACGGTAATTCGGGATGCTTAAGAATTTGAATTCCACCCATACCATATTTGCAGAACATCTTACAAGCAGCAGGCGGATTCCCGCATATGCAACCGATTCATAAAAGGACGGCTTTATGACTATTCTGACGGAAAAAAATGATCGCGTTTTCACAATAATTATCAATCGGCCGGATGTTAGAAACGCCGTTGACGGAAAAACCGCCGGTCTGCTGGCCCAAACCTTCCGGGAATTCGAGGCGGATAACGATGCTGATGTGGCCGTACTTTGGGGGGCCGGCGGATGTTTTTGCGCCGGGGCCGACCTGAAAGCCGTGGCCGAATCATCATCATCCCACCGCCTGGAGGAAAACGGAGACGGTCCGATGGGACCGTCGAGAATGCTTTTGTTCAAGCCGGTAATCGCAGCCGTATCCGGATATGCCGTAGCCGGCGGTCTTGAACTCGCCTTGTGGTGTGATTTGAGAGTCGTGGAAAAAAGCGCTGTATTCGGCGTGTTCTGCCGTCGCTGGGGCGTACCGCTGATCGATGGAGGCACCATTCGCCTGCCTCGTCTCATCGGATTGAGTCGGGCCATGGACATGATTTTGACCGGACGGCCAATTGAATCGGAAGAAGCTTTGGCTATCGGGCTGGCCAACCGGGTGGTCGATGACGGCACCAGCCGCCGGGAGGCGGAAAAACTTGCCCGGGAATTGCTGAAATTTCCGCAAAACTGCTTACGTCACGACCGAATGAGCGCCTATGAACAGCACACCATGGATATGCCGCAAGCCATGCTGAATGAATTTCACCATGGTATGGCGGTGATCGAAAGCGGAGAAACAAAGGCCGGCGCCGGGCGATTTTTCGGCGGCAGAGGGCGCCATGGAAATTATGAGGATATTTAACATGCGGAATATATTGCCGTCTGCAGGATGGGAATGGTAAACTGGTGAAATCGAAGGCAAGCCTCATTTTCAACGTTAAGTGAAGGAGGACTTAATATGTCGGCCAGAAAAGCAATCCTGGCGGGGAGCTGGTATCCCGCAGGGGCCTCGGCCTGCCGGCGGGAAATCGAACGGTACGTGCAAGATGCTGCCTATACGCCGGATCCGCAAAAACAGTACAAAGGCGGCATCGTTCCACATGCCGGATGGCATTTCTCCGGGAGTATCGCCTGCAACGTTATCGACAGCCTGAAACATAAATCCTCGATCGATGTTTTCGCCGTCTTTGGTATGCATCTTCATCCCCGGTCTCCGAATTATATCATGACGGAGGGGGCGTGGGAAACGCCGCTGGGTGATATAGAAATCGAATCACGGCTGGCGGTCGAACTTTCAAAACGGTTTCCCTTCACCGTCGAAACCGGCGATTGGCATACGCAGGACAATACGATCGAAGTGCAGCTTCCGTTTATCAAGTATTTTTACCCGGAGGCCCGTCTGGTTCCCATCGGTGTTTCGCCGGCGCCGTCTTCCCTGGACATCGGGCGGACGATCGTTCAGCTGTCGAAGGCGTTCGGTCTTTCCATCAAGGTCCTCGGCTCTACGGATCTGACCCATTATGGGGCGAATTACGGTTTTTCGCCCCATGGCGTGGGGGAACAGGCGTTGAATTGGGTGGTGCGGGAAAACGATGCCGCTGTTATCGAGGCGATGGAAGCCATGGACCCGGCCAAAGTGATCGAAGAGGCGCTCGAACACCATAATGCCTGCTGTGCCGGCGCCGCCGCATCGGCCATTGAAGCCGCGAAAACACTGGGGGCATCCAGCGCCGAACAGGTTCGGTACGCCACCAGTTACGAAAAAAGTCCTGGAGAGAGTTTCGTGGGATATGTAGGTATCGTTTTTTATTGACGATCTAATTCCAAACACCAGGGTGCCGAAAATCACAAGCCCTGTTGAACGGTCGACGGAACCTCTATGGATTATATTTTAATCGCCGCTTGGTATCGAATCCGGAAGAAAACATCGCGCGGTCCCCGGCCGCGCGATTCCGGAACAAATACCACAGGCATGGGGACAGCTGAGCATGAACATCCGTCTTTAACGGCGTAACAATCACAATCCCTTTTCCTTGTCAAGAATTTTTATCGAGGCTTTTTCTCCCCTGAATATACCGCAATACGAAGAATATAGTGATGTCCGTAGAAGTTATCTGTCTACAAAATAATGCGTTTCGATCTAAGTGCCTTCCGGAAACACCTGGCCTCTATATTCACCAAGGCGCTGTTTGCGTTCGGCCAGGCCGGGGCGTGCAAATTGCGGATGTCCTTCTTTGCGGGTCCTGCCGTTTTTAATGGCTTCGGATCGCAGTCGCCGTCCGATCGTCCGTTCCATTTGCCGGCCGAGCCGGAGAATGCGGTCGACATCATATCCATGCTCGATTCTCATTTCATCGATCTGGACCAGCAAGTCCTCTAATGTAACTAATCCGACGTATTGGGGGTCTTCATAGTAATAGTCTCCCGTACCCCCAACCGGGCAATCGTCCATAAAATTGCTGGGCTGTCCTCCCAACCCTCCCAGGGTGCCTTCGAAATGGGTGATGCCTGCCTGAAGAGCGGCCAATACAGACGCCGAACCGATGCGCTTGGTTTCGTGAAAGTGGGCGATGTGCAGGCGGGGATCCGGCATTTCATCCAAAATCATGGAGAAATAGCGGTACACGTCCGGAGCAGATGCACTGCCGTCATGATCGGCATGTTCGACATCATGAGCGCCGATGTCCAGCCACCGTTTCGTAAAGTCGACGGCATCCTTCAGATCGGTTGCACCGCCGATCGGACTTCCCCATATGGTGCTGACGGTCCCGCACATGACAAGGCCCGCGTTTGTGCATTTGTTGATGCACCGCTCAGCCTCTTTCCAATATTCCGGCAGGGTGGTGCCTGAATTGGCAAAATGGTGCTGCTCCTCGGTGGAGACCATCATTAATAACCGGTCCGGACCAACGCCTCTTTCTTTCAGTGCGATGGCCCGATCCACGGATTTTTCACGAATCGTAACGCAGGTCAGGGTGATGTCGTTATATTCGATGCCGTTTTTCCTGCATTTGGTTTTGAAGCGGTCTCCTCGAAGATGGGCCAG
Organism: Desulfobacterales bacterium; assembly: GCA_046483495.1. Classification (GTDB taxonomy): domain Bacteria; phylum Desulfobacterota; class Desulfobacteria; order Desulfobacterales; family UBA5616; genus CAYLRU01. Next base: position 29,165 of record JAWODC010000049.1, read on the forward strand.
AAGCTCCTCTGCATCCGTGAACTGGGGCATGATGTAAGGATTTCCAAGATTTGTAACCTCTATATCACGGCATCCGGCCATGATAAGCTCTTCAAGATAATATATCTTGGCCCGGGTGGATATGAATTTTTCTTCATGCTGGAACCCGTCTCGAACCGTTATATCCCCGACGGTGACCCGTTTGGGCATACGCGGGAAAATGTTCCAAAAATCATACTCGGTCATATGGCGTTCCTTTCGATAGGCCGTATTATTCTCCCCTGAATACGGGTTTTCGTTTCTCGGCAAAAGCGGCCAGCGCTTCTTTCCGGTCCTTCGTCGGGATGGTTTTCTCATAGGCTTCGGACTCGAGGTTCAGTGCCGATTGAAGCGGCATTTCCATCCCCCGGTTAATGGCGTATTTTGCCTGCTGCACGGCTATTGGGCCGTTTGCCACGATTTCTCCGGCAAGGGACAGGGCCGCTTCCATGAGATGTTCGGGTTCGATCACCCGGTTTACAAGTCCGATGGCCAATGCTTCGCCGGGTTCGATGCGCCGGGCGGTATAAATCAATTCCTTTGCCTTCGCCGGTCCGACGAGGCGGGGCAGCCGCTGGGTTCCGCCGCCGCCGGGAATTACGGCCAGGCCGGTTTCCGGAAGTCCCAGTACCGCATCAGCCGAGGCCAACCTGATATCACATGCCAGGGCCAATTCCGTTCCGCCGCCCAGGGCAAAGCCGTTGATTGCAGCGATGACAGGAACACGAACGGATTCCACCGATATCATGGTTTCCCGAATTGCCGCAATAAACCCTTTGACATCCTCTTCGGACATGCTGCGCCGCTCCACGAGGTCCGCTCCCACACTAAAGGCGGCCTTTTTCCCCGGCGGCGGGTCGGCCCCGGTGATGATGATGACCCGTATCGCCGGGTCGGCGTCTGCCTTCTCCATCATGTGTTTCAGGGTTTTTACTAAAGCCAGGTTCATGCTGTTCATTGCCTCGGGCCGGTTCAGGGTCAGCACGAGAATGCCGTCTTCACGCTTTTGGGCCAATAGTGTCTCAGGCATGTAATGTTCCTCCCGTGTGCAGGCGCTTTAACGCAGAGCGTCACCTCGAGTCGGCTGCGCCTGGGTCAGTCCTCCGCCAGTTCGGGCAGGTGGGTAAAAAATTCCAGTGATTCGGGATTGATCAGGGCATCCTTGTTCATCACCGGGCATCCCTCGACGGTTTGTTTTACGGCCAGTTCCACTTTTTTCATGTTCAGCGTATAAGGGATATCGGGTACGGCCAGTATTTTCGATGGGACATGGCGTGGTGACGCATGTTTCATGATGGCGGACCTGATGCTGCTTTTCAAGCCATCGTTTAAGGCGCTTTCCTCGGAAAGCTTGACAAACAAAATGACCCGGGTATCGCCTTTCCAGGGCTGTCCGATGACAAGGCTGTCCTCAATTTCAGTAAACCGCTCCACCTGGCGGTAGATTTCCGCCGTCCCGATGCGGACCCCGCCCGGATTCAAGGTGGCATCCGAGCGTCCGTAGATGACCACACCGCCACGGTCGTTTATGCTGATGAAATCCCCATGGCGCCAGGCTCCCGGATACACATCGAAATAGGCGCTGTGGTATTTTTTGCCTTCGGGGTCATTCCAGAAATAAATCGGCATCGAAGGGGAAGGTGAAACGCAGACCAACTCGCCGCGGCGGTTTACAACGGAACGGCCGCTTTCGTCGAAGGCATGCACGTTCATTCCGAGGGCCCTGCACTGAATTTCACCGGCATAAACAGGACCCATGGGATTTCCCGCAACAAAACAGCCGTTTATGTCGGATCCCCCGGAAATGGAGGACAGCCGGACATCCGTTTTGACGGCATTGTATATGTACTCGAATCCTTCTTCCGACAGCGGACTGCCCGTGGACAAGACGGCTCGAAGGTGAGCCGGATCGTATTCCCGTCCGGGAAATATTCCCGTATTCTGCAGCGCGTTGATGTACCCCGCGCTCACGCCCATGATGGAAATACGCTCTTCCTGCACCATTCGCCAAAGCGTGTCGGGCGTCGGGTAAAACGGATTTCCATCATAAAGCACCACGGCGGCCCCCACTGCAAGCGAACTCACCAGCCAGTTCCACATCATCCACCCGCAGGTGGTATAATAAAAAATGATATCGTCCTTTTTTAGATCCGTATGCAGCATCAACTCCTTTAAATGGTTGATCAGCACGCCGCCTGCGCCCTGTACCATGCACTTGGGAAGTCCTGTGGTTCCGGAGGAATACATGATGTAAAGGGGATGTTCGAACGGCAGCTGTTCACATGCGAGCTCGGCGTCGGCAAAATCGTCAATAAACGTCTCATAAACCAACGCATTGGGAATTTGGCCGATATCCAACGATGTGCCGGTATAGGGGACGACAACGACCGTTTCAATGGACGGCAGCTCTTTTATAATGCCGGAAATTTTTTCGAGGGAGTCGAACCGCTTTCCTTTAAACAGGTATCCATCCGCCGTGAAAAGCAGTTTCGGCCGAATCTGAGAAAATCGATCCAGAACGCCCTTGATGCCGAAATCCGGGGAACAGGACGACCAGACGGCGCCGATGCTTGTTGCGGCGAGCATGGCAACGACCGTCTCCGGTATATTCGGCATGAAGCCCACAACACGGTCACCGGGCGTAATCCCAGCGGATTTCAGTGAAGCCGCGAGCCGGGAGACCGCCTCGTAAAGCTCGGCATACGTCATCCGGAACGGCGGATCGACTTCATTTTTGAAGATAAGAGCCGTGCGGCCGTCCCGATACCGCAGCAGATTTTCAGCGAAATTAAGGCGGGCCCCGCCGAACCACTTGGCCCCCGGCATCTTTTTTTCATCATCGACAACCGACTGAAAGGGTCGAGACGCAATGATGCCGGAAAAATCCCACATTTCCGACCAGAACGGGGAAATGTGATTGACCGACCACTCCCAAAGCTCTTCATAGGAGGTCAGGGTCATGTTATATCGGGCGTTCACGCGCTGCATAAAGGCATGCATGTTTGAAGCCGCTGCTTCCTCGGCGGAAGGCATCCATAAGCACTTGGCCATTTCTCCTCCCTTTTTTTTCTAAGCGTCCTTACACCGCTATGACGGTTTTAAGGCCGGTTGAAACGACGAATCACGTATTCTTCGGATCTCGAGGATTAGGCCGAACATCGTCGGCCCTTCGGCCCAATCATATCCGCAGCACCCCATGGGGTGTTTCGGAGAAGTCCCGGTTCAGAGCGACGGACAGTGAAATGCCCAACACTTTGCGCGTATCGGCCGGATCGATAATGCCGTCATCCCACAACTCGGAAGTGGCGTAATACGCGCTGCTCTTCTCGAGATAGTCTTCAGCAATGCTCTGATGTATCTGTTGCTCTTCTTTGGCTGACAGCGTCTTTCCCCGGCGCTCCAAAGCTTTCAAACGAATCTGGGTCAACGTCTTAACCGCCTGTTCCAGGCCCATGACGGATATCTGGGAATTCGGCCAGGAGAACAGGAACCGGGCGTCATAGGCGCGGCCGCACATGGCGTAGTTGCCGGCCCCAAAGGAACCGTTTGTCATGATAGTCAGTTTGGGGACATCCAAATTGGCTTGGACCATCAGCATTTTGGCGCCGTCTTTCGTAATGCCGCCGTGTTCGTACTCCTTGCCCACCATGAATCCGGTGATGTTCTGCAAAAACAGCATGGGAATCCGGTCACGGTTGCAGAGCTGCATAAACTGCGTGCATTTTTGGGCACTGTCCGAGAAAAGAACACCGTTGTTGCCGATCACGCCGATTTTCCAGCCGTAAAGGTAACCAAAACCGCACACAGCGGTAACGCCGTAGTCCGGTTTAAATTCATGAAAGCGGCTTCCGTCGACAATCCTCGCGATGACTTCCCGCATATCGAACTGCTTTTTGACATCATCCGGAATGATGCCGTACAGCTCTTCAGGATCATAGAAAGGCTCTTCGGGCTCCCGAAGGTCCACCGCGGCTTTGGCCGGCCTTTCAAATGTCTGGACGATTTCTCTCACCAGCGCAATACCCTCCTCTTCGGAATCGACCGCATAATCAGCGGTTCCGCTGATGCCGGCGTGCACATCGGCCCCACCGAGCTCGTCAGCCGATACATCTTCGCCGGTGGCGGCCTTGACCAGCGGCGGGCCGCCGAGGAAAACGCCGCCGGTTTTTCGAACCATCACGGAATAATCGCAAAGGGTGGGAACATATGCACCGCCGGCCGTGCTGTGGCCCAAAACGAGCGCCACCTGCTTTACCCCCATGGCACTTAGAACGCATTGGTTGCGAAACAGCCGGCCCGCGGAATGATGGCGGTCCGGAAAAAGCTCTGACTGCATGGGCAAAAAGGCCCCTGCCGCATCGACCAGATGGACCAGGGGCAGCCTGTTTTCGATGGCGATATCCGTCGTGCGCACCATTTTCTTGGTGGTCAGGGGGTACCATGCCCCGCCTTTTATGGAACTGTCATTTGCCATCACCAGGACTTCACGCCCGCTGACAATGCCGATTCCGGAAACGATGCCGGCACCGGGTACGGTACCGTCATATGCCAGACCGGCCGCCAGGGTGGACAATTCCAGAAAAGGGGTGCCATGATCAAGGAGAAGATCGATTCTTTCCCGGACTCCCAGCTTGTTTTGTCGCCGAAGCCTTTCAATATCCCTTTCGGGGCGATTAAAACGCGCCGCCCGAATACGCCCACGAAGCTCTTCAACCCGTTTGCGGTTGCAGGCATCATAAGCGCGGAACGTGGCGGAAAGCGGGTCTATGGCGGATTGGATCCGGCGCATTTCAGGCTTCCTCCTCTTTGGCCAGGGTGACCAGGACGGCATTTTTGTCAAAGGTTTGCCCAATAGTGAAATGTATCCGCAAAACCGTCCCATTTCGGGGAGCCGATATTACCGTCAGGATTTTCATGCTTTCGATGGTCATTATGATCTGCCCTTTTTCAACATAATCTCCCGGTGCGACGTTGATTTCCACGACTGTTCCCGGCATTGGGGCCCGGGCCGAATTTTCCTTAACTCCGGAAGCCTGGACAGCCTGTTCCACCGGGTCTACCACGCGTGCACAAACGGTACGATCGAATGCGTGAACATAAACGGTCTCTCCGCTGACGGCCAGCCGCATGCAGGCGCGGCTGCTCCCGAAGTGAACGGTCACCGCATCATGTTCATTGCGTTGAATGCCGGCGGATTGAGCCGGTTCATCGGCGATCTTCAGGCGCCGAGAGCCCGGGGCGCCGAAAGCCGAAACCTCATACCGGTGATTAGAAAGATCGATTCGGCGGCGCATATCAGTTCCTCCAATCCCCGATGCCATTGTACGGAAAGGGGGCGGCAAGGTCCGGGTCGATGAAATCACGATGACTGAGGGCTATGGCCGCCAAAATCAGATGCCGTTGCTTCTCTGACAGCGAAGGCGGCTGCAAATGGTCGGCATTTCTGTGAATGAATCCCGTGTCAATCCGCCCCTCGCAAAATTCAGAATGGGACAGCAGTTGCTTTAAAAAATCGATGTTGGTGGTCACGCCCAGTACAAGCGTTTGATTAAGGGCTTCTCTAGCGCGATTCAACGCCTGCTCTCGATTCGGACCGTGGACGATCAGTTTCGCCAGCATGGGATCGAAGGCGGATGTCACCTTCATTCCCCTGATATAGCCGTTGTCCACGCGTATGCCCTCACCTTTCGGCATTTCGTAGGTCAACAAGCGGCCGACCGCCGGGAGGAAATCGTTTTCCGGGTCTTCCGCATACAGGCGCATTTCGATCGCATGACCCATAGATTTTATTTCTCCCTGGTCGAACGGCAGCTTTTCACCCCGGCAGATGCGGATCTGCAGTTCCACCAAATCCATTCCGGTCACCATCTCGGTCACGGGGTGCTCCACCTGTATGCGGGTATTCATCTCCAGAAAATAGAACCGGCCGTCCGGAGCCAGGAGAAATTCAACGGTGCCGGCATTGCGATAGCCGGATTGTCGTGCAATCGAAACGGCGGTTTCGCAGATGCGTTGCCGGAGATCGGATGAGAGGCAGGGGGACGGGCTTTCTTCGACAATTTTTTGAAAACGCCGCTGAATGGAGCATTCTCTTTCGCCCAGATGAACGACATTTCCGAAGTGGTCCGCCAGGATCTGGACTTCGATATGCCGGGGATTGTCGATATAGCGTTCCGCGTATAAGGTGTCATCACCGAAAAATCGTATCCCTTCCGATTTGGCCAGATGCATGGCTTTTCTTAGTTCGTCCGGACCACTGGCGATATGCATCCCCTTGCCGCCGCCTCCGGCCGCCGATTTGATTAGCAGGGGAAATCCGATTTCATGCGCCAGGTGGAAAAAGTCGTCTGCCGATTCGTTTTCCGCCGCGGAAGGCGCCAGCGGAAACTCATGTTCAATGCAAAAGGACCGGGCCAGTAATTTATTGCCCATCAATCGTATGGTTTCGGGCAGCGGGCCGATGAACCGAATGCCCTCCCGGGCAACCCGTTGCGCAAAAGACGGGTTTTCCGCCAGAAAACCGAAACCCGGATGAACTGCGTCTGCTCGCGTCTTTTTGCAGGCGTCAACAATTTGATCGATATTCAGATATGCCGCCACCGGTGAAGGGCCTTCAATCCGGACGGCTGTGGACGCCATTCGAACGGCGGGGGAATCTGCATCCATTTCATGATATGCCAGCACGCCGGAAAGTCCCATTTTATTGATGGTGCGTAAGATCCGGCATGCGATTTCGCCCCGGTTTGCCACGAGTATCGTGTTCAGCTGCTTCATAGTGCCGGCACCTCCGTTTGAAATTAAAGCGTTCCGACCCAGAAAACGACCGCGGTTTTTTCCGTCCTGTTTGTAATGACCTGTTTTCGGGGCTCTACCCAGTAATGTGCCGCATCCCCTTCTTTTAAAGTAACCGTCTGATCGCCGTGCGTCAATTCAAGTGTTCCCTGGATCATGCAGAGCAGCTCCTGACCTGTTTTGATGTTTTTTCGAATGGGAATGGATTTTCCCGGAGAAAGGATCAAGACGGCGCTGTCCAGAACCGTGCGATTTTCGGGTGGAATAAAGCGCCGTGTAACAAACCCGGCACGGGGGATTTCGACGTCATTAAGATTCGCTTTTCGAATGACATTCAGCTTCTGCTGGTTTTCAGCCTTATTCAGGAGATCGCCGGCATTGATCCCGATGGCATTGCAGACCTTAATCAAGGTGTCCACCGAGGGCGAATTGACATTGTTTTCAACCTGGCTGAGAAACCCCTCCGAAATGCCCGCCTTTGCCGCAACGGTTTTAAGGGTGAGCCTTCGATCTTTTCGGTGCCGGCGAATCATGGGCCCGATGTTCATTGCAACCATCTCCGTTTTGGGAATATGCCGGTCGGTGTCCGGGCGGAATTGCAGCTTCTACGCATTCCGGGTCGGGTATGTATCGATTCACATGACGAACACGAACCTGAGTGATAAAATATTTGACACAGGTAAATATTAGGTATATATAAAACTTGTTCTTTTCTGTCAAGCAGTAAATTCCCAGCACATGTGTTTTCAAAGAGAGGTGATCTTTGGACTTCGATCTTACCCGAGAACAAGACATGATCCGGAAAGAAGTTCGGAAATTTGCTGAAGCCGTTATCACTCCTGCGGCAGCCGAACTTGATGAAAAAGAGATGTTTTCATCCGATCTCACCCTGCAAATGGGCGGAATCGGCCTATTCGGGATGGTTGTTCCCGAGGCCTACGGCGGGCAGGAAATGGATTACCTTTCCTACATCATTGCCGTCGAGGAGGTCGCACGGGTGGATGGATCACAGGCAGCGACCATCGCGGCGGCCAATTCTCTGGGAATCGGTCCCATATGGATGTACGGAACCGAATCACAGAAACGCAGGTACCTTCCCAAGCTGTGCCGCGGTGAAGGGCTATGGGGATTCGGTCTTACGGAGCCCTCGGCCGGGTCGGATGCGGGCGGCAGCACCACCACGGCGGTTCGCGACGGCCGCCAATGGGTGCTGAACGGTTCGAAAATATTCATCACCAATGCCGCATGCGACCTCTCGATGGGCGTTACGGTTCAGGCCGTCACCGGAAAGCGCCCGAACGGAAAACCGGAATACACGTGTTTTCTTTTGGAGCACGGCTCACCGGGATTTACGAGCGTTCCAATGAAGGGCAAGATGATGTGGCGTGCCTCCAATACGGCACAATTGTATTTTGACAATGTGCGGATTCCGGAGGAAAATATCCTTGGAAACGTCGGGGATGGATTTCACCAGATGCTCGAAACCCTTGACGGGGGCAGACTGTCCATCGGGGCCATGGGACTCGGAGGCGCCCAGGGGGCTTACGAATCGGCGCTGGCATACGCCAAATCCCGCGTGCAGTTCGGACAACCCATTTGTAAATTTCAAGCCGTGGCATTCAAGCTTTCCGATTGCGCCCTTGAAATCGAATGCGCCAGGAACGTGCTGTACAAGGCATGCTGGTTGAGAGACAAAAAGCGGCCCTTTGGAAAAATCGCCGCCATGGCGAAGCTGTATTGCTCGGAAGCCATGGGACGCGTGGTCAATCATGCGGTTCAGATTCATGGCGGCTATGGTCTCTTTCGGGATTATCATGTGGAACGATTCTACCGGGACCAGAAACTTCTGGATATTGGAGAAGGAACTTCGGAAGTGCAGCGGATCGTGATTGCACGGCACATCGGCTGCTAATACACGTGGAGGTAAAATGGACAAGAATAACCATAAGCCCCATATCAATGTCGACTATTTCGAGGATTTAACCGGCGAGGTTTCAAAACCCGCCGCCGAACCCGCTCAAGCAATCGGTGAACGGATCAGCACCCTCAGAAAGGAAAAGGGCATGTCTCTCGACGAATTGTCACACCTTTCGGGGTTCGATGTCGATTTTTTGTCGGATATTGAAAAAAGCCGGGTGCAGCCGCAGTTGGGCACCGTAATAAAGCTGTCTAAGGCCCTGGACGAGGCGTTTTCCCGTATTCTTTCAGACGTGGGAGATCAGTTGTACTCCATCTCTCGAAAAGGTGACGCCAAACCTGTTGCCGGTTCCACTTCTCGACAGGGGAAAAAACATCTCTACACTTACAAAGGCCTTGCCCCCGAAGTCAAAGGGCGGCACATGGAAGCCGTGTTGGTGAGGCTGGAAGAAGGCAGGGATGAAGCGGTCTCCGTACACCAGGGAGAGGAATTCGTTTATGTACTGGAAGGTTGCGTTTATGTGAAACTCGGCGATGAGGAATTCGAGCTGGCCCCCGGCGACAGCATCTACTATCTTTCCACCATTCCGCACCTGCTTTCAGCCGTAAGTGAAAAAGCCCTCATATTGGCGGTTATCTATATCGGTTGAATGTCCGAGTGGTCAACAGATAAGGGGATTGGAGGCAAACCGATGGATTTTGAACTGAGTCCTGAAATTGAAGCGGTGCAAAAAGAGGCGCGCCGGTTTGCGATAAAAGAAATTTTGCCCGGAACCGGTGAAGATGTGTTCAAGCGGGACCTGGTATCCAAAATGGGTGCTCTGGGATTTTTCGGATGCGCTTTTCCGGTTTCATTCGGCGGATCGGATCTCGGCTTTCTGGCGCATTCAGTGGTATGCGAGGAAATCTCCCGGGCGGATTCCGGGCTGCGTTCGCTGTTTAATTTACAGGCTGCTACAGTGGCCTACACCATCATGGAGTGGGGCTCGCCCGGCGTTCGGAATCACTATGTAAAGGATCTCGTCCTGGCAAAAAAACTGGGGTGCACCTGCTTCTCTGAGCCGAACGCCGGATCGGATTTGGCGTCAATGGAAACGCTCGTTGAAGACAAGGGGGATCACTATCTGATCAATGGATCGAAAACATGGATCTCCAACGGCACCGTGGCCGATATCGCCATTGTATATGCAACCCATGATAAAAGCCTTCAACATAAGGGAATCTGTGCGCTTGTCGTTGAAACCGATCAGCCGGGGTGGTCGGCTCGTGAAACGCCGAAATTGGGAGACAGGTCCTCTCCGATTGCTGAGATTCATTTGCACAACGTAAAAGCACCCAAGGAAAATCTGCTGGGGGAATGGGGCGGGGGCTTCAAAGTGGCGATGACGGCGCTCGACAGGGGGCGGATCAGTGTGTCCAGCGGGGCAGTGGGGCTGGCCCAGGCCTGTATCGACAGTTCGGTCGAATATGCCAACAGGAGGATGCAGTTCGGAAAACCGATCAGCCGTTATCAACTCGTAAAAGGCGGAATCGCCGAAATGGTGACCTACACTGAAGCAGCACGGCTGATGGTGAGGAAGGGCGCCTGGCTGAATGACCAGGACCTTCCGTTTACCCGTGAAATCGCCATGGCGAAATATTTTGCCGGTGAAACCGTTGTCAAGGCAGCGGGGCTGGCCATGGAAATTCACGGCGGAATGGGGTATTCTCTGGAATTGCCGGTCGAGAAGTATTACCGGGATTCAAAGTTATACCAGATTGGAGAAGGCACGGCGAATATCATGCGGCTGCTCATTGCGGATGATGCATTGAACCTGAAAAAAGCCAACCGGAAACGCCTTCATGTACCGAGTGAATTTAGAAATCTCCAGTAGGTGCCCGGTCATTACGAGGGCATTTTGGCTGCGCTTCAATTCAGGTGTTCGATCCGCTCTTTCTGGCGGTGAACTCGTTGCATCCAAAGGGGGCTGTCATCGAGATAGATTTCCGCTCTCCTGAAGATACGTTCAAAAATGTTTTGGGACCTGTGAATCGAACAGGATTCGGTCGGCTCGAAAGTATCGATGCCGGTGTAAATCGATCCAGGCCGCACAGGTACGTGAACGGCTTGAAGACACTCCCCGGCTGCCGCATCTCGAGGGGCAACTAACTTTTGGCAGGCCCTTCCATCGGCACCGGTGCCGGCTGGGCGTCGTTTTGCTGCTTTTCAGGCGGAGCGGCAATGACCATGCACACAACACCGGCGGCCAGTACAGCGAAAATTCCGATAAAAGCCGGATCATAATTGCCGAAGGTATCCGCCATGTACCCGGCCAGATAAGGAGCCGGTGCGACGAACACGAGGGTTAGCGGGGTAATGACACCGGCGAGGTTTGCAAACGCGTCCGGTCCGAAATAATTGCCCCGCATGACCGGGAGAAGCACGAGAATGGTTCCGTAGGAAAACCCGTAAACAACGCCGCCGGCGAGCAGGGCCGGCAGGCTGGGCGCCTTCCAGACATTGTACACCATAGCCATGATGACGAGCAGGGATACGGAGATCAGCCATCTCGGTTCGATGCGATCGCCTACCCACCCCATGGGAAACCGGGCAAAACCGCTGCTCAAGACCACAATGCTCATAACGGATGCCGCTTCCATTTCGGTATATCCCAGATCGGTCAAATGAAGCACCATATGCGTTACCAAGACCTGCAGCGGAATCGTGCATGCAATCTGTCCGAACGTAATGCAGTAAAGGCTTCGGGTTTTTAGGATTTGCCTCATGCGCCAGTTTCGGGATGTCCGAAAAGTCTGATATCGCCGCTTCTTGCGTTCATTACCGTCTTGAATTTCCGGAGAGATGTTGTCGGGAAACTGCCCCAAATCCGAAGGCTTGCTGTAAATCTTCAAAGAGAGCAGGACCATCAGGGAGACAAGGATGGCGCACGCCATCCACGCAGACTGCCAATTCCCGGTTTTCTGTATGAGCCGGGTAAACACGGGCGTAGCCAAAAACCCGCCGATGGATGTGCCCGTCATCACGATGCCCATTGTCGTCGCCCGCTTCAGGTTGTACCAGAAGGTCACGGTCGTTTGAGTGCCGAGATTGAAAAAGGCAAATCCAAACGGCAGAAATACGCCCCATATGAGCGTCCATTGCCACAGCGCCGTTGTCGCCGTGGCGAGCAGAAGCATTCCCGAACCGAGTATGGCAAGGCCGATCATGATGGACCGGCGGGTTCCGGACCGGTTGATTACCGCTGCTGCAAGCGGCATGGCCAGGCTTAAGAATACGGGACGCAATGTCGCCGCCAGTGACGCCTCCCCCCTCCCCCATCCCGTTTCCTTGACCATGGCGGGAAAAATGACGGTAAACCCGTAAAATCCCATGCCCAGAACGACCATGTTGGTCACAAAGAGGATGAAGACCAACTTCCTGCCGTAGAACCTTCGGCCGGCCCCACGGATGATATGTTCTGTTTTGGCCATTCAGATTCCATCAGCCGCAATTAGAGCGGCCAAATCCGGTTTAAAAATGCCGTCACGGTTTCGTTAAACGCTGCCGGAGCTTCTATCGCCGACGCATGGCCCGTTGGAAAGATGCGAAGAACGGCGTCGGGAATGGCGAGTTCCATGGATTTCGCAACCTCGAGAGACATGAATCCGTCCTGTTCACCGGCGATGATCAATGCCGGGCATGCCAATCGGGTCAGATCCGGGGGATTCTCCATGGAGCTCATAATTGCCTGAATAATAGGCACATAATGATGGGGATCGTTTATTTTTTTGATGGAGGTGTACATCCGGAAAATTTCCGGCTCTCTTTCTTCGAATCCCGGGGACAGAGAAAGCCGGGCCATAACCTCGGCGATAACGCCGATGTCGCCGGTTTGCAGAATCTCCACCATTCGGGCTCTTTGCTCCTCCATCCGTTTAACGTCTTCGGAGGAGACCTGCATATCGGGCCCCATGACGCCGCTGTTGGCAAATACAAGACCGGCGGTCATCTCGGGGTGCTTCAGAGCGAAATTCAAGCCGATCCGGCCTCCCATGGAATAGCCGACAAGGCAGACGTTATCTATTCGGAGATGCTGCAGCAGCGCAAAAAGATCGTCTGCGAACAGCGCCATGCTGTAATCGCCTTCAGGCGTTTGGGTCCGGCCATGCCCCCGGACATCGTAGGCAAGGACTTTGCAGCGTTTTGAAAACTCCGGGACCTGATTGTACCACATGGCAAGATTATCGCTGAACCCGTGGATCAGAACCAGGCAAGGCCCTTCACCGGAAAGTTCATAATTGATGTGTATGCCGTTGGCTGTTGCTTCCATGGCTGCTCCTTTCCGTTTTGGCCGGCATCGGCCGTCATTTGTTTTGCATACCCGTCACGCACGACGGCAGATATGAGGTCGAACAGCGTTTCGGGATCCTGGCGGCGCAAAACCACGGCATCGTATTTCGAACCTGTGGCCGGCACCCATTCGCGTTTTTCGGCGTTAATCGCCTCGAGAATGCTTTCGGCCGCTTCTTGCGGTTACATGCCGGTGTCAATCGCCGTATCGCTCACGCCGCGTCGTGTTCCATCGGTAAACGGCGAAAACAGTTTCGATCGCCATTGAAGGCCTATTTCAGTGCATACTGTTTCTCGATGAGCAGATCCTGGGAACCCCGGGTGATCACGCCCCCCTGGATTTCCACGATGGGCAGTTGTTTTAGTGCGTTTATGACGCGGGCAGACATCGGAGCCCTTTTCCACGCAACCGTATGAAAAAGGATATGTCCTTTTCCCAGCCAGGCTTCCGTAAGTTCCGTTGCTGCGGGCAGCGCTGTGGCAAAACTGGCGTCGGACGATTTCATGTCGCACGACGGGATGTATTTCCATCCCATCCAGACGGCATCCCGCGCCTGCCGGTTGATGAGTTCGAGCTCTTCATCAGATGCCTTGGTAAGGTCGCCGATTTCCCCCTCGAGAAGCAGTATACCGCCTTCTGAAACCGAAAAACCTCTCTTCCCATTGACAATCCATGCATCGGGAATGTCCGCCATGAGTTTGGGTGCACCAAGCACTTCCCGGCCGACCATGATCGGCATGAATGCATTTTCCCACAAGACCAATGCGAAATTCCCCGTCACCCTGTCCCGCCGGCCTTCGAATTCGGCGGAAACATTCACCGCCACCAGGTTGTAGCCGCCGCCGGCCATAAAATCCACTCCCCTGCACATCACGAAGCTGACGGAAATTAACGGTGGGTCCGTTGCCTTGAATCCCGGGGGCAAATACTTCGAAACGGCCTCTTTTTCGGTTGCGTACATGACGGTAATGGACGTATTGTCCGCATAATGCGCCGCCCTGCCGTTCCATCCTTCGACGGAGGGTCCAAAGTGCGCCGGCATGACATAGGGTTTACCTTCTTCGAATTCAAATCCCACGCTGAACCTCCCTTCATTAAGTGGTTTTTTTCCAGGTGTTCGAGCCGCTGTGTTGCCTTTGTGCGGATGTATTTTTGAGCAGTCCGTTCTTGCCTTTCCATTCGGTTAACGTCTTCAGGGACGGGCCGAATCATGGGCGGTCGATGTTTTTGTACTCATCCGGAATCGGCGGATTTTGGTTCAAAGCAAGCCCCGATCAAGGTTGAAAGGACAGGCCAAGCCGTCATAATTCAAAAAACAAGTGATTTTGTTGATTTCAAGAAATGAGAAAACGCAGCTTCAGCGCCATTCGGGACAGCAACCTTTATAGCAGGGACGCCTCCGGAAAGCAATATTCCGGTAATTTAAAATACAGGTTCGGCTGTATTTACCGTCCGAATTCCGGGAATTATCATCATAACTAGCAGCCCGGAGAAATGGGAAAACGCGTCCATTCTAAAAGATCATTGTAAAGAAAGGAGATTTTGAAAATGGCATTTGAACTTACCCCATGGAGAAGACCCACTGGTATTCGACCGTTTTGGAGGGGGATGGATGATCTTTTTGACAGGTTTTTAGGAGAAATGGCCCCGGCGGAACGAGCGTGGGAATGGACACCTTCGGTGGATATTTCCGAAACCGATGGAAATGTCGAAATTAAAGCCGAATTGCCCGGTATGGAAGCAAGCGACATCGACGTCAATGTCAGCGGAGATGTACTGACCCTGAGGGGTGAAAAGAAACATGAAGAAGAGAAGAAAGGGGAGCGGTACTATTGCCGAGAGCGATATGCCGGCTCTTTTCAGCGCTCTTTCAGGCTTCCGACCGGAGTGGAAAGCGACAAGGTGGACGCCGAATTCAAAAACGGCGTGCTTAGAATCAACATACCCAAGTCCGAGGAAAGCAAACAAAAAAAGATCGAAATTAAATCGTCATGATGGTGTTCGGCATCCCTTCTCCGGGTTGAACATTAACATTGATAAATAAAGCCATCCCTGATAGAAGCGGTTTTTATCCTTTTGTGTTCAATCAAGGCGTAAAACCGCTTCTCTTTTTTTCACGAAAACGGCGGTCGGCGAAAATTACCAGTCCATCCGGAAATAAAAAAATTCGATTCGGTTCAAGTGAAGGGGAATGTTATCCACAGGAATGCCTTGGTATTTTGAGGATTAAAATTTTTCGTCCATCCGAAAAATTAGCGAATAAACCCTTCTGGATGAACCATTAACCTCTAAGGAGATCCATATGATATCCGAAATCACCGTTCAGAATCTTGACCCTGAACGGTTCATCCAGAACAAGATCGATGCAATAAAAACAGAGGTTGGTGAAGGAATTGCGATCAACGCTCTGTCCGGCGGCGTCGATTCCTCAACGGTCACCATGCTGGGCCACCGCGCGTTGAAGAACCGCTTGCGGACCGTTTTCATTGAAAACGGTCTGATGCGCTCCTCGGAATCCGAACAGGTGATACGGCTTTTCCGGGATCTGGGGGTGCCTGTGGAAGTGGTGGACGCTCGGGAAGAATTTTTCAGCGCTCTTGTGGGTGTTGCGGATCCCGAGGAAAAGCGGGAAGCCGTCACGCAGACCTTTTACAAAAATGTATTCGGGCGGATTGTCAAAGAAAGCGGTGCGAAATTTCTGCTGCAGGGGACCATCCTGACAGATGTCGATGAAACGGTGGCGGGAGTAAAGCGCCAGCACAATGTCTTCGAGCAGCTCGGCATCGATCCACAGGCGGCTTTCGGCTATAAAATTGTGGAACCCCTCATTGAGCTTCGCAAAGACGGCGTACGCCTGGTCGGTAAGGCGCTGGGGCTTCCCGAAAGCGTTTTTCAGCGAATTCCGTTTCCGGGACCGGCACTCGCCGCACGTGTTATAGGAGAGGCGACCCCTCAGCGCATTGAAACCGTGCGGCGTGCAACCGATATCGTGGAGCGTCTTCTGAAGAGCACCGGCGCATTTCAGTATATGGCTATCCTGCACGAGGACCGGGTAACCGGCATGCGTGACGGCAAGCGGGATTATGGGCGGCAAATCGAGGTGAGGTGCTGGGACAGCGTCGACGCACGAACTGCCACACCGACGCGCATTCCGTTCGAGACGCTCGAAAAAATCGCCGATGAGATCGTGTCGACTGTTCCCGGCGTCGTGAGTGTTACGTACAATATTACACCCAAGCCGCCGTCAACGATTGAAGCCGTGTAAACAGTGTAAACAAGGTGGGGTTGTATAGGTTTAGAGGTGATGGGTTATGGGTGAAGGGTGGTGGGCACTAGTATGAAAACAGACCTTCTGCCTCAATTTCACTGACGGCGTCACTGACGTTTTCCGACGTGATGATGTGGACATGGACCCCCCCGCTGGACAGCATATAGCCCGGCCCTTTATGTCGGATATCCTCCTTTATCCCAACGTGATCCACACCGAGCGAAACCAGCCACTCCGCCACACGAATACCCTTGGCGGTTTTTACGTCTCGGTGGGGATTTTGGACGATTTCATGCTTTTCCACTTCTTTGTCGCTTCGACGGATGTGAAGGATGTCGAAAAAGGGCGCTTCTCCGAAATGATTGCTGATTCGGCCTGTTTCGGTCTCGAGCGGAAGCGCAACCCGTTCATGCTTCCGTTCACTGGGCCCGTAGTGGATAAAGACTTTTTGAACATGGGGCACTTTTTCCCGGATATCGGCTTCGATATCCCCACTGATCCGATGCGCCTTTTCCAGATCATCGGTTTTCACCGTGATGGTTGTCTGGATAAAGCGGAATCGTCCGGCGTTTCTTCCGATAAGCGATTTGACATTGATGACCAGTGGGTGGGATTTGATGATGTCGCGGATGCTGTCCAGTGTCGAAAAGTCCATGGATGCGTCGAGCAGTACACGCATGCCGTTGAACAGCAGTTCCCATCCCGTACGGGCAATAAAAATGAGGATCAGGGCGGCACCGATCTGATCGACGGTAATTCCCCCTATGTCCACATTGAGATCGGCATAGCTTAAGGTGACCGATATCAATACCACGATCGAGGAGAGAACGTCGACCTGGCGGTGCCGCCCTTCTGCAATCAGGGTTGGGGATTCCGTTTTACGGCCGATCGATATCGCGTATTGCCCGAATAGCAGGGTGGCGGTCGTCGCGGCCAAGAGGAGAATAAGATAAGACAACGATATTTGGGGCGTATTTGCAGGTGAAACAATCTCACGTATGATTTCATAACCTGCTATGAAAATGAAAATGGCGATAAAAATGGAAGCCAGGTTTTCAATCTTGTACAGTCCCAGTGGAAACGAACGGGTTTTTTTTGAGGACAGTTTTACACCGCCGTAGATCACAAGGGATGAAACGGCATCTGTTCCTGAATCGATGGCGCTCGCGGTGATGGCAAGACTTCCGGAAAACATGGCCAACAGCGCCTTCATGACTGCGAGGACCAGGTTCAGAAGAAATGCGTATCCGGCAACCCGGTAAATTTGCCGGGTTTCCTTATCGACAGGCTCATCTGCCGTCTGTTTGCTGTCGCCGTTTTGTGTCATCGCGCCGTCGCCTTGAAAAAACCGCTCTCACCGAACCTCACCATCAATATGAGATCTGTTTCGTCACATCAAACTGCGTTCCCAAAACATTTTTTTAACAGCTTGTAAAAAGGTCGATACCGCTATATCGGTTTGCCGGCTGAAAGCTTTCGGCTAATCAAAGGCCATATGCGTTTTCCACACTTCCCAGACTTTGCCGACAAGGTCCGGACCCGGTTTTAAGGTAATCTTTCCCGGTTTCCATCCGGAGGGGGTTGCTTCCGTGCCTTTGCTGTTTCTAACGTGTTGAAAAGCTTGTATCTGGCGGATTGATTCGCTTACATTCCGACCCACGGGAGGCGTCAGTACTTCGTACCCCTGGATGACGCCGTCGGGATCGATAATAAATCTTCCCCGGGTTTCTACACCGGCATCTTCATCGAATACACCAAAGACTTTGCCGACCTTTCCGCCGGCGTCGGACAGCATGGCAAAAGGGACGCCCCCTTCAACCATTTTGGACAATTCATTATCATTCCACATTTTGTGGACAAATACACTGTCGATGCTCATGGAAAGAATTTCCACACCCAGATTT
This sequence comes from Desulfobacterales bacterium, assembly GCA_046483495.1. Taxonomy (GTDB): domain Bacteria; phylum Desulfobacterota; class Desulfobacteria; order Desulfobacterales; family UBA5616; genus CAYLRU01. The sequence goes on from JAWODC010000049.1 coordinate 47,395, forward strand.
TGAAACTCCAGGTATTTTTCGGCAACTGCCGAAATTTCTGTTGCTCAGACAAATGTAAAATCACCGGGATAAAAACAAAGCACTACCCATTTGCCCAGGTATTCTGAAAGTTTCACGGAAATGAACTTGCCCTGCCGGTATGCCGGAGCGGCGAAATCCGGCGCTTTTTTGCCGACTTGTATCATGGGTGGGATCTCCTTTAGGTTTACGGGTTCTTGAACACCCTTCTCCTCTGCCGCTTCCCCGACCGGGCCTCCGGTGGGACGTGCGCAGCCGACTTCCATCTCTTCGCCCATATTTTCCTCCATAATGAAGGTTTGAGATATAATAATAAACACTATCTCAAATCAGACGGCATTTTTCAATCCAAAACGAAAACAGCTTAAATTTTGAAGATCATCAGGGGCAGGACAAAAATGCAATTTTGGGTAAGGAATATTCTCCGTAAAAAGGTGCGGATCGGAAGGCTTCAGATCTTTTCCAAAACGGCGGCGAGATCTTCCGGCGTCACTATTTCGGCGAATCGTTTGCCGTTTTTGCTTCTCTCTTTATACATGTTCAGGCATAGGGAAACAATGTCGAGGACTTCTTCTTCAGAGATTTATTCCAGATAATCCATAATGATGGGTGCTGCGCGGAGGGCGCTTTCAGCGGCGAGTTCCGTGCCGATGTTGTCCTTTCCCACATCCGCTCCCACGTGGAATAACCCTTCGATCGGGGATGTAATGGACGGCCTGTCGGCTCCGACCTGGCCTACCACCTGGGCAAGTCCGATGATGTCCGACTGAAACCTTCCGCTGTATCCCTTGATTCCCGATCCTTTGATGACATCCCACCACAGCACGTTTTCGGCAATTCCCGGGAAAATCACGTCAAGCTCTTCGATCCGTTGATTCACATGAGCCTTTATATCACCGTTGGGGTCCGGCATGACTCCCGGGAAATTTAAGAGCTGCCTTCCGGGCGGGGCAAGGGAGGGATCCATATTGGAGGGGATGGGCATGAAAATAGAGAAACGGTTCAGCATTTCCTGATCGTCTTTATATCCAAACGCCGTAGAAATGTCGCCGGCCGTTGCGGACGCCTGCATGCCTGTGGGAATGCCGAAAACCACCGGCGGTTCGACAACCGGCTGTTTGAGCAAAACTTTTATATTGAGAAAATTGTCCATGAAGAGATCCGTTCCAAAAACACCGCACGAAAGGTTTTCAACATACGCCACATACGACGGCGAAAGGGACTTATGAGGAAGCATTGTTTGCACGGTTTCCTTGAGTCCGGCATTTGAAACGACCGCTTTTGCGTGGATTTCTTCCCCCGTTTTCAACGTTACGCCGTTTGCGCGGCCGTTTTCGACCCGAATCGATGCGACCGGAGAGCCGGTTTTTACGTGACCGCCGTAGTTGCGGATAACGGCGGCAAATCCATCCGGAATGGCCTGGCACCCGCCCATGGGGTATCCCAGGTTGCGTTTCAGGTGCCAGTTTTGGGTCATGCGGATGACTTCACCGGCGCTGGCCTCGAATGCAGCCACAACCCCCATGAGCATGCTGCGGTGGTTATGAAGGGACAGCAAAGCGGGGTGGGAGGAATATGTTTTAAGCCATTCTTCATATGCAACGGCGTCCAATTGATGGGTTTTTTCAAGCGGCATGTGGTAAATGTCATGATTCAATTTCAGCGCCGCTTGATAGTCTTCTTCCGGCATTTCAAATCCTTTTAACGTGTTTTGCATATCCTCTTCCGATGCCACACTGAGATCCGGATATACATATGAACGGCCGCCGAACAGTAAAATCGGCTTATTGGCGGGGTCCGCATGCCAGAATTCAACGGCCTTCGGCATACCGGTCAGGTCGAGTATCCGGCCGAACGGCCCTTTTTCACAGGAAGCGAACATGTGAATGAATGCATCGATAATGCAGCCGTTTTTGCGATAGCTCACGCATCGGCCCCCTATGGAACCGCCCCTTTCCAGGACGAGAACTTTTGCGCCGGCGTGAGCAAGAAGTGCGGCACACCCAAGCCCCCCGATACCTGCCCCGATTACGATTACATCCACGTTTTTATCCATTGTTTTCTCCTTTTTCGTAAATGTTGCACTTGCTTTGCTGACATGTTCGCCTTTTTGTAATGTTTATCGGCTTTGATGGGGTTAAATTGTCAAAAACCGGGACAAAACCCTTTCTTGCAATTGCTTCTGCGGGACAAAAACGGCTCCATTAAGAAGAAGAATGGACGACATGTTCGTTCAACACGACGGTATCGGTGCTGTCGAAATCTGAAGGAAAATGCTGAAAATATTTTTCATATTACCAGCGGGTACCAGGCATTACAATATCTATTTCGTATACACACGGTTTCCGTGGGGATCAAAAAACTCATTGACAATAATACCAAATCGGCTAAACACTAAACACTTGCAATGGTCGAAGAATCGGCCATGCGTCTACACCGCAACGGCCGACACGGTTTTCAGCACCTCCAATCGGGTTCGAAAAAAATAATACGATTCGCCATTTGACATAGGACGTTGTCGGCACCGGCAAAAACTGCTGGAAACCTCATCTTCAGGAGAAATCTATGGACATTGCCATCGAAGGGTTTGTTGCCCCGGGATTTGAACGGGTGAAAGAGGCGTTTGCCGCAAACTGGGAGGGGTATGAGGTCGGCGCAAGTTGTGCCGTGGTGCACAAGGGGAAGTGGGTGGTCGATCTATGGGGAGGCTACCGGCAAAGGGATCTGCAAAAGCCATGGCAAAAGGATACTCTGGTGAACGTGTATTCCACCACCAAGGGAATGGCCGCCCTGACAATCGCCATACTTGTCGATGAGGGAAGGCTGGATTACGATGACCGTGTCGTGGATTATTGGCCGGAATTCGGTGCCAACGGCAAAGAAAAGGTCACGGTGGCCCAGGTGCTCTCTCATCAGGCCGGCATTTGCGGGGTGAGCGAAAGGATTACCAACGCGGATCTCTATGACTGGGAAAAGATGACACGGCTTCTGGCAGAGCAGAAACCTTTTTGGGAACCGTGCAAGACGGCCGGATATCATGCCGTGACATGGGGATATCCCGCCGGAGAAATCGTCCGTAGGGTGACCGGCAAAACATTGGGGACCGTTTTTCGCGAGAAGGTGGCCAAGCCGTTGAATGCCGATTTCTTCATCGGTCTGCCGGATGCAGAGATGGACCGGGTAGCCGACCTTGTGGGGCCGAATCGTGCAAGGGTTCCTCAAAAACCGGTCTTAAACCCCGAAGTGCCGCGGTTTTATTCCGTGGCCCTGATGAATCCCGGTATTCGGCCCTTCAAAGATGCGTGCTCCACTGCATGGCGCAAAGCGGAAATCCCGGCCGCGAACGGTCAGGCAAACGCCAGGGCCATCGCCCGAATTTACGGAGCCCTCGCAAACGGCGGTGAAATCGAAGGCATTCGGATCATCAGCAAGGCCGGCATCGACCGGGCCGTCCGGGAGGAAATCGTTGTGCCGGAAGATCCCGTAACCGGCAGTCCCATGCGATTCGCCCGTGGTTTTATGCTGAATGTGGAGGACAATTACGGGCCCAATCCGGACTCATTCGGCCATGGGGGAGCCGGCGGGTCCATTGGATTTGCCGATCCCGAAGCCAACATCGCCGTGGGATACGCTATGAATCAGATGCAGGTGAATCCGGATGACGAACCGCGCGCCGGTTTTTTGGTGGACGCGGTGTATAAAAGCATTTAGGTAGTGTCCATTCAGAAATAGGCACTTTCGTGAACCCGGAAATCGATTTTAAATGGAAAAAAAGCATTACCAGGAGTACCCTTATGGCGGCTGACATACCCTTCGTACAGGAATTTGAATTCCAATATGAAAGAATTGAACGCCTCAGCCCGTTGATTCGAAGGATCGTGGCCGACAATCCGAATTTCTTTTCATTTTTCGGAACCAATACGTACATTATCGGGCAGGGAGAGGTCGCATTGATCGACCCGGGTCCCGACCTCCCGAAACACATTGACGCGATTGTCAAGGGGTTGGCGGGTGAGGTCGTTACACACATTTTTGTCACGCATACGCATTTTGACCATTGGCCTGCATTTAAATCGCTGCAAGCCGCTTTCGGGGCAAAGACGTATGGGTATGCCGGTGAAGCAGAAGAAGGCCCGGACCAGGGGCTTGACCTCATGGAATTCCGCGATTTCGCCAATCAGGAACGTTTCGAAATGACGGGTTTCACTCCGGACATTCATGTCGAGCACGGTGATGTCATAACCGGCAACGGGTGGTCGGTGGAATGTGTTTTTACACCGGGACATGCATCGAATCACATGTGTTACCAGCTTCGCGAAGAAAAAGCCCTGTTCAGCGGGGATCACGTCATGGGTTGGTCGACAAGCGTCATATCGCCTCCTTCGGGTAATATGGAAAATTATATGAGCAGTCTGGATTTGCTGCTGCAGCGGAATGACCGCCGGTATTGGCCGGCCCACGGTCCCGGAATCACGGATACGAAGCATTTTGTGAGGACTTTCATTGCGCACCGGCAGGAACGCGAGGAGCAGATCCTGGATCAACTGAAAAGGGGCGTCAATACAATATCCGCAATGGTGTCCGATATGTACTCCGATGTTCCCGATTTCCTTCATCCGGCCGCCGAACGGTCGGTGCTGGCGGCGATCATCTACATGATAAAAAAGGGATTCATCACCTGTAAAGGCGACGTGTCCGTTCATTCCAAGTTCCATTTAACACAATTTTGATTCACTACGGGCAATTCCAAAAAAGGAGTCTGTGACATGAAAGAAGTTCCTGAATATGAAAACTATCCAGTCAGTGAAGCCGAAATGGGCAAGCGATTTAAGAATTGGACCCAGGCTCTGGCGGACCAGATGGCGGTGCTTTACCGGGTGGGGAAGGAAATCGGGGGAGAAAAATTTGTAGACAGGCTGAAGGAGGAGTATTTCAAAATCGGACAGGAAAGAGCCCGCGCCTTGATGGCCCTTACCGGGACCACAAGGGAGGATTATAAAAACTGTTCGGGCGGCTTGCCGAATATCTGCAATCTGATCGACGATGCCATGGCGAATTTCTGGGACGGCTACATTGAAAATTCGGAAACGGCATTCGAGAAGGAAATCAAAACCTGTCCGGTTGTCAAGCAGTGGTCCAATGAACCGGAAATCTGCGATGTGTTGTTGCGCGAATTCGTCAAAGGCGTGGCGCATGAACTGAATCCGAATTACCACACCGATGGGTTCAGCAAGCTGCTCGTATCCGGAGACGACTGCTGCCGGTATCGCCTCGAACTGAAGGCTTAAGCAGCAGTCTTGCCGGAGGCGACGCTGCTCTGCAACCATCTACAACCAAGTGCCGGTTCAAAATAAAGCCGGTGCTGATCACTGGATGCTCGTTTTTGTCGCGCTCCGATCAGAGCGAAATCCCGCCGTCCACCGCCACTACGGCACCGGTAATCATCCGGGCTTTATCGGAGGCGAAAAATACGGCGAGATGGCCGATGTCCTCCGGGGTTTGTTCTTCACCGAGGGGCGTCAGTTGCGCGACAACCCCTTCAAATACTTCACGCTGGGGCACATCGGCTAGATTTGGATCATTTTCTTTCATCGTGGCCGTCAGCATTTCCCAGGCCCTGGTCCACAAGAGACCGGGGCAGATGCAGTTCACGCGTATTCGCCTGGGTGCAAATTGACTGGCGTGCGTTTTGGTCAGATGAATGACCCCGGCCTTGGCGGCCCCGTAGGCGGGCAGCGTCACAGAGGGTCCGAGTCCCGCAATCGAGGCGATGTTGACGATGCTGCCGCCCTCCGCCATTTTTGGAGCGACGGCAATGGTGGATGCGAAGGTCGTTCTCAGGTTGGAGACGAGGTGCATGTCCCAGAGCTCATCGCTCATGACGGGGTTCAGAAGCTGTCCGCCCGCCAACTCGACCGGGGGTTGAGGGTCACCCACTCCGGCGTTATTGACCAACACATCGATACCGCCGTACTGAGAAACGATTTGGTCCGCCGCCTTTGCCATGACTTCCTGGTTCGAGGCATCGGCAATCATTCCCTTCACATCCCCCGGCATGGCCGCAGCGGTTTCATCGACGGGTGCGCCGATAAGGTCGGTAATAATAACCCTGGCATTCTCCAAGGCGAAACAGCGGGCGATCCCGGCACCGATGCCGTTCGGAAAACCGGCGCCCGTTATCACGACGACTTTATGGTTCAAATTCATGGTCTGCTCCTCTATTCGAGTGTTTGATATCCGGCAAGTCTATGGACGGCTTCTTGAAATCAATGAAAAAACAGAAAGGTGATGCAAGCTAATGCATCAACTCTTATCCAAATTTCTTCCCGCAGGCAAGGCAAAAATGTTGCTCATTCGAAGCGCGGCGGCCACGGGCTTAAAACGGAAAATCGCCATCGAAAGCCGATTCTTCGGGAATGGCTTCCGATTCTGGTTTTTTGGCCGTTTTATGAACCGCATTGCTTTTAACGTAGATCGCTTTGTATGGTTTTGTAGGGCATGCAAATTCGCAGGCACCGCATCCCACGCATATTGCCTCATCGATTCGGGGTGCCGATTTGTTGGTGTTCGTATCGAGCACCATGCGAACGGCTTTGGTGGGGCAATGTTCCGCGCAGGCGCCGCAGTCCGTTTTTTGGGTGTACACGATGCAGTTCTTCTGAATGAAGGTTGCCGTGCCGAGCTGAACCGTCTTTTTCGCATCCAATTTTTGAGGTACAATCGCACCGGTAGGGCAAACCGTAGAACAGGCGACGCAGTCAAAGTTGCAGTAATTTTTGCCGTAATCCATACGAGGCTGCATAATGCCCGATAATCCGTATTCGAGAAACGCCGGCTGCAGCACTTGGGTGGGACAGGCCGCCACGCACAGCTGGCATGCCGTGCACTTGCGGGTATAATTCGCAAGAGAAAACGAGCCCGGCGGCGTGATGCCGGGTTGTCGGGGTACGGGGACGGTGCTCTTCCGATACGATTCGATGGGCTGCTGTGCAATGCCCGATGTGGTGTTTGAAGCGCACCAAAAAGCCGTAGCCGTAAGGATGAATTTTCTTTTTTCAGGATCTTTCAGGGCAGCCGGTTCGGAAGAAACAACGCGCCATCGATATCCGATACCGGAGCCCGGGCATGCTGAAAAGCAGTTGTAGCACGAAACGCATCTCGAAAAATCGACCTCCTTGGCATCCAGGTTAATGCACCCGGCCTTGCATACCCTCTCACAGGCTCTGCACGTGATGCAATTTTCATCATCGAAACCGATTTTGAACAGGGAAAACCGCGACAGCAGGCCCAAAAAGGCGCCGACCGGGCAAATGGTGTTGCAAAACAGCCTGCCGTGAAAAAAACTCATCCAAAAGACAAGCGCCAACACGGCCAAACTGAAGACAACCGGAAAGAAGCCGGTTTTCACAGGATCGATCGGAAACAGTGCGTACACATCGAACGTGGACAGTGCATACACCAGGGTGTTGTTCAGCCACACGGCGGCCGGCCTGATAATGTGGGTCATGATTCTTCCGAAGTTGCTGTATGGGTCTGTCAGAATCACGCCCGTGACCGATCCCGAGAGAAAAAGGGTCAAAACCCCCGCCAGTATTCCGTAATGGAGTGCTGGATGGGGGCGCTTATAGGCATACTTCCGATGCGCTCTTTTTTTCCGGCCGAAAGCGATGATATCCTGCAGCACCCCAAGCGGACATAAAAAGGAGCAGTATACTCTGCCGAACCCAAGGGTAAGCATGATAATGAAAATAAACCCGGCAGCGGTCAATGCAGCGGCAGTCCAAAACTTCAGCAGGGAAGGCAAAAACTGGACGTACACGGCCGAATCGAAGACAATACGGGGAAGCGCGAGCCCCAAACCCAGAAAGGTCAGCGAAAGGGTCGAGAATAGAAGGATTGAAGCAGGCACCCTGACCTTCTTCAAAAATGGAAGCCTCATATTTATAAAACGATGCGGTCGATGTTGAGCTTCTTCAGGTCCATGGTCCCGGCACCCAATCGATCGGCGATGGTAATATAGGGCACGTCCGCAGGGTCTATGCCGAACAGTTTGGCCGCAGCCGTGTCCGCCGCAACCATATCCGTCGCTATGATCTGAGATTTCATGGTGACCAGATCGGCGGTGGATACACCCCTAGGCCCGTTTTGCTTCATCACGAAGTAGGCGTCGATGATGTTCAGATCCGGTTTTCGAAAGGCGGCAAAATCGGCAATGCACTGGTGCAGGTCGTTTCGATGCCAGAATCGCCTGTCCCAGACAATGCCCATAAGGTTTTTCATGGCAATCGTCAGCTTGGCGCCGCCGTGGCTCTTCAGGACGGGCACATTGATGAATACATCCGAATCGAGTACCAGTTCGTGCACTTTGGCATGGCTGAGGCTTTTTCCACCGGGAATGTCGACACGCTGATAGTATCTTTCCGTATTTCCCGGCACCATTTTGCCGCCCGCCTCCTTGACGGCATGTTCGATGCCGCTGTTTGCGTAGCTCTTCGACCAGTTGTCACAGGTATGGTCGAACACATAAACACTTTTCGCGCCGGCATTCAGACATGCTTTGACAACATGCTTTACCAATCCCGGGTGTGTATTGCCGGCCCTTTCAGGCGGCACATCCCATCCGATATTGGGCTTGACCAAAACGGTCCGGTTTGGTTTGACAAAATGGCTTATTCCCCCCAGCGACTGAATCGCACGGTCGAACATGATCTCCGGCTCTGCGCCCTTGATTGCCACCATGTCGAATAGGGTATTCGCCTGCGGTGCATCTGCGGCGGAGCTCCACGGGCGGTTTCCAAAAACGAGGTAGGCGCCCGCCCCCATGCCGATTTGCAGGCTTTTTTTCAAAAAGGTTCGTCGTTTCATGTGTCCTCTTTTCCAATTTTGTTAGTTGTAATAGTTGCATACATGCCGGTTTGCTGCAAGCGAATTTGTGAAACCCGAACTTTTTCGGATGCATCAGGCATGCTTGACGAAATTCAACTTTATGGAGTAAGTATGATTTTATCGGGAACATCCAAACGGTTGAATGCCTGTTACCCCAAAATCGATACCAATCGCCTAAGGCCCGATTCGGAAGCTTGCGCATAAAAAGCAGCACCCGGTCTTAAGAAAGAAATGGCGGTTTTGCCGTCTGCTCCATTAAGCGCGTAATAATCTGATCTCGATGTGACCCCGGCCTGCATCTATGGCAGCGCCGGCATTCGGCGCTTGGTTTTTTGAGAGAAAGGGAAATAAACGGTTCAGCTGGTCTGAACATCGTTCGAATGGCCTTGTATTTCACCCATTATCATTGAAGGAGGCTCTATGATCAACGTAGAACGAGAAGGAATTGAAAATGCCGGAGAAGTGGGACTCGATCCGGATCGCCTCTCAAGGCTAACCCAATCGGTGGTGGAGGACACCGGCAAAGGGCTTTATGACGGGGCTGTATTCGCGGTGGGTCGCTACGGAAAGCTTGTGCTGCACGAAGCCGTTGGGCATGCGGAAAAAGCTTCCGAAAGGGCTGCAAAACGTGATGATGTCTTCATGATCATGTCCATTACAAAGACCTTTACCGCCGGAGCGGTTTTTTCGTTCATCGAGAAGGGGCGGGTCGAGTTGACGACCACGATCGCAGACGTCATTCCCGAGTTCGGCATAAAAGGAAAACAGCGGGTCACCGTGGCTCATCTGATGACGCATACCGGCGGAATGTCCGTCGACCTGCCGGCGATGCTTCCCGTAGAACAGGTGGGCGATCTTCAGGCATATGTAGCCGCGGCATGCAATGAACCGTTGAAGAGCCGGCCGGGCTCTCGGGTTTCCTACAGCCCCCTGACCGCACATGCCGTTCTGGCTGAAATGGTGCGGCGGCTGGACGGCGGCACCCGTCCTTTCAGACAAATTCTTGCCGAAGAACTCTTTGAGCCGCTGAAGATGAAGGATACATCCCTGGGTGTTCGAAAAGATCTCGAAGCAAGAAGAGTTCCCATCGTGGTGAGGGACAAAACCCCCGGCCTGTTCGATCCGCTCCTTTTGGGCGCCATGAACGACCTGATTACCGAAGAAACCGAAATTCCGGCGGGCGGTGCCGCATCCACCGCACTTGACCTGTTCCGATGGGCGGAAATGCTTCGAAACGGCGGCGAACTCGATGGAATACGAGTTCTGTCGCCCGGTCTGCTGAAACTCGCCGTAACGAATCATACCGGTGACATGCCCAATGACGTTTTCGATCATGCACGGGAAATACATGGCTGGGATCCATTCCCGGCTTACCTCGGGCTGAGCTTCTTCCTGCGCGGAAAAGGCATATTTGCCATGCCATTCGGCCAGACCACTTCCGAGAGAACATTTGGAGGATTGGGGGCCGGTTCGACCATGTTCTGGGTGGATCCGGAAAGAGAACTGACATTTGTACTGCTGACATCCGGCCTTCTCGAAGAAGGTGCCAGCTTTTTGCGTCATCAAAAGCTTTCGGATCTTCTCGTCGCTTCGGTCGTGGATTGAAGCAACATGCCGAGCGTGTTAAGCACTGCGCCGATTTAAAACGAAAAGGCCGTATAAACATTGCTGCACCATCCGGTAGGGCGGCCGATTACCGGCTCACCGCTCTCCATAAAGCCGATTCGCCGCCATCAGCCGTTCGACCGTCGGCTCGTGAACGGTAAACGGGATGGTAATTGGATCGGGTTCGGCAATGAAAAGGTGTTTTGTAAACGGCGTCTGTTGGAGATTCCGATTGAAAGCCATGATCATGAGTTTTTCGAGATTCACCACGTCTTCGATATTGTAGCGCAGAAGCGTTTCTAAAGCGTACTCATTTTTCCGCCAAACATAGTCCTCCCAGAGGCGAACGGCGAAAAATCCATCGATGCCCGTCAATTCACCTCGATCAATGCCCAACTGCCGTTCGCAGCTTTTCAAGCCGCCGGAATATCCCAGACGCCTGAGGACATACCGCAGATCGATATGTGCCTGGTTCAGGCGTATGTTAAAAAACGTTTCCAGAAAGGGGATATCGAAGCATTTTCCGTTATATGTGATCAGCAGGTCGTACGCCGATATATCATCGACGAAGTCTTCCAGGTTTTGCCCGTTGACGTAATGGCGAATGGTGAATCCGTCATATAGGGCGATGGTAGTGATCTCGCAGATAAAATCCAGGCCGGTGGTCTCGATATCGATGTAGGCGGTCTTGCTCCTGAAGCTGGAAAACAATCGCCAGTGTTGGTGGGACGGCAGTGCCGCAGTAAAGTAGGCGGTGTTCCGTGCTTCCAGATGCCGGATGGAATTGCCGACAGCCCGCCTGATGAATTCTTTACGAGGAACCTTTGCCGCCGGACCACATCGCAGTAGAAAGGTTTGCCAATCGGTAAAACCCGACTTCCACAAGCTCAGTTCCGTCTTTAACCCGATGCCGGGGATATGGCAGAACGTATTTTGGAGCATACCCGAAATATTTTTCCTTGTTGACATTCGAGAGCTCTTTTATCATGAATCACCTATCAGGAAAAGCCTAACCCGGGTGTTGAAATGAAAAAGAGATCGCCGGTATTCAAGGAAAATTATACCTATTATCTCGAGAAAATAAAGGCCGTTTCACTTGAAAAGACCGCACAACGTCTCGGCGCCGTCGTTGAGTCGGACGGCATTGTCATTCCCCTGTTCGGCAGGCCCTACCGATTGAACTCCGAAGGCGTTTCGGATTCTCGCGGAAATGTGCCGGACTACTTTACCTGTGTCGTGCTGTTTAAATACGTCCTTATGTGTCCGGATTGGGAGCCGGTGGCGGGCGACTGGGTATCGTTCAAAGATTTCAGGGACGCCGCCCCGCTGGTCAGCTATTTTTCTCAGCGGGTGGAAGGCGATTTGACCCGGCATTTCGCAGGCAGAGCCGACCGGCTTGCATCCGCCTCCACGCGAATCGGGGGCGTCTTTTCGGATCTTCGCCTCTCCTACACCGTGGCTGCTGTTTTCGAGGCATTACCGAAGATCGCCGTCCTGGTCCTGTTCAACGACAAGGACGACGAATTTCCCGCCGCCTGTTCCGTCCTGTTCCGGAACCAGGCCCAGGCATACCTGGACATGGAATGCGTGGCAGGACTCGGAAATAGGCTGTCGGAGAAGCTTATTGGAGCGGATCGTTGAACAGGGGTTGACGCACACGGCAGGGGTTCGGTTGCAGGGCTCTTGTATCGCCGAATACGCCCGGAAAGATTCCAAAAAATGAATCAATCCCAACCATCGGTTTTGGAACATCCCTTTATCCGCTCTCCGCACCGGACCCTTGCCGGCATGTCGTTTCCCGTACTGCTGTCCTTGATAGCAGAACCGATGACCGGACTGGTGGATACAGCTTTTGTTTCCCGGCTGGGTTCGGCGCCGCTCGCCGCCCTGGGAATCGGAGCGATGGTGCTGTCGGGCATTTTCTGGATCTTCAATTTTCTCGGAATCGGGACCCAAACCGGTATCGCCCAGGCATACGGAAACCGGGATTACGAAAGAGGCAGACAAACCGCCTGGACGGCCGTAATTGCAGGCGCCATTCTGGGATTGGGAGTGGCGGCTGTCTGCACGCCTCTGGTTTCCGCGATTTCACATGCCATGGGAGCCACCCCGAATGTGCATACTGCGGCCGTTGAGTATCTGCACATCCGATTGCTCGGAGCTCCGGCCGTATTGGTTTCCGTGGCGGCATTCGGGGCCCTCAGAGGGTTGATGGACATGAAGACGCCGTTTTACATAGCCGTCTTCGTCAATGGGGTGAACATCGTTCTGGACGCCGTTTTGATTTTCGGATTCGGCAACCTTCCACCTATGGGAGTCGCCGGCGCGGCATTGGCGGCCACGATCAGCCAATATATGGGTGCTGTCTGGGCGGGGGCGGCGGTCTATCGAAGGTTCGGCTTTTTTATGCGCCTGCCTATGAAGGATTTGGCTCGACTCTTCCTGGTGGGAAGAGATCTGTTTATTCGAACCGGACTGATCATTTTTTTCCTGCTTCTAAGCACCCGCTCGGCGACTAAAATGGGTCCTGAAGCCGGGGCCGCGCATCAGGCCATTCGGCAGGTTTGGGTATTCACGGCTCTTTTTCTCGATGCATTCGCAATCACGGGACAAAGCCTGATCGGTTATTTTTTCGGCCCGGGGGAGGTGGGTACGGCCAGAAATGCCGCCAAGGTCATTTGTTTGTGGAGCATTGGCACCGGACTTCTGCTGACCGCCGCCATGGTGGCGGGCCTGGGAATCGTCCGGTCGGTTCTGGTTCCCCCGGATGCCTTCTATGCCTTTGGCCCGGCCTGGCTTGTAGCCGCCGCAACCCAACCGGTCAATGCCGTCGCCTTTGCCACGGACGGTATTCACTGGGGAGCCGGGGATTGGCGGTACCTGAGGAACGTTGTCTGTCTTGCGACAGGATTTGGAGCTGCAGGTATTTTTTTCGTCGAACATTCGATTGACCCTTCCCTCATCGATGTCTGGATCGTAATCGCGTTTTGGCTGGTCATACGGGCTTTTTTCGGTATTGCTCGAATTTGGCCCGGGTCGGGCACGGCCCCTTTAAAAAACCGCAAAAGATGAATCCCGTTTCGTCTCGCCCGTCCCGCTTCGTGTGCCCAAACCGCTCCGAACTTCAAGATAAAAGGGGATTGTTGACATGATAAATCACCGCTAGGCCCTTGATTAAGCCGGATTCGGTCTTACCTCTTTAAAAAAAGGAGGTGTGTATCATGAATCACGTCATCGTACTGCTGATTATGTCCATGCTGGGAATTATCGCCTTTAGTTCATGTGCGTCGGCCGATGTAAAAACGAAAACGGCCACGTTTGCGGGCGGTTGCTTCTGGTGTATGGAAAAACCCTTTGAAAAACTCGATGGTGTTGTCTCGGTGGTTTCCGGATATACGGGGGGAAAAACGGAAAGCCCCACTTACGAAGAGGTTTCATCAGGTTCGACCGGGCATGCGGAAGCCGTTCAAATCATATATGATCCTTCTCGAATCAGTTATGGTAAGCTGCTGGAAGTATTCTGGCGTCAAATCGATCCCACGGATGCCGGCGGCCAGTTCGCCGACCGCGGAACCCAGTACCGTTCTGAGATTTTTTACCATGATGATGAGCAGCGAAGGCTTGCTGAAACATCCAAACAGGTTCTTTCGGAAAGCGGGCGTTTCGACAAGCCTATCGTAACGAACATCACCCCGGCCGGGCCTTTTTACAAAGCCGAGGGTTACCATCAGGAGTATTACAAACATCATCCGGTTCGCTACCGGACGTACCGGTCCCATTCCGGAAGGGAATCCTTTTTGGAGAAAGCCTGGAATAATGATGAGACAATCTTGAGCGAAACCGCATCGAAATCAAACCTGAAGCAAAGGTTAACGCCGATGCAGTACCGGGTAACGCAGGAAAACGGCACCGAACCCCCGTTTGACAATGCTTATTGGGACAATAAAAAAGAGGGTATTTACGTGGACATCGTGTCCAATGAGCCCCTGTTCAGTTCCACGGACAAGTTTGAATCCGGTACGGGATGGCCGAGTTTCACCAAGCCCTTGGAGCCCGAAAATATTCTAGAAAAAGAGGATCGGTTCCTCTTTACCGTCCGGACGGAAGTGCGCAGCAAAAAGGGAGATTCCCATCTGGGGCACGTCTTCGACGACGGCCCTCCCCCCACCGGCCTGCGATACTGCATCAACTCGGCAGCCCTTCGCTTCATTCCGAAAAACGATTTGGAAAAAGAAGGATTCGGCCGGTATAAAACGCTTTTCAACGACTAAACCATTCAACCACAAAAAAATCCGCCGGGACTGATCCCGGCGGATTTTAACCGCCTCCGGACCGGCTGTTAAACATATCTTGATTCATCCCCACTGTTTTTGTTATGGATTGCAGGAGCCTTGTTCAGGTTTTTTCACTAGCGTTTGCGGGCGGTGTTTGGACATTCAGCGGCCAGGCCCGGTCTTTTGCGGGGTCGGGGCAAGGGCAAAGGAGGTCTTCCGATGACGACACAGCATTATGTTGAGGTTACCTATGAAAAGAATAATATTCTGGAACATGTGAAGGAGAGCATTGCCCGATTTCCGGATCGGGAACTCGTAATTTCCGGGGATGGATCCATACGCAAAACCTACCGGCAAGTCAATGAAAGGGCAAACCGGCTGGCCCGTCTTCTGCAACGATACGGCGTTAAAAAAGGCGATCGGGTTGCACTTTTTGAAAACAACCGGTGGCAGTATTTCGAGCAATACCTGGCGATTTTGAAGCTGGGTGCGATTTGCGTTCCCATGAACTTTCGATTGAAGAGCAGTGAGGCGCTGTTTATTTTAAATCAATCCGGCGCCGTCGTGCTGCTGTTCGAAGAACGGTATACCCCGATCTTCGAACCGATTTTACCGGAAATGGAACATGTGAAGCATTTTTTATGCACCGCCGGCACCGTTCCCGATTGGGCCGGGGATTATGAACGCCTGCTGGCGGAATCTTCACCGGAGGATCTTCCGGCGCCCGACCTCGGCCTGGATGATATCTGCGCCATCTGCTACACCAGCGGCACCACCGGGTTGCCGAAAGGGTCCATTGCCACCCACCGGAACATCATGGTAAATTTTTACTCGACCGAAATGGGTGAGGGATTCGATGATCCGATTTACAGTGAGAATGAACCGGGGTATCCTGTATTTCTGAACATCGTGCCCCTGTATCACATCGCAGGCATCATTTCCACGTATGCCGTCATGTCATCCGGTGCCGCCATGGTTCTGCCCGATGCCTTTACCCCGAAGCTGTTCATGGAAACCGTGCAACGGGAAAAGGTCAGCATTACGTATCTGGTGCCCACCATGTTCCACATGATTTTGGAGGATCCGGATTTCAAGAAATATGACCTCACGAGCCTGAAAAGCATCGGATACGGCGCCATGCCGATGAACGATGCGCTCCTTCAGCGCATCCTTCGCGAATTCCCACCGGACATTCGATACAGCGATAATTTCGGCTGCACCGAATGCAATGCCACCAGCATCGCCAAACGGCCGGAAGATCACGATCTTTCCGGGGAAGCGAAGGAGGTTGAAAAGAAACTTAAACGGCTTAAAGGAGTGGGCGTGGCAATGTCGTTCGGTATTGAAACGCGTATCGTCGATGAGCATAATCAGGAGGTCGGGCCCGGTGAAGTCGGGGAAATCGTTTGCAGGGGCGACAAGGTGACCCCCGGCTACTGGCAGAACCCCGAGGCAACAGCAAAAGCAATAGACGGGGAAGGCTGGTTTCATACCGGTGATATGGGGTGGAAGGATGAAGATGGGTTCTTTTATTTTGCCGACCGGGCCAAGGACATGATCAACCGGGGCGGGGAAAACATTTATCCCATGGAAGTGGAGCGCGTAATCGCCAAACATCCAAAGGTCATGGATGTGGCCGTTTACGGCGGTGCCGATCCAAAGTGGGGCCATATCGTGGCGGCCGCGGTGGTGCTCCGCCCGGGGGAAACACTTGCGGAAGAGGAGCTCATCTCCTTTTGCAAGGCCGATCTGGCCAGCTACAAGGTGCCGACTTTCATTGATTTTGTCGATTCACTGCCAAGAACATTCGAGGGCGGGAAGGTAAAACGCAATGTTCTGCGGGAGGAATTCGCAAAAAAACACAGGTCTTAAGATTTCTCAAGGCCCTGCTTGTGCCTCAGCAACTCAGGGCTGATCACCAGCACCGGGACAGGTGCATATTTGACGGCATGCCCGGCGACGCTTCCGAAAATCGCCCGTTCAATGCCGGTGCTGCTGTGCCCCATGATGATGAGGTCGATCTTTTCAGACCGGGTATAGGCCATGATTTCATCGGCCGGGCGGCCGATCAGAATTTTGGATTTCACCGGCCTGTCCTTGAAGTTTTCGGCGATGAATCCCTTGAACTTTTTTCCAGCGCCCTTGTAAATTTCGGTTTCAAAGTTTCCGATGTATGCCGCTGAAAGATCGAGATTGGAATAGTAGTTTGTCACATGAACGACGTAAATGATATGGATTTCCGAATCGAACCTGTCGGCCATTTCCAGAACATACGAGCAAACTTTTGATGAGGCATCGGACAAATCCACGGGAAACAATATTTTCTTAAACATGAGCGCCCCTCCTTTTCCGGTCT
This sequence comes from Desulfobacterales bacterium, assembly GCA_046483495.1. GTDB lineage: Bacteria > Desulfobacterota > Desulfobacteria > Desulfobacterales > UBA5616 > CAYLRU01. The sequence goes on from JAWODC010000049.1 coordinate 64,534, forward strand.
GCTTGCGTTGACAATCGGAAACAATTACATCTGTAGAATTCGATCCCCGGGATGGCCGCAGGCGTCACAATCCGGGCCCTGCGGGATTGGCTCTCTACCACGATTAAGCCGGGAACCCGCCTATGAGCATCCCGGCGTTTCATGCCGGCAGCTTCCCGAAAAGTTCGAGAAGCATGTGATAAATGCCGCGCGAAGCTTCTCAGTGAACAGGTCGGATGCTTTTTGTCATCTTCTGCATGTTCATGGGTTTTGGTGAAGCTATGCGGCACTTAATGCCTTCTGCTGACGAACCGCAGATGACTATAAAACTAAAAGGTAAAATACTTTAAACGGCATTCGACCAGAAATCAAATAAAAACCAACTGCTTTTTAAAAAAATGTATTCACGCTTTTGCCGGTTACTCAGCCGAGTATGTGTTGTAAAGAGGGCGGCCGGGTTGCCGCGGGCATTATAATGAAGGGAGATAACCATGACATTGTTCACCATAGATCCGGAAAAATGCAATCGGGACGGCATCTGCGAGGCTGTATGCCCTTTTGCACTGATAACGTTAAACCGTGAAAATTCCATTCCCACGCCGGTTGAATTCGCTGAAAAGCGGTGCATGAACTGCGGCCATTGCATGGCAGCCTGCCCTACCGGGGCCTTGTCGCTCAATACCATGACGCCGTCGGCATGCACTCCGATCGACTCCGATATGGAAATAGACAGAGCCCAAATCGATCGCCTTCTGAAGGGCCGCCGTTCAATTCGGGTGTTCAAGGACAAACCCGTATCCCGGGATACCCTTGTTGAATTGCTGCAGCTGGCAAGTTATGCCCCGACCGGGCACAACTCCCAAATGACCCAATGGCTGGTCATTACGGATCCATCGCACATCAAACGGCTTTCCGGAATGGTAATCGATTGGATGCGAGGGCTGCTCGAGGAAAATCCCGGGTTTGCAGAGAGCATGGAAGCGGATATCCTGGTGGCCCAATGGGACAAGGGCAACGATTACATTCTTCGCAGTGCGCCGTGCCTGATCATCGCTCACGCCCCACGGGATTTCAAGGATATTCATCTTGTCCGGAATCAGTTCGTGATCGCCATGACTTATCTCGAATTGGCGGCGAATGCCATGGGGTTGGGCGGATGCTGGGGCGGGTTTTTTCAGGCGGCTATTGAATTTTATCCGTCGATAAACGAGGCTGTCGGTCTCCCGGAAGGGCATTTAAGCTATGAATGCATGATGCTGGGATATCCCAAATACGCGTACCACCGAATACCCAAGCGAAATGAACCCGCAATTATATGGCGGTAGACTGGCAGCTTCTATTTCTTAGCCCTAAAGCGCTTAAAATCAGGCGGTCTTTTTTCAAGAAATGCCGAGACCCCTTCGTGGGACTCGTCTGTTTTGTAGAATAACTCCAGGGTTCGCTTGGACATGGTGTTGATGCCGTTGACATGGTCGGTATCCGCATTGAAGGAGGCCTTGAGAAAAGCCAGTGCGTAAGGCGATTTCTGGAGCAATTCACGGCACCATCGATTCACTTCGTCCTCGAGTTCGGACGGGGGCACGACCTTATTGACGAGTCCCATCTCAAGGGCTTCGGTTGCCGAATACTGCCGGCAGAGGTACCAGATTTCTCGAGCCTTCTTTTCGCCGACGATACGGGAAAGAAACACGGTGCCGTAACCGGCATCGAAACTGCCCACCCGCGGACCCGCCTGGCCGAACCGTGCCGTTTCAGATGCAATGGTCAAGTCGCATACCACGTGCAGCACATGGCCCCCGCCGACGGCATATCCGTTAACCATCGCAATGACCGGTTTTGGGATACTTCGTATGGTATGGATCACTTGGTCATGGGCATCGAGAAGATCGAACAGCGCCCCGCCTTTTTCGTATCCGTCTTCATCTTTTATCTTCTGGTCTCCACCCGTGCAAAACGCTTTGTCACCCTTTCCGGTGACCACGACAACACCCACGGCGTGGTCCACCCACGCATTCCGAAGAGCGTCGTTCATTTCCTCGAGCGTCGATGCCGTAAAGGCATTGTATCGTTCAGGCCGGTTGATGGTTATTCGTGCGATTCCGCCGTCCTTTTCATATAAAATATCATTATAACTCACGATAGGCCTCCTTTTCATCTACGGGTTCACCTTTCGGGGTTCATGGCAGAGCGGATTGGGCCGTTCGTCGGCGTTGCCTGAACTCGCCGAAAAGGTCCACCAAACCGCAGCGGAAACCAATTTAATGCAAAAATTTACTCCCATTCACCCGTTTGTATCGTATTCAGCATATCAAATAAGTTTTATCAATAAAAATGGTTGATTACGTGATAGGTATCCTTTATATTTTTCACTTGTTCGACATAGGCTGTAAACGAATAACGGCACACAACAAAGGATTGGCATTTGCGGCCCAAATGGTTTTTAGCATTGGCTTTTTTTTGGATCCTCGGCATGGCGGATACGGTCTACCTGACCTATCACCATTACCGAGTCAATATTCTCATGCCGGCTGGAAGCAGTTTTTGTGCCGTGAACGAAGTTATCGACTGTGACAAAGCCGCCACAAGCTTTGGGTCGATGTTTATGGGATTCCCCGTCGCCACTTGGGGCATGTTTGCTTTCCTTTTTTTAGTGTTTTTTATGGCCGTGGAACGATTGCTGTACTGGGAAATTCAAAAAGCGCTCTACGGTTTTCTTCTTTTTATCCTTTATACTATGGCGCTGTTTTCCATCGTCGAGGCGTTTATTTCATTTTTCATTCTCAACGTGGTCTGCATCATGTGTGTTTTCCTCTATATCATTATCATCCTGATGGTGGTTGCCTGCAAACGGGCTTTAGCAGTGAGCCATCTTGAATTTCTGATACTGCTGCGGGATCTTTTTTTCAGTTCCCTATTTCGCACACTGTTAAGAAAGGGGACTTCTGTTGCCATTATCGCCCTTGTCTTTTCCGGTCTTATCGCCATTGGACTCGACGGTAAGTTCCGGGAAACATTTTACTACCAGCGCGTGGATATCATGCTCTCGGAGCCGAGGCCGGAGGGTGATTGAAAACATATAACCGGTGCTCAAGTCATCATATGTTTCAATGAATCGATGTTTAGAATTCCTCCCCTCTCAGGTTGCACCTGCAGCGAAATGGCGCCGACAGGGCAGGTGGTTTCACAGACACCGCATCCCATGCATGTATTGACATCGATCCGGACTATTTCATTTTTCTCGTCCATTTCAATGGCATTGAACTGACAGCGCGGGACACATTCCCCACACCCGATACAGCCTTCCCCAACTGTAGCGATATATCCGGACGGGGCGATATGGGAGTAGGAAATGGCGCCGCTTGTGAACAGGTTCTGGATTTTGATGCCGCCGCAGCAGCAGCTGCAGCAATTGCAAATGGCAAAAAACCGGTTTCCCATATCTTTTTTGAAGTAGGCGTTGTGAACAAACCCCCTGTTATGACAGTCTTCGAGAATGTGGACGGCCTCCTCCCGTTCGATTTTTCTAAATCTCGGGTTATGGTCCGCAATGAATGAGGCATGGGGATCGCCGATAAACATACAGGCTTCCATGGGGTATTCCATGCAGGGGCACTCAGCCTGAGCCAACCGGCAGGGGCAGGTTCCGACCGCAATTGCATCATTGCTTTTGAGCAGGACATTTCTGGCGAGCTTAAACGGCACAATGGTTTCCGGCACCTCGATATGGAGGTCGGTTTGTAATGATACCAGCTTTTTTGCATCCTCCAATTGAACAATTTTGGCATGATAAATATCCGTCTCCGAGTTTCCTCCTGCCTGGGCGATGATGTTCAGGTTTGCCTGGAGCATATCGTCTACGGCGGGGTCTACTTTTTCGATCTCCGGATTGACCGGAAGCCCCATGCTCTCCATGACCTTGGCCTCAAATTGGTGAAGAAACTTCATGTACAGAAAGGCATTATAGAAATCGTTTTTGCTTTCCTTTTTGTAGAAATCGAACAGCGCTTTTGTCGTTTCATCCATCAAGCCCCCTTTTTTTGGCGGTTATTGGAAAAGAAGACCATCGATCAAGCGGTCGATGGTCTTCTCGGTTCTTGTCGCTTGGGAAAAGGTTTGCATATTTGCCTTTCATGTTTCGTCTTTAATCTCGTATCTGAAATCGCAATGATCCGCACCCTCCATGATGGTTTGGGTACGGCTGAATCGGATATTGGGATTGAACCCTTCTGCGATGGAGGCATCCCGTCCGCATGAGAGAATGTACCCGAACTCCTCCATACCCAAACTGCGGTACATTTCCGCGAATTTGCATCGTGTGAAGTTAACCGCGATTTTATCGGGAGCGGCTTCGACGATTTCGTATTTCAGGGCGCCCCCTTGACCGGCCACGGCAAGGGCCTTTTGGAAATCTTCGAGGCCGTCCCCTTCGGCGATGCTTCTAAGCATTTCACCCGCCTCGATCGACAGCGCCCGAATCACCTCCCCGGCAACTTCGAGAGCGGGCTTACGGCCGAATTTTTGCATAAAGGCCCTGATCAGCGGAACGGCTATACGGGCCTCGATTTCACGCCTGGTAATCAAAGGCACACTGTTGATGTCCTGCATCCTTTTTCCTCCGTTTTTAATATTCCTCTTTGTTTCGGACGGCCTTATTCCCGGTAACCACCAAATCTTTCAATACGTTGTTCAGGTCCAGGGGTTCCAGCGTGATGTCCTTTTCGACCCGGGTTTGACAGAAGAGGCCCGGACGGCCGTTTATTCTGCCGGAGCATTTCCCGCAGACGCCCAAGGTACAGGCCGCATGGTCGTAATACGCCAACGTGCCGTCCTGATTGTGATAAATGTAATCGAGTACATCAAGGGCACTCATCCCCTCTTGGTAGGGCACTTCATAGGTGCGGTAGTAGGGCGCCTTGTCCCTTATCGGATCGAACCTGAATACCGTTGCCTGAATTGTATGTTCACCCATAGCGACCACCGTTCGGTTGCCGGCAAGACCCGGCAGTGTTCAGCCCTCATAATGAAAGCGATGCTTCAGCTACAAGGTCCTGATGATTTTCAAATCAATGCTTGCCGCCGGTATCGGAATGGGAAAGCATCATTTCCTTAATGAAATCCATGTAAGCAGTAACGCCTTTCGGCGGGGTCATGCTTGTTACGGCCACCGGAACATGGTGCACCTCGGAGCCGCTTCGCGTGCGTTTTGCGATACTTTCCTTGAGCCAATTGTCATTGTCGGTATGCGGATAATCTTCTCGAAAATGCACACCCCGGCTTTCCGTTCGCAAAAGGGCGCTTTCTGCGGCTACCGCAAGAAGTTCGACCATGTTTTCCAGTTCAAGGGCGTCGATCCATTCTTTATTGTATCGCCTGTTTTCAGTTGTAACGGCGATATGTGGTATCGCGTCTTTTTTCAGGCGATTCAAAAAACGTATGAAAGTGATCAGCTCTTCCCGAACCCGGATGGGGCCCAAATAGGTGTGTGCGGCAGTTTGAACGGATCCCCTGATTTCCTGTGGCGAAACGCCCTTCACCCGACTCAGGGGAGCAGCGGCCTTTTCTTCCAGGGCGGCAAAGGCATCATCTGCGGGCCTGCCGGTATCGGATTTGCCGGTATAGGCTGCGGCATTTTCTCCGGCATCCGCACCGTGAACCAGCATTTCAGTAATCGCTGCAAACACACGATTGGCGCCGAATGCACCCAGCGTACATTCTCCGGCTGCAAAAAGTCCGGGCAAGGCAGTTTCAAAATGTTCGTTAACCTTGATGCCGCCTTCGAAATATTCGACGGCCGGACCGACCTCGACCGGCTCGTTGTCCCTTAATTTTCGGCCCCATTCAGAAAGGTCCAGTGCCTTATACTTCCATTTTGGAAAAATCATGGAGGCAACGAATTCGATATCCTCCCATGGTGCATCGCCCCGGCTGTAATGAATGCCGCCGTTGGCGAATCCTCTTCCTGCTCGAATCTCTTTTGCCGTGGCATGAGAGATGAAGCTTTTGTTCCATTCGGTTGACGCTCCGATCTTGACGACAACGGGATCGTTAGATTTTAAAAATTCATCCCCGTCACAATTGGTTAATCGGACATCCACCAGCATGCTCAGGATATAGGGAGCGATGCTGCCCGCCCAGATGGGAGGATTCAGAAAAACATTGCAGCAAAACGTAATGAATTCCATGTTTCCAAGATCCGCTCCGGCACGGTGGGCCATCGCAATACCTTCCCCCGACAAATCCCTCATGCCCGTAGTGGGTCGGAACGCTTTATGCCAACCGCCGGTAGCCATAACCACGGCCTTGCACCGGAACCGGATAAAATCTCCGGATCGGATATCGATCCCCAACGCCCCTGCGACGGCGCCTTTTGCGGTGACCAGGTCGAATAGAAAAATGTCTTCCAGCATTTGGATGCCTAAAGACCGCGCCTTTCTGAGCAGGGCATCCATGATACCCGTGCCGCTGGTGAAAATCATCCGCTCATCGCTCACTTTGATCTGAATTCCCCATTCGATCAGTTCCTGCAGGCATTGCGGCGCCTTTCGGATATACTGGTCGACGAGCTTCTGGTTGTTCAGAAAACAGCCTTGTGTGACGATGTCATTGAAAACTTTTTCCGGAGTGTCTTCGGGATCGCCGGCCAACCCGGGAATACGGCTCATGCTCGCGCCGTCCAGCGTGAAATCGGCACCCGCCATCGGAGTCGCCCCGCATCGGGCAAGAGGGCCCTTGCTCAAGAGCAGCACCTTCATCCCTTTCTCCGCGGCTGCTATAGCGGCCCTGAAACCGGCGCCGCCTCCCCCCACCACCAATATATCGGTGTCGATTATCACCGTGTGGAATCCTTTATTATGGTTCGGGTAAATTTTCTCAGGTTATGAACCGTGGTTTGGAGCAAGATACTCCAACCGGTTTCAACACCCTTAGGAGGGTGGCGTGCGATAAGCAAAAGAAGGTAAAAAAATCGGCATATCGAACCCAATGGGTTCGATATCAAAGAACCGCCGCTTTCAGTTCATCGATTCCGATTCGTTCCATGAACCGGGCGGTCCGTTCTCTTTTTTTGCCGTTGGCTGCATAGTGTTCCAGGCATTTTCGGGTGAGATCGATAACGGCTTCCTTGTCGAGGTCCTCGGCCACCACATCACCGATGCGTGGCCGGCCGCCGCTGTTGCCGCCGAAAATCAGTGTCCAGCCATTCTTCTTGCCCAGCACCCCGACATCGCGCACATAACTTTCTCCGCAGCACATGGGACACCCTGAAACTCCGAATTTGACCTTTGCAGGAAGCGCCATGTTCTGAAAGAGATTTTCGAGCTCCATTCCCAGCCCCAGAGAATCCTGCACGCCCAGCCGGCACACCGCGGTTCCCGGGCACGCCTGTGCATAGTGAACGCATAGCTCTGTGGCTCTGCCTACATCCATGCCGAGATCTTTCCAAACCGATTTCAGTTCGGATTCCTTGAGTCCCACCAGGGCGATGCGCTGACCGGACGTGATCTTCACCACCGGTATACCGTATTTCTTGACGACGCTTGCTATGGATTCGAGCACTTGAGGGTTAAGTATCCCCAGCGGCGTTCTGGGGACGATGGCATAGGTTTCCTTATCCCTCTGCAGAATTGCTCCATCAAGATGTTCCGGATGTTCCGCCATATCGATCTCCTTTCGAGTTTGTTCGGCGCCGATCCATTTCCTTTGGGCACTTTTTGCGGCATGGGTAATAACCCCGCCGCAACTCGGGAAAGACGCACGAAATAATTTTATTTTTGTTTCCCCGGTATGTCAAGGTTATGGTGTCCTCCCGGAACGGTCTTATATCGTAAACGGCAACCATGTGAATGGTTTTGAAAATCAAGGTGGAGGGATTATCCCATCCAGCACCCATTCACCGTCATGGCGGGATTTCAATATATAGCGATTCCCATCGTCCGCCGCGACCTTGAAATAATCATATTCCGGGCTTCGCCAATAATCGATAATGACGTCGATCATGCGCTTCCTGCCATGGAGAATGAAACTGATCGGCCGCTGACCCGCCCTGTAGCCGGCATAGCACTGCACCTCGATGATTGCGTCTCGATCGGTGTTCATCTACGGTAATCCGCCGTTCATGTACTGGCATACCCTAAGGAACCGATCAGATCATCGGCTTCACTCAAGTCGGGAATATCGGTTAAATCGGGATCCTTACGCACGTCGCTCCAAAGCAGATCGACTGTCCATGCAGCCGTCAACCCCACGACTGTGGGGCACAGCGTTGAATGTCCGCCCCTGTTTTCGTATGTTTCTATGTGTTCTGGATTCGTCCAGTCCATATCGAATCCAAGATGGGTTTTTAAAATGTCGCCGCATTTCAGGCTGCCGAGTTTGTACTTGAATTTTTCCTGAAGGGTATAGGCGAGAATGGTTGCCTTGATGTCCCATTCTTTGCCGTCCATGAAATAATCGTAAGGCCTTCCAAGAAAATAACCGATGACGGCGCACGCGGCGGAAAATGAGCCGCATGTGTTCGAGGATGCGCCCCCGCCGGCTTCCAGGGGATGGACAGCCCTGAAAAAGGATTCATTTTTGATGCCGAAGACATCTGCAAGCGCATTGTAGGTGCACTGGGAACAGGAATGCCTGTTCTTTTCGCCTTCGAACCCGATCCTGAACGCCCTTTTCATGGCCTCTTCTTTGGTATACCGGTTGATTCGCTCCATGATTTCCTTCTCTTGTTTTACGTTATGCTCTCAATTTTCTGCCTCATATCGGGGGGCAGAGTGGTTTGGGCCTAGTTTATGCCAAACACTCTACAATGCCTCGACAGCGCCGATATCAGCGGATGAGTTCACCGGTCGTGAAACGCCAAGCTGATCGATCGGCTGCTGGGAAACACTGATGTCTTCTTCCCAAATGGAAAAGAAAATGTCATTGTTTTCGGGCAACAAACCCGACGATGGAAATAGATCCCTCCAGGCGCCGTCGCCGAGCAGTTCCGGACCCATTCCCAATATGTGCTCGTCCTCGAGGGCTGCATCGAGCTGATGCCAGAATTCGATATACGGATAATTTGCAAGCTCCTGCGTCCAGGTAATCGCCGGACCAAACCACTGAACATCGTCAAGCGTTAGCATCGGTTCGCCTGAAGGGTTCGTATAGGGCTGGGTTCCCACAGTTTCGCCGTCGGCATCGACGGTCTGTAAAAAGCTTTCAAAATGGGTTCTGAAATCGGCGGCAAAACCGGGAAGAGTGAAACAGCTCTCGATCCTGTCGAGTACAATGGATAGAAAGTTATCGATGCCGCCGAGCCGGATGTCGTACTCGGCAAGGGTCTTGTTAATGATGTATGGTGAAGCAGGGGCCTGGTCGATGGCCCCGGCACCGGGTTGATAATACAAAATCGCGTAATCCGATGCGTCCACCCCGGCGGAAAAGATCTCATTGGACCGGACAATTCCAGAGTCCAGATCGAGGACCTCGGCAATTTCCACGCCGCTTCCATCACCGCTTTTTGGAAAATGCCTGCGGCACAGGGATTCCCAACCCGGCTCACCCACCGGGACAAGGATCTGGCTGAAGTCGAGTGCGCCGATGCGGTTGTAACCCATGCTTTTAAAGTGCATTAGGGATCCTGTAAAAATATCCTGAGCATATGCATCTCCGCCGATCTCGGAAACGGTGTTCCCGACGACCAATGAGTGGCCGATGGTGATCGTTTCGACGGCGTGAGCATTTCCGATGGTTGCGGCAATGCCGCCGGCCAGATTGGGCTTGCTCAAATCATCGGTACGGGGCACGCCGTACGTTTCGTTCTGAACAATCGTGCAGTTCTGAATGGACAAATTGCCGTTGGATATGTAAACGCCGCCGCCCCGCCAATATCCCATGGCCAAAAGAAAATCCGGCAGGCCGGGCGCCGGCTCGGCGAGGTTTTGGGCGATGGTGCTGTTCGTCAGTTGCAATGTTTTCCGATGACCGATGCCGCCGCCGTCCGAATAAACCCCGCCGCCGTAAGTGAACAACGCACGGATGCGGTTTCCCGTGATCGAGCAACGGTCGATAACCGAAAACGTTTCCAGGTTTTCGGCCCCCCCGACAGAAAAAACCCCGCCCCCGGCTGCTCCTCCGCCTGAAACGGAATTTCCGCTGATGATGCAATTCTCCAGATCGACAATGTCGGCATAGAGCCCGCCGCCAAAGGCACCCCGATCTCTGGACGAATCAAAATCGCCCTTGCAGGAGTTGCCGTAAATGCGGCAGTTCACCAGGCGTGCCGCTCCCCATACGGCAACACCGCCGCCGCGGGCCAGCGTCCAGGGCTGATTTTCATTTTCCGCCGATATGTCCTCTGCTACGCTTTTGCCCCCCGTAATCGACACATTTGCCATACAGAGGTCGCCATAAACAGCCAGCACACGGGCCGGATTGTCCTCGCCGCCGTTCCATGAAAGGGTGATGCCGGACGGCAGATCCGATGCATCGATGATGACGTTTTTTTGAGTATAAAGTGCGGACTTGCCGTAGTCCCTTTCGAAATAGCCCTCCAGGTAAGAGACCGGTCCGCTCGGCGTATCCCGCATGCCCATGACTTCACCTTTCAGCACCGAATGTTCTTCCCCGACGATGGACAGTTCGATAACGCCGCCGTCCAGGTATTCCTCGAAACGTATGGGTTGATTTTCTTTTGCTGTATCGAGTGCAGAACGAAAGGTGATAATGCCTGAAGGCGGTTCGGCGCTGTCGTCGAGACTGTTGACAAAAATGGGATCAGGAGCGGCGGCCTTTCGGTCGCTTCCGCTATCTCCGAAACATCCCAAAAACAATAGTACCGACAAAAAAACCATTGAGAAAATCGATCGTTTCATTTTCATCATTTTAATCCGGAAGAAGGTGAAAAAATGTCATGCAGCATTGATGTGACAAAGTCCTGAATGAAGCTATTGATACCATCGGGGAATTGGATTTGCAAGGCATAAGGCCGGCACTCAGGACTGATTGTCGCCGCCCTGATATCGCCGTTGGGCCGAAGGGGCGCATCGCGCATTTGAAAACGGATGGTTAAAAACGGTTTACAAAGGCTGTAAAGAAGGTTAAATTCAGCATTCATAAACTTCAAACTTCCATCGTTCACCCCTTTCACCGGTATCCATGCAACCAACGGCGACCGATATAAAAACCCGACGCCTGAAAAGGGCCGCTTTTCAGATTTTCATCCTGGTTATGCTCTCAAGTGTTTGTATCGGGGGCTATGCCGGCGTCCTTCATGTACTGAACCTGCCGTTTCGGCAGGTAAACGATAGCCTGCATCGAGAGGATGCCGCTGTCGATCTCGATATTCTCATTCCCGGCGGCACCTATATCGACGAAAACATGACCATCCGCGAGGTGATAAAGCTGCGGTTTGCCCGTCGCTTGCCGGCAGCCGAAAGAATTGCCGGACACCTGGTATCTCTGATTCCTGAAACCCTCCGTCACATGTTCAATGCCATCCTGTTTTTTTTCTGGTCCTTCGTTTACATGACGTTCATTCGCGTATTCACCTTTCTTCGGTATAGTCGGGCCTTGGGCGCGAGCCTGGCCCTTGGAGGGTTCACCTATTTTTTTATGCCGGATTTCTCCCCGGGGCGACTGGATGATGCGGTTTTCATGACGGCGCCGCTTGGGGTCATCGGCGCTCCCGTTTTTTTCGTCCGGTGGAGGAGGAGAAAAACCAATAAGGCAAAAGCGTCTGAATCATTGGCTTTCACCAACCACGAAACCACCCGATGTGCCTTACGAAAGGAAAACCCCAATGAACACTGAAAACATTGACTTCATTCAATCTGAAATCGGGAAACACCCTGTGGATGCCGCCGGTTCACCGGTGGGTGTCGTCCGTATGGATCCCGAAAAATCCTATGCCGGCGTGGGGGATCTGCTGCGGTCGTATATTACGCAAAATGATGCCGAAGCCTGGGAGAAAATTTGTAAAAAAATCGATTACACCTTTGCAAATCTGGATCTTGCCCTATCCGCCCTGGCTGAGGCAACCGGATTTATCGGCGATGTCACCAGCCGGGTGGATTGTGGGCAGAAACTGCTGTTTAAGCCGAACCTGGTCAATCCGAGCAATATCGATCCCCAGACCAATGAACCGGGATTAGGCAGTACCGCCTGTACGGAATGGCCGTTTATGGCCGCCTTGATGCGCTGGTTTTACGAGAAATGCGGAATTTCCTACTACCGGATGTGCATCGGGGATGCCGCCACCGCCATGTCTGCCGTTGCCGGCCAGTATACGGCCATAAACAATCGCAGGATAACGACCGAGGCGGTTATTGAGGGAAAGTCCGAAGACTTTCACGGGGGGTGGGGATTTTATTTCGTTCGAAAATATCTGAGCGACAGGTGCAGCAAAGAAAGCGGCGGCAACCCCATGAATGGATTCGAAGAGAGCGTTTCAGGGACTTACATTCCGCCGGGAAAAGCCGCCGATAAGCTGATGGTGTATGATCTAAACCGCATTTTCGATGATCCGTCGAAGGGCCGGCGCATCGGCGTCAAGGACGGCGTGAACTATGATTCCATTATGCTCCACAAGGTGATCGTCGGCGGCGATCCTGAAGACGCAAACGATCGTGAGGATTATCCCGGCTGCATCCTTGTGAATGTCCCGAAGTTCAAGGTTCATGTCATTGCCCTGTTTACAAACGTCATCAAGAACCTCGGCATTGGTCTGTATCCCATGCAATACGCAAGCCGGGGAGCATTCAAGTGGGATTACAGCGCGCCCCACCGGCCTGTCCCCGGAATGAAGGCCGGTATACCTCACCAGGTGTGGGTGTCGGAATTGGACGAGCATACGCTGCTGCCCAAGGTGGACGACATGGGGAATGCTGTTCTTCAGAAAACCGGCGGCATAACGGCGACCATGATCGACATCATCAGGGCGGTAAAGGACCAGCAGGTTTACATGATTCATGTCGTGGATGCGGTTGAAGGCATCAATATCGACCATCAGGGCATTGGTGCAGGGACAAAAGAGCCGGAAGGCATGGTGTTTGCAGGGATCGATCCGGTCGCCACCGACCTGCTGAGTGCTCGGTATATGTTCGGTAATACGCCGCTTGAAGAATCGCTGTTATCCGGAGTGGCGGACGGATACGGCGGGCTGTTTCCCCAATCGGTCATTATCCCTGTTGTGGAGGGAAGCACTATCGTTTCGAAAAATGGGTATGACTGTCCCATTTCCAGGGATATTTGTTTTAAAAGGTCCAAAGAAAGGGGTTTGGGCGATACCGACTACCATGTTATCGGACGAGACGGCATCACGGATAAACCCCTGGTTTCGGTGCAGGGCCATTTGGGTATTGATGATGACGGCCGGTTTTCGAACATCATCACGAACACCCTCTATTTTGACATGTTCAAAATGCCCTGGGATCTGCAGAAAACGGCTCTGGCGTACTTTGAAGCCATTGACCGACTTTCAGGTTCCGGATTGAAACAGGATTTTCTCTCCGCCTTCGATGAAGATAAAAACGGCATCGTAACTTACGAGGAGATGGGGAAAAAAGGCGAATGGACGTTTCTATTGCATGCGGGGGGCGAAATGCTTGCCGGCATGGCCGGACTTCTCGAATCCCTTAGAAATTCGTTCAAATGGACAATTGCCCGAATGAAAGTATCGGATGCTGCATACAATGTAAACGGCAGTGATTTTATGAGGGCATTCGGCTACGGGACAACCTGCACGGTCGCCTTTCAAATGTCGATGGCGGAAGAGGAATCTCCGGATCCGTTTATTCCGGGACTGACGTGGGGCAAGGGCAAGTGGCCGGGATTCGAACTGGCCAAATATGCATCCATTGGTTTTGCTCTCTTCGGCCGGGAATTTCCCGGTGTGGTTTCCCAACCAAGCCTTTACTACAGCGTCTTGCGGTATGCGGATCTAACGCAGAACCAAGGAAAATTTCTGGGAGGTGAAAGGCTGCTCGCCGATCCCGAGGATATTCATCGGTATGTTGCATCCGCCGGAAAAGACCATGCGATGCTTGATTTTACCCTGTATGTACCTGAAGGATACGATATGATGTCGGGAATCCGCCTGCCGAATGTGACATCCACAACGGATAGTGCCATTATTTTTACGGCGAGTTTCAACGGGGGAAGAGAAATCTGGGCATGATCGGCAAACAAAAATGCAAAGCGATCGCTTGTAGGAGATTTATCATGAAGATATTGGGTCTTGTCTGCAGTCCGCGAAAGGAAGGGAACACGGAAATTCTTGTCACCCACGCGCTTGCATCCGCCCGGGAGGCGGGCGCCCAAACCGAGATGCTTCATGTCGCGGATCTGAACATCGCACCCTGTGATGCCTGCGGCGCCTGCACGGCCGAAGGCACCTGCATCGTGGAAGACGATATGCAGACGGTTTATGAACAGCTGCTTGCAGCCGATGGCGTGATATTCGGAACACCGGTTTATTTTCTCAATGTGAGCGCCCAGGCAAAGGCGATCATCGACCGGACGTACGCCTTTTTGATGAAGGGAAAACTGCGGGGAAAGGTGGCGGCCGTTTTAGTGGCGGCACGAAGGGTGGGAGCGGGTCAGGTCTTAAGCCTTATGTACACCTACTTCAGTGCCCAGAGAATGATCATTGCCGGCGGCGGGGTCGGTTACGGCCGCGAAAAAGGAGAGGTGAACGAAGGTCCGGGCATGTCCCCCTTTCTCTCGGCGATCGAGGAGGCCAAGGCTGTTGGTAGAAACGTGGTGAAAATGAGAAACAGCATCGGCTGACGGGCGGCATCGGGTTTATTGCTTTTCCCATCGGGCTGCAACGAAAGCACCGGTCCTCCCCTCGTTTTGTCGGCCGTTTTTTTCGATATCGACGGCGGCAGCAGGTGCCTCATCTTTTTCGAAGTGAACAGCGGTCTTGATCACACCGCCGGCAGGGCCCAACATGCGCAGGTCTTCCGGAGATCGAAATATTGCTTTTTGGAAAAGTGAGTGGCCGGACTGAGCGGCATGTTTTCGCCGAGCTGCCCAGGGGCTTAAGCTGTTCAGGGTGGCCACCACTACAATTCCGCCCTTTTTGGTGACTCTGAACAGTTCCGCGAGCGCATCTTCGGCGTTTTCTATAAATTCGATTGCGGTGACGGATACGGCTTTATCGAAAACGCCGTCGGAAAAAGGCAGCGCCGTCATATCTCCGACAACCCGGTTAAATGGTTGACCGACGGCTTTGGCGCCGGCTCTCATCAGCATGGGCCCGGATACATCGAGTCCGGTGACGGTTGCTCCTGCAGCGAGAAGATCCAGGGTAAATATCCCGGTTCCGCAGCCGGCATCAAGAATCGATTCGCCGGGAAGAGGGTTTGCCAGATCCATCAGCAGCTCGCTTTCATAGTGTTTTACCAGAGTGCCGATGGGGGATTCAAACCAACGGTCGTACCGCTCGGGCCAAGCGTTGAAAAGGCGGTCGTCTTGTTTTTGCCGGTCTGCCATGTTCATCGCCTTTGACTAACCGATGGCGTTTTTCTTCGTTTGAAGTGTGGCATCCTTATCCCTGCGGCCATCAACTTTCAGATCGATGATTATCCGTTTTGCTCCCTCATCGAGGTGTGCCTGGTGGACGTTTTTCACCAGTTCAAAAAGCGCATCCAAATCCGGGACTTCAATAGCGGTCGAGAGACCTCCGATTTCATATCGATACCCGGATTTCTCGATCACCCGAATGCCCTTTTTAACGTATCGGCTCACACTCGTTCCGTCACCGATAGGATATACCGATAATTGGGCCAGTATCATGGTAAATTCCTTTATGCCCCGGCTGCAGCAACCGGATTTTTGAGGTCTTTTCCAAAATCGGCCGGCATGATTTGAACGCGTTCATCGACCGTCCATCTGCCTGATTGGTAATTTTAACTTTATTTTTAATTATAGCAAACCCGCCGGATTAGGCAAGCCGATCAGCAACCCTCACTTGCATTGTCATGAATATTTTTTATAATTACCGCTCATCCAAAGAAAATCGTTTCATGTAAAAGCGGCCGGTAAATTTTAACTGCATGAAAACGTTAAGTTTTTGAGGATGAAAGTTTTCCGGCCGATGAAGCAATGGAGTGAATTGGCCGTTTCTCTTCATGGCGCGTTAATGGAAGCGGCCCAGTCCGGGAGAACGGCGGTATCGATGTTGAACACGGCTGTTCCAAAATAATAAAAGGCTGTAGATATAAGTACGGCACCGATAACGTTGATCAACACACCGGCCCGCGCCATTTCCGCGATGGTAATCCGGCCGCTGCCGAAAATGATGGCATTGGGCGGGGTTGCGACCGGCATCATAAACGCGCATGAGGCTGAAAGGGTTGCCGGAACCATCAACAGCAGTGGATTGGCCTTCATCGCCACCGCCACGGATGCCAGTATCGGCAGAATCATTTCCGTGGTTGCGGTGTTTGACGTCAGTTCCGTCAAAAATGTAATACCGATGCAGATCATCAGCACCATGACCATTGGATGCACACCGGAAAGGCCGGCAAATTTTTCACCGACAAGAATGCTCAATCCGGTGACCTGAAACCCTTTTGCCAGGGCAAATCCGCCGCCGAAAAGCAATACGATCCCCCATGGCAGCCTTTTGATGATGTCGACGTCCATCACTGCGGATGCCCCGGCATTTGCGCTTCGGGTGGGAATCAAGAAAAGCGTGACGGCCATAAACACAGCCACCGTGCCGTCATCGATGAGATCGGGATATGGCAGCAGATCGGACCACCCGGGGATGACAAACATCCCCAAGTCCAGAGGCTTACGGAAAACCCACAGAAAAGCGGTTATGGAAAAAACGGCGAGAACCGCTTTTTCTTCGAATGCCATATTGCCGAGATGATGCCATTCCCGGTCTATGATACGCCGGTCCACATCGACGGTTTTGCCGACGCGATAGAAAACCTGTGTGATGAGCAGCCACACCAGGCTCAGCATGACCAGGGTAAGCGGCAGGGCCATGATGAACCAGATACCGAAGGTGATCGGGTCCGCCTGAGGAAACGTGATCTTGAATATGCGTGAAAAGGACAAATTCGGTGGTGTTCCCACCAGCGTTGCAATCCCTCCCAGAGAGCAAGCGTAGGCAATGCTGAGCATGAGCCCTACAGTGAATGCATGCGTATCTTCGGCGGAAAATTTTTCTTCCACCTGATGGACGATGGCCATGCCGATGGGCACCATCATAATGGCCGTTGCCGTATTGGAAATCCACATGGACAAAAAGGCGGATGCCGCCATGAATCCCAGAATAATCCGCGACGGTCCGCCGCCGATGACCCGGATGATAAACAGCGCAATGCGGCGGTGCAGATTCCATCTTTCCATGGAAAGCGCGATCATAAATCCTCCCAGGAAGAGAAATATGGTGCTGTTGAAATAAATCGGCGCGGTGGCCGTTCCCTTCATGATTCCCATCAAGGGATAGAGGACCATGGGCAGAAGGGCCGTTGCATACAGGGGGATGGCGTCCGTAATCCACCATGCCGCCATGAGCGCCGCCACGGCGGCCATGGCTGCGGCCTTAGGACGTTCAGGCGGGGTTTCCAAGAAAAGAAGGATTAAAAGAAACACGATCGGCCCTAAAATCATTCCGATTTTTTGGGTCTTGCTCTTTTCGGGTGCATTTGCCTTGGGCATGATGCGTCTCCTAACGCGTACGGGACGATCTGGTTTCCTGGACACAGTAAATCCCTTCACCTTTGACCATGGCGTTGAAGCACCCGTTGCAGGAAATGCATCCGGCCGGGGCCAAGTCTCCCCCGGACCATCGGTTGATCAAGGCAGGTTCACGAATGAGAGGACGGCTGAATGAAACGAGATCGGCAATGCCGCCGGATAAGATCGACTGAACCATTTGCGGCGTTCGAATGCCGCCGACCGCGATTACCGGCAGGTCGACGGCTGCTCTGACTTTTTGGGCGCCGTCGAGATAAAAACCCTCGAACCATTGGTCTTTGTCTACAGGCCCCCTTGAATTGTGGGTTCCGGCCATGACACCGCCGGTGACCTCGATGGCACCGTAACCGGCTGCTTTCAGGCATTTTCCGTAATGCGCAGCCACATCGGGTGTCAGCCCGCCGGGGACTCCGTCAAAAGCATTCATCTTGATCCAAACAGGGAAATCATCGCCGGCTTCAGCCGCGATAGCCCTGCGGATTTGTGTAAAGATACGAACCCGATTTTCATAGGATCCCCCATATGCATCGGTGCGCCGATTGAAATGCGGAGACAAAAATTGGCTCAAGCCGTATCCATGGCCTCCGTGCACCTGGACGGCGTCAATGCCCGCTTTTCGAGCAAGGCGCGCTGCTGCTGCGTAACTCGCTGCAAGACGGCTGATCTCTTCGGTCGTAATCTCGTAAACACCTTCCTGATAGGGCGACGGACCGGTGAGCTTGCCGCCCATAAACACGAACGGTGCCAACTGCAATGAAATCGACGCGCCATAGGCATGTATCATCGATGCGGTTTCGGCCCATGCTGAAAGATTCGTGCCTTCAGTCAGTTGAAGCTGCCCTTTTGACGCACCGATCCATTCCGGATCGGTACAGCAGGCTCCGGTTGAGATCAGGCCGATGCCGCCGGACGCCAGATCCCGATATAGTGTTTTGAGTTTCGGCCCTGGTGAACCGTCCGAATCGGCCATGCCTTCAATGGTCGCAGATCGGACAAAACGGTTTTTCAGTGTCATTCCCATGAAATGTATCGGCGTCAAGGCCGTATTCAACAGGTCGGTCATGTCAATCCTCCTTTATTCTGAATGGTGGAAGCGCCGGTTCGATGCTGCGCGGCACCGGACTTTCAGCGCAATTCAGGCATCGGACCATTTATAGTACCGCCGCATTCGCCCCTCGTACAGCGCTATCAAGGCTTCGTTCTCGCTGCTTTGCAGGCCTGCCGCCGCAAAATAAGCCAGCGCATTTTCAATATTCAGTGTTGACAGGGCTTCCGGCCGCTCCAACTCTCCCTGTTTGAGCAGGATGTTGCCGAACAGCAATATTTTTTTTTGCCGGTCTTTCGGAGTTGTATCAGCCGGCTGCCTGGAAAGCCATTTCAGGACAAGATCGTATGATTCGATAAAGGGTTTCAAGAAGGCGGCGAACTGTTTCAACTTTCTGTATCCCGGCGATGTAATGGTATACGTCTCCGGTTGGGTAGGATGGGGAACGAGGATGTCCATGTCGATGAATGCCTTTATACTCTTTCGCGCATGAAAATCGATCGATGCCTCATCATCCCTGATAAATTCATAGCTGAACAAGGTGTCCAGGAATCGGACGTCATCATAAATGTCCGATGTATTCACAATGAATTCATCTCCGGCCAAAATGGCCATGGCGGCATAGGCGGCAGGGACAAAATGTGTAACCGCATTGTTTTTGTAATATTCCAATACATGCCGCTTGCTCTTTCGAATGATCACGATGTCCGTGTCCCGCCAGGTGCCGGTTTCTGCCCGCACGGCATCGATAATTCTGGCCTGAAGGTAATGGTCCAGTATTCGGCTGGTAATATGACGGGGGGCGGTGGTTAACGATTCGCTCACAGGGGCGCTTCTCGAAGAGAGAAACGAAAGATAGGTCATGAGTTGATCCATCAGGCTTTCGAAGGTGCGACTGTATTTTGAACAATTCAGCAGCGATGCGGCAACTATTGCACGAGGGGCCGCAATAGTGGCCCGATCGATGTCAACCATCAGGCGGTGCCCCAGTTTGCGGCAGAGCAAATTCTTTTGTTTCGATGAAAGTCCGTTTGCAGGCAGATGCATGCTGTCGATCAATTTGTTGAGATCGATCGGGTCATTGAACCTGACGAAAATTTTTCCGTATCGATTGTTGAGCAGTTTACGGATCTTCAGCATTTGCCGGGCGTTTTCAGGCTGTTTTTCTCCGCCCTCAATTTCATAAAGATACGCGTTTTCTTCGGGAACGCGTTCATATCCGATATATACAGGAACGAACACGAGGTTTTTGCAGGCCCTGTTTTCGTATTCGTTCAGCAGGATATGGAGCATGCCGAGCTGCGGGTGAAGCAGCTTTCCGGAACGGCTTCGGGTGCCTTCGATAAAAACAGTAATATGATACCCTTCCTTGAGAAGCTCGAAAATATAAGCGGAAAAGACCTTCGTATAAAAGACGGCACCTCTGAACGATCGCCTGACAAAAAAGGTACCAGCCATTCTCAGCAGCGGCCCTAAGGGCCAAAAAGAAAGATTTTTTCCTGCAAAAAAGTGGGGAGGCGACATATGATTCAGGTGCATGACATACAGCATGACAAGAGAATCGATATGGCTGCGATGGCACGGCACAAAGACAACAGGACCTTTCAGTGCCGATCGCTTCAAGCTTTCCACCTTTCCGCTGTCGATGTGAATACCATCGAACATCTTGCGGGAAATCCACTCGATCATCCGAATCGAAAGCCCGGTGAATCCGGGTCTGTAGCGGGCGGCGATTTCATCGAGATAGGTAACGGCCCGGCGGCGAACGGCATAAATGGACGTGTTTTTCCGGACGGCGTGCTTTTTCATGTACTCCTGGAGATCGTCATTGGTCAGGATGCTCATGCGGATTTCATCGGCGGACTTCAGTACGGGCCCGGTGGTGGTTTGACGATGACGTGTCATCTGGGACAGCAAATTTCGGCGAAGAACAAGGGCCATCCGCTCCGGTCTGAAGGGTGTCGATTCCGGTGCACTCAAAAACGCTTTCAGGTTCAGCGGCTCGGAAAATTCCACCAGCATTTTTTCCGGTTTCAGAAAGGCTTTGAAAAATTTTCGCAGTGCACCGGGATTCTGTTCGGAACCGAAGAAAAGGTCGGTCAGTTTTACCGCCGTAGTTGAAGGCTTTCGGGTGTAAAAAAAGAGCTGGGGAATAATCAGTATAGGTTTGTCGATTTTATACTGCAGCTCGATGAGGTACTTCAGGGGGTCTTGTTTCTGCCTTACAAACCGCTCATAGAATTCATGCCTTTCCACCAGGGACAAAAAAACCGGTTCGCCTTTTTGAAGATGCCGGCCGAGATAGTCATCCCGGTACAGGCCCGGCCCGGTTTCCCAGGCTGCAAGCCGGAGAGCCCCCGCAACAAGAATCTGAAGCCATTTACGAAAGGATTGATAAGCGAACAGATGATAGTCCGGGGCAAGCGTAGGACCGGGAAATCCCATGTGCGGCAGTCGAAAATAAGCATACAGATATTCAAAGGTGCTTTTGAATTTGTTCACATAAACAATGCAGGCATTTTCAGGAAGTTCTTTTTCGATTTCCGCATGGGTTTCGGAAAACGGGATTCGGGCAAATATAAGGCTGAAAAAAAAATGCCGGATCGCATCCATTCGCTGCGGAAGCTGACAGCCGAAGTGCCGGGTGGTGCCCCTTAGAAACCGTTGGATGATCGTCTCGATGTTCTTTTTCAGCATCATAAGCAGTGCGGTTGCCGATGTAATTTTGCGCTGAGAGTGATCGGATTGTACTAAAACGGTTTGCCGTGCCGTTTTTTTGAAAAATGATATATGCGAAAACGGTTGAAAAATCAAACCGCAACATTTCGGGTATGAAGTGACCGGTTAACATCTCCGGCAAGGCGGCTTCAATGGTGGGGCAGGGTTCAGAAAAAACACTGCGCCCCCTCAACGGGTTTTCCGGGGGCGCTTTGCCTCAACGTGATCAGGATTTGACGGAAATCTTTTTTGGTGCAGCTTTTTCGGTCTTTGGCAGTATCAGCCTCAATACGCCGTCTTTGAGCTCTGCATTGATTTTGCCCTGGTCGATGATATGGGAAATGGAAAATTGCCGGTGATAGGTACCGACCTCATACTCGGTAAATACCTTTTCTTCATTTTCGGATTCGAATGGCTCCACCTTACCCTCGATGGTCAGTGTATTCTCTCTTAAATCAATGTTCAGGTTCTCCGGTTTAACCCCCGGGATATCCGCCAGCAGTGTGATTTCTTTTTCGGATTCGAAGATATCCACATCCGGGGCGAAAACCATGCCCGGAGTCGTCTGCTCGGCAGGTGAGGCAACCTCTTTTTTGCCTTTTACCTGGAGTTCCGTTTGTTTGGCGTCCGTCATGATGAACACCTCCTTTTCATAAGATAGTCGATGTTATGAGACTTTGATCTGCCGGGGTTTGGCTTTTTCCGCCTTGGGAACAGCGAGTATCAGCATGCCGTTCTTCAGATCCGCCGCTACCCTTTCCGGGTCGATTTCGGCGGGCAAACTGAAGGCCCGGGAAAACTTGCCGGCTTCCCGCTCCCTGCGATGGTATTTGACGCCTTCTTCCGGCTCGATTTTTCGTTCCCCGGAAATCGTGATGGTGTTTTCCGTCGCACTGATATCCAGGTCCTCCGCCTTTATGCCGGGAAGTTCCGCTCGGATATAGAAATTTTCATTTTCCTCGGTAAGATTGACCTGTGGGAAAACCCCGGTTTGCATGGCTTGGCCGGGTGCACCCGAGAGGGCGGCGTAAATGCGATCCATTTCATTTCTGAGACGATCCAACTCAAAAAAGGGCGTTCTGAACGTTCGATAAGGCCGGTTTATAAGTAACATAGGGATTACCTCCTTCCTTTAATAGGTGGAATACGGTTTTTTCAATAGATGCCAAGGAAATTCTTATATTCGAACATCCTAAATATATTAAAAATATCAGGTGCTTTTAAAGTTAATTCGCAATCTGAGCCTGTCAAGGAAGCACCTGAAATTTTTTTTGGGGGGTGATTGCCTATGCGTGACGGTGAGGACCGAAACGGCCCGATTCGGTTCGGGGCTCTTTTCATCGGTTCATCACAGCAGGAGTGGGCCGTCCTTATCGCTTCTTTGGTTTCATATCCGCGTATTGGATTAGGGCCGCCATGGCAAGGGTGCACTGTTCAGAGGTGTTGTACATGGGTATTTTGGCGCTCTTCAGCAGTTCCATAGTGGAAGCCGATGAATTGAGCTTCTGAGTGATAACGGGTTTTTGATAGGTCCGGGGAATGCGGCAGAACCGATCGATGGCGGACATGACGGCAATTTTTGCCTGTGCCGGAGTGTCGTTTTTCAGGGTTCGATCCATGGGTACGTTGGTGATGATGCCGTCGATGTAATCGATGGCCGCCAGCTTCTCGACAACACGGACCTCATCCATCGTTTCATAAATGCCTGCTGCAAAATCCACCGGGTTGTTGGGAACCGGTGCATGGGGCGGCAGGAGATCTTTCAGCCCCTGTTTGTCGGCGTCTTCGAACTCCGGTATCTGAATGCCGGCAGCAGACAGATTGTCTGTGATGGTCACACCTTGGCCGCCGTTTCCCACAACTGCGATGCGGTTTCCTTTGGGAAGGGGCTGGTCGATCAGCGCTTCGGCCATGATGAAGAGATGCTCCAGCTGGCGCACCCGTATCAAACCTGCCTGGCGGCACATGCCGTCAAATATCCGGTCTTCACCGGCGATTGACGCCGTATGGGACAAGGTGGCTTTTGCCCCCATCTCCGAAGTGCCGCCCTTCAGGATCAGGACGGGTTTTATTCGAGTGGTTTCCCGGGCGGTTTTCCAAAAGGTCCTGCCGTCCTTGAGGCCCTCGATATACAAGGCTATTGCCTTCGTGTCCGGATCAACGGCGAGGTAAGACAGATAATCCGCCGCTGTTAAATCGGCCTGGTTGCCCATGGCAACGAACGTGCTTAATCCGAACCCTTTTGTCACAGACAGCCGCACGGCCTGTCCGCCGAACATGCCGCTCTGGCTGACAAAGGCCAGACCGCCTCTGGGAGGATTTGGAAACGGAGTGATGTTCAGGTTGCCTGCCGGAGAAAAAATGCCGTTCCCGTTTGGGCCGACAAAACGGATACCGCCTTTTCGAGCGATGGTTACCGTTTCCATCTCCAACGCGCGCCCCTTTTGGCCGGTTTCGGCGAAATCCGCTGAGATGATGATGCCGCCTTTAATGCCTTTCTTGACGCAATTATGCATAATTTCAGGCATATGAGCGGCAGGGACAGTAAATACGGCGAGGTCGACCTCGTCGGGAATATCCAAAATATCCGCATATGCGGTCAATCCGCATATATGCTTTTCTTTCGGATTCACCGGAAAAACACTGCCTCTGAATCCGGATTGCAGCGTACTTGAGATCAGACGTCCTCCCCATTTGGCCGGGTTATTGCTGGCGCCGATAAAAGCGACGGATTTTGGCTTGAAAATGGGATCGAGCTGTTCAACGATTCCTGCGGCCACCACTGTCTCCTTTCGATTTCGTATCCGGGCAGGCTAATCCGCGCCGGGCAAATCCGCCTCTGATGTGATGACGCCTTCAACGAAGAGATCGCTGATCTCATCATCCGTCAGTCCGAGAACCTCCTTATACACGTACTCGATGTCTTCTCCCAGGCATGGACCGGCCTTATGAATATGGTTCGGCGTTTTGGAAAGCCGGTATGCCGGTGCGTTGTAGGCGTGTTCTCCGATAACGGGATGCTGTAAAAAACGGAAATGCTCCCGAAGCTTGAGCTGGGGGTCCTCGAGCAAATCTTCAGCTGTTTGCACGACACCGGCCGGCACTCCTGCATCCTGCATTCGCGTCATGATCGCTTCGGGCGTCATTTCCCTGGTCCATTGGGAAATAAGGGCGTTTAATTCATTT
The DNA here is from genome assembly GCA_046483495.1 of Desulfobacterales bacterium. Lineage (GTDB taxonomy): Bacteria > Desulfobacterota > Desulfobacteria > Desulfobacterales > UBA5616 > CAYLRU01. Next base: position 89,156 of record JAWODC010000049.1, read on the forward strand.
TCATTCTGCTTTCGCGTGATAAAGCTGGAAAACTTCTCATCGGAGCACCATTCAGGGTTGCCGAGTACACGGCAGAAGGACTGCCATTGATGATCGTCGGTAACCGCGATGGCCACCCATCGATCTTCCCCCAGACACGGAAAAATCCCGTGTGGGGCCGTATAGCGATCTTCGTTCCCCATTCGTTTTGCAATTCTTCCATTGACCATGTAATCGAGTAGGGTGGGACCTAAAAAGGTCACGCCGGCCTCCACCTGAGATTGGTCGAGGTAGATGCCCTTGCCGGTTTTTTTCCTTCGGATCAGTGCGGCGATAACGGTCGAGGTCAGATACCAGGGCGCGATAAAATCACTGTAATTGTTGAAAATGGGCAGGGGCTCCCGGTCCGGCAGGCCGAGAAGATGGGAAAAGCCGGCGTAGGTGGTTCCGAACATGCCGTATGCGCCGAACTTTTTCAGCGGCCCGGTCTGGCCCATTTGGCACGTTGAAAAATAGATGATATCGGGTTTCACTTTTTTACAGCTCTCGTAATCCAGACCGAACTTGGCCATGGTGCCGGGTGTGAAGCTTTCGGTCACCAGATCGGCCCAGGCCACCAGTTTCTTGGCCATTTCGAGGCCGCGGGGATGGGATAAGTCCATGGCCACACTATATTTGTTGGTGTTGTAGGCCGTTCCGAATGCACTCCGGTCTACACCGGGTTCGCCATCTCTAAACGGAGCGAACGTTCTCAAGGAATCCGGGACCCTGTGGCTTTCGACCCGTATAACGGTGGCCCCATGCTCCGCAAGTTCTCTTCCCACCTGCGGCCCTACGCCCACCCACGCGAAATCCGCTACCTTCAATCCTTCGAATACGTGTTTTTGCATGATGGCCTCCTTTTAAATGATGCCGCGGTTTTTCAAAATGATCATTTCTTCCCGGGTCAGTTTAAGCTCTTCCTCGTAAATGGGGGCGTTGTGCTCCCCGATAAGCGGAGATCGGCGTTGGGGATCATAAGGGGGCAGGTCGGTCCAGCGGATCGGCCAGCCCGGATACGTCAGTTTTTCCCCGAGTTCCGGATGTTCCACTTCCCGCCAGAAATCCCGTGCTTTCAACTGAGGACTGGCTATCAGATCGGCGGCATTGGTCACCGGAACCAGCATGATGTCATGCGTTACGGCATAATCAAACAGCTCTTTCTTCGTCTTGGTCAGCAGAAATTCGGCAAACTGCTCTTCCATGGCGTTGATTTCTTCCTGGGTGACTGTCGCGGTGTTGTCGACCGCCCAATCATGATCTTTCAGCAAAAGGCAATATCCTTCGCTGTTGGCCCATGTGGTGAGGTTTTCGGTGGAAATTCGGACCCCAAGGGCCGACCCGCCGCCCACCATCAGGTAAACATACCCGTCTTTGCACGGCCACACCCATCGCATGATGGCGGGACCGGGCGGTGTAGGCCTCACCGACATGCCGAACGGGCCGATCCCCCTGTAGTTGACCTTGAGGATATCCCATATTTCAGCTGCCATCATCAGGGTCAGCACAACCGCCTGCTGACATGAAACATCCACGTGCTGGCCCTCGCCGGTCATCTCCCGGTGATACAGCGCAACCATCGTTCCCAAGACCCCCTGAAGGCTTCCGTTAAAGTAAAATTGGGGAACGGAAAACCGCAAAGGAGGGCTGTCCATGTATCCATAAAGACGGGCCATTCCCCCCATAGCAACACCGACCAAATCGGTTACGCGATAATCCGCATAAGGTCCGGATTGTCCAAATGGGGTGATCGAGGTTAAAATAATGCCCGGGTTTTGTTTTTCCAAGACCGGATATGCGAGATGCAGGCTTTCCATGTAACCGGGTTTGAAGGACTCCACCACGATATCGGCGGATGCGGCCAGCTGCAAAAACAGATCCCGTCCGGTATCTGTCTCGAGGTTCAGGGTTATGCCCCGCTTGTTTAAGTTCGTGTAAAACCAGTACAGGCTTTTCTCGGGATGCGGTATATCATGATAGAAAGGGCCGTTGTTCCTGCCGGCATCCCCGCCCGGCGGCTCGATTTTTATGACGTCCGCCCCTAAATCCCCCAGTATTTTGCCGCAAAGATGGCCGATTTCATTGGTCAGATCCAGTACCCGATACCCCTTGAGGAAGGTTTCTGTTTCATGGTTCATGGCTCCCCCCTGAATGTGTGAAGGTGTAAAAATGCCGACGGAAGCCCTTGGGGTTTTTCCCGCCGGATGAAAAACCGGAAAACGTGTTCGTGCATATGGGCAAGGTAAATGAGATGCATGAAATGTTCGAGCCGACCTGCAAAAAATGGAAATCCGGGTCTATGGTAGGAATTCTCCCGAACTTCCAGGAGCGTCTTTTGCGTGAATGTTCTCAGATGGTAATTACAATCCGGGTTGCGGCACTCTCGAAAAGAAGGAATCGTAGAAAAACCCAAACCCGAATTATTTTTTTTCCTATATCGGAGAATAACGGGTGAGTCAAGCAGTGTTGACCGGTGCAGCCGGTTTCGTCCTTCTAAAAGGCCTGAAACCAGCGGCCGAGCATTTTTTTGTTTGTAACTTTGTCGAAAGTTTTATAGGGTCCTTCATTCCGGACTCTAAAAGACAATTGGGCGCATACAGAATACGGTTAAAGGAATTTTATACATGAATAGAATGGATCTGGAGCGATTTTTTTATCCCAGGCACATCGCTGTTGTCGGCGTTTCGAGCAAAAATCTGAATTTCGGCGGTTCCAGTTTTTTGGCAAAACTGAAGGAAAGCAGCTATTCAGGCAAACTTTATCCCATCAATCCAAAAATCGATGCGGTGCTGGGCCATAGGGCTTTTCCATCGTTATCATCTCTTCCGGAATCACCGGATATGGCCATGCTCTGTGTTCCGGCGATGCACATCCCGGATCTGCTCGAGGAATGCGCTCGTGTGGGCACCCGTCATATCCACATTCTGACCTCCGGTTTCAAAGAAGTCGGCACTCCCGAGGGAAAACGGCTGGAGGCCCTTGTTGCTTCCATATCCAGAGAAAACGGGCTTTTTGTCATGGGGCCGAACTGCATGGGGCCCTATTGCCCGTCCTCGGGTTTAACCGCATGGGGAGCCATTCCGGGTCTTCCCGGTAATATCGGGATCATCAGCCAGAGCGGCGGCATTACCCAGCGGCTGACGGAATACCTTTTTTTTCTGGGCATCGGGGTTGAAAAGGCGGTGAGTATCGGCAATGCTGCCGTGCTAAACAGCATGGATTATCTCGAATACATGGGGCGGGACGAAAAAATAGACGTCATCGGCATGTATCTGGAAGGGATAAACGATGGCCGGAAACTGCTGAACCTGGCCCGTGAAATCTGCCGAAGCAAACCCGTTGTCATATGGAAAGGCGGCGAGTCGGAGACTGGAGCGGCCGCGGCCTCTTCACACACGGGCGCCATGGCGGGGAAAGCGAAACTCTGGGAAGCCTTTTTTCAGCAGACGGGGGTTGCCCGTGTCCGGTCGATGGACGAATGGGCCGATGTGCTGTTGGCCTTTTCGTGTCTCCCACAACCCGCAGGAAAGGGCGTTTTTGTTATCGGCGGAGGGGGCGGCCACAGCGTGACCAATACGGATGCCTGCATTCGGGAAGGCCTAAACGTTCCGGCGCTTTCTGAAAAAACGATGGCGGCTCTCCGGGAAACCGTTCCAAAGGCGGGATCCATTGCCGGCAACCCGTTGGACGACTGGCAGGTCTTTGCAGATCCCGACTACCTGGGCCGAATTCTCGGACTGGCTTATCAAGACCCTTCCGTAGATATAGCGGTGGTGGACCGATTAATTCCCAGAAAAGCCTTTCACACCTTTGATGAAACAGACCCGACCCCCCGGGTGATAGAGGTCATAAGCCGCATGCAGAACCGAAAACCCACCGTTTTTACTGTGGATTCTGAAGGGGGAGATCCGGATCTGGCCCAAAAAGGCGCGGTTATGCGGGCCATGTTCTGCCACCAAAAAGTACCGGCCTTTCCGACCATCAAAAGAGCGGCCGGGGCACTGAAAAGGGTATATGATTATTATCGAAGCGTTGCGCAGTTGCGCGGATGATCTCAATGGTATCCATCCGGACATGAAAAATTTCCGGATGAAAACCAACTGGTAAAAGGAGGTTGATCAATGACGGATCTGAGCAGATTTTCTCTCGAAGGCAAAGTCGCCATGGTGACCGGCGGGAGTAAAGGCATCGGGCGGATGACGGCCATTGGTTTTGCAAAGGCGGGTGCGGATGTCATCATCGTCAGCCGAAAAATGGAGGAACTGGAAAACGTCGCCGCAGAAATAGAAGAAGCCGGGCAGCGGGCGCTGCCCATTTCGGCTCATATCGGGCGTATCGCTGAATTGCCGAAAGTCGTAGAAAAAGCGGCTGCAGAATTCGGGAAGATCGATATCCTTGTCAACAACGCCGCAACAAGCCCCGCTTATACAACCATACTGGAGGCCGAGGAGCGCCTGTGGGACACCATTATGAACCTGAACCTGAAAGGGGTTTACTTTCTTATTCAATCCGTAGCGAAAGTTATGAAGGCACACGGCGGCGGCAGTATCATCAATGTTTCCTCGATCGACAGCTTGAAACCGCAAAATCAGGTCGGCATATATTCCGTTTCGAAAGCAGGGCTGAACATGCTGACCAAATCCGCCGCCTTGGAGCTTGCTCCCTATAACATTCGGGTAAACGGTATCGCCCCCGGAGCGGTGCGGACCCGGCTTCTGGAAGCGCTGTTCGCCCATTTTCCAGAGGAGGAAAGGAATTCGGAAATCGCAAAAATGGGGGAATCCATGCCCTTGAAACGGGTCGCCGTGCCCGATGACATGGTAGGGGCAATGATTTATTTGGCATCCGATGCGGCTGCCTATACAACGGGTGAAGTCATCGTTATAGACGGCGGCGCGCTGCTTGCCGATTGAATGCTGTTTTTGTGATTGTGGAACTCCTAACGGCCGTAAGCGTCCCTGACCTTCTGGCGCAGCATTTTTCCTGCCGGAGAAAACGGAATATCGTCTACAAACACAATGGATTTTGGAATTTTGTATCCGGCTAATTTCCCCCGGCAGAATGTGCTGATTTCCTCCGGGGTTGCCGTTTCGCCCGGTTTCAGCTTGATTATACCGCGCACTCGGCTGCCCCACTCTTCATCGGGGACACCGATGATGCAGACTGCGTCGACCTTGGAATGGGTCGAAATGACTTCCTCCACTTCCAGAGGAAAAACTTTTTCTCCGCCTGTATTGATGCATTCCTTCTTGCGGTCGATCACCCGTATTTCACCGGTTTCATCGATGTAGCCCAGGTCGCCGCTTTTAAACCAGCCGTCCGCCATTGCAAGCCGGGTTTTTTCATCGTCCTTGTAGTAGCCCTTCATCAGGGTAGTGGATCGGTACAAAATTTCGCCGGTTTCGCCGCGCGCAACTTCGTTGTTGTTTTCATCCACAACCTTGACATCCACGATGGAGCTGCCCACGGACCTGTCCTTGATTTGGTCAGGATCGATATCGATCTTGAAAGAGGTTACCGGGGTCATCTCCGTCTGTCCGAACGCGTCCAGGATCATGGCCTCCGGGAAGGCTTGCAGAATTTTCTTCTTCAATTCTGACGGACAGGCACCGCCGCCGGTGGCCACGAGCCGAATCGATTGGACATTATAGGTGTCGAAGTACGGGTACGTTAAGAGTTTCTTCCATCCTGTGGGGACGTTTGCCAGGCTGTACACCTGCTCATCTTCAACGAGTCTGAGAATATCGGCGGGATCGAACTTGGGGCTTTTGGGAAGAACATAACAGACCGATCCGGTAAGAGCCCCCATCATCAGGTTTGCATAGGCGGCGTCATGAAAAAAGGGCATGGACGGGTACATGGATTTTCGCATCTGTTTATAGCCCGCGCGCAGCCTTTTCGGTTCCATAATGCTTTTTCCGACCCTTTCCTGAAGGGTTTTTACCGTATTGGGCCTTTCCATCAGGTATCGAAACAGAGGGGATCGGTAAAAAGGCCCCAACAGGGGTTTGAGGGGCAGGGTCGAGTCCGCGATCATTTTCCTTTTTCGTTCGGGCGGCATATCCATGGTAAATGTCCGTACGATCAGGTGTGCGGACATCATCGAGAACATATCCAAATGTCCCTTATAGGTGAGCATGACCCCCTTGGGAAAACCCGTTGTGCCGCCGGTATAAATCATAACCGCGACATCCTCCCATGCCGTTGCCGCCCCCGGGTCTTCGGGGTCACCCGAATTGACGAATGCTTCGTAGTCGATCACATGATCGGCATCGGTTTTTCCGAAGCCGATAATATGTTCGACATTCGAAAGATTCGGCAGGGCAGGCACGACCGTGTCCGACCACATTCCGTCAAAAATGAATACACGTGCATCGGAATGGTTTGCCTGAAATTCGATCTCACCGGGGACAAACCGGTAGTTCATGGGGCAGGGCACCGCCCCCGCCACCTGTATGCCGAAGTTGATCTCCATGAACTCGGGGGTATTATGAAACATGAAGGCCACTTTGTCGTTTTTTTTAACTCCGAGCCGAATCAAAGCCTGGGCGATTTTAAACACCCGCGGAACCAGGTCCTTCCATCTTATCCGCCGGTCATTGTAGATAATGATTTCTCCTTCAGGGTTGTACGTCGCGCATGAGGTGAAACTGTCGGCAATGATGTTTGGTGAGAAAGAACTCATGTCCGCCTCCTCTTTTGAATGGTATCGATGCAGATTCACCGGATGTTGACAGAATCTGTGATTTCCCATATTGATATGGCAATGTTTCCGCTTCTCTCTCAGGGCGGATTCGGGGACCGAACATTTTCGAAAATGGTCGAAGCCTTGGCCGGCGTTTCGGTCAGGAGTCTTGCTGCGAGTTCAGGCGGGTCGGCCGCGGCGATGCAGATTCCCAAGTAATGTATGCGTATACCAAAAGATGGAGTAAATCAATATGCAAAAACCGTTTCAGCCGGTGTTTCCGCTTAAGCATCCTGTGATTCAAACCGTGCTGGCAAGCAGCCGCCTGAGGACGGTGGGCAGAAAGGCCGTTCTGGAGAATGCCCAAAAATACATAGTGACTACACGGGAGCAGGTTCGCCTGTTGGGTTTTTTGTCTCCCCGGCCGCCCGGCTCATGCAATGGGCTTGTCATTTTACTGAACGGATGGGAGGGGAATTCCGATTCCGCCTACATGCTGAGCACCGCCGATCATTTGTGGCATCACGGCTTTTCCGTGTTCCGATTGAATTACCGGGATCATGGAGAGAGCCACCACTTGAATCCCGGGCTTTTTTACGCCACGCTGCTGGATGAAGTATTCGAAGGCGTCGAGCAGGCTGCTCAGATGGGTGGAGGAATTCCGGTATTTCTGGCCGGTTTTTCCCTCGGGGGAAATTTTGTCCTTCGAATTGCACGAAAATGTTCAACATCTCCCATACCGCAGCTTCGTCATGTCATGAGCATCAGTCCCGCGTTGGATCCGGCAAAATCTACGGATGCCATAGACAAACACCCCCTGATCCGATCTTATTTTTTGAAAAAATGGAAGCGTTCATTGCGGATCAAACAGCGGACGTTCCCGGATTTGTATGATTTCAGTGAGGTGTTAAAAGAAAACAGCCTGCGGGTCATGACCGAGGTGCTGATACGCCGGTACACGGACTATGAAACGGCGGCACACTATTTTCAGTCCTATACCGTGTATCCGGAAGATGTGTCGGGTAGCCCCGTTCCCACCACAATCATTACGGCTCAAGATGATCCTATCATACCTGTGGCGGATTTTCAGGCACTGAACGGAAATGAAAATATCCGACTGGTAATTCATGCAAACGGCGGGCACAACGGCTTTCTGGAAAATTTCAGATTCAATACATGGTATGAACGGGAAATGGTTCGGCTGTTCGCAGCCGAAGAGTGATTTGCCGCCGGGGGGTTATCATCCGGAAAGGAGAAAATTTCCTTCGGGTAAAGGCGGCCGGAAAATGCCAACCGCAGGAAAACAGGTTTTTGGGAATTAACATTTTCCGACCGGCGCAGAAAGGCGCAAATCATCCGTTTTCGAAGGGACACCAGGGGAGGACGGACATATGGAACATTCCATACTTGTTCCCATAGCAGAGGGAACGGAGGAATTGGAGGCCGTCGGCATTATCGATGTGCTGCGGCGTGCGGAGGCCGATGTTGACGTTGCCTCCGTTGGTGAGCTTCAGATCACCGCATCCCGGGGGACCCGGATAACGGCGGATGTCACGCTTTCGCGTTGCAAAAATAAATCATATGATGTGATCGCACTGCCCGGCGGTATTCCCGGGGCCTATCACTTGAGAGATTGCGATGATCTTATCGAAATGCTGAAGCGGCAGAAGGAAAAAGGCGGATGGATAGCCGCCATCTGTGCGGCGCCGGCCGTAGTATTGGCACATCATGGACTTCTCGGCGGTTTGAAGGCCACCTGTCATCCGGCGTTTGCCCATGAGATCGAAAACAAGGCGGCCATGGACTCCCGGGTGGTTGTGGACGGCGGGTTCGTGACCAGCCGGGGTGCGGGTACGGCAGTGGAGTTTGCGCTGATGCTCGTGTCTCTGCTTTTCGATGAAAAAAAGACTGCCTCCGTAGCAGACGCCATGTTGGCCCGTTATTGACGGGTGAAAAAGCACTTAAAAAAAAATGGATGACACGATTATATGAAAGCCCTCTTGATCATGGCACACGGCAGCCGAAAGCGAACGCCGAATGCCGAAGTGCTCGAGCTTGCCAAAAGCTTCGAGGAAATGCCTGAAAACGAATTCGATATGGTTTCGGGTGCCTTTATCCGTTTTGCGTCGCCGCTGTTCGAGGACCAGGTGGATAAACTGGCGGCAAAAGGCGCCACTCAAATCGTTGTCTTTCCTTATTTCATAGCCGCGGGAAGCCATGTTTCACTGGATATACCCAAGCTCATAGAAACGGCCAAAGCCAAACACCCCGGCATTGATTTCAGGTTGATTCCGCCCATCGGTCGGCTCAAGGGGATCAAAAAATTCCTGGTAACCGAAATCAGCGCTTATCTGCAGGCGTAACAGCATAAGTGCCGCCGAAACGCCCACGTAAGCTACTGAAACGAAAACCGCTTCATTCGGGCTTTAGAAAAATCATGCTGCTGCAGGTGTTCTGGAGGGCCACATCCAGTCGCGCTTTACAGCCGTTCAGCGCAGATCCTACATGGCTAAACGCCGTTTCCGGGGTATTGTTCGTTTCACTGAGATGCCCCAGCAGCACGTGTTTGAGTCCGTCGTGCTTCAATTCGCTTAACAGGATTTTTGATGCCTCATTGGAAAGATGACCGCCGCGGCTTCTGATCCGCTGCTTTACAGGCCATGGGTAGGGACCGGTTTCCAACATCTTTTCATCGTGGTTGGCCTCCAAAAACAGCGCGTCGCAGTCCTTCAAGTGATGTTTCACCACGGCCGTGGCGATACCGAGGTCCGTCGCCAGGCCTATTTTCAAGCGCTTGAAACCGACCGTAAAGCCCGTCGGGTCCGTGGCGTCATGCGAAAGGGAAAACGGATGTATGCGCAGTTGGTTGACGGCAAACGAACGGCCGCAGGAAAACGTTTCCTCGAGATGAACGTTTTTAATGACAGGCAAAGCCGCGGCTTTTGTTTTGGCGTTTATATAAACCGGGATTTTGTAGCGCCGGGAAAGAACACCGACACCCCTGACATGATCGATATGTTCGTGGGAAACAATAATGGCATTAATGCCTCCGGGAGAAATCCCCCGTGACATCAACCGCCGTTCGATATCGATGCCGGAAAGCCCCGCATCGAATAAAACAGCCGTCGTACCGTCCGACACATAAACCGCATTTCCTTTGCTGCCGCTGGCCAGTGAACAGAGGCAAAATTGCGGGATCATTCCGTTGTCATTTTCGGCGTCTGCCACCATGGGTACCACCCGAAATCAGATTAAGGCCTAAAGAAGACGACTATCGCATACCCGTGTGTCCGAAACCTCCAAAATTCCGGTTTGTCGTGCTCAACGCGCGCACGATTTTAATATCGGCGCGGCACACCGTGTGGATGACCATTTGGGCGATTCGGTCTTTTCTGTGAATCACGAATGGGGATTTGCCGAAGTTGATCAGCGCGATTTTGACTTCCCCCCGATAATCGGCGTCAACCGTCCCCGGTGAATTGATGATCCCTATGCCGTAATTTACCGCCAATCCGCTTCTCGGACGGATCTGGGCTTCGTAACCTTCCGGCAGCGCCATGGAAAAGCCGGTCGGAATGAGTTCCACAGCGCCGGGAGGAAGGGTGACATCCTCCGTCACAGCGGCATAGATGTCCATCCCCGCCGACAGAGGCGTCATGTACCGGGGCAGTGGAATGTCCCGGTCCGCTTCGGGATTCAGGCGAAGGATTTCTACTTTAGGCCTGTTATACATATCAGATATTAAGAAGCGATTCAAATGCAAGGGGGTTTTTCACCGGTCCCAAAAGCGTCATGGAAAGGTATTTATTGTCGAATATGGTCCGGCTCAAGCGCTGTATGTCGGCCTGTGTAACAGCATCTATCGCGTTCAAGACCTCTTCCAAAGCAATGTTCCTGCCGAAATGAATTTCATTTCGGGCCAGACGCACCATTTGGTTGTCGATATTCTCGGAGGCAAGCACCAGGGATCCTTTTGTAAATTCCTTGGCGTCGGCCAATTCCGAGGGTTCTACAGTTGATGTTTTGATTTGCCCCATCGCATCGACGATCATCTTAACGGCTCTTTCGGCGTCTTTGGGGTCTGTCGCTGCATAAGAGCCGAATAAACCCGTATCTTCATATGAGGATGCATAGGAGTAAACGCTGTAGGCAAGCCCTTCTCTTTCCCGGATTTGCTGAAACAGACGCGAGCTCATATTGCCCCCCAGAATCGTATTGATCAGTGAGAGGGCATATCTGGAGGAATCGGCAACCGGGACCCCTTTCGTGTTCAAGCTGATGTGGATCTGTTCAAGCTCTTTAACGGATATGCTGACGCCGGCAATTCCTTCAGGCGTGACGCGCTCGGGAAAGCCGTTTTGCGGCGCGATGGATTCGAAATCATTTCCCAATAAATCTACGAATCGATTATGGTTCACATTTCCTGCAGCGGAGATGACGATCCGTTCCGGCTGATAGTATGAAGAAAAGAACCTGCGGGTCATGGCGGCGTCGAATCGGTGGATATTTTCTCGCGTGCCGAGAACCGATCTTCCCAGTGGATTGTTTTTCCAGAAGGCGTTGGTGGATAGGATATGGATATAATCTTCAGGGCTGTCCTCCATCATACTGATTTCCTGCATAATGACCGGCCGCTCTTTTTCGATTTCAGTATCCGCGAACAGCGAGTTCAAGAAAATATCCGCTAAAATATCCACCATGACGTCCAATCGGCTGTCCATCACCTTCGCATGATAGCAGGTGCTTTCCATCGAGGTAAAGGCGTTGGTATATCCGCCGATGGCATCGAATGCCTTTGCGATTTGATACCCTGTCCGTTTACGGGTGCCCTTGAAGAGCATGTGCTCGATGAAATGCGCCATACCGCTTTCCGGATCGGATTCATCCCGGGCACCCACGGCAACCCATATGCCCATGGACACGGACCGCGTGTGGGGAATATGTTTGGTCAAAAGACGAACGCCGTTTGCAAGTGTGGTTTTTTGAATAGGTTCCATCAGGTTCAATTATGTTCCTCAAGGACGGCTTTGTGGCTCAACCGAATTTTACCGTCTTTGCCGATCTCGAGAATTTTAACCTTTATCCGGTCCCCTTCATTGACAATATCGGAAACCCGCGTCACCCTGCGGTCGGCAAGTTGGGATATATGGACCAGACCATCCGTTCCCGGCAGAATCTGAACGAAAGCGCCGAAATCCATGATCTTGACAACGGTGCCTTCATATATTTTTCCAACTTCAGGCTCCAGCGTGATTTCATTGACCAGTTCCATTGCCTTATCCGCCTCTTCTTTAGAAAACGCCGCAATTTTGACAATACCTGCATCATCGATTTCAATTTTGGTATTGGTCTCACTCTGAATGGACCGAATCATTTTACCTCCCGGACCGATCACATCCCGTATTTTATCCGGATTTATCTTAACGGTGACGATCTTCGGAGCGTACGGGGAAATTTCGGAACGGGATTCTTTCAGGGAATCCAGCATTCGATCAAGAATGTGAATACGGCCGACTCTTGCCTGTTCGAGAGCGATTTCAAGAATATCCCGGGACAATTCGTGAATTTTTATGTCCATCTGCAGAGCGGTTATGCCGTCTCTCGAACCGGCGACCTTGAAATCCATATCCCCGGTATGGTCTTCATCGCCAAGAATATCTGAAAGCACGGCAATGTTGTCATCCTCCTTCACCAGTCCCATTGCGATTCCCGCTACCGGGGCCTTAATGGGAACGCCTCCATCCATCAGCGCCAGAATACCCGCGCATACGGTCCCCATGGAAGAAGACCCGTTGGATTCCAGCACCTCGGATACCAGGCGAATGGTGTAATCGAAATCCTCTTTGTCCGGAATCACCTTCTCGATGGCCCGGGTTGACAGGCCGCCATGACCGATGTCCCGTCTGCTGGGGCCACCCAAACGCTTCACCTCTCCTACGGAAAACGGAGGAAAATTGTAATGCACCATAAAAGGCCGCAGTTCCTCTCCGGAAAGGGTTTCAACACGCTGTTCATCCTGACCTGAGCCCAGGGTCATAACCCCGAGAACCTGGGTTTCCCCTCGCGTAAACAGTGCGCTGCCGTGGGGTCTGGGAAGAATGCCGACATCACATGTAATGGGCCGTATTTCATCGAATCTTCTGCCGTCGATTCGCCTTTTTTCCGTTAACACCAAATCACGGCAGAGCTTTTTCTGCAGCGTGTCCAGAATTTCGTAGATGTCATCCTTGCGTTCGGCATATGCATCTCCCAGCGCTTCAAAGATATGCGCCTTTACCTCATGGAGGGCTGCATGCCGGTCGATTTTTCCCGGGATGACGATGGCTTCCCGCATGGGCTCAACGGCCTTTTCTTCCACCAGAGCAGCCAGTTCCGGGGCTATTTCCGGAGCCGCGAACGCACGCTTCGGCTTACCGCATGCCGCCGAAAGGCGGGTCTGCAGCTCAATGATTTCCTGCATGGCGTCTTTTCCGAAAAATATCGCTTCCAGCATGTCCTTTTCGGATACCATGCAGCCGCCGCCTTCCACCATTACTACGCCGGTCTTTGAAGCCGCCACGATGATATTGATGTCCAATTTATCCCAATCGGCGATTGCCGGATTGATAACGAGGCTGTCGTCCAATCGTCCCACGCGAACGGCTGCTATAGGCCCCTTGAAAGGGATATCGGAAAGTTCGAGGGCTGCCGATGCCCCGATCATCGCTAATGTGTCCGGATCGTTTTCCTGATCCATGGACAGAACCGTAGCGATAACCTGAGTTTCAAAGCTGTATCCTTTTGGAAACAGCGGACGGATGGGCCGGTCGATGAGACGGGCGGTAAGGGTCTCCTTTTCACTGGGGCGCCCGATTTCACGCCGAAAATAGTTTCCGGGTATCCGCCCGGCCGCATAGATCTTTTCCTGGTATTCCACGGTAAGCGGGAGAAAATCGACTTCCCGCTCTTCCCGGGAAGAAACAGCCGTCACTAACACGATCGTATCACCGTACTGTACGGTGACCGCACCGGAAGCCTGTTTGGCGATCTTACCGGTTTGAATGCTCAATGGTCGTCCACCGAGCTCTGCTTTTTGTATCGTTTTCATAAACATTTCATCCTAAATTGATGTGAACGGTTTTTTCAACCGTAACGAGCGAGAACCGCCATACAGGATCAGCCCTGCATGCGCTATCTTCTTATGCCGAGCGTCTCGATTAAAGACCTGTACCGTTGCACATCCCTTTTCTTGACATAATTTAATAATCTTCGCCTTCTTCCCACCAGCATAAGCAACCCTCTTCTGGAGTGGTGGTCCTTTTTATGGACTTTTAAATGCTCGGTCAAATACGTAATGCGATGGGTCAGCAGTCCAACCTGAACTTCCGGCGAACCTGTATCGGCTTCATGGGTTTTAAGCCGATCAATTACCTCTTTTTTGTCTTCTGCTGTGTAAGCCACTTTGAATTTACCCTCCTGATCAAAATTAACGGGTTAGTGCTCATCCGGAAACGGCTGATTCACTCCATTTCTTCGTTGGCCGGAAAATTTGTGCCCTTCCATGAAGAAGTCGATATTTCCGGATGCACACCTTGTCCATCGATATCGGCCAATGATTCTTGATATACATTAGAATAGCGGAATCTTTCCTACTCCGTCAATACGCAACAATAGGCATAATGATTCGATTTTATCCCACATTCGACAACGGCAAGCAGCAGCTGCCGGTTATCGACGATTTTTAACAAACCGTTATGGTCCTGCGGCAGTTTAACATCCTCTGTATGCAGCACCCTTCCGTTTTTGATTTTTTCGGCCAGTTCATCACCGGCGATATACGTGGGCATGGTTTTCAAGGCATCTTTCATGCTGATGACACATTCGTCGATGCGGCCGCTTTCAGCGATGGCTTCGATGCCGTCCAAAGAAAGCGCTTCATCGATCGTAAATCCACCGCTTTCGATTCGGCGCAAGTCCCTCAAAAACCCCCCGCACCCCAGAAAATCACCAATATCCGCGCACAGGGTTCGAATATAAGTTCCCGCGGAACAGTGCACCCTGAACCGCACTTCCGGCAAATGAAAATGCAACAGGTCCAGCCGGTGGATAGAAACCGCCCGTGCCGGCTTTTGTACTGTTTTTCCGCTCCTGGCAAGTTTATACAACGGCACCCCTTTGTGTTTCAATGCAGAATAAACCGGCGGCCGCTGGTGAATCGGTCCCACAAAACGATTGAAGGCGTCTTGAATCATTTCCGGTGTAACGTCCGGTTCGTTGGACGTTGCAACGATGCGACCGGTTCTATCCTGCGTATCGGTTGATGCACCTAAAACAAGGACGGCTTCGTACGTTTTATTGCTTTTAAGAAAAAACTTCGCCAGACGGGTGGCCTTGTTGATGCAGCAAACCAGTACACCGGTGGCAAATGGGTCAAGGGTACCCGTATGTCCTATCTTTTTTGCCTTAAGCATCCGCTTCAGAATGCCTACCGCGCCTGCAGAGGATATGTTTTCCGGTTTGTCAACAACCAGCACACCGTTTAAATGGGTCATTGTACTTCAGGTAAAATCCTTTTCGCCAGTTGAAAAATTTTTTCCTTGACATCGGTCAAGGGAAGGTCGATGCAAAAGCCGGCCGCCGTCCGGTGGCCGCCCCCCCCGAATTCTGCTGCAATGGAGGCGACATCCACGGATCCGTCGGATCGAAGGCTTACATGATAATCTCCGTCTCCATTTTGTTTCTGCTGTATCAGCGCAGCGATTTTGACGTCTTTTATGTTTCGGGCATAATTCAAAAACCCGTCCGTATCTTCGGGCCTGGTCATAGTTTTGGTATACATGTCCCGTGTCAGCGTCATAATCGAAATATGGCCCTTTTCGGAAAGTTCAATGGAATCCAACGCCCGGTTCAGCAGTTTCAGACGGCCCAGCGAATAAGGACC
Organism: Desulfobacterales bacterium; assembly: GCA_046483495.1. GTDB lineage: Bacteria > Desulfobacterota > Desulfobacteria > Desulfobacterales > UBA5616 > CAYLRU01. Next base: position 104,779 of record JAWODC010000049.1, read on the forward strand.
GTAAACATGCTGAGCGACATAGGAGGGATCCACGCCGAATTCCACCATTTCCTTGCAAATGGAAAACGCATTCTCATTGGTGTTGGAAAAGCGGAAAGATCCGGTATCCGTCAAAATGCCGGTGTAAATGGATGTCGCCATTGCCTTGGTCATCGGTATTTTCATTTCCTTGATCAACAGATAAACGAGTTCCGCAGTGGCGCACGCCCACATGTCGACAAATCGGATATGGCCGAAATTCGTATTGGTCGTGTGATGATCGATATTGATAATGACCGGGACCCGTTTTATTTTGTCCGCCGCCTTCCCGACACGCTCAAAATCGCTGCAGTCCAGCACCACAGCCGTTTCGTAATCTTCCGGGGCTTCAAGTGTTTTCGAAATTCGATTGCTTGCCGACAGGAACCGGTAAACCGCGGGAATGGCACTTTCACTGTAAAGCGTTACCTCTTTGCCGCACGATTCAAGGGCTAGACCCAATGCGGTCAAGGAGCCGATCGAATCCCCGTCGGGATTTATGTGAGAAGCCAGTAAAATGTGATTACTCTTCCGTAGGTTCTGAATTATCTGTTTCATCGTTTTTCTGAACGGCCTTTAACAACGCGTTGATATGTGATGCGTGATCGAATGAATTATCATAATAAAATTCCAGATCGGGCATATAGCGCAACATCAATTTGTCGGCCAATTTTCGCTTTAAGTACTTGCGGGCGCTTTTAAATCCGGCCTCCGCCTCTTTGGGCATTTTTTGGCTTGCCGCCATTGTGAAGTAAATTCTGGCTATTCTTAAATCATTGGTCATATTAACGCTGGTAATCGTCACCATATCGAGTCTCGGGTCGCTGACATCTTTTTGTAAGGTTTCCGTCAACTCTTTTTTTATACGGCCGCTGACTCTGTCGGCTCGTGAGAATAAGGTCATAAACGAATAATTTCCATTTCCGTATCGATCAACTCAGCCAGGCCGATGCTGTCGGCCAGGTTAAATATTCGGTCGATTTTCGAGTTGATCAGATTGACATTGTTGCCGACGAGCGCGAATGCTATTTCAGCCCTTTGGTGACTGTCATTGGATCCCACTTCGGCAACAGAAGCGTTGAAATTTTTCTGGATCTTGCTGATGATCGATTTTACGATGCCGCGCTTGACTTTCAATGATCGGCAGTCATGCAGTCGATAAACGATCTTTCCCGTCCCGACAACCATGGTGGATTATAACTCCGGTTTTATTTCTTCCATATAATAACATTCGATGATATCGCCGACTTTGATATCATTGTATTTTTCGATGCCGATACCGCACTCGAAACCGCTTTGGACTTCCCTGACATCATCTTTGAATCGTCTCAACGATCCGATTCTACCGTCGTATAGAACGATGCCCTCCCGGATCAGTCGAGCCTTCTGGCCTCGTTGCATTTTTCCGTTGGTGACGTAACTGCCGGCTACCGCCCCGACTTTAGGCACATGGAATACTTCCCTGACCTCAGCAGTGCCCAGTATCCTCTCTTCAAAGGTGGATGCCATCATGCCGACAATGGCATCCTGAACATCCTTGATCACATTATAGATAATGTCATAAAAGCGAATATCCACATTTTCTTCTGCGGCCAGGGCCTGCACCTTTGCGTTAGGGCGCACATTGAAACCGATGATAATGGCATCGGACACCGCTGCCAGTGAAACATCCGATTCGGCGATAGCGCCCGTGGCCGAATGGACGATATTGATCTTAACCTCCTCGTTGGATAACTTAACCAGCGAATCCTTGAGCGCTTCGATGGAGCCGTGAACATCCGCCTTCAGTATGATGTTCAGGTCCTGAACCTCACCCTCCTGCATTTGCTCGAAAAGATTCTCCAGGCTTAGGCGGTTTGTCTTGGAGAGTTCCCTGGATCTTTGCTTCTGGATTCTGTAACTGCTGACCTGCTTGGCGTTTTTTTCGTCGGCAAGAGCAACGAATTCATCGCCGGCGTTCGGAACACCGGTAAGACCGATAATTTCAACGGGCATGGAGGGGCCCGCCGTCTTTACCTGGTTTCCCCGATCATCGACCAGGGCACGAATTTTGCCGTAATGCATCCCGCATACGACCGGATCACCGGAATGCAGCGTTCCATCTTGAACCAGTACCGTGGCCACCGCTCCCCTTCCGGAGTCAAGTTTTGCTTCGACCACGTGACCGGATGCCAGCTTGTCCGGATTTGCTTTAAGCTCCATAAGTTCAGCCTGAAGCAGCACCATTTCCAGAAGATCATCGATTCCTTCACCGGTTTTTGCGGACACTCGGACAAAAATAGTGTCTCCGCCCCAGTCTTCGGGCGTTAAACCGGACTCGGAAAGCCCCCGCAGAACACGGTCGGGATCGGCATTGGACTTGTCAATTTTATTGACGGCCACAATAATGGGAACATCGGCCGCTTTTGAATGGTTGATCGCCTCCAACGTCTGGGGCATAACACCGTCATCTGCGGCAACCACCAGTATAACGATGTCCGTCACACTGGCCCCCCGGCTTCGCATGGCCGTGAAGGCTTCATGGCCTGGAGTGTCGAGAAAAACAAGCCGGCCCCTTTCAGTTGTTACATGGTATGCACCGATATGTTGGGTAATTCCGCCGGCTTCCTGTTCGGTAACACTGGTTTTTCGGATGACATCCAGAAGAGATGTTTTACCGTGGTCAACATGGCCCATAACCGTAACCACCGGCGGTCGGGAAACCAATTTTTCGGGATCATCGGATTCGATCCTGATAATGGATTCTTCTTCGAAAGAGGCTTTTTCGACTTCATAATCGAACTCGGCCGCAACCAGCGCCGCCGTGTCGAATTCTATCGGCTGGTTCACCGTTGTCATCACCCCCATGCCCATCAATTTTTTAATAATTTCGCTTGCCTTGATTCCCATTCGTTTGGCCAAATCGGACAAAACAATCGTTTCATCGATTTTTATCCGGCGCTTAATGGCTTTGGGCGTGGTGAGTTGGGGCTTATGGCCCTTTGCGGCTCTTTTGCCTTTTTCTCCTTTTCGAAGTTTCCGGGTTCGATCTTCAAATGAATAGAGTTCATCCCCTTCGACGATTGCCTTTTTTCGAAAAGCAATTTTCTTTTTTGGAGCAGTCTCCGCTTCGACGGGTGCCTCCGGTCGTTTGGCACGGCCTTTTTTCTTTTTCTTTTCTTTTGCCGCCTTCTCTTCTTCCGTTTCTTTTTGGGCAAGCTCGATAGATGTAACCTTTTGCGAGGCCGCAGGTTCTTTCTGTTTATCTTGCGGCGGCACCTCGATGAGAGGTTCGGGTTGTTCGACCTGCAAAGGCAATGGACCCATTTTAATAATTTTAGCCGGCATGTCCTTTTTTGCCCGCCGTTTTTTGCCTTCCGGCTTTTTTCGTTTCGTTATTTTTTCACCAGGTGCCGCCGCAGGTTCCTCACCCTTTTCAACGGGCCCGGCCTTTTCCGGCGCTGCAGCATGCTCCGCGGTACCGGGTTCAGCCGGCGCTTCGGTGCGTAGAGCCGTTTCTTCCGTTCTTTCGGGTTCCGGTTCGATGACCTCCGGCTGCTTTTCGAGCGGAGGCCTGGGTTTTTGGATTGTGGGAGTCGGTTGTTTTTCCCGGGTTTCGAGATCGGTTACAGCGGGCTCAGCCGGGGCCGTCCCCGGTTTTTCAGCGGCTTCAGCAGGTTGTGGAGCGGGGGCGGGTTCCGTTTCAACGGGAACTTCTTGTTCAGCGGCCGAAACCTCAGCCGGTTGGGGTGCAGGGGGTGCGGGTTCCTGTTTGACCTTTTTCCGCCTTCGAATCACCGTCGGCTTCACACGTGTTTCTTCAACCGCTTTTGCGGGTTTTTGAAGAAGTTTGCTCTTGAACTCAGTTACGGTATCTTCTTCAAGAGAACTCATGTGGTTTCCGACGGAAAATCCGAAACCGGTCAATTTGTCGATCAGTTCCTTATTGGTCATGTTTAGGTCTCTGGCAAGTTCATATACTCTGATTTTTGCCATTCATACCCCCAAATGTTTTCGTTTGCTGATTTTGCTTATTCATCGGACACCGTATCGTTGTCCGTATTGCTCTTCCATAATTCGGGATCCGGGTCTTTCGGCTTTTCCGGGTCTACAGAATCATCGTTTTCATTTACCTCATCCTCCGCCGCCGCCGATTCCTCGCGGCCGAAGATATAATCTCCGGCACTTTCAATGAGTGTTTTCGCTTTATTCTCATCGATGCCGTCTATCTGAATCAAATCTTCGACCCCCGCCTGACTCAATTCCTCGGCTGAAATAAAGCCCTTTTCACACAGTTGGTCGGCAAGAGCCGTATCGACTTCCGGCAATTTCTTCAGGGAGTCATACCCCTCGAGCATGGTTTGCTTGTATTGATCTTCGCTGATGACATCCAAATTCCACTCCGTTAATTTTGACGCAAGCCGGACATTTTGCCCCTTTTTACCGATAGCTATAGAGAGTGAATCATCGGGCACAATCACTTCCATGGAGCGGTTATCTTCATCGATAATCACCCGCCTTATTTCAGCAGGCGCTAATGCATTGCAGACAAATTTTGCCGGATCGACGTGCCAGGGAATGATGTCGATTTTTTCTCCACGAAGTTCCTGCACCACATTCTGAACCCGGCTTCCTTTCATTCCCACGCAGGCACCCACCGGATCGATATCTGCATCACTGGTGGTAACGGCGATTTTCGCTCGAATGCCGGGCTCGCGGGCGGCACCCATGATTTTGACGATGCCTTCCGAAATTTCGGGGACTTCCGTTTTGAAAAGGTTGACCAAAAAATTCGGGTGCGTTCTCGACAGAAGAATCTGGGGACCGCGGGATTCGTACATTACATCCAGAATATACGCACGTATCCGGTCTCCACGCCGATAATTCTCTTTGGGCACCTGCTCCTTGTACGGAAGAACGGCTTCGGTCTGCCCCAGATTGACGATAATATCCCGCCGGTCGAATCGCTGTACGATACCGTTGATAATTTCACCTTTTCGATCGATGTACCCGGCGTATATCGTATCCCGTTCAGCATCTTTCATTTTTTGAATGATAACCTGTTTTGCCGATTGGGCCGCAATTCTGCCGAAGGTGGTGGTATCCATTTTCGTGCCCAGGCTGTCGCCCACTTCACATTCCGGGTCGAGTTCATAGCCTTGTTCCGGCGTCATCTGAGTATCGGGGTCGGTGATTTCTTCAACCACCTCCTTGAACTGAAACACCTCGAATTCCCCGGCTTCTTCATTAAATTGCACTTCGATATCGATCCTGCTGCCGAATTTTTTCCTTGCAGCCGACTTAAGCGCCTCCTCTAGAGCTCGAATCAGAATATTTCGGTCGATGCCTTTATCTTTGCTGACCTGCTCAATAACACGTTTGATATCTGTTATTAGCATTCCTATTCTCCATTATGATTGACGAGTCGCGCTTTAAGGATTTCCTCATACGGAATGGCGACAATTCCGTCGTTTTTTTCCAGCTTGACAGCCCCTTCGGTTATTCCCAAAAGTGTCCCCGTGAAATTCTTTCTTCCATCCACGGCATGTCGGGTTCTTATTTTAGCCGAATTCCCCTTGAATCGATTAAAATCGTCTTTTTTTCCCAGGGGCCGTTCAAGTCCGGGTGACGAGACTTCAAGATGATACGGTATGTCGCTTTCGATATAAACGTCCAACAAATCTCCGAGTTGACGACTGATGTGAACACAGTCATTCAGGCCGACCCCGCCGGGCTTATCGATAAAAACCCTTAGAATTCTGCCCCCCGGCTCATTTTGGTACTCCACATGCACGAGTTCCATCTCCTCTGATTCGCATAACGTCTGTGCCAGATCCGTTATTCGATTTATCGTTTCTTTCCCGAAACCGGGCGCCGGTTTCACTTCCGTTTCATGTTTACGGATGTTCTTTTTCTTTTTCATAAGTTGTGCAATAAAAATAAAAAACGGGCCACGGCCCGTTTCCTGTCATTTAGTAAGATCTTCTTTGAAGCAGATAGAATGTATCTGTTTAGAAACTTAACATAAGAAAAATCTCCCATCTACGATCATGATGAAAATCTTATATCCTAAATAACGTTTTTAAGCGAAAACGGTAAAAACAAATTCTGGAGCGGGCAACGAGATTCGAACTCGCGACACCAAGCTTGGGAAGCTTGTACTCTACCAACTGAGCTATGCCCGCTTCCGGGCAAATGATTAAGCTAAAAAAGTACGAATGTCAATAACTTTCATTCACTTTTATGCAGGTTTACGGTGAATTTGTAAAAATATTTTTCATGCCGGCCATTCGCGGGGCGGGAGCGTTTCCAGGTGATTTACTCGAGGATTTTGCGCATCGATTCCAGCTCTAGGCGAATTTCATCGAGCAGACGGGAACAGGATTCCGATTTTACACCGGGTTTTTTTTTGTGGGTGTTGTTAAGATGTTGTCTGGCCCCCGGTATCGTGAATTTCTTTTCGTACAGCAGGTGCTTTATTTCAAGAATGAGTTCCACATCTTTTCGGCGGTAGAGGCGCTGTCCGGAGGATGTGCGCTTCGGATTTATTTTTTTGAACTCGGTTTCCCAGAATCGCAGAACATAGGCGGGAATATCCGTGATTTCACTCACTTCACCGACTCTAAAGTATAACTTGTCCGACAGATTCAATGAATCATCCATGTAACCTTCCATTTACACCCGATTGCCTCGCGGGCTTGAACGCCGCAAGTCTTTATTGCCGGTCATGCTGGAAGGGCGGCGTTGAACCTGCGGATGATAGTGTCGGCTATTGATGTGTGGAGCACGTTGACTTCATCATCCGACAGGGTTCGCTCCGGTGACCTATAGGTTATCCTAAATGATATGCTTTTTTTGCCTTCCGGTAACTTCCGGCCCTCGAATATATCAAATAAATGAACATTTTCAACAAGTTTCTCGTCCATCCGCCTGACGGTTTCCAAAATGTTTTCGGATTCTATATTCTTATCGACGATCAGGGTGACATCTCGAGCAACCGCCGGGTATTTCGGCAATGCACGGGAAAAAACCGCACCGGGAATGTGCAATAAAAGGGCACCCAGGTTAATTTCAAAGATATATGCCGTCTGTTTTAAGTCATAATGGTCAACCACCTCGGGATGAAGTTCCCCGACCCGCCCGACCTCATCCGTTTTCACGTCGATTTTGGCGGTATATCCCGGCCGGGTATAGCAGCAAGCGTCCGGCGGCATTCGGGTAAACCGGTAATGTTCGATTTTCAAGGCCGTAAACAGTCCCTCGACAACGCCTTTAATGTCATAATAATCGCATGAAGGGGGTGTCGTCTGATGCCAGGTTTGTTCCGTCCGGACGCCGGTCCACAAACCGGCAAGCATTTCGATCTCTTCAGGCAGATTATCATTGCCGTCTTCAATGAATGCCTTTCCGACCTCAAACAGCTTCAGATTGCTTTCGCGCCTTGCCAGGTTTCGATGTGTGGTCTGCAATAGGCCATAGAGAAGCTGGGTCCGCATATGCGTTTGCTCCTCCGTCAGCGGATTTAGGATGGCGACCGATCTTCTCCGGAAATCACCTTCGGGTATCCTCAACGATGTCACGGCATTTTGGTCCATGAAACTGTAATTGACGGCTTCGGTAAATCCAAACCCCTTCATCAGGAGCTTGATTCTTTTTCTTAGATCCAATTCCGGAGAATGCAGTTTCTGTTGCGGTGTACTTCCGGGAAATGTGGTGGGGATCTTTTGATATCCATACAGGCGGGCGACTTCCTCTGTCAAGTCAACCGGCCGTATTACATCGACTCTGAATGACGGCGGCCGCACCTTCATTTGGTCGTCATCGACCATTGATACTTCGAATTCTATGGATTTCAGCAGGCGGCGGACCGTTTCGGGGTCGATTTCGGTTCCCAGAGTGTCATTTGTTTCCCGAGCGCTCAGAGCAAGGGTTGCCGGCTTTATGGTTAGCGGATGTTCATCGATGAGCCCCTCGACCATTTGTCCGCGGGTGATGTCCACCATCAAAGAGGCCGCCCGGTTTGCCGCATTTACCGTTCCTTCCGGATCCACACCCCTTTCGAACCGGTGGCTGGCGTCGGTATACAGCCCCAACGCCTTGGATGTTTTCCGAATGCTTACCGGTGAAAAGTAGGCGCTTTCAATCAGGACCCGCCGGGTGGTGCCGGTGATTTCCGAATTGAGCCCGCCCATGACGCCTGCCACGGCGACCGGTTTTCGGCCGTCACAAATCATCAGCATTCGGTCTGAAAGACGATGCTCTTTTTCGTCGAGCGTCGTAAAGGGTTCACCCTGATGAGCGCGGCGCACAACGATACGGTTTTCCGCCAGTCGGTCGTAATCAAAGGCATGCAGCGGTTGGCCGGTTTCCAGCATAACAAAATTCGTGATGTCGACGATGTTGTTGATCGGCCTCGTTCCCACGGAAAGAAGCCGGTCCTGGAGCCAGAAAGGGGATGGGGCCACGGAAACGCCTTCGATCAGACGTGCGACATACCTCGGGCAGTCTTCCGGGGATTCGATCGTTACCGATGTTAATTGATGAATGCGGCTGCCTTCCCGACCAGGGGATTCGAAGTTCGGATATCGAACCCGCCCCCCCTGGATGGCGGCGATTTCTCGGGCAACACCGAGGAGGCTTAAGCAATCGGGCCGATTGGGGGTCAAATCGATGTCCAGAACCGAATCGGAAAGGTTCAGCGCCCCGGCAAGGGGAGTGCCCGGATTGTAACCGGTATCCAAGACCAGAACACCGGATCGATCCGGTCCCAATCCGAGCTCTGCCTCGCTGCAGAGCATTCCTTCTGACATTTGGCCCCGGACGTCGCTTTTTTCAATGATTTGGCCGTGGGGCAACTCACTTCCGGGAAGCGCTGTGGCGACATAACGGTTTTTTTCGGCATTGGGGGCGCCGCATACCACCTGAATCAAGCGGTCGCCGATGTCCACTTCACAAATTTTCAAATGATCGGCATTCGGATGAGCGGTTATGTGGATGATAAATCCGACGACCACCGACTGCAGATAATCATATCTATCCGCAACAATGTCTACTTCAAGGCCGACCATGGTAAGGGCATCCACCAACCGTGGGATGTCCATTTCAATCGGGACGTAATCATTGAGCCAACTAACGCTAACTTTCATTTTAGAAATGCCTTAAAAACCGAATATCATTTTCGAAGAATTTTCGGATATCATCGATCCGGTACTTCAGCATCGCGATGCGTTCCACCCCCATTCCGAAGGCGAATCCCCGGTAGCGGTCGGGGTCATATCCGACATTTTCAAAAACAGCCGGATGCACCATGCCCGATCCAAGGACTTCGAGCCAACCGGATTGGGAGCATACACGGCATCCATGCCCACGGCAGATAACACAGACGATATCGACTTCCGCACTGGGTTCTGTAAACGGAAAAAAGCTGGGTCTGAATCGCAGGCCGATCGACTCATCGAACATCTGGTGGACAAACGCAGTGAGAATTCCTTTGAGATCGCCGAAAGACGAGGTTTCATCCACCAAAAGCCCTTCCACCTGATGGAACATCGGTGTGTGGGTTAAGTCCGAATCACAACGATATACTTTGCCGGGTGATATGATGCGCAGCGGCGGAGAATGTTTCTCCATGACCCGTATCTGCATGGGCGATGTATGGGTTCGCAGAACGACATCTTCGGATACGAAAAAGGTGTCCTGCATATCGCGGGCGGGGTGATCCTTGGGAAAATTCAACGCTTCGAAGTTATACCAATCTTTTTCGATCTCAGGCCCCTCAGCGATTTCGAACCCCAGTTTCGTAAAGATCCCGCAGATATCCCAGGTCGTTTGGGTTACAGGATGTATAGCGCCACTGCCTACCGGTCTTCCCGGCAGGGACACATCGATGCCGGCATCCTGTTCAAAAGCCTGTTGTTCAAGCCCGGCCCGAACTTTTTCGAACCGGTCTTCCAGGATTTTTTTGATCCGATTTGCTTCTTTTCCTGCTTGAGGACGACGTTCCGGCGGAAGAGTGGAAATATTTCTCAAATACCGGGACACGAGACCTTTTCGTCCCAGGTATTTGACAGTGAGATCGTTCAGGCCGCTCAGATCCGATACCGATTCGAGCTCTTTTTCGGCATCGCTGTATATGTGTTCTATCGCAGTATCCAATTTCCTGTCTCAATATCCAAATCCAACATGTTTGCCGCTGCAATGGCGGGAAAGGCGCCCCCCTTGTATTGCCGCGGCAACGGCATCGCCGCTGCGCAAATCAGCAGTTTCCCGCTGCGCATCTGCGGTACAAACCATCGGATAAGTTGTTAAGGGGGGAGGCGACTACATCTGCTGCGAGGCCAGTTCGGCAATCCGGGAAAAGCCCTTAGGATCCGACACGGCGAGTTCCGCGAGCACTTTTCGATCCAACGATACATCGGCCAGCTTCAACCCGTGTATGAGTTTGCTGTATGTCAGATTATTCATTCTGGCAGCAGCGTTTATCCGAGCAATCCAGAGGCTCCTGAATTCTCGTTTTCTGACTTTACGATCCCGGTACGAATACATCAGCGCCTTGTCCACGGCATCCGCCGCGGTGCGGAAAAGCTTGCTTCTGCCTCCACGGAATCCCTTGGCCAGTCTCAAAATCTTTTGCCGTCGTTTCCTGGCCTTAAATCCTCGTTTGACTCTCATATTCCATCTCCTTAAACTGAAGCCGCCGTCTATTCGTTGGGTAGAAGGCGTTTTATCTCTTTCATATCCACTTTTTTGCTGATTTGGCTTTGGCGAAGCGAACGTTTACGTTTCGTTGATTTTTTTGTCAAGATGTGATTGGCGTTCGCTTTTGAAAAAACGAATTTTCCGCTGCCGGTTTTTTTAAACCGTTTCGCCGCTGCACGATTTGTTTTTATCTTCGGCATTGCTTTCTCTCCTTTAATAAAAATAGATGGCGCGAGCAAAATCGCCGTCCCGGCTCACGCCATCTCTACCGGAAAAAATTCAACGACGGATTCAAGATCCGTCGAAAGCATACATTTGTCAGGGCCTATCCGGGGGTGAATCAGCCATTTCCGGACGGGCACTTATTAAGAAGGAATCCCTGTCAAGGTTTCGGCGACAGTATCATGGCCATCGTCCTGCCTTCCATTTTAGGCTGCTGTTCGACAATGGCGACATCCTGGGTTTCTTCCGCGATTTTTTGGAGTATATCGACGCCCATCTCAGCAAGCGTTATTTCACGCCCTCTGAACATGACGGTAACTTTTACCTTATCCTTTTTATCAATGAATTTTTTAATATGACCGATTTTCGTATTCAGATCGTGCTCGCCGGTTTTCGGCCGCACCTTTATTTCCTTGACCTGAAAGGTGCTTTGCTTCTTCTTGGCTTCCTGTTTTTTCTTGGTCTGCTCATACTTATACCGGCCGTAATCCATTATTTTGCAGACCGGTGGGGTCGCATTGGGTGATACTTCCACTAGGTCAAGACCATGGTCTCCCGCTACGGCAAGCGCTTTGTAAGTCGGAATAATGCCGACCTGACCGCCGTCAGGTCCGATGACCCTGACCTCTTTTGCTCTGATTTCCCTGTTAACATTTACTTTGTCTACTTTGCTCGGCCGGATTGTACGCTTTTGAACTATGCTTCACCTCCTGGTTTAGACTTCATCATCGAACAAACTCTTTCCAAGCGGCGCGATCCGATGCTGGTCAAGAATTTCGTCGCTTTGGTTAAATATAAGACAATATTATGGAATGCAAGAAAAAAATCAAGAAAAATCCCCCCTAAAACGATCAGTCGATAAAGGTTCTCGAAAGAAACCATTTGCCTAAAATTACACGATATCCCATTGGTATGCCGAGGCCGCCGTAAAAATTCGCGAACGATAAAGGGATTACTGGTTCAGTGTATAGCGCGCTAAAAGACTTTCTTTCCAATACGAGTTCTCGGGTTCGCGGAAAAAACGTTTGAACAGGTCCAGGCTTTCTTCTCTCAAGATATTCGGAACAATCGTGATGCTCCGGTCCCGGTATAACGAACCCAAAGCCGACAAGTCACACGAAGTGGCACCCCCCATGGCATCTTCATAACCGTAGACGATTTTGCCGATGCCGTTGATCAAAATGCATCCGAAGCACATCAGGCAGGGTTCCATTGTCGAAAAAACCGTGATACGGCTTGCATCCATATCCTGCAATGATCCTGATAATTTCCTCAACGCAGTGATTTCCGCGTGATCGATTTCATTTGAAAACCTGCCCGTCGAATGGCGGCGAAATCCTTCCGCGATGATCCTGTCCTCGTAAACCAGCACGCACCCCACGGGAAATTCTTTGGCCGCCAGCGCCTTTTCGGCGAGACGAAGCGCCTGCTTCATGTAGTATTCGTAATCCATGCGTCTATTCACCCGGGGAAATCGGTCGACAGGCGGAAATCCCTTCTATGTCATCGCACGGACAACTGTCATCGATGAGAAATGCATATAGAATGCGGGATTCCAATTCAAGCTGCTTGTCCGGCACCTTTCGAAAATCGGCGGTTTCGGCCAAAGCCGTCAAGCGGGATCGAGAGGGGATGCCGTCCAGCCCCGAGCCGATAACGGCACCGGTTCGGCCGTCAAGAATATCGGCATCCTCACCATTGGTAACTACGACCAACGGAATGTAATGGCCGGCCAAAATCCTGGACAAGGCCAGCCCGGATCGATGGCGGGTAACCAACGATCCGGGTCCGTATTGGAGGGTCATCAGGTACCTGTCCGACAGGCGGACGGCGAAATCCAGAATAACCGTCGCCCTTTTATCACCGGCTTTGGCGATGACCGGCAATCGCCGCGTTAGATCCGACCTGCGATATCCGCAGGTTTCGACAAGGAATTCGGCCAACTTTTGGCGATATTGTTCATCATGGGTGTTCTGAATCACCTCTCCGGTGATAAAATCGACCGTTTCCCCGATAATTAGATGGTGTGCGCTCATATTGGTTCGTTATCAATGATGTCTGCTTGATACCAGGCAAAAATATATAACCTGTTGTTGAAAGTAAAGCATGAAATAGTGCTTTACAATTAAAATTAAGTATGTATGGATAAACAGGTTCTATCGCACATGGAGTACAAGGGTGTTAAAAGGCGCATCAGGGTCAACCTCGGATCGAGAAAATGACACGTGCTGCAATCGGGGATACGAAACGGGGTTCGAACATAAGCCGGTATCATAGAGAGACCGGGAAAAAAGGATTGGTTCGATTGTTTGAAAAAAGGTGTTTTTGGAATCATGACCATACGGGAAGATTTTGAAAAAAGAGAAAGGTCTTATCTCTCCAGGCACGGGTGCCTCAGTTCGGAATCGCGGGGCCGACGAAAACCTGAAGCATCGTGCTCGATCAGGACCCAATTTCAGCGGGATAAAGACCGTATCGTCTATTCCAATGCCTTTAGACGATTGAAGCACAAGACGCAGGTGTTTCTGTCGCCGTTGGCGGATGAATACCGGACCCGGTTAACCCACACCCTGGAAGTCGTTCGCATTTCAAGGGTGATTGCGCGTGCCATGCGCTTGAATGAAGATCTGACCGAAGCCATCGCCTTAGGCCATGATTTGGGTCACACACCTTTCGGGCACGGGGGCGAGACCGCATTGAAGGAAGTGTATTCCAGACATTTTTCTCACAACAAACAAAGCCTTCGGGTGGTGGATGTGCTTGAAAGGGATGGGAGAGGCCTGAATCTCACCTACGAGGTGCGGGACGGGATATTGAAACATTCCAAGGGTCAAGGAAAAATTCTGCCGGACAGGAAAAACGAACTGCCCTGCACCAGTGAAGGTCGCGTGGTCCGAATCGCCGATATTATGGCCTATTTGAACCATGACCTGGACGACGCCGTGAGAAGCGGGGTCATACACGCCGATCAGATACCGCGCGTGTGCTTGGAAAATATCGGCAAAACGCACTCCCAGCGCGCCGCAACCATGATAAAGGATTTGATTTCCTCGAGCCGTGAGGTCGAAGGGGAGCTCATACTGACCATGAGCGATGAGGTTTTCGGTTCCATGATCGTACTCAGGGAGTTTTTATATGATAATGTTTATCGCTCTTCGCAAGTCCATGGCGAATTCATCAAAGCCAAAAAAATCATTATCGAACTCTATGGTTACCTTTTGGAAAATGATGAGGTACTGATGTCCGAGTTGTCTAAAATGGGAATTTCCGAATGCCGGAACCGAAATCGGTCCAGGGAACGCACGGTATGCGACCTTATCGCCAGCATGACGGACCGGTATGCGATGACCCTTTACAAAACGATTTTTTTCCCCTCTCAATTGTTTTAGACATGTGTTTTAGACATGAGGTGGTCATGAACGAAACTTTCGGCTTTTATATCGAGGTAAAGCGATATCCTGAGCCTTTAGGCGATAAACGAAAAGATAGATAAAGGTATGACGGAGATCGAGGGAAAAGAGCATTATGAGTCGCTGAAGGCGATTTTTTCGGAGTTCAGAGGCCGCTTGGAGCGGATTTATACGGAAATGGACGACCGTTACCATGCCGTTGCAAATGTGTATGGATTCACATGCGGGGGATGCGCTGAAAGCTGCTGCGAAACCCTTTTTTACCACCACACCCATATGGAATATGTCTACCTGCTGGAAGGATTTTTTTCCCTGGATCCGGATCTGCAAAGCCGTATCCTACAAAAGGCAATCGCCTGTAAACGCAAGCGAACGGAATCGGATCACACTGCGGTCAGAATAATGTGTCCACTGAATCGGGACGGTTTGTGCTTGATTTATTCCCACCGCCCTATGATTTGCCGCCTTCACGGCCTTCCCCATGAACTGTGCCGACCGGGGCGGCCCGTTTCCTATGCCCCGGGATGCGACGCGTTTTACCGGCAATGCGGCGACAGGGCGTATGCTCCGTTTGACCGCACGCCGTTTTACCGGCAAATGGCGCAGGTGGAAAATGATCTGCGGCGCTCCGCGGGTTTGTACGGCAAGTTTAAAATGGATATTTCAGCTATGCTGATTACGATAGGAAGCAATCGCTTATGAAACTGATGGATTTAAAGGACATGGATCGTTTGCCGGGAAGGCGGATTCAGGCGGATGAAACCTTTTCGTTCAGGTGTCATCCGGACATTTCCTGCTTTAACCGGTGCTGCCGAAATCTCAACCTCATGTTGTATCCGTATGATGTGTTGAGGTTGAAAAAAAGACTGGGCATTTCGTCGGACCGGTTTATCAATGATTATATACATGTGGTTTTGCGGCCCTCGAGTTACTTTCCGGATGTTCTGCTCAAGATGGCCGAGAACGACGATAAACCGTGCCCGTTTCTCACCCCCTCGGGATGTTCGGTGTATTCGGACCGTCCCGATGCCTGCCGGACCTTTCCCCTCGAGCAGGGTGTTTATTTTCACGAACGAACCGATGATCCTTGTTTTTTTTACTTCTTGAGGCCGCCTGAATTTTGCCGGGGCCCGAATGAGGAGGTTTTCTGGACGCCGGAAGCCTGGATCAGGGATCAGGAAGCCGAAATTTACCGCAAAATGATGGTGGAGTGGGCGAAAATCAAGCGGTTGTTTTCGTCCGATCCCTGGGAGGGTCGCGGAATGGATCATCCAAAGGCGAAAATGGCCTTTATGGCGGCATACAACGTGGACCTGTTCCGTGAATTTGTATTCAACAGCACGTTTTTGAAGCGTTACCGGGTTGATCAAAATACCTTGAAAAAAATAAGGGCCGGCAGTGATACGGAGCTGATGCGGTTCGGATTTGAATGGATCACGTTTTACACATGGGGAATCCGATCGACGCGGATCAGGCTGAAACAGAAATTTCGCTGATGTCCGGAAACGAGGTCATTCGATTGAAAGAACTCCTTTCGGCATAGGGCCTATCTTTTCTCCGCCCAGCACATAACCTCCGTCGAGCCGTAGAACGCTTCCGGTCATAAACGGCGCATCTTTTATCAGAAAAAGAAACGCATCGACAACGTCCGAAATAGAGCCGGATCTGCCCAAGAGGGTGTGATTGCGGACGGCCCTTTTTTGCTCGTCCGAAAGCAGGCCCCATCCCCGGGTTCCTTTACCGTGACGGGTCTCTACGATCCCCAGCATCAGTTCGTTGACCCGCACCTCCGGCGCTCCCATCCTGGCCCATGTCTCCGTCAAAAGGGAAATCCCGCGATTGGCGGCGGCGTACCCGTCATTGAATATGGCGCCGGCGGGACCGGCTCTTCCGACAATCCCCGCGATCGATGAGATGTTGATGACCGCTCCGTCCCCTGTTGATTTTAAATGAGGCAGGGCCGCATCGAACAGCCAGCGCTTGGCTCTGAGCGTGGTTTCCATCTCCAAGTCCCACTGGTCTTTCGTATAAGGTCCGTGGACGACGGGCCATCCGCCCCGTTCGATATTGTTGACGAGAATGTCCAGCCGCCCGAAATTTTCGACAACGGATTGAATGAGCCCCGGAATTTTCTCCGTATCCAGGAGATCGGCTTTCAGGATCAAATGGTCGGTATGCGCGAAATCGGCCTTCATCTCCGGAAGGCTTTCCTCCCAATCAAAATAGGTCAATGCAACTTTGACCCCCTGTTCGGCAAGGGCGAGGCCGATGCCTTTGCCGATACCCTTGACGGCACCGGTTATCAATGCCACTTTATTTTGAAGGTGCATTCATTTTCCCCAAACCGGAGCAGGCCTCATTGAAGGGTGGTAATCCTTAATTTCTCGAAATCTTCTAAAGAAGACTCCTAAACAGGTGTACCGATAAACGCATATGCCCCGGTGATTTCCATTACGTTTTATTGCGCGTCGAGATGTCTGTCTTGAAACAAGATATCTTTGAGCCATTTTAAACCGAATTTCAGCAGGGCGACTTCATCGGATTTGATGGTGATTGCGGTTTTCTCATCGACATTGAATCGCGTAAGAAACGCACTTTCGAAAACAAAGCGTCTGAACCTGTCGAGGTTATAGCTGACCATAAAGAAGAGTTCCTTTCCTTTATCCGTCAGCGTTATCGTGGACGGAAACGACCGTTTTCTGACAATCAGGTCCGTCCACTGCGCATTGATGTCATCATGGATGTCGACGCCCTGATCCTTTCGCCACTCGCGAATCGTCCAGGATTTTTGCTCATTGAAGCCAAGGCAGTGAGGTTCATTGACAAAAAAATAGAAGTCCCCGCCTTCCACGCCTTCTTTATGGCTCAAAGATGCGGAGCCGACGGGATAATATCGGCAGGTGGTCGGCCGGTCTTCATAGACAATGCATCCCGATTCCCTGACAAACGGGCATGATTGACGTTCGTCATCCAGAAGCTTCAGTGTCACCACAGGCAGGTCGGTTTTTTCCCAGATTCTCGGAACGGTATATATGGCGAGAAATTCTTCGGATGAAAGCCCGAGGCGGTTTTTCAGCAAAAGAATGTCATACGGCGTTAGAATGATATTGATTCCCCTGCAGCACTTCGTGAAACAGTCCACTCCTTTGTGGCAATGGAAATTAAACGTACTGTCAAGGCCGAGCCGCACGGGAATGATGTCGGCGGCGTTATCGTTTTTTTTCGATGTATCCATTAATAGTCCTTTAATTGTCCTTTTTATTCCTTGCGTTCCGGACGCGAGCCCGGTTTTTGGTTTCGATCCGAAGCATCGCGGTATACGGCGATAGTACTCGAAAACGTCACCCTATTTGAAATCTCTCATATACAAGCCCGAAAACAAAGTCAAATAGTTCGCTGGGACACCGGAGACACCGGATGACCGCATTGACATTGACCGGGGAAAAACGTATAGGTTGGTGGAATTGCCGGTGTGGCGCCGGCCGAAGCCATCGAATCGTCTTTATGTATTATAAAAGGAAAGATTTTTGATGCATCTTAAAAAAACGGTTTCCTTTTCAGTTGATGCCGTAAACGTGTTTTTTCACATCCTGACGCAATGCAACCTGAAATGCGAACACTGCTATATCAACCCAAAGCAGCACGGAGATAACAAGCTCTCATTAAATGTCATTGAAAATTGGCTTTCAATCTTGAAAGAAGGCCGCAAAGACGCCAATCTCGTGCTGCTGGGTGGAGAGCCGACCCTGCATCCGGAACTTCCCACCATTATTTCCATCGCCCGGCAAATGGGATATGCTACGATTACATTGGATACCAACGGCTACCTTTTTCATGACATTCTTTCCAAGGTAAGTCCGGAGGACGTGGATTGCTTCAGCTTCAGCCTGGATGGTGCAACCGAGAAGACCAACGACCGTATCCGGGGCAAAGGCTGCTTTGGCACCTGTATGGCCGGAATGAAACAGGCGGCGGAAAGAGGATTCCAAACCAGCCTGATCTACACCGTCAGCCGACGTAACATCCATGAGTTGACGCAAATGGGGCCGATTTTAGCTGATGCAGGAGTCGGCCGGTTTTTTATCCAGGTAATCGGCCTTAGGGGAAAGTCGGCCCTTAACCGAACCGAAGGCCTTCATGTTTCCCGGGAAAAATGGCTCGAAACAGTTCCGCCTGCAGCGGAAAAGATCGCCGCCATGGGTATACGCGTTATTTATCCCAAGGTGTTTTTGCGCCGGGATGAGCCGTTTCAATGCGCGGGACGGGTGGCGTCGAACTTTTTCGTATTTCCAAACGGGAGGGTGTATCGATGTCCTCTTTGCGAGGATTACCCGCTGCACGGATTCGAATTTAAGAGGGGCAGACTGGAAAAAACGGCCGGCATCAATGAAACGCGCTTATTCGGGCTTGATATTCCGGAGGGATGCGTAATGAACAAACTCATACAACCGGAAAATATCGCCTATCATCCGGACGGCACTCCGGAATTTCGAATCGCCTGCTGTCTGCTGAAGGAGGAAATCTTTTAGAAACGGCATCTCTTGCTCCGGAGCGGCGTTTTCGTTTTTTGGAATTTTAGAGTTTCGAGCAAAAAAATCCCGCCTGTTCGTCCAGGCGGGATTTAGAAAGTGGATACGTAAGGTTGATTACACTCCGGAGACATCCGAATTGCAGTGTTTGCAGATCTTGGCCCTTTTCTTGATGATTTCCGCGCAAAAAGGGCACTCCCGGGTAAAATGCCGGACATGGATCTTCTTAATGGCGTTTTCGACGCTGTCTTGCAGAATTGGATTGCCGAAGCGTGCGCTCTTAACCGGCTCGATTGCATCGGTTCCACAAAGATCGCCGAACATCTCGGCGGCTTTCACTCGAACCCTCACCGGTTCGGCCGCATCGAGCAGTATTCTTACGATGGTCACGTCATCCTTGTTGGTATAACATTCCGCAAGAATTGAAAATCCCCTCTTTGTGGCTTCTTTGAGCATTTCTTGTTGAAGGACGACTTCATCGTCGATGATCTGGCCCTTCGCCCCCATGGGGGAAAATACGGGCATGTACTCAAAATTTTTCTGATCGGGATACGTGAAACACCGATACGATGCATGGTGTGCATAATTTTCTTTCATATCATCCCAGCCCTGAACATATAAGGGGCATTCGTCATTAAAGCACAGGTACAGGTACGGCGATCCCCATCCCAACCCGTCGCTGAAGTTTATCGGCGGAACCTCCCAAATGGTCATCTCTTCATTACAATGGGGGCATCGGGGCCTTTCCTGTGTCATCATTTCCTCGAGCACATCGTCTTTTGTTTTAATTACCATCGTTTATTTTCTCCCTTAAAATTTGGGTCGTTTGCATCGATTGCTTCGGTTCGCCACCCATTCTGCTGCATGGATGGCCCTTTGTCCGAAATCACAAATTAAGCGCCAATTGACAAATGTCAACTCCTTGGCTTCGAAAGGATTCGTTTTACCGCTTCAAGTCCGATTCCCAGCAGGGATTCGTCATTCATCCGTGCCTTTTCAAAATCGTCGGCATGGGGCTCCCACCCATTCAAAAACGATTCATCGAACACCCGGGTTCGAAAAGTATCGAGATCATAACAAGCCTGGTAAAACATTTCGGCGGCGTCCGGATCGAGAGGCCGGGCGGACAATCGATTCTTAAAACTGATGATTTCGATGAGCAGATCGTTAAAGGTATTGTAAATGTTTAATCCCTGATGAGAAATCCATTCTTCGATCGTCTGTACATCACCTTGGTCGAACCCCCGGCAGTGCGGTTCTTTCAATACCATATACCGCTCGGTTAACGCTCCGGTTTGCCGGGACCGTGAGACGGCGCGAACCAGCGGGTACATACGACATGAAGAGGGGCGGTTGTCATATATGCGGCACCCCTCGGCGGTAAGAAAGGGGCATGTCGCCTCACCGGTATCCGCCGGTTTGAGTGTCACGACGGGCAGGCCGGAGCGGGGGCCGGTGTGCCGAAGGCAATAGGTGGACAAGAATTCGTCGGAGGTTACCTTCAACCCTCTTTTGATCCGCAGCACGTCGTACGGCGTCAGAAACTGGTTGAGATCTCTGCAGCAGTTGTTAAAGCACGAAACGTCCGGGCTGCAGGAAAACATGAAGCGGTCGTTTGCCGATAAAGGACGCATAACGTCATTCATAATTTCTTTCCAGTCTTTATGTGGTCATAATGTGATCATGCGGTTTTTCTAAATGGCAGCTTTTTTGGTTTGCCTCTCGGCACTTTAGTCGGAAGCGGCCCGCCTGTCAAACCCCATGGGGTTATCGCGATTTTCGATCCAAATGCGACCGGCTTGTTATTTTCAAAATATGGTGGTAAATAGGCGTCCGCGTCCATATATTGTTTGGGCTGTGAATAGCATACTGTAATTATTTGCTTATTGTTTATCGGTCGTCGGCAAAAATCCTTGACAAGTAAAATGCCGAATGATATTCAAATAATCTTATTTTTATAAAAGACTATCTTATTGATTTCACAAAATATATTTATAGAAACAGAAACATACAGGACATTGGAAAAAATGTCGGGCTGAGAAGGTCGACATAAAGAAGGGAGGTGCCGGAAACTTACTGATTATTCTTTTAAGATGCTGCAAATCTTTAACAGAAACTTTTACAAAGCAAAATGAGGAGGGATATAAATGCCAAGTTTTGTAATTCAAGAAAAATGTGACGGTTGCAAGGGCGGGGACAAAACCGCATGTATGTACATTTGCCCCAACGACCTGATGGTATTGGACCCCAATGCAATGAAGGCTTACAATCAGGAGCCGGATCAATGCTGGGAATGCTTTTCATGCGTAAAAATCTGCCCGACGCAGGCCATTGAAGTTCGCGGTTACGCGGATTTTGTGCCCCTTGGAAGCAGCATTATGCCGATGATGGGAACAGAAGATGTCATGTGGACCTGCAAGTTCAGAAACGGCCTTGTAAAGCGGTTCAAGTTCCCGATCCGGACTACCCCTGAAGGTGGTGCCAATGCCTATCCGGACCTGAAAGGCAAAGATCTGGAATCCCAGTTACTGTCAACGGAAGAAGTGGACGGAAAAGAAATGTCGACGCCGCAAACCGTTTAAACAGGCGAAGTTCTCTGACGCAACACAAATACGGATATACAAGCAATATATTTAAGGAGGATAGAATATGGCATTACCAAATAAACCTTTGGGAGAATTAAAGGCCGTAAGGGATCCGGAAGTCGAAGAGCATGATGTTGATATTCTGATCGTCGGCGGTGGTATGGCTGCGTGCGGAGCTGCCTTTGAAGTGAAAAAATGGATGCAGGAAGGCCAATCTGTTCTTCTGGTCGACAAAGCCGCCATGGAAAGAAGCGGCGCGGTTGCCCAGGGACTTTCCGCCATTAATACCTATGTCGGTGAGAATGCTCCGGAAGATTATGTCCGGATGGTTCGAAACGACCTCATGGGCATCGTTCGTGAAGACCTCATTTATGACCTGGGCTGCCATGTCGATGATTCCGTTCACCTGTTCGAGGAATGGGGACTGCCTGTATGGAAGAAAACCGAAGAAGGCAAAAACCTCGACGGTAAAAAAGGTCTGAGCCTGGGCACCCTGAAAGGGGGCGCGGCTCCGGTCAGAACCGGCAAATGGCAGATCATGATCAATGGTGAATCCTACAAGAGGATCGTTGCCGAAGCCGCTAAACTGGCAATTGGCGAAGACAACGTTCTCGAACGTGTTTTCATTGTAGAGCTCCTTTTGGACGCCAATAAGGAAAACCAGATCGCCGGCGCAGTGGGTTTTTCCGTACGTGAAAACAAAGTCTTCATCATCAAGTGCAAAACCATGCTGGTGGCCTGCGGCGGCGCGGTCAACATTTATCAGCCCCGTTCGGTCGGCGAAGGCAAGGGCCGTGCCTGGTATCCGGTATGGAACTCCGGCTCCACCTATACCATGTGTATGAAAGTGGGAGCGGAACTGTCCATGATGGAAAACCGTTTCACCCCGGCTCGTTTCAAAGACGGATACGGCCCGGTCGGCGCATGGTTCCTCCTGTTCAAGGCCAAGGCCCTGAACGGTTTGGGCGAAAATTTTGCCGCGAGTGATGCCGCCAAAAAAGAACTGGAAAGATATGCTCCCTACGGAACGGCGGCCATTACCCCGACCTGTCTGCGTAACCACCTGATGCTGTTCGAAATGAAAGAGGGCCGCGGCCCGATCATGATGGATACCGTGACCGCTCTGGCCGAACTCGGCAAAACCATGGACAAGAAAGAGCTCAAGCATCTGGAATCCGAAGCTTGGGAAGACTTCCTCGACATGACCTGCGGACAGGCCAACCTTTGGTGCGCCCAGAACTGCGAACCGGAAAAGAAAAATTCCGAAATTATGCCGACAGAACCGTACCTGCTCGGATCCCATTCGGGCTGCTGCGGTTTGTGGACTTCCGGTCCGGACCTTCCCTGGGTGCCGGATGCTTATAAGATCAAGGCCGACAACGGAAAGGTTTACAACCGGATGACCACGGTCAACGGGCTGTTTACCGCCGGTGACGGCGTCGGCTGCTCGGGCCATAAATTCTCTTCCGGGTCTCACGCCGAAGGCCGAATGGCCGCAAAGCAGATGGTCCGCTATGCAGTTGACAACGCGGATTACACCCCGACCATCAGCCAGTCCAAGGAAGAACTGGTGGATTTGGTTTACAAACCGGTTCGAACCTACCTGGACAACTGCGAATACACCACGGCGATCGACATCAACCCCAATTACATCAAACCCAACGGCATGATGTACCGGTTGATGAAAGCCACCCATGAGTATGGCGCGGGAACCGCCACATACTACATGACCACCAACAAGAATCTTGAAATCGTGATGGATCTTCTCCAGACGATGCGTGAAGATTGTGAAAAATTGGCTGCCGGTGATTTGCATGAACTGCTGAGGGCCTGGGAAATCTACCACAGGATCTGGACCGTTGAAGCCCACCTGCGGCACATTCAGTTCAGAAAAGAATCCCGTTATCCGGGTTTCTACTATCAGGCGGATTACCCGGGACAGGATGATGAAAACTGGTTTGCATTCGTCAACTCGAAATACGATCCCAAAGAACAGAAATGGGATGTATTCAAGAAAGATTACATCCAGATCATTCCTGACTAACAGGATCGGCGCAGTTGTCGATTAAACCCATAACCCCTTACCTCCAGGTGTTGTCAGGACACCTGGAGGTTTTTATTAATAGGTGTCTGCCGATAAAATGGTGGATTTCGGTTCTGCCGAACGCGCCGTTTTGGGAAGAGATGATTGATTCTGCAATATGGTGCTATAAGCCGTGTTGGGCGATATCCACATGTATCCGAATGTCCAACTCCTTAAAGAATTCATCCTTTAGATGTGATGAATTCTTTAAGCAGTTGGATAAAATTGAAATTAATGGGTATCGCCCAAAGAAAAGCATCGGAAAATCACAAAACGTTTAGCACCCAAAAATTGTTTATGGAGGGATAGCATGACAGTAGACAACACAGCCCCGGTAAGCGGTACTATTATGGTTGTCGGTGGCGGTATCAGTGGCTTGACTACAGCCCTGGAAGCTGCCGAAGTGGGGTACGAGGTGTTCCTGGTCGAAAAAAGCCCATCCTTAGGCGGAAGAGTCGCACAACTTAATCAATATTTTCCAAAGTTATGCCCTCCCACCTGCGGACTGGAAATCAACTACAGAAGGATAAAGGATAACCGCCGAATCAAGGTCTTTACCCTCGCCGAAGTCGAAAAAGTCGAAGGAACGCCCGGAAATTACAAAGCAACCGTTCGGTTGAATCCACGGTACGTAAATGAGAATTGCACTTGCTGCGGCGCCTGCGCGGAGGCATGCGAGACGGAAATACCAAATGAATACAATTTTTCGATGAATCGAAGGAAGGCCGCCTACCTGCCGCATGAAATGGCTTTTCCTCAACGGTATGTTATCTCGCCTCAGATAATCGGCACCGAGGATGCCCAAAGGTGCAAGGATGCGTGTAAATATGATGCCGTTGACCTGGATATGAAAGCCAAAACCATTGATTTGGATGTCGGGTCTATCGTATGGGCCACCGGTTGGGAGCCGTATGATGCGACGAAACTGGACAATCTGGGATTCGGCCGATATTCCAATGTCATTACCAATATGATGATCGAAAGACTTGCATCTAAAAACGGGCCCACCCAGGGAAAGATCGTTCGCCCGTCCGATGACAAGGCGCCCGAAAGTGTCGCTTTCGTTCAATGTGCGGGCTCCCGTGACGAAAACCACCTTCCCTATTGCTCCTACATCTGCTGCATGGCTTCTTTAAAACACGCCACCTACATCAGGGAACGGTATCCGGATGCCAAGATATACATTTTCTATATCGACATCAGGACACCCGGGCAGCGGTATGAAAAATTCTATAACATGGTAAAAGAGGATGAAAATGTCTTCCTGATAAAAGGCAAGGTCGCGGAAATCGCAGAAGATCCGGCCACGAAAAATATCACCGTCGTTGCTGAAAATGCTGTAACCGGAGAAAAGATCCATCAGACGGTGGATATGGCGGTGCTGGCCACCGGCATGCAGCCGACCACCGCTGTTGCCAAGTTGCCCGCCGATCTGAAATACAATGCGGACGGCTTTATTATTAACGACTACGAAAATGGCGGAATGTTCGCGGCAGGATGCGCCTATAAACCGGCCGATGTGGTGTCTTCCAACCAGAATGCCACCGGTATGGCCTTGAAGGCAATTCAAACTCTGGTGAGAAGGTAGGAGGTTATTCATGAGTAAAAAATACGGTGTTTATATCTGCAAAGGTTGCGGCATCGGAGATGTCCTGGATATTGACGCTCTGAGCGGTATTGCCTCGGAAAAAGGGGTTCCCGTCAAAACCCACGAATTTCTGTGCAGCAAAGACGGCGTTTCAATGATCGAGAAGGATATCGAGGAAAACGGCACCAATACGTTGGTGATTGCCGCATGCTCCCGCAGGGTCAATTATGACACATTCCGCTTTGACGGCTGCATTGTCGACCGGGTGAACTTGAGAGAGCAGGTCGTATGGTCTCACCCGCGTTCCGAATTTCCGGCATTGGAAGAAGATCAAAAGGATGACGGAGAACATTTCGACCGCATCCAAATGCTGGCCGAAGATTATCTTCGCATGGGCATGGCAAGGGTCGAGAAGGTGAACCTGCCCGAACCCTATAAAGTGGACAGCCTGAGCCGAAAAATTCTCGTCATCGGCGGCGGAATTACCGGCATGTCGGCGGCCATCGATGCGGCCCGGGCGGGATATGACGTGACTATTGTAGAAAAAGAGGATTCTCTCGGCGGATATGCTGCAAAAATAAGAAAGCAGCTTCCAAACCGGGAGCCCTACGAAGATCTGATCCCCCCCATGGTTGGAACGAAGATCCGCGAGGTGGAATCGTATTCCAACATTTCGGTAAAGACGGGAACGGTGGTGGCAAGAATCGCCGGTCAGCCGGGCGAATTCGTCGTGACGTTCAAAAAACCCGGGGAAAAGATCGAATTCGACGTGCCTTACCCGCTTCCCGATGAAATGAAAGTGGATGAAAGCGGAAATGAGCTCGATGCGGAAAAGCTGCATGAAAAATTCATGGAGTACAATAAGGGCAAAAAAGATATTCTGACCCTGGATCCCGATGGGGAGATGTTCGGAGGCGTTATTTTGGCTGCGGGATGGCGACCGGCCGTACTGGACAAGGATGCCTACGCACACCTGGGATATGGTGAATTGCCGGATGTTGTGACGAATCATGAATTTGAAGAAATTGCGGCAAAAGGTAAAATCATCAGGCCGTCCGACGGCAGGGAGGCCAAATCCGTTGTCTTCGTTCAAAGTCCGGGCAAGGATGAAAGCGACGGCGATTTTGAATATGCCGGCGCCGTTACCAGTCTTGTCGCCCTGAAACAGGCTAAATACGTTCGTGAGGATTACAGTGACGGCAAAGCCTATATCTTTTATCAGCACGTACGCACCCCGGGGTTGACGGAAAATTTTTATAAAAGCCTTCAGCAGGACCCGGGTATCTTCATGACCAAGGGACAGGTGACCAAGGTTTCGAAAAACGGTGGCGGATTGACGGTTGAGGCCGACAATACGCTTCTGGGAGAAAACATTGCGGTGAACGCCGATTTGGTGGTGCTTGCAGCCGGAATGGTTCCGGTCACCAAAGATGATCCGGTGGTCAATCTGGCATATCGTCAGGGCCCAGGGTTTCGGGATATCGACCTGTTCAATAAGTATGTCGACTCGAATTTCATCTGTTTCCCCTATGAAACACAGCGGACCGGCATTTATGCCGCCGGTGCCATTCGCCGGAGTATGACCATAGAGGAATCCATGGATGATGCCACGGGCGCCGCCCTAAAGGCCATCCAGTCAATCGAGTCTTCGAATCGCGGCGTTTCGGTACATCCCAGGTCCGGGGATATGACTTTTCCGGATTTCTTTTTTCAGCGGTGCACGCAGTGCAAACGGTGCACGGAAGAATGTCCCTTCGGAGCACTGGATGACGATGCGAAAGGAACACCAAAACCCAACCAGACCCGGTGCCGACGATGCGGAACCTGCATGGGGGCATGCCCGGAACGGATTATCGGGTTTGCCGACTACAACATCGACAGTGTCGGTTCGATGGTGAAATCCATTTGGGTCCCGTCCGAGGATGACTACACTGAACCGCCCTTGCGCATTATCGGCCTGGTCTGTGAAAATGATGCCTACCCGGCACTGGATATCGCCGGGTTGAACAGGCTCAGCTATTCCGCGGACGTTCGATTTATTCCGGTACGGTGCCTGGGTTCCGTCAATGTGATCTGGATCAAGGATGCCCTTGCCCAGGGCATGGACGGCGTTTTTCTGCTGGGCTGTAAACATGGGGATGATTATCAGTGTCATTTTGTCAAAGGCAGTGAATTGGCTCAAATCAGAATGCAGAAAATTGGTGATGCATTGGCGAGCCTGGCCCTTGAAAATGAACGTGTAGCCCAGTTCGAGGTTGCCATCGATGATTACGACAAAATTCCCCAGATCGTGAATGAATTCGTGGAAAGCATCGAAGCCATGGGACCGAACCCGTTCAAAGGCTTCTAAAACATAAACTCTTGACTGCCGATGGAGGTATAAGATGGCGGATAGATATCATATCGAACCTGATGTGGGGTTTATCGAAGAAATTTCCGATCTTGGGGGTGGAGATGTTAAAAAATGTTTCCAATGTGCCACATGTTCGGTTACCTGCCCCATTTCACCGGATCATAAACCTTTTCCAAGAAAGGAAATGATCGCCGCGTCTTGGGGGCTCAAAGATAAACTGGTGAAAAATCCGGATATCTGGTTGTGCCATAACTGTGGAGACTGCTCCACCCTCTGCCCACGGAGCGCGAGGCCCGGAGATGTTATGGCCGCCCTGCGGGCGTATGCAATTCAGGAATATTCGACGCCGAAAGTCATTGCCAAGGCGGTGAATGATCCGAAAAAACTGCCCCTTCTTTTGGGAATTCCGGCAATTTTGATGGTCATCGTCGGATTTATTACGGGCCTGCTCGATTTCACTCCGGAGGGGGATGTAATCGCACATGCGAATTTCTTCTCGACCTGGCTGGTGGACCTGTTTATGATTCCTGCGGCCATTTGGGTTATGGTTGTATTTGCTCTGGGACTGAAACGGTTTATCGGAGATATTCATGCAGCATCCCTCGAGGAGGGAAAGACCGACAGAAAGGACATACAACCCGTTGAATTCATCAAATCGCTCGTTGCGGTTGTTCCAAAAATTTTGAAACACGATAAGTTTAATGAATGCACCGAAAACACCGACCGATCCACGCAGCATATGATGGTCTTGTTCGGGTTTATCGGGCTTTTCATCGTTACGGCCATATTCTTTGTCGTGCTTTACGGGTTCGGGATTCATGGGCCTTATTCTCAGTTGAATCCCGTGAAATGGCTGGCAAACATCAGCGGTGTAGCCCTGGTTATCGGTATCGGTCTGATGTTAAAATCCCGGATGTCCAATCCCGACCAGCAGGTCAGCACGTACAAAGACTGGTTTTTGCTGTGGCTGATTTTTGCCGTTGCCGTTTCGGGAATGCTTGCCGAAATGACGCGGCTTGCCGGGATGGCGGCAACCACCTACACCATTTATTTTGCGCACATGGTAACGGTGTTTGCTTTATTCATTTACCTGCCGTTCTCCAAGCTGGCGCATTTGGTCTACAGGACCGTAGCCATGGCGTATGCGGAGTATTCGAACCGGGGATTCTAGATCCGGCTCATTTCGGTGAAATCCGATTAACAACACGAAGCGCCGAATTCGCCCCGAACCGTCGGGAGGAATTCGGCGCTTTTTTTTCATCGAAATCACAAAGAAGGGATGAGGCTTCGACTACCTCAATGCGAAAGGTGAATGGAACAAATAAAAAGGGAAACGGTAGGCGCCGTTTCCCTTTTTATATTGGTCAATATGCGCTGTACCGGAGAATTATTTGCTGTTTTGGCCGGTCGCCGCACCATGGAGCTTAACCTCGACTTTTTCCGTCAGGCCTTCATAGTATTCTCTCAGAATAGCAACGACTTCGTCTCGGCCAAAATGATCCGGCAGCTCCCCGCCTTCCGAGAGCAGCTTTCTCAACATGGTTCCTGAAAGCAGGACGCGGTCGGATTTGTCATGCGGACAGGTTTTTAAAGAGGCCATACCGTCACATTTGTAGCAATAGAACGTCCAGTCGATTTTCAGGGGCGTGCACAAAAGCGCTTTGCCCGGTTCTTCCGGGGCCGGAATCTTATCGAAAATCGTTTGGGCTTCGAACATACCGTAGAAATCACCGACCCCGGCATGGTCGCGGCCGATAATCATTTTTGAGCAGCCGTAGTTTTGACGGAATGTTGCGTGAAGGAGGCCTTCCCGGGGTCCGGCGTATCTCATGTCCAGCGGATAACCGCCCTGAAGTACATTTTCCTCGACAAAATAATTTTTCACGAGTGCATCAATGCATTTAACCCGCACGTCAGCCGGAATGTCACCGGGTTTCAAATTGCCGACGAGGGAATGGATGAAGACGCCGTCGCATACTTCCACGGCGATTTTGCACAGGTATTCGTGAGACCGGTGCATGGGGTTCCGCAGCTGCAGTGCTGCAACTTCACTCCACCCGCGTTCTTCGAAAAGCCTGCGGGATTCCGCCGGACGCAAATAAACATCCGGGTAATCGGTCGGAAATTCCCCTTCGCTGAGGACCTTGACCGGGCCCGCCAGGTTGAATTCGTTCTGATTCATTACCATCTGAACGCCGGGATGATCTTCCTTTGCAATTTTCCAGAATTCTTCAGGGGTGGGGGTGCCTTCACCCATAAAGACTTTTTCACATTCAAACATCTTGTCCGCTTCGGTCATCTCGTACTTTTCGGCAACCTTCATCGTTGCCATGATTTCATCGCGTTTCGGGTAGTACAATGCGATTTCATCACCGACGTTTATGGCTTCGGCATCCTCCCTGGAAACGTCCAATGTCAATTATGCATATCTAATCTTCGTAAACTTCATTTCTCTTTTTAGGCTTAATTAGTTTACATAGTTCCTCTAATGCGACACAATTACAATATTTAATCTTTATATATCCTTCTCTTAGATTGATTTCATTTTCCCTTAGACTCCGATAAACCATATCTTTAGAGCATCCCAGGATTTTCGCGACTTCCCGGATGGACCTTGATTCTTTTACATATAATTTTTTGAGCTCTTTTTTGCTCGGTTTATTTGATTTTGTTGGTCAGTCTACCTCTTTTTATG
>JAWODC010000024.1:0-28097 GCA_046483495.1 Desulfobacterales bacterium
AAGGGCATATCTTCTTTAAACATTGCCATAGATATATTCTCCAGGCATTGTTTCCCTTGGTGTGGCCTTTCATAGTTATAGCTTTCAGGTTTTATAGGTACAAGTAGAATTCTAAAAGAACATCTAATCGAAAAACAGAACTTTCATAATATTAATGGAAATCCAATGCGCTTTAGATACAATGAAAAAGGAATAGTATTGGATCAAAAATGGAAGAAAATATTAACAGCAAGTGAACTTAGAGCCTTTGACAAAATTGGAGGGTCTTTAAACAGAAGATTAGGTTACGCCGATTGAAATTTCTTTCTGCCTTCAGCAGGTAAGAACTCAAACAAAGGAGTACGTGTTACATGTATCTTTCATATTACAATCTCAAAAGAGAGCCTTTCAGCATCAGCACGGACCCGGAGTTTCTCTGGCTGGGAGAAAAGCACAAAGAGGCGCTTTCCGCATTGAAGTACGGCATTCTGGCCAACAAGGGATTCCTCATGCTTACCGGCGATGTGGGAACCGGTAAAACCACCTTGATCAACGCATTGTTGAGGAGTCTGGGCGACGGCGTGCGAGTGGCTGCCGTGCATGATCCCGGTTTGGAAAAACTTGATTTTTTAAATTATATTGCCGGTTCCTTCAGGATTAAAAGAACCTTTGCAAGCAAGGGTGAGTTCGTTTCGTATTTTTCTCTTTTTCTGAGGCAGCATCACGAAAAGAACAAACAAGTGCTGCTCATCATCGATGAGGCCCAGCGGTTGAGTGACGATATGCTGGAAGAAATACGCCTCCTTTCCAACCTGGAAAGGTCCTATACGAAGCTGATCAATATTTTCTTTGTGGGACAGAATGAATTCAATGACATATTAATGAAAAAAGAAAACAGGGCCCTGCGGCAGAGAATCACACTGATTCACACGCTGAACCCGCTGGATATCAGGGAGACCCAAAAATATATTCAATACAGGCTCATGATTGCCGGTGCATCCGACGATATATTTACATTGCCGGCTGTAAAAGAAACATATTTATTTTCCGGTGGATATCCCCGTTTGATCAACATAATTTGCGATCTTGCCCTGTTGACGGGGTACGTAAAAGAAAAAAAGACGATCGACCCTCAAATTATCAAGGAGTGCGCCAAAGAACTTAGAATTCCGATTAAAAGTTATGAAAAGCAACAACCGAATCCTTCCACGCCGTTGCCCGAACCCAAACGCCGACCAACGGCAAAAAGAAAAAGCCGGTTCGTATGGGCTTCCGCCTTTCTGATATTCGTGTTTCTCGTTTCAGCATCCGCTTTTTATTATCATTTTGGAGGGCATTCATCAGCATTTTCATTGGAAAAATACTGGCATCGGCTTATAGATGGGCGACTGCCGATTCAATCCGATATTATACCGAAGCAGGTGCCGGTTCCTGTGCAGGAAAAACAATTGGATACATCGCAAAAGTCAAACGATGAAACCGCCCGGCAGATAAAGGCTGGCGTTGAACCGCCTCCCGCACCCGAAGAAACTGTTGACCCCCTGCCGGAGTTTACCTCAGAGGAAGAATTCCAACCCGAACCGCGAGTATTGGCGGATAAAACCGGGATAACGCCCGTTACCGAACCGCCGGTTCAGGAGTTCAATGAACCCATCGACATCGAACCCGAATCCGACTACATAGAAGATGTCTTCTTAAACAAAAAGTTCAATGTTTATTTTGAACATGACTCCTATGTCTTGACTCAACAGGCGACCGACAATCTGGACGGCATATTTTCATTGTGTTCCCAGAACCCGGGATTAAACCTCAGAATTAAAGGATTTACGGATAGTACGGGAAATTTTTACTACAATCTTTTGCTGTCCAATCGAAGAGCCTCTGCAATAGAAAACTATTTTTTGAAAAAAGGGATGGATCCGTCCAGGATCAGTTCATCGGGAATGGGTCCCGATGTTGAGACCGGTGACTGGGGAAGAGGAAGATCGAATCAATTGGGCCGGCGTGTTGAAATCGAACTGACCAAGGGAATCCGCATACAATAAATGGATACAACAATGCAATCGCATACAAATATATCCACAGGTTGTGAACAGGTCAATTTACGACATGCCGCCAAGAGGTCATTTTTATATCGTCTGTTACGTACTCGTCTCTTATGGCGACATCATAATACACGTTCAAGCCTTTGCGCATCACGATTTCGCCGGCCCAGACCGCACCGAAAAGGGTGGTGTTGGCCTTGAAGTCCACCTTGGCAAACGGCGCGTATATTACTCCGGTAAAGTCGCTGCCGTTGTGTATCACCAGACGGGCGTCCGAATCCGTCATGAGAATGAAATCCGTTGGGAATCCATTCGGATTGATGTCGGTGGACTGCTGCAAATGGACGATGGCATGACCCGGCGCCAATCCGTCCGGGGGCGCAGTGATATAGAGCGATACTTTGTGCGTGTCCCCTGATGTGGGTTGAAGGATATTGATAACGGAATCGTTTTGAGTCCCGAGTTGCCCTTGCAAATAGATATTCACCGGCCCGCCCTTAACATCGATCGTAAACGTTTGATCATTTCCCAGCACGATGCTTGTAAAATAGTAATCCGCCCCTTCCGGCTTCCCAAAAAGCATCACGTCTCCCGATTCTTTGTCAACGGTTGGATTCAGGATAAAATCCCGGCTCGAGGATGATATAGCCAGGTGATTGTCATTTTTCGATATCCTTTCATAAAGGGCAAACGTATCCTGAAAACCTTTACCGCCGATCTTCAAAGGATCGGGATCGATATGCTCCACCTCGATTATCCCGCTGTTTATCGCCCTCCCCCCGGCATCATCCAATTCAGCTCGTATACCTCTGCGGCTGCCGAGCGCGACCTCCCCGTCCAAGACGGCATGATTCGTCAACAGAATATCATCAGATGATGAATCGCCGTCGCCGTTGGATGCAATGTCCCCTTCACCGGACGTTGCAAAATCCGGATCTTCAGGCTGCAACCCCCTCCTGTGGTCATAACTGAAGACACTTGCAAAACCGGAGGACCCGCCCCCCCTGACATCCAGTATTTTATCACCAAACACGGCATACGCAATGCCGGATCCCCTTTTAAACACGACATCGATTTCCGCAACCGCCCCTTGAGGGCCCGATCCCGTACTCGTAAATGCAAATGCGTTGGCACCTATTTTCGTCACCGGCGACAGCTGAAAAGAATAGCCTTCAGGGTAAGAAAACGGCATCTTTTCGGCATTCGCCCTTCCCATTTCAACCGGCAGCGCGAAGGTGCCGGATGTCAAACCTTGCTGAATCATCCCCATTCCGAATTGTACCCCGGATTCCGCCTGATTGAAGGCCTCTATGGAATACGCATGATTTGCGCTGATTTTCACATCCGTAGTCGATATGTGATACGCCGAAGTGCCGAGTATCGACACCAATGCCAGGAACAGGATGCCGGTTATCAGAACGGCGGCGTCCTGGTTTCTAATTCGTTTTCCCCATGGCATGATGTCGAGCCTCTCTAAGCGTCAGCCCGCCCCCTCTCCTGTGCCGGGCACGCTCTTTTTTTCAGTACCGCGCCTTTTCCAACCCCATGTTTCGCATTTCAACGACGGTTGCGAGCCGTTCGATTTCAGGGCCACCCCAACCTGCCCGTCCTTTTGCTTCCACTTCCAGGACAAGTTCAACCTGATGAATTTCGGAAGAATTCGTCACATTTCTATTCCCTTCCCCATCGATATAACGGATTTGAAACCGATGTATATTTTCGGCAAACGGTTGAAAATATCCGGCTTTCGATTTTCGTTTGAGCACATTACCCTTCAGTTTGTATACGATCCGCTCGTTGGCGCCGTCATCATACACCCAGGCATTCGGATCGGTCGGATCCGCTGAATCGTCTTTGACAATCGACCCGTCTCCATCGAGATCCGCGCGAATCTCCAGTTGATCGGCATGATAAACGATCCCCGTGTAATTGGATTTCGCGTCATTCGTCCGCTGTAATTTGCCAAGCGGGTCATAACCCGCCATCATGACCTCCCGGGAAATCACATCTAAGGCCGCCCTTGCCGTTTGGATCATTTCGACGCGTTGATACTGTCGGCGATATCCTTTACGCTGTGCCGTCAGCGTCATCGATATGGCGGCAAGGATGATCAATCCGATAGCCATCGCCATCACGACTTCCAGCATCGAAAACCCTTTTTCCCCGGTTTCGCACAGGTGCAGCATTTTATTTCCCCGCGAGTATGATGTCGTGTTCGATGCAATGGGTTTTTCGACCGCCCCACCGAACCGTAACCGTTGCTCGATACATTCCGGGAAAGCCGGCAAGAGGGGCAAGCCTGGTGATGCGTGCAAATCGGGGAAAATCCGGTATCGTACCGTAATTCTCCGTTTCTTTCGACTTATGGATCTCCAGGCCCATGTAGGACAATCGCCTGAGCTCCTCGACCCGCGTTTTGGCCAAACAGCCGGCAATGAACATGTCCTCGCTGATGTTATCCGCTTTTATGGCACCGGTCAGCAGGCCTGCCATTCCGAGTAGCCCTAAACTGAGAACCAGCATGGCGATCAAAACCTCAACCAGCGAAAAACCCGATCGTCCTGTTGATTCCAACCTGTACGCCCGATCCAACCCATCTTTTTCGTACATGTCGCCTGCCCTTATGATCAGCGGATTTGAATGCGTCCCGCAATGTTCACTACAATCCGTTTTGTCCCTTCGCCATTCGATAGGACAAAGGTGCAGAAAGGCCCCCCCGTCCCTCGCGGTGTAAACCCGATTTTACTGCCGGTGGACGCTTCACCGTCATATTCGACATCGGGATAGTCGGGATGCAAATCCTTGGTGTGCACTTCTGTCGGCTCCTGCTTTTTGTCCCTGTCCGCATCGACCCAGATGCGGTATTCATGGTGATTGCAAAATGATACACAAGCCTTGCAATTCTGCTTAACTGCAGCCATTCTTGCTGCTGCCAGTTCACCGGCGATCACCCGGGCCGCACCACCCAGGCGGGCTTTGGGCAGGTATTTCAGAAAGTTCGGAATTGCAACGGCAGCCATGATGAGGATCATCGACAGGACAACAACGAGTTCAGTGATCGTAAATCCCGGATTCTCTTTTGCGCTTTTTTCCAGCCGACCAGTGCATACCGCACGCGATGTTTTCATTTGTATAAATCTTCACACTACTGTTATTTATTATTATTTATAACGTATTTTGTACGTTTATATTATAAAAATAGTTTAGTTTCAAGCGTATATTTATTTTTTTTTGAGACAGACTTTTCTCCATCCGGATTATAAAAACGCCTGGATTCTCCAATTTTGCCTGCCTCTGTGCCTGGGCCGACGTGTCGAAAACGAATCCGATTGGTTTTAAGTTGTTGAAATCATGTTTGAAAAAAAGAAGTGAAATTGGAAAACCGCCAATGTGAGGCATGCAGATGAAAAGGAATGGTTTCAGGCAATCGGGGCTGATTAGAGAAGCAGTGGAATCACACTGCGAAAGGATAGCGTCTGGGGAATGTCAAACCGGCGAAAGCGATACGACAGCCGGAAGTATGCCGTTTTTTTAAACACCGGAAGCGGTGACGGAAGTATACCCTTTACGGACGGCATATTTGACGAGATCCGCACTATGCTTGAAATCCAGCTTCCGCATGAGATTAGCCCGATGGTTTTCCACCGTTCTCCTGCTGATATAGAGCATCCGGGAAATTTCAATATTTGTCTTGCCTTCTGAAATCAGCTTGACGATCTGCTTTTCTCTCATGGTCAGTACATCTTTACCAAACGGCCGGTCACCATGGTAAAAGTGCCGCAAATCACCGCTCAATTCGGCCGCGAACTGCGGCGAAATAAATGTCTTCCCCTTTTTCAACGCATCGATGGCCGCAGCCAGAACCGTATCGGCATCCTGCTTGATTAGAAATCCATCGGCTCCGGCCATAAAAGCTTTATAGAGGAATTCTTTGTCATTGTGCATGGTGAGAACCAGTACCTGTACAGCGGGATGGGATGACTTGATTTCATTTGTCGCTTCGATACCCCGGATGTTGGGCATTGAAATATCCACGATTACCAGATCGGGGGTCGTCTTTTTCAAGGCGTTTAAAAGCGCCAGGCCGTCATGGACGACACCGACGACCTCGACGCCGGGGATGGCCTCAAGTATCCGCCTAAGGCCCCCGCAAAACAATAAATGATCGTCTGCGATAATCACGCGGTAAAACGGCATTACATTTTTCCTTTCATTTTCACGGGTATCGAGATCGTTACGGTGGTTCCGTTTTTCTTTGAACTGTCGACTTCAAGTGCGCCTCCCAGAAGATCCGCCCGCTGCCTGGCGATGCACATGCCCAGTCCATCGAGACGATCAGGTCTTGGCATGACTGCGCCCGCATCGAATCCTGAACCGTCATCCGATACGCAAATCCGTAGAATCCCGTTCATGCAGAACGCCTGTATATCCACCCGTGATGCACCGGCGTGTTTGGCGATATTGGTCAGCAATTCCTGGACAATGCGATAAACGAGAACATGTTTTTCGGCTTCGATGATGTGTTCCGTCTCTCCCATATCCATGGTGTACCGATACCCACCGAAACGGGCGAAATTTTCCACCAGTTGATGCAGCGCCGCCTTCAGCCCGAGCTCGCGAAGAACCGATGGGCTCAAGTCTCGCGCAAGACTTCTTATATGTTCGATAATCATGTCTGATAGTGACAGGATATCTTTGATACCCCGGCGGATTTCTGAATTCTTTTCTCCGGGCAGCTGTTTTATCAGATTACGTATGCCGAATTTCAGCACCGCCATGTCCTGCCCTAATTGATCGTGCAGTTCTTCCGCAATGCGTGCCCGTTCGGTCTCCTGGATTTTGATCAATTCTTTGGAAAGATCATAGAGCTCTCCGCCTGCTGTCGGCAGTACATTTTTCATGGTATTTCGCTGATAAACGGCCGTTAAAGAATCCATAATCCGGTTTCCGCCTTTGATCTTGAAGTAAAATAGTTGTTTTTGTAACAGCCGGCAGGATAGCCGTATGTTTCACTGAACGGCGACCTGATTCATTCTCAGTTTTTCGGCAGCAAATTTTATGCCGAATGAGCGAAAAAGGCGGCAGATTAGGATGGTTAGTTGGTATTATTGGTTTTTTGTAGATGAATAACAGAGGGTTATGGGAGGCTTCATGAGAGGGGCAAAGAGAAAATGGGAGGCTTCGATAATCGAAATATTTCGAGACCGGGATATTAGGGGTAATTACCTTGTGTCCATCCAGAAATGGCTGATTCGCTCCATTTCGGCGTTGGCCGGTAAATTTTAATCCTCAAAATACTCAATGTATTCATGCGGTTAAAATTCCCGGCCGTCTTGAACGGAATCGAATTATCTCATTTCTGGATGGACACTACCTATTAAAAAGATTTTAGGCGGTCTTAAAATATTTAATAGGTTGTTCCGGGGCTTGATGACAGAGCGGTTTGAGCCGGTCGTCTGTATCGGATGGCCCAAACCGCTCCGCCTGAATATGAGAGTAGTCAATGAATTACACCTGCGAACGGATATAATCGACGCCGTTTTTGAACATACGGATGCCCGGAGTCAAATCTTTCTCCGGCCGCTTCCCACTTCTTTCTGAAACGTCGCGCTGCCGGGTCCAATAGGGGTGGTTGGTAAAATGGTTGTAAGCTTCCGGATGGGGCATGAGCCCGAATACACGGCCTGTCGGGTCGCAGATGCCGGCGATGTCGAAGACGGAACCGTTGGGATTTTCCGGGAACCGGCCGTTTGCCGGAGTACCGTCTGCAGTTGCGTATTGCAGCACCACCTGCTGCTGGGAAAAGAGCCGTTGAACGGTTTCATCACTTCCCACGAATTTACCTTCCCCATGCCTCGCGGGCAGTTCAAGAAAAGACATGTGCCGCGTAAATACGCAGGGTGAAGAGGCATTCACTTTCAAGCCCACCCAGTCGTTTCGAAAATTGCCGATATCGTTTACGGTAAGCGCCACCGACCGGCGCTGATAATCATGGTCGAATCCGGGCAGAAGTCCGATATTCACCAGGGTTTGGAAACCATTGCACACACCGAGAATAAGGTTCCCGTTTGCGATGAATTCCGACAACTGATCACCGAGATGGGTTTTCATTCGGACCGCCTGAATCACCCCGGCGCCGTGGTCATCACCCCAGCTGAATCCACCCACAAACACCAGGATCTGAAAATCCGCCAGCCGGATGGATGCGTCGATGAGGGAATTGATGTGTACGCGGGTGGCGGCAGACCCGGCAAGTTCAGCAGCATACGCGGTTTCATGGTCGCAGTTCAATCCATATCCGGTAAGCACCAGGGTTCTGACCGTTTTCATACCAGATCTCCGAAAGGCATTTTCCAGGACGCCTTCAACCCGGCAACAGGGACATTCATCAATTCCCGTCCGTCCAGGCCCTTGATGCGCATGATCGGGTCACGTATCAGCATCCCGATACGCCGGCAGGCAAGATTATTGAACAGCGCTTCGAAGGATGCCGCATGTTCCGGAGCCACTGTCACAATGAACCTTCCCGCGGATTCACTGAATAGAAGCGTATCGTTTCGCGTCACACCCGCCTCCGGCACCAATCCCAAATCGGCATCCACGCCCAGGTTGCCGGCCATCGCCGTCAGGGCGAGATGAACGCCCAATCCTCCCCGATAGATGCCGTGAACCGAAGCCGGCAGCTTCATTTTAACCGCCTTAGACAACGCAGCATACAGGGGTTTAAAATCGAGGGGGCGCACCTGGGGAACGTTTCTTCCCACGTATGCATGCAGGTCGTAATATTCGGAACCCCCCAATTCGTTCCGGGTTTCACCGAGTATATAGACGCCGTCCCCGGCCATTTTTCCATCCATGGTCATGCACCTG
Organism: Desulfobacterales bacterium; assembly: GCA_046483495.1. Classification (GTDB taxonomy): domain Bacteria; phylum Desulfobacterota; class Desulfobacteria; order Desulfobacterales; family UBA5616; genus CAYLRU01. The sequence continues at coordinate 8,895 of JAWODC010000024.1, forward strand.
CGGATATCCTCAATTACACCGATCGTGGAAAACTGCAGGGTCTCCAGTGCGGAGACGCGGTGGGATTCATTGTAGCGTCCGGTAAGGTAACCGTCCACGTACATGCTGTCCTTGCCCGAAAGCAGAGGAATAGCGTATTCCAGGCACATGTCTTTTAAAGCCCGGCATGCCCGCACCAGCTGTGCGGCCTTGTGCTTTCCATCCGGATTTTCCTCGGGATGGTATTCGATGCAGGGCCAGCAGAAATTGTCCACACCCCCGATATGGTCGGGATCACCACCCACGGACAGGATCCGGCGTACGGCTTCATCGATCGTGCATGCCGTCATGTGATAAGCATCGATGGCCGAATAATGGGGAAGCAGCGCCTGTGAAAAAGCCAGCCCTTTTGTCGACGTCAGGACCGGGCGAATCACGGCGGCATCGGTGGGTGCATCGCGATCGATGCCCACCAGGGGCTTGATCACACTCGTCCCCTGCACTTCATGATCGTACTGTCGGCTGATCCATTCCTTGGATGCGATATTGGGGCGTGAGAGCATGTCGGTCATCAGCCGGGCATAGTCGGTGGGCTCCTTGATCACCGGCTCCGTCAGGCCGCGCAGTTCCGGTGAAATCCAATGGGCGTCGAATTCCCACTGCGGAAACCCGCGGGTCATCAGATCCAGGTCCACGTAGGCACAGGTTTTACCCTGATATAGAATATGGAGCTTTCCCGTATCCGTATATTTTCCAATAACCGTACTTTCTACGGCATGCCGCCGCGACAAGCTCATGAACGCATCCAGGTGGTCCGGATGTATCCCGACAGTCATGCGCTCCTGGGATTCAGACACCCAGATTTCCCATTGATCCAAGCCTTCGTATTTCAGTGGAACGCGGTCGAGCCAAACTTCACAGCCATTGGAATACAAGGCGGATTCCCCGATGGAGGAGGACAGCCCGCCGCCGCCGTTATCCGTGATAAAACGGATCAGGCCCCGGTCTCTCGCCTCCAAAAGAAAATCGTGCATTTTTTTTTGCGTATAGGGATCGCCGATCTGAACGTGTCCGGCGGGAGTGTGTTCGGAATAGACTTCGGAAGAGGCGGTAACCCCGTGAATGCCGTCTTTTCCCACCCTGCCCCCGCACATGAGGATCAAATCGCCGGGGAATGTTTTTTTATCTTCCGCCGGCTGTCCATCGATCCGTGCCGGCATCATGCCGACGGCCGTTACGAAAACAAGACATTTTCCTAAATACCCCGGGTGAAAAAGGACCTGTCCAAACGGGGTCGGGATACCGCTTTTGTTGCCGCCGTCCCGCACGCCTTCAATAACGCCGTCCAGCAGGCGCCGCGGCGACAGGCGCGGCTTCCACTCGCCGTTGTAATCTCTGGGCCCCACGCAAAAGCCGTAACTCCCCATAACCAGTCGGGAACCTTTTCCGGTCCCAAGGGGGTCGCGGTAAACGCCGACGATTCCGGTTATCGCCCCGCCATAGGCCTCCATATTCGAGGGAGAATTATGCGTTTCACCGGTAATGACGTAATAATGATCTTCGTCAAACCTGCCCACGCCCGCATTATCCCACAACACGGATATGACCCACGGCATCCGATCTTTAAGTGTGAGTGTAGGCGCTTCGATAAACGTTTTGAACAGGTTGTCCTCGATGCCGGTCTGCCCGGTTTGCACATCCCGGTACCGGAAAAGGCCCCTGAACGTATTGTGGTTGCAGTGATCGCTTCTGGCCTGGGATATGTATTCCAGTTCGATGTCGGTAGGGTCGGAAAGCCCTATCCCGGCGCGCTGCGCACGGACATCGGGATTGATGAAATAGTTTCGGATGGTGGGAATATCGTTCGGATTCAGCGCAAGATTGCGTTTAATGCTGATCTGCCGCAACTCGGCATCGCTGCCGATGGGAATAATGGAAACCGTCGGTTTGTGGTTTAACATCACCTTTGGAATAATGATACCGATTCCGGTTTCAGGATCCCAATCGGCCCTGGCGTGGATTTTCCATTGCTGGATGATATCATTGGCCAGAATCTGCGATGCGATGCAGTCCATTTTTTCGCGATTCAGGTCCGAACCGGTGATGCAATAGCGTTTGGATGTATATACCGCCTCGTGAGGCTCTAACCGGATATTCAAGATGTCCGAAATGGCCTCGAGCGCTGTGTCTCCGGCGTTGTCCTTTACACCGGGGCGGAAACCCACCCAGACGCTCCAGTCGAATGCGATGGGAAGCGGTGTGAACGCCGAAATCTGCGTAACAGGATTCGTAAACACCTCATCCTGCACCCTGATCAGCTGCTGATCGGTCAATTCCGCATCGATGGTAAGGACATGAACAGTGCGTATTTTTTCGGTGTGAATGCCGAAATATTCCTCGGCCTTCCGCCGGATGGCGTCGCCCTCGGCATCCACTAAATCGGTTTTTAGTGCAATTTCAAGTCGATATGGCATATTTCATGAGGAGGATTCAGACGGGCCTCGGCCGAAGGCAAAGGCGGGTCGCACCGGCCGTTTGCACACCTGTAGTTTGTCTTTCTCAACCATCTCCGATCACTCCGAATTGTTCGAGCAACCGGCTGATATCGTTATAAAATACAAAAACCATCAGCAGCAGCAGCAAGAAGATCCCAACCTGTTGGGCGATCTCCCGCATTTTAATGCTTACCGGACGCTTAATCACCGCTTCGATGAAAAAAAACATTAAATGTCCGCCGTCCAGAACCGGTATGGGCATCAGATTGATAATGGCAAGATTGATGCTGATGAATGCAATAAAATAGATCAGGTTCGGCACGCCCTGCTTGGCCTGGTCCCCGGCCATCTGGGCGATCAGGATAGGTCCGCCGAGTGTTTTGGTGGAAATCTCCCCTCTGATCAATTGCACGATCCCGACAATCATTAATTTGCCGACATTGTATGTCTGTACCAGGCTCTGGGAAAATGCTTCAATCGGGTTGTATTGTTTTGTCCGGATGTGCTCACCGGAACTCTGAATGCCGATCAGGTAGCGCTCGATCGTTTCCCCGAAGATTTCTTCTTTTTTCAGCTGGGGTGTCAGGGTGATTTCTTTTTCCGTTTGCCCCCGAAGAATCGTAATGCGGATCGATTCACCCCCGCTCAGCATAATGTGTTCGGACATGTCGCTGAATGTGTTTACAGAACTCCCGTTCACCGCGATGATCCGGTCGCCCTCCCGGATGCCCGCTTCCATTGCGGGAGATTCTTCAACAACGGAGCCGACGACCGGTTCAAGCTCGACGGCGCCGTAAATTTGAAGAAATACAAAGAAGATCAAAACCGCCAGCAATACGTTAAACAGCGGTCCGGCAGCCACAATGAGAATGCGCTTGAATACGTGTTTATGGGTGAAGGACAGGGGAACTTCTTCCGGACGCAGCTCGGAATCCGGCTCTTCACCCACCATTTTAACGTATCCCCCAAGCGGGATTGCCGAGATCCTGTAATCCGTCATTCCGATTTTTCTTCCGAAAAGACGAGGGCCGAATCCCAGGGAAAACTTCTCCACCCCAACGCCGCATAGTTTTGCCGCCAGAAAATGCCCCAATTCATGAAAGAAAATCAGGACCCCGAGAACGATGATCAATGATAGGATATAGCTCATGTTGATATTATTATGTTAATTTCCGCCACTTGGTCAAGGAGATACTGACCGGCCGTTGCCGTATACGTTCATATTCGACGGTCAATACGCATTCATGCCTATGCTGATGCGGCGGATACGGTTCTGTTCTGAACACACGCATGCACCAATCAACCACCTCGTATCATCCGCATTCCTCAATAAAGGACTTCGCCGTCTCTCTGGCCCACCGGTCCGCAGAAAGTATATGTGCAAGATCAGGCGGCTGCAAGACGTGATGGGCGTCCATGGTGTTTTGTATAACCTTCGGAATACACGTAAAATCGATGCGATGGTCCAAAAAAGCCCGAACCGCTGTTTCATTCGCCGCATTCATCACCGCAGGCATTGTATGTCCTTCGGTGCACGCCTTTAACGCGAGTCCCAGGCATGGGAATTTTTCAAAATCCGGCTTTTGGAACGTCAACGGAGAAATGTGCGCAAAATCGGGAGCAGGCTGATGAATATCCAGTCTCTCGGGGCATGATAACGCATACGCAATGGCGGCTTTCATGTCCGGTGTGCCCAGTTGGGCGATAACGGAACCGTCCTTATACCCGACCATCGAGTGAATAATGCTTTGTGGATGAATCAGAACATCGATATCTTCTATACTGACATCGAACAAAAATTTTGCCTCGATCACCTCGAGCCCCTTATTCATCAGGGTCGCCGAATCGACGCTGATTTTTGGACCCATTTTCCAGTTGGGATGAAGCAGGGCATCCTCGGGACGGATGCGATGAAACTGTTCGATGGACCGGCTCAGGAAAGGGCCTCCGGAGGCGGTCAAATAAATTTTTGAAATATCCGTTCGGCGGTTTCCGCACATGCTCTGAAAGATGGCGCTGTGTTCACTGTCCACCGGCAGCAACCGAACCCCGTTTTCCCGAACCGCCTTCATGACGATATCGCCGGCCATCACGAGGGATTCCTTGTTGGCCAGAGCGATATCCTTTCCGGCTGAGATAGCCGACAATGTCGGTAAAAGCCCTGCAGCGCCGACAATGGCCGAGACCACCTGATCCACGGATTCGCAGGCGGCCGCCTGTTCGTATCCTGAATCACCATAAAGAACGTCGACACGGCTTCCGGGTTTTACCATTTCTTTCAGCATACCGGCATGGTATTCGTCGATCACTACGGCAAGATCAGGCTTGAATGCTTCAATTTGTGCGGCCAATAACTCGATATTGGCCGCCCCGGCAAGCACTCTCACCCGGAACCGATCCGGGAACATTTCCACAATTTTCAATGCGTTCCGCCCGATCGAGCCGGTAGATCCAAGTATAGCCAGATTTTTTTTCATCATTTACATACTGTCCCGCCTTGAACCGAATCGATTTTTCTCATTTCCGTACGGTCATAAAGCGGGATCGATTTCCGGTGTTTAACTGCACGTTAAACGCCTTTTTCAAAATACGTAAAGCCTGAATACATAGGCCGCCGGTGCAGCAAAGAGGAGGGCATCGATTCGGTCCAGCAGTCCTCCGTGTCCGGGAAGTATGTTCCCCGAATCTTTCACATCGGCCGCCCGTTTCAACTGGGAAACGAAAAGGTCCCCGAATTGGCCCGTCACCCCGAGCACCACAAAAAAAATAATGGCCGCCCCCCACGGCAGGGCCGCCATGTCCAGTCCCCAGGGGAGTCGATGCAGATTCCAGTTGATCACCGATCCCATGGCGATATTGGCGCAAAGACCGCCAACCGCCCCCTCTATCGTTTTGCCGGGACTCACGGGCAAAATGAGCTTGTGGCGGCCCAAGCTGCGGCCCACATAATATGCCCCGATATCTCCGGCAAAAACAATGCACAGAAACGAAAAAATCCAGGTAATGCCGTTTGGCTGAAGGCGGATCAACACCAGAAAAGACAGCAATAACGGCAGATACACGATGCCCTGAACCTGGCGGTTTACCCCTTCGATCAGCCATTGTCCGGATTTTGCCGCCATCACGGAAACAGCCGCACAGAGCATAAGATCAGCAGCCGGCATCAAGAGCATGACATCCCATGCGTTCACATAAGCCGCCAGGATCATGGCACATCCGGTGAAATATCCGATTGTGGAAATCGCGTGTTTACGTTCGACGCCTTTTAGTGCAATGCGGAAATACTCGCGCAGTGAAATCAAACAAATCAGCCACATGAAGATGAGAAAGACGATCCCGCCGTTGTGGATGGCATAAATAACCAGGGGGAGCGCGATGATACTGGATATCCATCGTTTCAGCTGCATATGCAATCCTTTACAAAAGAAGCAATGATGTGAGGGCTGCAACTCTGCGGAAAAAGGCGTGGAATAAGCATGATTTCGCTATTTCAAGAAGAGACTTTTCCGAATCGGCGTTCCCTGTTCTGGTATTCGAGAAGTATTTGGATGAATTCTTCTTTGGAAAAATCGGGCCACAGGGTTTTGGTAATCGCAATTTCAGAATAGGCGATCTGCCACAAGAGGAAATTGCTGATGCGCGACTCGCCGCTGGTCCGTATCACAAGATCGGGGTCCGGCATACTGCGGGTGTACAGGTAATCGGAGATAAGTTCTTCGGAAATATCATCCGGCTGTATCGTTTGCCGGAAAACTTCTCCGGCGATCCGCCGGACCGCCCCGGCGATATCGGAACGGCCGCCGTAGCTCACCGCAAGCGTCAGAACCATCGTGTCGTTTTTCAGCGTACGTTTCATAACGCGCTCCAGCTCCGCTCTTACATCCGCTGGAAGCCGTTCGATGTCCCCGATGTGATTCAAACGGATATCATTCTCGAGGAGTTCTTTTTCTTCGGATCTCAAAAAGCGCTTCAGCAGTTCCATCAGGGCGTTTACTTCTTCCGCCGGCCTTCCCCAATTTTCGGTGGAAAACGCATAAAGCGTCAAAAATGAAATGCCCAATTCACGGCAGGTCCTGACCACCGAACGAACCGCATCCGTACCTTTATTGTGGCCTGTGATGCGGCTAAGCTTCCTTTTTTTCGCCCACCGGCCGTTTCCATCCATGATAACGGCCACATGCTTCGGAAGCTTCGCCGAATCCAAGCCGTAGGTGTTTGCCGGTGGTCTAGAATTCAAGGACTTCTTTCTCCTTTTCTTTATAAATCTGATCGAGCTGCCCGATGTACTCGTCGGTTATTTTCTGCACTTCATCCTGGCCTTTAAACGCATCATCTTCCGTAATGTCGCCGTCTTTTTTCAACCCCTTCAGCAGGTCATTCGAATCCCGCCGGATGTTTCTTACGGCCACCTTGTGCTCCTCGCATATTTTGCTGATAATCTTGACGATTTCTTTACGCCTTTCTTCCGTAAGCGCCGGGATCGATATGCGGATTATTTTCCCGTCACTGGTGGGGGTCAACCCCAGATCGGATTTCAATATGGCTTTTTCGATTTCCTTGATGGCGGACATATCCCATGGTTTGATGGTGATCAGTCGGCTTTCCGGCACGGACAAGGTCGCCATTTGGTCCAAAGGCGTCATGGCACCGTAGTAATCCACACGGATACCGTCCAACAGGGTCAACGACGCGCGCCCCGTTCGTATTTTATTCAACTCGTTTTTGCAGGCGGCAACCGATTTGGCCATGCGCTCCCGTGTTTCTTCGAATACATCTTCTATCATGGATGTTCACCTCGTATTTTCGTAATCTTAGCTCATCCTCACGAACTGCAAGCCATTATCAACATCATCCTTTGCCTATAATTCGCTGGGGTTGCATGCAACGTCCTCGGGTTTGGTGAGGTTGCCCGCTGTCGGCTCGACATGCGGCTTTGCCGTCCACGTCTTTCATTTGAGACGGCTTGCAGGCTGATCGTACATCGTCCGTAAACGTTATCAAAGGATATGCGTTCCGGTATCGGATCCGCACACGACATTTCTGATGTTGCCCTTTTTTGTGAGACTGAAGATCACCAATGGCAACCGGTTGTCCATTGCCAGGCTGATTGCAGTCATATCCATCACGTTGAGCTGTTTTGAAAGCACTTCCATGTAAGTGGCCGTTGGAATCAGCTTTGCATTCGTGTTCGTCGCCGGATCACAATCGTAAAGGCCGTCCACTTTCGTTGCTTTCATTAACAGCTCTGCATGAATCTCCCGCGCTCTGAGAACGGCCGCCGTATCCGTTGTAAAATAAGGGTTTCCGGTTCCCGCCGCGAATATCACCGCCCGCCCTTTTTCGAGGTGCCGAATAGCCCTGCGTCGAATATAGGGTTCCGCCAACTCATGCATGGCGATTGCGGTCTGAACACGGGTGGGTATCCCTTTCTTTTCCAGTGCATCCTGAAGCGCCAGACTGTTGATCAGAGTGGCAAGCATGCCCATATGATCTGCGGAAGCCCTATCCATGTCGTATGAACTGGCGGCGACACCTCTGAAAATATTCCCGCCGCCTACGACTATGGACACCTGAACGCCAAGGTCAAATATGGACCTTATTTCATCGGCGACATATTTTAACATGTGCGGACTGATGCCGTAGCCCTGGTCACCCATCAAGGCTTCGCCGCTCAATTTCAAAACAATTCGTTTGTAGCGGGCTAATGTCACGGTTTCTATTCTCCGACTGCGAATCGAACAAATCGGCTTATCGTGATGCTTTCACCTATTTTCGCAATCATCTCATTGAGAACGTCTTGTATGGTGAGATCGGGATTGCGAACGTACGGCTGGTTCAGCAGGCAGTTTTCTTTAAAAAATTTATTCAGCTTGCCTTCTGCGATCGTATCCACCATTTTCTCGGGCTTGCCCATTTCCAAAGCCTGTGCGCGGTAGATTTCCTTTTCCCGTGTAATGATTTCTTCGGGAACGTCCTCCGGTTTAACACTCACCGGATTGGTGGCCGCGATATGCATGGCGATGTTTTTCACGAATTCCTGGAAATCGTCATTTTTGGCGACAAAATCCGTTTCGCAGTTCACTTCCACCAGGACGCCTATTTTCCCACCGGTATGAACATAAGCGGAGACCTGCCCTTCCGACAAGGACCGCCCCGCTCGTTTTGCCGCGGTAGCCAATCCCTTTTTTCTCAAATAGTCGAGCGCCTCTTCGATATTGCCGCTGCACGCCTGAAGCGCTTCTTTGCAATCCATCATACCTGATCCGGTTTTTTCCCGGAGTTCTTTTACCATTGCCGCACTTATTGTGGTCATACAAACTCTCCTGTTGCTTTTTTATTCAGCGCCCATCCACGTCGCACTTTCGGCCCGGACCTCCGGCCACACAATGCCGGCTCGCTTGACTTTTCGACAGGAATGAGAACGTCCCGCCTTGAACCGGGACACACCATTTCCGGACGGCACTGCTTACGAATCCCGATGATGATTCCCGGGAAAACCGGCTTTGCTATAAAAATAAAACCACCCGCTATGCGGGTGGCCGTTTATTCCGTTTCTTCCGTTGGTTCAACTTCGGCTTCTTCCATTTCCGAACCTGATTCCGACTCGGATTTCGATCGTTTGATGATTTCGACAACCGGGCCTTCAGTTCCGTCCGAAATCACCTTTCGCTCGCCGGGTTTCAATTCGGGGCCTTCCTGCACCGGTTGGACTTCCTCTTCGACAGCTTTGTCCGCTTCCGCCTGCGCTTTTTCGTCGTACCGGCGGCGCCCTTCGATACAGGCATCGGCGACTCTCGATGTCAAAAGCCGTATGGCTCTGATGGCATCGTCATTGCCGGGAACAATGTAATCGATTTCATCCGGGTCGCAGTTGGTGTCCACGATGGAGACAATGGGGATCTGAAGCCGTCTTCCTTCCCTGACGGCAATGGATTCCTGCTTGGGATCCACGACAAAAATGGCGCCGGGAAGATGGTGCATCAACCGGATTCCACCGAGATTGTTGTCAAGTTTAAAACGTTCTTTGGCAAGCTTCAGTCTTTCTTTCTTTGGAAATAAGTTGATGGTGCCGTCATTTTCAATGGAATTTAAATAGTTCAGACGATCAATGCTTTTCTTGATCGTTTGAAAGTTGGTAAGCATTCCGCCCAACCAGCGGTTATGAACATAAAACATCTCGCATCGGTTGGCCTCTTCATAAATGGATTCCCTTGCCTGCTTTTTGGTGCCGACAAATAGAATTGATTTTCCCTCGGCCGTAATATCGGTGACGAAATCATAAGCCGTTTTAAACATCCGAACGGTTTTTTGAAGATCGATAATGTAGATGCCGTTCCGCGCCCCGAAAATATACGGCTTCATTTTCGGGTTCCATCGTTTGGTTTGGTGACCGAAATGAACTCCTGCTTCGAGGAGTTCCTTCATCGTGACGTAAGCCATTCAATTTCTCCTTTTCTGATTGTGCGCGTCCGGAAATGAGAACATTCGATTCAGGCGGACGGAACATTCTACCGCGGGAAAAACGTCGCGTTTTGCAGATAAAACGTTTCCATCCAACACACAATGGATGAATGAGCCATCTCTGAATGGGCACAAATTGGTTTTCCCACCGCTCACCTCTTTCCCGTTCCCCACTCCGGTTCAGGCGGATTTCGACTGCAACCGAATCCGACTTTCCGCAAAGCACCAGGAAAACGAGTCCTTGAGCGTGTGAATTTATAAATCAAATTTTTGTAACAGATTTCCATTTACCCCGCAACATTTTTTTAGGTTTCAACATCCGGCATACGAGGCAAACCGATGCAAACGACACCGTGAACCCCTTCAGTTTTTTTTCGCAGATACTACGCGATAGTGGCCGCCGTAATCCCGGACGAAAGCGATGTCTTCATACCCGCCGACACTCCGGATGATATCGGCGACCTTTGTTTTCTGATCATAACCGATTTCAAGCAGAAGCCGTCCCCCGGGAGCAAGGTGGTTCCGTACGGAACCTACGATCCGCCGAATGCATGAAAGACCGTCCATACCGCCGTCTAATGCAGCGGCAGGCTCGAACCGGGAAATCTCGAGCTGAAGATGTGTGATTTCCGAGGTGGGTATATAGGGGGGATTGGAAATAATCATATCGAAACGGCTCTCGATCTTCAAGGGTTCGGTCCAGTCACCTGCAAAGAAAAGGATCTGATCCATGAGATGATGTTCTGTTGCGTTTTTCCGAGCCACCCAAAGGGCCTCTGTAAAGCAGTCGGAGGCAAAAAACAGATGTCCGGGTCTTTCCAATGCAAGGGCGATGACAACAGCACCGGAACCCGTACCGAATTCCAGTATTTTCATCGGCGGTCCGATGGAATCTTCGGGTAAAAATGCGAGGGCCTCTTGGACTAGAATTTCCGTCTCCGGCCGGGGAATCAGGCACTTGTCCGTCACATGAAGATCCATAGACCAGAACCCCTTTGTTCCGGTGATGTATGCGACCGGCTCCCGCCCAACACGCCGCTTGATGAGCCGCTTGTACGCCGCCAACTCGTCACCGGTAAGGGGCTTGTCGTAGTTGGTGTATAAATCGATGCGGTTTACCCTGAGAACATGGGCCAGGATGATTTCGGCGGAGGCCCGGGGGGCCTCGACATCATGGGATGAAAAATAAGCCGTGGTCCAGTTGAGAATACCTAATATAGTCCAATTGCGATGGGTGGCGGGTGCTTCATTGTGCATTCTGCAATGCCTGCGTTTGATAGTACGTGGCCAATTCCTCGACCAGCTCATCCATATCCCCCTGGAGGATGCTTTCAAGTTTGTACAGCGTAAGTCCGATACGATGGTCGGTGATCCTGCTTTGCGGGAAATTGTAGGTCCGTATCCGTTCACTTCGATCCCCCGACCCCACTTGACTTTTTCGTTGTGCCGAACGTTTTTCGTCTTGCTCTCGAATCATATTGTCCAAAAGCCGGGCTTTTAAAACTTTTAACGCCTTAGCCTTATTCTTCAATTGCGATTTTTCATCCTGGCAGGTGACGACCAGGCCTGTTGGAAGATGCGTGATGCGCACCGCCGAATCGGTGGTATTCACGCTTTGACCTCCAGGACCTGTTGACCGGTATACATCGATCTTCAGGTCTCCGGGATCGATCTCGACCTCGACATCTTCGGCTTCCGGCAGCACCGCAACCGTAACCGCAGATGTATGGATTCTGCCCTGCGTCTCTGTAACGGGAACACGCTGAACGCGATGCGTACCGCTTTCATATTTAAAGGTGCTGTAAGCCCCCTTGCCGTGAATCATGGCAATCATTTCCTTCAGGCCGCCCGCACCGGTAGGATGATGCGACAGCACTTCCACCTTCCAGTTGCGGTTTTCGGCATACTTGCTGTACATTCTGAACAGGTCCCCGGCGAACAAGGCAGCTTCCTCACCGCCGGTTCCCGCCCGAATCTCCAGAATAACATTCTTTTCATCATTCGGGTCCCGGGGTGCAAGATGCCTTCTGAGTTCCTCCTCCAGATTCTCCTTTTCGGCCGTTAACTGCAGAATCTCACTTCTTGCCAATTCTTTAATTTCAGGATCTGAATCGTTCAGGAGCTCCAGGCTTTCATCCAGACTCTCCATGGTCTTTTTATAGGACCTGTAAACAGCCACTATTTTTCCGAGATCCGCGTGCTCCCGTGCATAGTTCTGGTATTTCTCGATATTTTTTACGACATCGGGATCACTCAGATGATTTTCAAGTTCGATATATCGGGATTCGACCCCTTCAAGTTTTTCTATCATCTTGGATAATGTATAACCGTTATTCCGGATGGTTGATCGTAAAGACCATACAGCAGCAGTTGGGCCCAAACGCACCAAAACCCTTGATCAACTCCGGCCGGCTGCAACGCAACGCTTACCGGAGCCTTTTCAAAGGTTTTTAATGTGGGGAAAAACCCCCTGACCAGCCGTTTGCCGCCTCAACCATTCAAGGGTGCAAACCTACTCTTTCTTATTTTTTTCATACTTGGCGTATTTTTTTCGGAACCGCTCGATCCGCCCTGCCGTGTCAATCAGCTTCTGTTTTCCGGTAAAGAACGGATGGCAGTTCGAACAGATTTCAACCTTTATGTCCGGTTTTGTCGAACCGACTTCGATCTTCTGGCCACACGCACACTGAATGGTTGTTTGATGATATTTTGGATGTATATCTGCTTTCATAACGTCAGACCACCTCCCGATAGGTTTTTAAGCGTTCATCGAATTTAAAAAATCGATATTATTGCTCGTTCCCGTCATTTTTTCAAGTAAAAATTCAAGACTATCTACAGGATTCAATGCCGAGAGCAGTTTTCTCAAAATCCAAATGCGGTTCAGCACCTCGGGAGTCAACAGCAGCTCCTCTTTCCGTGTACCTGATTTGTTGATATCGATAGCCGGAAATATTCGTTTGTCGGCCAGCCTTCGATCGAGCTGGATTTCCAAATTGCCGGTGCCTTTGAACTCTTCGAATATGACTTCATCCATACGGCTTCCCGTATCGATCAGGGCTGTTGCAATAATCGTGAGACTTCCTCCTTCTTCAATATTGCGAGCCGCTCCAAAAAACCGCTTGGGCCTTTGCAGCGCATTTGAGTCCACACCACCGGACAAGATTTTTCCGCTGGGCGGAATGACGGAATTGTACGCCCGCGCAAGCCGGGTGATGCTGTCAAGCAATATAACCACATCTTTTTTATGTTCAACCAGTCGTTTTGCTTTTTCAATCACCATTTCGGCCACCTGAACATGCCGTTCCGCAGGTTCGTCAAACGTGGAGCTGATCACCTCCGCGGCAACGGACCGCTCCATATCGGTAACCTCTTCCGGTCGTTCGTCGATAAGCAGCACAAATGGAATCACCCCTTTATGGCCGGCAATAATTGCGTTGGCGATATTCTGCAGCAGCATGGTTTTCCCGGTTCTCGGCGGAGAAACAATCAAACCCCGCTGCCCGAAACCGATCGGTGTCATAAGATCCATAATGCGCGTTGAATAATTATCTTTATCATTTTCCAGGTTGATTTTTTTGTTCGGATACAGCGGTGTCAAGTTGTCAAAGAGAATTTTGTCCCTGGCAACTTCCGGGTCCTCGTAGTTGATGGCTTCAACCTTCAACAGGGCGAAGTACCGCTCCGTTTCCTTCGGCTGCCGAATCTGTCCGGAAACCGTATCGCCCGTTCTGAGATTGAATCTCCGAATCTGAGAGGGAGACACATAAATATCATCCGGCCCCGGAAGATAGTTATAGGTTCCCGACCGTAGAAACCCGAATCCGTCCGGCAGGATCTCGAGAGTCCCCTCTCCATAAATCAAGCCGTTCTTTTCGATTTGAGCCTGAAGCAGTGCAAAAATCAGCTCCTGTTTTCTCATGCCTGCCGCCCTATCGATTTTCAACTTTTTGGCAATCTGGTTCAACTCGCTGATTTTCATTTTTTTTAGTTCGATAATGTTCATTTACCATTTACCTCTTGAATGAATTAGCGTCCCATACAAAAACGGCATTTTGTGCCGGCGAAGCGGCTTTTTCTCAGCCGCCCTCCCGTTGGCCTGCTTTTGGCTTTCATTCAAGCCCTCAGGCCTCGAGGCTAAGCCTTTGACGATGGACACTTGTTAAAAAACGTATACCAAAGCATCAGGGTTTTCGCTGCTTGGCGGCATAACCCAATGCAGTTTAACTCAACACGACGGATTACAAGTTATGGCAAAATAACCTTCCGTCCAAACATCTACGCTGAAACCATATGTCAAGTCCTCAACATACGTTGGTATGCCTCAGGCTCAACAGGCGGTTCCGCCTTGATCTTGAGCCAAAATCGTTATTTAGTGTCCATCCATTTCTGAATGCACACTAGTTAAAACAGCTTGTAGTTTGTAGGGAAAATATCACTTCCGGGCAAAGGTAATATTAAACCCATGTAACAACCCGCGCAACAGTATGCCGAGTTTATTGCCGATATGTTACGAAAAAACATCCAGCGCAATTCACTTCAGACGTACAGTCAGATCCATGTCGGTTTTTTATGGAGGGCTATGATGTTTTGAATTTTTCGTATGAAGATTATCTTTATGAAGATTATCATGAAGATTATCTATAGGTAATTTTCTCCTAATCGGCGGGTTTTGCAGAAATTAAATTAAAACTAAAGCATCCTTATATTCTTGTCAAGGGCTTTTAAAAATTATTTCTTTTTTTAGAATCCTTTTCTATACTTTGTTTAATCACAGACGATGCCGATTTTGATTTTCGGCTTTCATATCGAACAGCGAAGCGGTAAAAGTCATTCACCGGCTTCGGATGCCGGCCGAACCGAGCAGGCCCCGTACCGGAGCGCCTTCTTCATACCGGACCCAAGGCGGAACTCAAGTGAATGTATACCGGAAACATCTACCGGATGATTTTTGTTTGCCGGCGGTCATGAATGCCCTGCCCGAGAGAACCGGGGTGTACATGGTCGGGGGAAGCGTCAGGGATCTTTTGATGAAAAAAAAACCCTCCGATTACGACCTGCTGGTGGCCGGTGACGCTCGCCGGTTTTCCGAAAAGCTGGCCGAAAATCTTTCCAGGCGTGTCGTTGAACTCGGCAAACCGGGACAGATGCTCTATCGTATCGTTTTTAAGGGCACCACATTCGATGTTTCGCCTTTAAGCGGCAACAGCCTGTTGTCGGATCTGGAAAATCGGGACTTTACAATCAATGCCATCGTTTACGATTTGAAGGAAGATCGTCTTGTCGACCCGTTAAACGGGATACAAGATCTCGAAACGCATACGGTGAGGATGATTTCGCATCAGGCGTTCAAAAACGATCCGATCCGGCTGCTGCGGGCCTATCGAATTGCATCCGAATTGAATTTTATCGTCGATTCCTCAACAACGGCTGCAATTCAAAACAATGCTTTTCGCATCGGGCAATCAGCCGGTGAACGAATTCGTCTCGAGCTGCTCAGGCTTTTCGGATCATCGAAATCATCGCAATACATGCGTCACATGGCACAGTCCCGGCTGCTGCAGGAAATTTTCCCCGATCTGAAGAAACTGGAGGGGTGTACACAGAACGATTTTCATGAATATGATGTATTCGACCATACGCTTAACGCATACGGCTATTTGGAAAAGCTTGTCCATCATATACCGGACCGGTTTCCTGAATGTGAACCCGATCTTTCCCGCCACATGGAGTCCTCCCCGAAAGCGCTTCTCAAGCTTTCCATGCTGCTTCATGACATCGGCAAACCCCTTACCCGATCCAGTGAGCCGGACGGGACCGTTCATTTTTACGGCCATGCCGCAGCAGGTGCACGCATGGCCGCCGCCGCCGGTCAAAAAATCAAGTTGTCCAGGCGAGAGGTAAGATATATCGACACCGTGATCCGGCATCACATCCGTCCCCTTCACCTCTATCGCCTTCGGCAGGCTGATCGGAGTGTTTCAAAACCGGCGGCCCGTTTTTTCCTGAACGTGGGAAAAAGCGCACCCGACATCCTGATCCACGGCATCGCCGACAATTCCGGGAAAAGAAATGAACCCGATGCGCTGTTCACTTCTTTCTCTATACAATTAATCCGTCGATACTTTAAGGATTTTCTTAAAAAGAAAAAGAACGGCCCGCTGCTGACCGGATATGATTTGATTCACAGCTTCGGCCTTGCCCCCTCCCCTCTTTTTAAAACAATTCTCGAAAAAACAGACGAACTCCATTATTCGAATCACCTCAAAAATAAAGCCGAAGCCCTGGTATGGGTAAGACAATTTTTAAAATGCCAGGGGGATTCAAATTCTTGACTTTGCACAAACAATCAAATAGGTAGTGTCCAACCGGAATCGGCTGTTTTATGCCCTTTCCGTATGGACGCTTGGTACATTCATTTTTCCGTATTCATAAAAATCCGAAAATCATTTGAGTCATAAATCAACTGAAAGGAGTACCTCGATGAACATTTTATTTTTCGGACCAAACGGCAGCGGCAAGGGGACTCAAGGCGCCATTCTCAAGGAGAAATACAACATCCCGCATATCGAATCGGGCGCCATATTTCGTGAGAACATCAGCAACGGCACCGAGTTGGGAGCAAAGGCCAAAGCTTACATCGATAAGGGCGAACTGGTGCCGGACGAGATCACGATCCCAATGATTCTCGACCGTTTGAAAAGAGAAGACTGCAAGGATGGGTGGTTATTGGACGGATTTCCAAGAAACAAGAACCAGGCCGTAAAGCTGGATGAATCCCTGAAAAAAGAAGGGCTTGCCCTGGACATCGTCGTGGAGATCGTCCTTGACCGCCAAGTGGCCAAAAACAGAATAATGGGGCGAAGACTCTGCGAAAACGACAACAATCATCCGAACAATATCTTTATCGATGCCATCAAACCGAATAACGGCAAATGCCGTGTCTGCGGCGGCAATTTAAAAACGCGGTCCGATGATCAGGATGAAGACGCCATTAACAAGCGGCATGACATCTATTACGACAGCAAGGAAGGCACACTGGCGGCCGCCTATTATTTCAAGGACCTGGCCGAAAAAACGGGCAAGCCGAAGTACATCACGCTAGACGGCACTCCCGGTGTAAAAGAAGTTACGGAAGAATTGGTGTCCAAACTATAAGCATCAGGTTGGAACGAGGGTGCCCTTTCGCATGCCGGCGAACGGGCACCTTTTCTTTTGTCAGGCATTTTTTTTAACGAAATCATGAATTTTTTCCCTTGCGAAAACGAGTAGGATAATCTATAAATTATCATTTTAGGTTAACATGAAAAATAATGGTGTCCAGCCAGAAATAGGCAATTTCGCGTGAGTTCAAGGCGGGCGCAAGATCGAAACCGCAGGAATCGTGTGCTATTTTGAGGATTTCGATTTTGCGTCCAACGCAGAAATCGCGTGAAAGGGCCATTTATGGATGGACAATAAATAACCACGTTTCGATGGTTTCATTTGTATCGAATGCCGTCCAGTGGAAAAAAGGGGGCGAGAATTTGAAGGAAATTCAGGTTAAGGTGCTTGACAACGATCTTGAAAAGGCCATGCGGATTTTGAAGAAAAAAATTCAAAACGACGGCCTCTTCAAACGCTTGAAGCTAAAAAAAAGCTATGAAAAACCAAGCGAGTACAAGCGTCGAAAACAGCGCGAAGCTTTAAGAAGGCAACGGATTTCCGCTTCAAGAAACAGATACAGACGCTGATACGACGAGCATTGAAGTAAAAATCAACCCGGCATGAATCGCATTCTGCCGGGTTTTTTCTAAAAAAATGTCGAAAACATCCGATTACAATACATGTTTACAAGCCATGTACGGCTTGCGGCGATTCGGCATAAAGCTGGGACTCGACACGATAGGCGGGATTTTAGCCGGGATTGGAGATCCGCATAAGCGATTGAATTGCATCCATGTTGCCGGAACCAATGGGAAAGGTTCCGTGGCTTCGGCGCTTTCCACCATTCTTTATTTTTCGGGGTACAAGGTCGGTCTTTATACCTCGCCGCATCTTGTTCGATTTAACGAGAGGATTTGCATCAATAACCGGCCGATTTCAGACACGCGTGTGGTCGAATCGTATCTTGCGGTCCACAGATCTTGCCGGGGACTTCGCGAGCCGACTTTCTTCGAACTGGCAACAGCCATGGCGTTTTACGAATTCGGCATTCAGAACGTCGATTGGGCCGTTATCGAAACCGGCATGGGAGGGCGGCTCGATGCGACCAATATCGTAAAGCCCAAACTCTCCGTAATTACGAATATCTCTCTCGAGCACCGGGAATATCTGGGAAATACGATTGCCGAAATCGCCGGCGAAAAAGGCGGTATTATCAAAACCGGAACGCCTGCCGTAACGGCGGCAAAGCAAAAAACGGCCGTCCGTACCCTGGACGAAATCGCCGCCGCCAATAATGCACCCCTCTTTCGATTCGGCAGCGATTTTCGGGTTCGCCGAAACAGGGATAAAACCTTCAACTATTCCGGAATGGACACTGAATTACGGCATGTAAAAGCCGGGCTCGAGGGTGCGTACCAAACCGAGAACGCCGCCCTGACGATCGCGGCCTGTGAAATCGTGAATAAAACGAGCACGCAAATTCCCATCGAAGCCATCCGAAACGGACTTGAAAGAAACAAGTGGCCCGGACGGCTCGAGATCGTTTCATCCGATCCACCGGTGCTGCTGGACGGCGCCCATAATCTGCCGGCCGTCAGAAATCTTGCCCGGCATCTGAAAGAGAATTTCGGTACCCGGTCCATTGCCCTGGTGTTGGGCATTCTTGACGACAAACCCTATGCGGCCATGATGAAGACGCTTCTTCCATTGTGCAGCAGCCTTGTTCTGACCCGTGCCGTTACAGACCGGGCGCTTTCTGTTGAAACGTTGTCGGCGGCGGCAAAACCCTATATTTCGAACGTAACGTTGATAGACAACGTAAGGACCGCCGTCGAGTACGCGATAGAAAACGCTTCACCGGAAGCGATGATTTGCGTCGCGGGATCTTTGTACGTGGTTGGGGAAGCCAAGGAAGCACTGGAAAAGAGGGGAATACGCGCTTTTGATCTGGCTGATGATCCGAAGCCTTCGAAGCCCTTGACATTTGCGGCCTGATCCACTAATAATCTTCACGTGCGCCCGTAGCCCAGGGGATAGGGCGTCAGCCTCCGGAGCTGAAGATCGCAGGTTCGAATCCTGCCGGGCGTACCATTCTTAATCCTACCCGATGATCACCAGATAG
>JAWODC010000059.1:0-13344 GCA_046483495.1 Desulfobacterales bacterium
CGACGCGCAATGGCAGCCGCCGCGCCCACGGTCGGATGGCCGGCAAACGGCAATTCCCCGCCGGGGGTGAAGATCCGAAGCCTGGCGTCGCAGTCGGCGTGCTGCGCTTCGAGCACGAACACCGTCTCGGAATAACCGAACTCCCGGGTGATCACCTGCATCGTCTCGCCGGTAAGCGCGTCGGCGCCGAATACCACGGCGAGCTGGTTGCCGGCAAAGCGCCTGTCGGTAATACTGCCTCGACCTTACCGGGACGGATTTTACCGACCTCGATCAGGCCATCGCTTTTCAAGCATCGACGGAGGCTGAAAAATGCCTTTACCGAATGAGAGACGGCGCTGAAGAAATTGCTCGATTTTTAGATGATCTGAAAAGAAAAAACGAAATATAAATTCCAATAAGTTAAGTAGTGTCCATCATGGCGGAATACCAATCAGTGTTCAAAGGTGAGCTCATGGGCATGCAAGATACACCAAGGAATTGTTGGGCGTATATGGTTGGATGACCTATTTTCCCTAGTCGAGTTTTTTACCCGCAAATGACTATCTTTTTTTTCATCCACTGCTCTCAGCCGGAGCATCCTGTATAAACCGGCCCATATCAGCCGCCAAATCCTGATACACCTGTGTTGCGGAAAGGAAGACTCATCTCGGGATATTCCAAAAGCCCCTGAAATAAAAAATTAAAAGGGCGGGTATGAATCAAATGCGGGCTTTTTTACAGCGCTGAAACCATAGGCGATATCTTGATTTATAATTTCATCTTCATCATCCAGATCCAGAACAATGCATCGATCATAGTAGTCGGATGCAATGAACACCGCATGTTGATATTCGCCGAATGCCCCCATATACACCGCAGCATTATCCCAGATATAATCCTTATCATAATCCACGAAAATGAGATCGCCGGTTTCCAGGCCGGACCAGTCGGCATTTTTTAAATCATTTTCCGTAACGGTGCTGTTTTCAGTATAAATAAATTCAAGCTTTGAGTGATCATCTTCACTTGATCTGTCATAACCTGCTTCGGTGTAGTAGTTTTCGTATAGGCCGTCGATCGAAGTCTCGGGCAGGTCGTAACCCATGTACTTAAGTGTCTCCACAAAATTTATGGCATCATTGGTGTCAATTTGACCATCACCGTCACTGTCGGTATATCCATCGACGGCATTAAAGGAAAAATCGACACCATTCCAGTTATCGTAAAGATTGGTAATAAAATTGTCGGCATCCAATGGTTGACGGGTATTCCCGGTATAGGTGTTATCGGATGAGTCGCCGCATCCCCACGCAATTAATGCAATCAGTAAGCAAATACAAACGGATCTAAAGAATAAAAAGAACGAACGTTGCATCATAATCTCCAATAAACTTTCGAATAAAAATGTACAAATATTCAATCAGACCGGATCCGGACCGGACTTTTAAAACACATACATAGAAGCATAAAACAGGCAGGCGGTTTTGTGCCGCCTGCCTATCGATCAATTTAATTTTATTTTAGTTTCCGAATAAACTGGATATAAAGCAATGAGGCCAGTTCGTGTTGGAGTCGCTGTCGTCTTCCGGACTGTAGCCCGGGTCACCGGCAACCCCATCGGCATTCACGCCTTGCATGAAAATGTCATCGCCGGTGCCTTCGATTACCAACAGAGTCCTCGGCTCTGATGAATAGGAAGTATCATCGACCCATACCGCCACTGCCCCGCCTTGACCGTTGGAGGTCACTTTCGGGGGATAATCGATGTAGTTGCCGTCGGCAAGCACGGCGCCATCCACACCCCAGAGGAGGCTGCCCGCTGCATCGACCCGCTGAGCTTTGATCTGCTGGCTTGGATTGCCCCAGGCCGTGATGAAACCGCCCTGCCCGTCTGCGACGGTGTTATGCGGATGCCATGCAATTTCATCAAGATCACCTGCCGAACTCAAGGCTACGGGATTTGCCCAAACTGGGTCGCCGTTGACATCCATATACTGGGCATAAACGACATCGTTATCCCAATCCCCCCAATTGATAAATGCTCCGCCGCTGCCATCCGGAGCCAGGTCCACGGGCCACGGATCAGGCGATAAGGCGACCAGCCCGCCACCTTCCCCCCACAAAACTTGTCCGCTGTCACCATCGATTTTCTGAGCCCGGACCACATAATCGGTATCTCCAGACTCCATCCATGCGACTATGGCGCCGCCATTATAGTCGGGAATCAGGCGGGGGCAATAGGGGCCGGACCCCGAAGACAAATCCAAAGGTTCGCCATAAAAATTCCCCTCGCTGTCAATACGGTTTGCCATTACATTCGAAGATTCCAGCCAAACGAGAATCGCTCCGCCTTCACCATCGGGGGCAATTTTAGTGGCCGATGAACTGCTGCTGAATACCAGCGGATTATCCGCATCGGTCCACGGCAGGGTGCCGTCCGCGGCCACCTTGTTGACATACCCGTAATAGCTCATTACTATGGCTCCGCCCGCGCCATCGGGAGCGATCCACGAATCGCTGTCATCAATAACCGCTACACCGCCGGCATTCCAGGCGAGGCTGCCGTCGGCATTCACGCGTTGCACGCGGGTATAGGAACAATCGTAGAACGATACCAGAAGTCCGCCGCTGCCGTCCGGTGCCGATTCCTGCATATGATAGCACGTGCCGCTGCCGACCTGTACCGGGTCATTCCACATCGGGTCGCCGGCGGGAGTGTAATGTTGGGCGAAAACGACATCAACATCAAAATCCTGCCAAACGACATAGTATCCGCCTGATCCGTCATAAACCACCTGCGGCCGGCACTGTTTGTCGAATTCAGTGGTTACCGGAATGGGGTCACTGCTCCAGGCCGCGAATCCCGCCTGTGGAAAAAGAAGGCAGAAACATACGAAAAAAACTGTTGCTGCCAATGCCTTTCCATTGCTCCAATCTCCGAAACAAAACCTTTTGGAATTAACAATCGTCATCCTGTTCCTCCCGAGAATGTGATGGGGTGATTTCTCCCCTGGTTTAAAGTAAATAATCGACAAGTCAGCCAGTTGCAAACGTCTGTAGATGCAGTTCATTTGTTTGTAATTTTTCAGGGCAGGGCAATAGCCCCTAATTATTGTACAGCTCTACAGTCGATTTTAAATATACTGAATGAAGGTTTACATTTGAAACCGGAATATCTGTGAGGCATCCCTAACAGGTTTTGCACGTGTCTATATTTTAGAAGACGAACATAGTCAAGAATAATTATCAAAAGCATTAATTATTGCCCATCCGGAAATAATTCTAAAAATATCGCTTGAGATTAATATCAATAATATAGTATACAAAATGTACTTATCATAATCGAATCCTGAAAGGGGGTGACTGAAATAGCTCTAAAATATGGACACTTTTGCCCCATTGCATTGGCTCTGGAAAAAATAGGGGACAAATGGTCGCTGCTCATCGTACGGGATCTTCTGCAAAAGCCCCGGCGATTTACCGATTTGATGCTGTCCTTGGGAAAAATTACGCCGCGCTGGCTTACGCTGAGACTTCGTGAACTGGAGGCCGACGGAATCGTTGAACGGGACAGTCGCAAAGGCCGGCGCGAGGTTTGGTACCGCTTGACACCGGTGGGAAAAGAGCTCCTGCCGGTAATGGAAACGCTGCTGAACTGGGGGCTTCGACATGCCATGAGGCCTCCCATGCCGGGGGAGGTGGTCAATCCCGAGCTGATGTTGCGGGGCATGGCACGCTTTCTTAATGCCAAGGCCAAACGTCTTTCAGGATCACGGCAATGGTGTATGGCATTTCCCCAAGGTGCATTTACGATGACATTTGACGGAAAACAATGGTCCATGTCTGAAGGATCTCCCCGTCATCCAGATGTCGTCATCGAAACAACCCCTGAAACGTGGGCAAAAATATCCACCGTAAGCCGTGCCGAGCGTCAACGGTTATTAAACGCTGTTCATCTGGTTGGGAATCCCGATCGTATCGAAGAATTTAAGGATGTTTTCGGCTTAACTCCAAAAAAAAGCAGTCATAAAAAGCCAAACCCATTGCAAAAAAGGAATGAAAAATGAATGATCAGGTGTATATCCGCATTGCAGAAAACGTCGATCAAGGATACCAAACCGCCCCAAAGTCGGACGGGAAACTCTCGGAGGCCTTTGTGGCCTACCTGAAAATCATCTATACCCCTGAAGAGGCGCAGATTGTTCAACACCTTTACATGCCGCCTGTTTTAAAAACAATCGATGACGTTTCAAAGGCATCCGGCATACAGGCACGGGATGTTCAGTCCACTTTAGATGCGTTGGCGCAAAAGGGCTTTGTCAGTCATTCCTCGAGGGGAGGATACGGTTTGCCGGTCATCCCGAATCTTTTAAATCTGCATATGTTTTATCCGGAAATAAAACCGGACGATTTGAAAGCCGCCGAGCTCTATCAACAGTATTTCATCAAGGAAAAGTTCTATAAATACTATGGAACCTCCGAAAAGGGCACACCCGCGCTCAGAGCCATCCCCGTGGAGCAGGCCCTTTATGCGGAGGAAAAGGTATTTACTGCGGAAGAGGCTCATGAGTACATCCAAAATCTTCAAACAGAAGATCTGGCCCTGGTCCCCTGCCCATGCCGTACACGAACCGAGAAATTGGAAATCCGGGAATGCCGTGATCGATTCCCGGTGGCAAGCTGTATTTTTATCGGCAGCACGGCCAGATCCTTTATGAAATTGGGTTTAGGCAAACGTGTAACCAAGGAACAGGCCGTTTCTTATCTTGACGAAATGGTCGAACTGGGCCTGATCCCGACCGCGGAAAATTATATCGCCGATCCCCACAGCATCATGTGCCTTTGCTGTGGATGCTGCTGCTCCAATGTGCGGGGACGAACCCGTTGGGACAATCCAACGGCCGTACTGCCCTCATCCTTTATCCCCCAGGCGGGGGACGACTGTATCCTCTGCGGAACCTGCATCGATCGCTGTTTCTTCGGTGCTCTCGCGCTGGATGAAGACGCAGGCCGGGCCGTGGTGGATCCTGAAAAGTGCATCGGCTGCGGAGTCTGTACCATCACCTGTCCCCAGGAAACATTGAAACTGCATCGGTTCGAACGGCCGTCAACCCCCTTCGACGACAGGGTGGAAATGGTCATGACCATGGCTCGTGATAACAATAGAATGTGAATAACAGAACTGAAGCCTATCTTTTTATATCAAAACAAGTCAAGGAGGGCATGTAATGTCTCGATTACTCAACATTCTTGGAAGTAAATATCCCATAATACAGGGGCCTATCGGTGAATTAAACGACCCAAAGATGGTTGCTGCCGTCTCTGAAGCAGGCGGATTTGGAATGCTTGCACTGGGTTTTGTGCATGATGTCAACCAGGTAAAAAAATGGGTCGAGGAAGTCAAAACGCTTACGGATAAGCCATTTGGCGCCAATCTTATGATTGCCATGAATCCAAACAACGAGGCAATTTTGGAGGCATTGACCGAAGCCGGTGTAAAAACCGTTACCACTTCCGCCGGATCGCCCAAAAAAATATATCCCAAAATCAAAGAACTGGGCATGAACGCCCTCCATGTGACGTTAGCCGCGCCTTTGGCATCGAAGGCCACGGAAGCCGGGGCAGACGGCGTCGTCGTTTCAGGGACGGAATCGGGAGGACTGAGAACCACGGGCCCCGAATCCACAAATTTGATACTCATTCCTTTAGTCTGCGATATGGTGGATGTTCCTGTTGTGGCTGCCGGCGGTATCGCTGATCGCCGAGGATACCGTGCCGCAATAGCATTAGGCGCAGAAGGGGTTCAAATAGGCACGGCATTTCTGGCTTCTGAAGAAAGCCCGGCACCCAAGGCCTGGAAAGAGGCCATTATTTCAGCCGGCGATGGAGGCACGACACTGCTTCCTCTGGGTGGCATGGCAATGCGAACGATCATCAATACAAAAATGCAGGATTTGATGTTGAAGGGAGCAGATCTTTCTAAAGAATACAGCATGGCAAATGCAGGCAAGGCATGGACAGAAGGAGATTTTGATCTTTTCCCTGCCGGTGCAGGACAAATCAGCGCATTGATCAGGAAAATCAAACCTGTGAAGGACATCATTGAAGAGATGGTTTCATGATATGTGCAGAACCGATTTGAATGGGATGCGATTTTTTAAATCAAAGGAGAGAGCTTATGTCAGAAAATCAAGTGGAGTTGAATAACAATCGAAAAAAACAAATAGGACGTTTTATCGAGTCCATGCCGGATACGGCAAAGCTTATCGGTGATCAGATGAATGAGGCCTATAAGGATGGTGCAATTGACAGTAAAACAAAACGCCTTATGGCAATGGCAATTGCCCTTGGGGCCGGATGCCGAAACTGTGTGCTGGGTCAAGCGGAAGGTGCATTGGAACTCGGGGCCACAAAAGAAGAATTTTTGGAGACGCTTTCTGTTGTCATCAGTATTAGAGGGACAACAGGTGTGGCAGAGTCCTTAAGGGTCATTCAGCTGTTGGATGAATTGGGCAAATTATAACCGCTTGACTGGTCAGGGAGCCCCAACAATGAAAGGGGCATTAAGACCGCTCCCAAAGTCGACGGAGAAAATAACATGGCCATAAAGAAAACAGCCTGCGTATTGTGCGGCAATCAGTGTGGACTTGAAGTTCATGTCGAAAACAATAAAATCGTAAAGGTGCGCGGAGACAAGGACAGCCCGTTCAGTGAAGGCTATATATGCAGAAAAGGGGTGAGCGTCGCTTACCATCAACACAACAAAGACAGGGTGCTTTTTCCACTCAAGAAGGTGGGAAGTCAATTCAAGCGGGTCTCCTGGGATCAGGCTGTCGGTGAGATAGCCGAAAAACTTAAAGAGATCCTGGGCCGGCACGGGCCCCGCACGTTGGCCTCACTGGTCGGCGGCGGCGAGTTCGCTTTTTTAAGCGCATCCTACCCGATTCGCCTGGTTCGGCAACTCGGTTCGAGATGGAACTACTCCGCGGCCAACCAGGAGTTTTCCGGCAGGTATTGGGCACACGGCCTGACGTTGGGAAATCAGTCCATCCAGCTGATGGATGATTTCGAGAATTGCAATATGCTGATGCTGGTTGGAAAGAATCCCATGATGAGTCATCATTTCCCGCAGGCGCGTCGCAAACTGTCGAAGATGTCCAGAGATCCGGACCGGCTTCTGGTCGTCGTGGACCCGCGGCTTTCCGAAACCGCCAAAATCGCCGATATTCATCTGGCGATCCGTCCCGGTACGGATGCCCTCTTCATCAAGTCCATGATCGCCGTCATTCTCAACGAAGGGCTTCACGATGAGGCATATATCGCCGAACATACGGATGGGTTCAACGAGGTCGTGCCCTGGTTTTCCGGTTTTGACATAAAGGCGGCGCTTAATTTATGTGAACTCGAGTATGATAAGGTGGTCAGCGTCTGCCGGGAATTTTCCACGCGCCGTTCATGCATCGTGGATGATCTCGGCATCCTGATGAACAGACATAGTGCGCTTGTGTCTTATTTGCTGGTCGTTTTACAGGCCGTTTGCGGACGGATCGGTATGCCGGGAGGGAATTATCTGCCCAAAGCGGGATACCGGAACCCGCGGGACCCGGGGGTGTGGCGAACCCTGTTGACGAATATTCCCGCCATCAACGGCACTTTTCCGCCCAATGTTTTACCGGAAGAAATTCTTAACGATCATCCGGAGCGGATCAGGGCCCTGCTCACCTATGCTTCGAACCCATTACGCTCATACGCCGACACCACGGCCTATGAGAGCGCCTTTCAAAAGCTCGATCTGCTGGTAGTTGCCGACATCGCCATGAGCGAGACGGCTGCCCTGGCCCATTATGTGCTCCCCTGTAAGACCGCTTTCGAGTCCTGGGAGGGGCACCCCGGTATGGGGTTATCGAAAATATACGCCCGGATGAGGCCTCCGGTGGTGGACGCGGAGGGAGAACAGAAAGAAAACGCGGAGATATTTACGATGATTGCTGATGCCATGGGGCTGGTTCCCCCAATACCGGAAGCTGTTTACGAAACCGCCGAAAGCGGCGACCTCAAAGCATACGGGCGGCAGTTAGGAGAATATCTGACGGCCAACCCGGAAAGCGGGAAATCCGTGCACTTCATCATAGCAAAAACACTGGGCCGTGCAATGGGCTCGGCGCATCTGGCCGGTATCTTCCCCTTATTTATGCAGTTATCCAAAGATCGCCGAAAGGAGGCTGAACGAGCGGGGTTTCCTGTTGGACCGGACCAGGGGCTTTCCATGTACCAGGCCATCATGAACCATCCGGAAGGTGTCTTGGTCGGCATCCGCGATCCCGGGAAAAATTTGGAGGGCATACCGACACCGAGCAGGAAAATTGAACTTTATAGTCCGGAAGTGGATGAATGGATCAGGGAAATAAATCCAACGGAAGAAACGGAACAGCTGAAGCGTGATGGAGAATACCCTCTCCTAATGATGGCGGGCCGGCACATGGACTACAATTCCAATACCAATATGAGAGACCCTGAATGGAATAAGGGCAAAAGAGCATGCACCCTGGCCATTAATCCCGCCGATGCGCAAACCCTCGAAATCATCGACAAGCAGATGGTGAAGGTCGTCACGGAAGCGGGCGAGGAAACCATCGAAGCCGAAATCACCGCAGATACGAGACAGGGCCTTGTCCTCTTCCCGCACGGATTCGGGATGGTCTATGACGGTGTTACCTATGGTGCCAATGTGAACCGGTTGACAAAAAACACGAACCGCGACTTTGTCGGAACCCCCATGCACCGTTATGTTCCCTGCCGTGTGGAGGTCGTTTAAAATGGCAATGACTTCAGAGACCATACGCGATTTTACATTGGATCAATACATCGAGAAAATAAAGGACTTTCACGGGCATGTGGCCCCCGGCATGGTTTTGGGCGGGTTCATGGTGGATTTGGCCTATCGCCATTTGCCGGCCGGCGAATTGTTCGATGCCGTCTGTGAAACGCGGGCCTGCCTTCCTGATGCCATACAAATTCTAACCCCCTGTACGGTGGGTAACGGATGGTTGAAGATCGTGAACCTGGGCCGCTATGCGCTGTCGTTTTTCGAGAAGTATTCGGGGCAAGGGATTCGCGTGTACGTGGACCGGGAAAAGCTTTTGAGATGGCCGGAAATCGATACATTCTTTTTTAAGTTAAAGCCTAAAAAGGAACAGGACTTCAATGCATTGACGGCTGAAATCGTCAGGGCGCATACATCCATTTTCGGTACGGAAGAAGTGGTGGTCGATTTGGCTTTTGTTCGTTCTCACAGCCGGGGGGATTTTGCCGTGTGCCCGTTGTGCGGCGAGGGATATCCGGCGGATGACGGCAACATGTGTCTGGGATGCCGGGGAGGCGCACCGTATGTATCTCCCGGCGGTCCAAAAGAAACCGCAATGCCCTCGTTGACGGCCATACCCGTTGAAATGGCCCGGGGGCGACATGTACTTCATGACATGACCCGAATCATCCCCGGAAAGGAAAAAGGCGCAGCATTCAAGCGGTTTCAGGAGATCGGAGGCGGAGACATCTGCCGCCTTCAGAAACTCGGGCGTCAGAATGTCTATACCATGGAAGACAATCCCATCGATTCGGACTGGGTTCACGAAGATGAAGCAGCCGGGGCCTTTGCTTCCGCCATGGCCGGAACCGGTGTCCTCCATACCGAAAATCCCAGTGAAGGCAAGGTCGAATTCTTTGCCGAATACGACGGCATGCTGGTCATCGATAAAGACCTGATGGCCGTTTTTAACACGATTCCCGGAGTAAGCTGCGCCGCCCGTCACGGCTTTACCCTGGTAAAAAAGGGAGACAAGCTTGCCGGTACCCGGGCGATTCCGCTGTTTTTGCCGAGGAACGATTTTAGAAAAGCTATGACCGTTCTCGGGAATAAAACGCTGTTCCAGGTTGTCCCCCTGAGGAAGGCAAAAGCAGGTATCCTGGTAACGGGAACCGAGGTGTTCAGGGGGCTGGTGGAGGACCGGTTCGTACCGATTATCCGTGAAAAGGTCGAAGCTTACGGCTGCAGCGTCATAAAAACGGCAATCGTTCCCGACGATCGTCAGGCGATTTCCGATGAAGTCACCCGCATGGTGGGGTCGGGTGTGGACCTTTTGATCACCACCGCCGGTCTGTCCGTGGATCCGGATGATGTCACCCGGCTGGGGCTGCTGGATGCCGGCGTCACCGATATGCTTTACGGTACGCCGATTTTACCGGGCAATATGACCCTTATCGCCCGTATAGGAAAAGCGCAGGTTATGGGTGTGCCGGGCTGTGCCCTTTACCACAAAATCACCAGCCTGGATCTGCTGCTGCCCCGATTGCTCGCAGGTGTCGCCATTACCCGAAAAGACATGGCGGTCATGGGGAACGGCGGCATGTGTCTCGATTGCGATACATGCATTTTCCCCCGTTGTGGGTTCGGGAAATAGACTCAGCTTCCGGTGGATGGAAACAGGGTCACCCATGTCAATTCAGGCCTGCAGTTTATCCGAACGGGGAGGGCGCTGAAACCGATGCCGCGGTTGACGTACAGATGGTTGCCGGGCCGGCCGAAATCCGTAATCCAGCCGTCCGTGTGAACGTCGTCTCCTTTTACAAAGGTCAGCCAGCTCCATGAAGGCAGTCCGGGCACTCGGATTTGTCCCCCATGCGTATGGCCGGCGAGCGCCATGGGGGCTGTTTCCGCCGGGAACTGTTTAAAGGTGTCCGGATGGTGCATGATCACGAGACGAGGGGCGTTTGGCGGAATTTGGCCAAGAGCGGCTTCGGGGCGGTCCATCTTCATCCAGTGAGAGCCTATGCCTATAAGGTAAAGGGGGGAATCGGCGGGCGCCTTGGCATCCGTTTGATACAGATGAACTTAAAATGGGAATAATCATTTAGTTAAGGGGTGGGAAACCCGAAAACGGTGCACACCTGAAGATTGGCTGCCGGGTGGTATGAAAGCTGTCAGCCGGGATTAAAAGGTTTACCCTCGGACCGGATTGGTTTATAGGAAATAATCATAGCCCTCGGAGCGCTTTAATGCATCGAAATACTTGGTGTTTATCGAAGGGAGCCCGATATAACCCGACAAAAAAGGATTTTGTATGGCAGGAGAAATGTTGATTAAGGGAGGTAGGGTCATCGACGGAACGGGGACGCCCGGATACGAGGCGGATGTTCTGATCAGGGACGATCTGATAAAGTCCATCGGCCCGGATATTCCTGTCAGTGATATACCGGTTGTCGAAGCAAAGGGATTGACCGTGGCACCGGGATTTATCGATGCCCATACGCATGCCGAATTTATACTCGCATCCCCCCGATGCGGCGAATACATGGAACCGTTCGTCCGACAGGGGGTCACGACTATGGTCACGGGCAATTGCGGCGTATCTGCCGCACCGGTGAATGAATTCACCAGGCGGTTTCTCGGATCGTATTGGGACAGCCTCATGCCCGAAGAAGGCCTCTCTTTCTCCTGGTCCGGCATGGGTGAGTTTGTCGATCACCTTCATCGTCAAAAATTGCCTGTGAACATTTGCCAGCTGGTGGGGCACGGCACGGTAAGGCTGACGGTCATGGGATGTAAATACGGATCGCCGACATCCGATGAATTGAAGTCCATGCGCGATCTGGTCGGGCAGTCTCTTAAGGCGGGGTCCAGGGGACTTTCTTATGGTCTGACATATGTTCCTGGAATATGGGCCGATACGCATGAATTGATCGAGGTCGGGCGGGATCTCCGCACCCATAAAGGACGAATCACGGTCCACCTGAGGAGCCAGACAGAATTCATCGAGTCAGCCGTATCGGAAATGATCGAAGTCGCCCGGACTCTGAAAGTTCCGCTTCAAATATCCCACTTTGTCCCCTACAGCCTGGAGTATATCGACTCGTTTTTTAATACGCTTGAAATGGTCGATGATGCGCGGAATGAGGGACTGGAAATCGGCCATGACATGCTCACACCGCCGGTATCATCCACAACGGTGTGCCACCTGTACCCCGCCTGGATGTTTGAAAGCGGTTTTCCTGCATTTCTTGAACGGCTGTCGGATTTGAAACTGCGGGAAAGAATCAAAACAGAGCTGAAGGAAAAGCCGAAATGGCCAAGCTGGAAATTTAATTGCTGGGCCGAAAACATGTGCTCGTATGTCAACGAGCAGGGCCGACCCAGCTGGACCCGTATACGATTGAGCGGCTTCAGACGGCCGGAAAACGCAGCTTTTGAATTCGCCTCCGTTGAAGAAACCGCCACCCTGCTGAAAAAAGATCCGTATGACGCACTTTTTGATTTAACCCTTTCAGAGAATGGCCGGCTGTTTTTTACAGGCTTTTCCACAGACAGCCTTGACATGGACCATCTCGACATCGCTGCAGCGCCGGTGCTCCAGCTTCCCGAATGCTCCTTTATGACGGACTCTGTAGGCATTGGCCGTGGAAGTAAAGCTGCCACCATATACGGCACATTTCCCAGGTTCGTCGGCCGGCATGTACGGGAGTTTAAAACATTTTCCCTGGAAGAGGCTGTGCGCAAATGTACATCCCTTCCAGCCGGACAATATGGACTTGCCGACCGCGGCGTATTAAGGGAAAACGCAAAAGCGGATCTGGTTATATTCGATGCAAACACCATATGTGACAATGCGACATTCACCGAGCCGTTTAAATACGCTCAGGGGATTCAGTTCGTTATCGTCAACGGAATCCCTGTATGGCAAAACGGCGAATACAAAATTCACGAAGGGCCCGGCGAGGTGATCGGTTCCTGAGTCGATGAAACCGGAAGTAAATTAAGCTGATCACGGTTTTATGAAGCGTTCGGATAAGTCCGGTAACGCGCCTGAACGAGTTTTCAAAGTTATGCAGGTTCTGCACCAACGTCTCCATATATTGCTATATTTCGATACTTCTAAAAATATAGTTGATTAATTCCGATATCTGGTATAAACATGGCCTATGAACCTCGAAGATAATAAAGCAGCCGAGCTGCTGAATCAGCTTGGGTATGTAACCCGGCTTAAAATAGTCCGCGAGCTGGTGCGGGCAGGGCATTCCGGAATGCCGGTGGGAGAGATTCAGAAAAAGCTCAAGATTCCAAACTCCACCCTGTCACATCAGGATTAACCAGTCTATCGTAAAAAATAATATCTGCTTTATTTAAAATGTTCTCTCCTCTGGAGGTAATTAATCTGTGATCTCCAGGTCCAGCTCCTACTAGAAATACTTTTCCTTTATTTTTCATTTTAATCCCTTCCTATAGTGTTTTCTTTGATTTTTTTTATTATATCTTTACCACCGGTTTTAAGTATTATTTCCGCCATTTCTTGGCCTAAATTCTCCATTTTT
>JAWODC010000002.1:0-6738 GCA_046483495.1 Desulfobacterales bacterium
GGCATCACCGGTGATGTGACGGTCTTTGATGACGAGTGCGACCTTGGTGGGGGCTGCATCGAACTGGTGACGGGTGATCTCCAGGAGACGGCGGATCTGTCCGAGCAGGGCAGCTTCATGTTCTGGGACGTTCCGCTTGAGGCCGGCGGGGCGACGACGCTGAACTTCTCGGTCTACGACTCCGATGACAACCTGGAACCAACAAAGGATTAAAAACCAAGGATATGCTGCAGATGATTATCGATGAGATTGACCTGCCGGTTATCGTGGATGCCGGTATCGGCAAGCCATCCCATGCCTGCGAAGCCATGGAAATGGGCGCGGATGCCTGCCTGGTCAATACGGCGATTGCCGGCGCCTCCGACCCCGTTCGTATGGGAAGGGCATTTGCAAACGCAATCGAGGCGGGCAGAGCCGCCTATCTTGCCGGATTGGGACCGGTCCAACACCGGGCTGTTGCTTCATCACCTTTGACCGGCTTTTTGCAGAACCCGTCATAAAAGAGGTCGTCACCATGAGCTTTTATGAAGAAATGAAACAACTTTCGCAAATGGACCTGGATACATTTTTCACATCTTTGACCGACGTTCGGATCGACGCCATACTTCAAAAATCCAAAATCCGTTACATGGATTTTTTGGCCCTCCTGTCACCGCGTGCGCAAGACCACATCGAAGACATGGCCCAAAAAGCCCATGAAATTACGAAGAGGCAGTTCGGCCGCACCATTTCCCTGTTTACACCCCTGTATGTCTCCAACTACTGCACGAACCAGTGCCTGTATTGCAGCTTCAATTACAAAAACAAGATACGAAGACGCCAGCTTTCTCTCGAAGACGTCGAGCGGGAAGCAATGGAAATTGCAAAATTCGGCTTGAAGCATATCCTGATCCTCACCGGTGACGCGCCGAGAATCGCCTCCATCGATTACCTTGAAAGCTGCATTCAAATCCTGAATCGTTATTTCCCTTCCGTAAGCATCGAGATTTATGCCCTAACGGAAGATGAATATGCACGGCTCATCCAGGCGGGTGTAGATGGGCTGACCATTTACCAGGAGACGTATGATGAAAAACTGTATCAGCGGCTTCATGTAAAGGGGCCCAAATCCGATTACCGTTTTCGGCTCGACGCGCCGGAACGGGCCTGCAGGGCTCATATGCGTACAGTGAATATCGGCGCACTGCTGGGACTTTTCGATTGGCGAAAGGATGCATTCCTGACCGGCATGCATGCGGACTACCTGCAGCGCAAGTTCCCGGATACGGAAATAGCCGTTTCCCTGCCTCGGTTGCGGCCCCATCTCGGCGAATTCCAACCGGCGGTGATCGTGTCGGATATCGATGTAGTTCAGATCATGACGGCGATTCGTATTTTCATGCCGCGATGCGGCATTACGATATCGACGCGGGAAAATGCCGAATTCCGCAACAATATTCTGCCCCTGGGCGTCACCAAAATGTCGGCGGGATCGTGCACGGCTGTAGGCGGCCGGACAGCCGAGGAAGAGCGCACCGGACAGTTCGAAATTTCCGACGAACGCAGCGTACCGGAAATGGTGCATATGCTCGAAAAGGCCGGTTGGCAACCGGTATACAAGGATTGGCAGTCGATCGCCTAGCGTTTCCGGCCGCCGATAGAAATGGGTTCTGATTTCACTACAGGAACGGGCACCGAATGAACGGCAATCAACAAAACCCAAATCCGTTTCTTCAAGGCATCAGGTCATATATGTCGCCATTGCACCTTGAAAATATCAGGAAAACACGGGTAGGCATCGCCGGCGCCGGTGGACTGGGTTCGAACTGCGCCGTCCATTTGGTCCGGTCCGGTTTCTGCCGATTGTCTATCGCTGATTACGACATCGTGGAGCCTTCGAATCTAAACCGCCAGTTCTTTTTTTCCGACCAGGTCGGACAGAAGAAAACCGAAAAGCTGAAAGAAAATCTCCTGCGGATTAACCCGGAAGCATCGATCCGTACGATCGATGTGCGGCTGAATGCCGACAATGTGCTTCCCATCTTCGAAGACTGCCCGGTTGTGATCGAAGCCCTGGACAATGCCGAGGATAAAGTGATGATGGTGAGACGAATCGTTCCCAGCGGAAAATTTTTTGTTTCCGTATCCGGCATCGGCGGCTGGGGAGACTCCGACCGGATCACGACCCGAAAAATAAAGGACAATTTTTACGTGGTGGGGGACATGGTTTCCGAAGTGGGAAATCACCTGCCGCCCACTTCCGCCATTGTCGCCATCGCCGCCGCAAAGCAGGCGGATCTGGTGCTCAGCCATATCGCCGGCCCTGCGGGTTTTATGCTGGAAAAAACAGAATAAATCGAGCAAGTCGATGCCATGCTGCACGCGCTTTAAACAAAAGGAGTCGAATTATGAACTATACAACACAAATGGATGCGGCCCGCAAGGGAATCGTCACCCGAGAAATGGAAATCGTAGCCGGCAAAGAAAAAATGGAGCCGGAGAAGCTGAGAGGGCTTCTGGCGGAAGGCAAGATTATCATTCCGGCCAACAAACATCACACAAACCTCGACCCCGAAGGCGTAGGAGAAGGCCTTCGCACCAAAATCAACGTCAATCTCGGCATTTCCAAGGATTGCAGCGATGTGGAAATGGAATTGGAAAAAGTCAAATTAGCCCTTTCCATGAAAACCGAGGCCATTATGGACTTGAGCTGTTACGGCAAAACCCGGGAATTCAGAAGAAAACTGATCGCCATGTCACCGGCGATGATCGGCACCGTCCCCATTTACGATGCCGTGGGGTTCTATGAAAAAAATTTAAAAGATATTACCGTGGATGAAATATTCGAGGTGGTGGAAAAGCACTGTGAGGACGGTGTGGACTTTTTGACGATTCATGCGGGGTTGAACAGGGACGCGGCCCGCAAAATCAAGAACATGAGCCGGATCACAAATGTCGTCTCCCGGGGCGGTTCCCTGTTGTTTACATGGATGGAGCTCAACGACCGGGAAAACCCCTTTTATGAATACTTCGACCGGCTGCTGGATATCTGCGAAACCTACGATGTGAGCTTGAGCCTGGGGGACGGATGCCGCCCCGGATGTCTCCACGATGCCACGGATGCCTGCCAGGTGGAGGAGTTGATTACGCTGGGTGAATTGACACTCGAGGCCTGGAAGAGAAACATTCAGGTCATGATCGAAGGCCCCGGACATATGGCCATCAACGAAATCGCCGGCAACATGATGATGGAAAAGCGGCTTTGCCACGGAGCGCCGTTTTATGTTTTGGGTCCGGTTGTGACGGATGTGGCCCCCGGATACGACCATATTACCAGCGCCATCGGCGGGGCCATAGCAGCGACTCACGGGGCGGATTTTCTTTGCTATGTAACACCGGCGGAACACTTGAGGCTTCCGGATGCCGCCGACATGAAGGAAGGGATTATCGCCACCCGGATTGCTGCCCATGCCGCCGATATCGCCAAAAAAATTCCGGGGGCCAGGGACTGGGACGATCGTATGAGCCGCGCCCGGGCGGATCTGGATTGGGACGAGATGTTCAGACTGGCCATGGACCCGGAAAAGGCCGTGGCTTACCGTAAGAGTTCAACCCCCGAGCATCAAGACAGCTGTACGATGTGCGGCAAAATGTGCGCGGTACGCAATATGAACCGGGTGTTGGACGGTAAGGATATCCAGCTGAACGACTGACCGGTGCCCATCCGGAAACGGCTGATTCACTCCATTTCTTCGTTGGCCGGAAAATTTTAATCCTCGAACGACGCAACGCATTTCTGCGGTTAAAATTTCCCGGCCGCTTTGAACGGGAGCGAATTTTCTCATTCTAGCCGGTCACTAAACGGTGTTCCCGGCTTCAGCGGCCTGCTTGATGACTGTAAAGGCTTGGAGGGGATCGTTGTGTTCCCACACGGCACCCAAAACCGCCGCCCCGGAAAATCCCAGTTTGCGGACAGCCGGTATGCGGGTGGCGTCCACACCGCCGAGGGCATACACAGGCCTCGGCCATGAAGCCAGAAATGCCTGGAGTTGTATCGAATCGAAGGCGGCCGTATAGTTTTTTTTGGAGATGCTGTCAAAGACGGGGCTTAAAAACAGGTAGTCGAACACATGCCCCTGCCTTTCGATATCTCCGATAAGGTGGAAGGAAGAAGAGAGCGTCAGCCCGGGCCGGTCTCTTCGTATCCCGGACAAGCGATCCAGCTCCTTTTTTCTTCTCGCTTCCGTATAATGAATTCCCCGCAAACCGAACCGTTCGACAAGGCGGTGGTGATTGTGCAAAACGATCCGGTTATGAAACCGCTCGGGTATGTGGTCGAGAAAAGCGGCGGTTCTTTCCAGCGAAAATTCCGGTTTTCTGAAATGATACACTTCCAAACCACGGCTAAACAAGTTCACCAGGATGCCGATTTCATCATCGGTTGTATGCGACGGTGAAATAACGGCAAGGGCCAAATCATTCAAGTCGGTATTTCCGCGCACCGGCATTTTTCACGAATCCACGAAAGCCTTCAACAATTCCAGCGATCCCGGCACGGCCCCGAACGACCAGTTCTTGTCCTCGATTTCTTCAATCACCACCCAGACATGTTGACGAAATTCGTCTTTTCCCTTGCCTTCCACTTCGGTCATGACATCGGTAATCCTGGTTTGAATCTGCTGTTTCTGGTCATCCGTCAATGAATCCTTAAAAACTTTTACGGTGACGAAAGGCATGCTTCCCCCTTTTTATTCCTGTTCAGTGTCCACGCAATTTACCGCGGCCCTCATGCGGTCCCTCAGTTTCGATGGAATGGATTTATACAACCCCTTCTGGGACTTCCCGAGTCCGATGGTTCGTTTGAGATCCACCAGATTTTCCGCGAGTTTTACCGCCGCCTGTGTAATATCGATGACCGGAACACCCGCGTCCGGTACGGTTTTATAGCCGAGCAGTGATGTTGCGGGGCTCAAACTGGCACATGCCGGAATGATAACTTCGGCGCCGTTCTCGATGCATTGGCGGCACAGGCTGTCAAACTGGGGATTTATGGAAGCGGGGTTTTCAACCATATCGAAAAGAGCCTTGAACGGGTTTTCCCCCATCTGGTAGACCTTCACCGGGCCGGCGACCCGGACCCCAAGGCCGTAATTTCTGATATTGCGTTCACAGACCGGGACGAATTCATCCATAACGGTTATGACACCAAATTTCGATCCCAATGAACAAGCCAGGAGCATGGCCGCTTCTGTCGGGCCGACCACCGGTATGTCCACCGCCTGCCGGGCTTCCTGGAGTCCCGGATCATTTCCGCAGCCGATGACGGCGGCGTCATAACCCTTTTGTTCGGCCTCTATGATGCCGTCGATGATCCAGACGGAGTTCAGCATTTCCAGGTATGAGGCATTGAATGCATATGATGAATATTTCACATGATGCACCTCGATTTCCGTGCCCTCTCCAGCCACCTGTCTGGCGCTTTGAAGGAGCTTGTCTTCCGTTTCTTTTTGCGCTGCAACATCTCCGCCTACGATCGAGCGGTCCGCGCTCGGCAAGATGTCCTGCCACCAAATTTTAATTCCCATTTTACATACCTCCCCGTTTTGGCGTTAAAACGACATACCTTATTCGGGCTTTCTGCAAACCACTCTCTTTTTAACCGCCTTTCCGGCGCTTTTCAATACGCAATTAGCCGATTCGGACAGCATCGTCTATATTCCCTATTTTCGTAATCTATCGAAAAGCGAGGAAACCCGCTGTTTTTTCCCATTGCCGACCGGGCATCGCCCACCTGATTTGGCTTGACAAACAGCGGATTCCCTATTAATCATAAACCTTTTGAAAATATCGAAATTAACAAAGGCCCTGTTATAAACGAAAAGACCCTTGAAAGGAGAGAAGCAATGGCAAAATTGATCGAACCCCATGGTGGAAAAGGCTTGACCTGCTGTCTTTTGGAAGGTGCTGAACTGGAGGCGGAAAAGAAAAAGGCCGCCGGGCTCAAAAGAGTCGATATTTCCCCCCGTGCTAAAGGCGACCTCATCATGATGGGCATCGGCGGATTCAGCCCATTAACCGGATTCATGGGCAAAGCGGATTGGAAGCGGGTATGCGAAGAATTTTTACTGGAAA
Organism: Desulfobacterales bacterium; assembly: GCA_046483495.1. Lineage (GTDB taxonomy): Bacteria > Desulfobacterota > Desulfobacteria > Desulfobacterales > UBA5616 > CAYLRU01. The sequence goes on from JAWODC010000002.1 coordinate 6,112, forward strand.
ACGGCACTTTCTGGCCTATTCCGGTTACATTGGACGTTTCCAGGGAGGATGCCGAAGCCATAAACGTCGGTGATGAAATCGCCATCCGTTGATTCGTTGGTCGAGATCGACGCCTTCGACGGTGCTCTGTTGCTCGAGTTGTCTGGCGAGTTCAACACCGTCGGCGGCTTGTTGGTGGGGAATGATGCCGGACATCTGCATCGAGCCGGGAGACATATGCATAGGGACGACCTCACCGTTGAGGCGGGCGCGACCCTGTTCGATTTGCTCGGGCATGATGGTATTGCCGAGCATCTCTTCCGGGCTGGAGTATTCGCCAGGCTCCATCTCATCGGGGTCGAGATCGGTGAGATAGGCGGAATCGTACATTCGGGAGTTGATGCCGGCCTGCACGAATTTGCGTTGGAAATAGTCGGCCAATTCGTCGGGGCGCATTCGGGACTCGCCGTGAGCGAAGTAGACGAGGTTACCATTATAATCGTGGGGCTGCGGCTCAAGACCGGCTTCTTCCATGACCCTGCTGAAGTTACCGTGTTGCAGTACGGCCTGGGGGTGCAGGTTGCTCACGTCGGCCTGGGCCTCGGAGACCTCTCCATCGTCGGAGAGAACGATAAAGAGCCCGGTGAG
>JAWODC010000008.1:0-11421 GCA_046483495.1 Desulfobacterales bacterium
CAGGGATACTTCTGCCGCTATCCGTGGAATTTGGCATTCACCCAAGAGTTTAAAAGCCTGGGAGGGTTTAGGTGTCGCAGCCTTAAGTTGGGCCGCAGTTGGAGATTGGATCAAGGCTGGTAAAAATATTTCTAAAGTTGATGATGTCCTAAAGGAAACTTCCGGTCAAACTAAAAAGGCTACAAATAACGCAGGCATTCAAAATTATTATCCTGAAAACAATGGATTCTTAGGTGTTACAGAAAAAAAATTCTTGATGGAAGGAGATAAAATAGATCGATTCGGCGGTAGCGACTACTCACGATTTTTTTCGCCGGAAGGTACACCAGGATGGGCTCGTTCGCTTCCATCAGGAAGCGAAAATCAACCCTTGAGAACTTTTGAAGTTTTGAAGCCTTTTGAGGTTGAAAAGGGAACCGTTGCCCCAGCTTTTGGAAAGCTTGGATTAGGTATTCAATATAAATCACCAGTTAAAATGAAAACCCTTATTGACCGAGACATAATTCGTGAGATAACGCCGTAGGAATTACCTATGAATGGAGAACACAAAAAATTGAAAGATTGGGTGTTCGAAATAGATGAGATATCTGCAAATGTTTACAGAATAAGAGGGGTTGATAAAAAAGGAAGGAGCATTGAAAGAACTGGAAGTGATTTAGAAACCCTGCTAAAAAAATGTGAAGCTGATGCAAAGAACCTGGATAGAATGGGATAAAGCTTGTCCCCGTGGGTTTGGGCATTTGTGCAGGGACGTGGAGGTGTACGGCTCTTACTTCGATTTCGAGGGTGCGGAGATCGAATACCAGAGCCACAACGTCAAGTCGTGATTCCGGATTAAGTTCCAGGAGTCATTATTGACAGCGGGGAAAAGGGGAAGAAAATTTTTCCCCCTTTCTCACTTAAGGCTTCGCTCCTCATCCCTTAATCACCGGCCGCTTTCATCTTCAAATCCCTTGAACGGTCCGCTTAATGATATTGTCCTGTGTTTTTCGGCTGATGTCCACGAAATAGGCGCTGTACCCCGCCACCCGGACGATCACCTCCGAGTATTTTTCCGGGCCTTTTTGTGCGGCCCGGAGCGTTTCGTCGGAAACCATGTTGAACTGGACGTGGTCCAATCCCATAGATAAACCTGTGTTCGACAGTGATAGGCATGTTTTCACGAAAATTACGTTATAAGCCCTTGAAATCACGTGTCCCGGTCTCTTCTGAGGTTCAAAAGTAATAGGCACACGTATTATTATATTAACCTTGACATGGAATTTAATACATGCTTAATAGATAGGCATGTACATACGAACCATCAAACGCAAAAATAAAGACGGCTCCGTGGTAGAATACGTCCAACTGGCCCATAATGTCTGGAACAAGGAAAAAGGCTTTGCACAAGCCCAAGTAATCCATTCGTTCGGTCGGCGCGAAGAGTTGGACATCGATGCACTGAAGCGGCTTATTAAAAGCGTCAGCCGATTTTTGGATCCCGAGGATGCCATTAGACTGGAGCATCAGAGCGAGGACCTCAAGTTTGTCAGTTCCCGTCCGGCCGGGGGCGCCTATCTGTTAAGGGCGCTGTGGGATCAGCTTCATCTTGAAAAATGCATTGAGAAAGCACTCCATCAGAGATCTTTTACGTCGCCCATTTCGGATGCCCTTTTTGCGATGGTGGCCAATCGGGCCCTTGCGCCTTCCTCTAAACTGGCTATTGAACAATGGGCCGGCGAAGAAGTCTATCTGGGCAATGAACAGCCGCTTCAGGTTCAGCATTGTTACCGGGCCATGGATTTTCTGCTGGAGCATGCCGAGACGGTTCAAAAAGAAGTCTTCTGGTCTACGGCGAGTTTATTGAACTTAACCGTGGATTTGATCTTTTTCGATACGACCAACACCTATTTCGAGATTGAAGAGCCCGGACCGTCGGAACTCAAGTCCTACGGTAAATCCAAACACAAGCGCGACGATGTGCCCCAGGTGACCATCGGTCTTGCTGTCACCCGCGAAGGCATACCCGTCCGATGCTGGATTCTGCCGGGCAATCAGCACGACTCCAAATGCGTGGATCAGGTTCAAAAAGATCTTAACAGCTGGAACCTGGGACGCGTGGTCTGGGTCATGGACCGCGGGATGAGCAGCGAAGAGAACCAGAAAATTCTGCAGCGTGCCGGCGGCCAATACATCCTGGGCGAGAAGCTTCGGGGCAACCACCTCAATGAAGCAGCCTTGGCTCATCCGGGCCGCTTCAAGGTCCTTGCAGACAACCTGCACATCAAAGAAGTCTTTGCCGGTGAAGATACAGGCCGTCGCCGCTACGTGATCGCCTATAATCCCGAACAGGCCGAATATGACCGCATCCATCGGGAGCAAATCCTGGATCGATTGAACTGTGAACTCAAGGTTCTCAACAAAAAGCGCAAAACCAAAGCCCAGTGCAAGGTGATGCTGCACCAGTCGATGGGACGCTATGTCAAAGAGCTTAAAAACGGCACCCTGAAAATCGACAAGGCCAAAGTCAAGCAGGAAGAAAAGCTTGACGGAAAATATCTGCTTTCCACTTCCGATCAGCATTTGTCCGCCGAGGATATCGCTCTGGGTTACAAGCAGCTGATGGAAGTCGAACGCGCCTTTCGCACACTAAAAAGCACGCTGTGCCTTCGGCCGGTGTATCATTCCAAAGACGACCGCATCCGATCTCACGTGATGATTTGCTGGCTGGCCCTTTTGCTGGTCCGCATTGCCGAGGTGGAAACCGGACTGACTTGGCCGAAGATTCGCCGCAAAATGCAGCAACTAAATTTGATCGAATTTTTTGACCAAAATGGGCGTATTCTACAGCACACTGAACTCACTCATGATCAACGCAATATATTGAACAAATTGAAAATAAAGCCTCCTAAGCGCGTCTTGAAAGTGGATTTGAACGCCTAAAACCATAGGCACTACGCTGAATTTGATTCATTTTGCAACTTCATGAAATGTATTGGTATTTGCTTTTTTGTTAACCTATGACTGTCGAACCCATAAAAAAAAGAGGGACGTTCTCAATATTTAAACATTTGCATACACTCGTTCTTTGATATAAAAAAAATGCGTTATGGCAATGATCGTTCTATAAAAAAGATTTGCAATGTCTGCAAAGGCGGTTGTTCAAACATATCTTAGAGGGAAAAAGATAACCTCGGAAAATTAATTGAGTTTGGAGCAAATGTTTAAATATTGAGAACGTCCCCTTTTTAAACATGCGGGAGTGTGGATTGAAACAATTGATTTGCGGTCGATCCTGACGATTTCCGAGGAATTTTAGACATGGGAAATAAGCGGGTCATTCTCAAGATTTAAACATTTGCTTCCACTCGTCTTGAATATAAACAGGGTACGGGGGGCGATATTGTCCGGGAGACAAAAAGATAATCTCAAAAAAATAACTGGATAGCGGGTTGCACCGGTGCAGGTGGCGATTTCAATGCTGCCTGGAGATCGGCTATAGAAGCCACAATGTCACGCCGGGATTCCGGATTAAGTTGGAGGCGGCAATTCTGACAAGCAAGTAAAAGGGGAAGGTATTTTCTTCCCCTTTCTCACCTATGACTTCACTGATCTCCTAATCGCCGGTCCCCTTCATCATCAAATCCCCTGAACAGTCCGCTGAATAATATTATCCTGTGTTTTTCGGCTGATGTCCACGAAATGGGCGCTGTAACCCGCCACCCGCACGATCACCTCCGAGTATTTTTCCGGGTCTTTTTGTGCGGCCCGGAGCGTTTCGTCGGAAACCATGTTGAACTGGACGTGGTCCAATCCCAGATCGGCCCAGGTCTTCATGTAGGCCCGCCAGAGCTGGTAGCCTTTCTCCCCCTTGAGCTGGGTGGGGGATAATCGCTGGTTTAAGAGAAAAGCCCGTCCGTCCGTGACGTGGTCGATTTTGCCGCAGGACTTCAGCACGGCGGTGGGGCCTTTCTTGTCCAGGCCCGGTCCGGGTGATATGCCGCCGTCGTACAGGGCGTCGCCGAGACGCCGGCCGTTGGGCAGCGCGCCCACGATACTGGAGTAGTGGATATTTCCGCTTACGTTCTCCGGAAGGATCGGCCAGCTGTTGCCGCTGGGGTCCTTGAGATTCCGGGAAACCCTTGCACATTCCCTCAGGCAGCGCAGCATGATCTCATCCACGTCGTCGTCGTCGTTGCCCCATTTGGGTGCGTTGTTGACGAAGTCGAGCCGCATCTCTTCGTACCCTTCCCAGTTGGCCTTCAGCGCTTCCATCAGCTGCGCCATGGTGTATTTCTTTTCGTCGAAAACCAGCTTTTTCACCGCCGCCAGGCTGTCCGGGTTTTCCACCCAGGTGAACGCGGTGATCCAGGCGTTGCCCCGCTCCCCGTCGGGCCGCATCACGTCGATTCCACGTTCGACCGCCCGTTCGGAAATGGCGGACAAAAACGGCCGCGGCGCCACATCGGACTGCACGTACCGGGCGAAGTTCACCGTCCGGGTGAGAAGGCTGAACAGCCACTCCATCTGGGTGACCCATGCCTGAAACAGCTGCTCGAAATCGGTGAAGGCGGCGGCATCGCCCGTTTTCGGCCCCATCTGCATGTTGACGACGTGATCGTATCCGTTCCAGAGAGCGTACTCCATGATTTTGGCGCAGTTGGCCGTGGCCGAGGCCATCCGCATCGGCTGGGTTCCGTTTTTGGTGGTGGGACAGGGGGACATGCAGGCCTGGTGCACCCAGGTCCTGGCCTCTTCCACCGGATGCCTGTGCCAGTGCATGGCATTGGCGATCAGAACCGGGTCGTTTCTCATGGCCGGATATCCCAGACCGTGTCGAATGCATTCGAAAATCTCCCGCATGACCTCGTCCTTGACCTTGGGATGCCAACGGAATGCAAATGTGGGGTTCGGGGTCCGGACCAGGCGTGCCGCCTGCATGAAGGCGACGGTCAGGTCGTTGCAGGCATCCGATCCGTCCGGCTTTATGCCGCCCAGTGTCCACACCCAGGTGCCGGCAATACCCTGCAGCCCCTCCCGCCCCCACCGGGAAGCAGTCACCGATGTGGGTATATCGAAAGCCCGGATCAAAAATTCGCCGATCAGATCCATGGCCTGTTCCCGGGTCAGGTTCTTTTCGATGTTGACGTCCTTGTCGTAATAGGGCCAGTGGTAGTAATCCGGTCGTGCGGGCCAGGCCCCTTCACGCTGCTCCATCCGCGCCATCACCTGGATGAAATGATCGAACTGGAGCGACTCCTGGAAGCTCTGGGGCGGCTTGGCCGGAACGCGCTCGCAGACGGCGGCGGTGCGGAGAAGCTCTTCCTTCCGGTAGGGATCGCTTTCGAAGTTTTCGGCGATGATGCGGGCCAGCCGACTGTAGCGCCGGGCGAGCCGGATGCCTGCCTCGAGCATGATCTTCATGGCCTCCCAGTTGATGATCTTCTTGTACAGGGGCAGGATGTCCGGGCCTGCCCAGCCCTGGATTTGGTTTTCGGCGTCCTCGATCTTCTCATCGATCTCCGCGATGATATCCTCGAACCCGCGCTTTCCCGTCAAAAAGTATTCATAATTCTTGCCGGAGTAGCCGCCGATCAGACTCCCCCACGCAATGGCGCCGGAATGGAACTTGGCCATGTCCTCCGGGTCCCCCATATCCACCAGCTTTTTGATGGGATCGCCTTCGGCGTTCCAGAATTCTCCCACCTCGTTGACGATCTTCAGGGATTCGCTCAAGGGCTCGGGAAGGATCTCCGGGTAATTGTAAACCATGGCATTGGCCATTCCGCCGGCTCCGAGCCAGGCCTCAGTTGAAGGACTGGGCGTGATGGACCCCACGATCTGGGACTGATCCACGATGTAAATCCGGCCGGCATCCCACATGGCCGCGTGGATCTTCGCCACCTTCAGGCTTTCCGGTTCTCTTTTGAATTGCTTGTAAAAATCGATGCGTTGGAGAGCGGGTTCAAGATCCAGCTTTATCGGGGAAATGGGGGCGCCGCCCGTGGACCCCTTCCGCCAAACGGCCTTACGGAGGTAGTCCAGCCTTTTGGAGCGCTTCCGCTCGGCGGCCCACCACCACTGCTCGTTGCTCTCGAATTGTTCGATCTTTTTTTCAACAGACGGTTCTGCCATGATGTCCCTCCTTTACAAGGTGTTGGATGGATAAATCCGGGTTCAGCCGGAGAGGGCCGAATGCTCGATTCGAAATGATACCCTCGATTGGCCAAAAACGATGCAAAAGCGGCCGGTCGGGCTTCGATCGCAGAACGGATGAATTTGGAGGAGCATCAGGCTGAGCTGTGAGTTTATGCCGGAAACGGTTGTATTGGGAGAGCGTGAAGGCCGGCGTCTAATCGCGGCATCGATAGCGGTAAAGAAGGAAGAAGAATTGAGCGGTTGTCGCGCGGTCAGGCGGAGGGCCGGGACGTTTGCCTTTGCATGATTGCCTCCAAACGGGATTGCGTCATCCCCTCCGGAGGCCTTTCGGGCATACTTTCAAGCATGCTTTCATGAATCATCCTCCCCATCAGGTCATTCCTGTAAGGTCATATAGATAACTCATTAAACACCGAATTCTCTGTTTAGTCAATAAAAATACGGATGCACAAAAATACGGATGCGCGGCCGAAAGGTCGGATGTCGAAAATATTGAATGGCCCTCTATAGTTTTGATCGTCAGGATCGTTTAGAGCGTTCAGGGCGCGTTCTAAACGAACATGACAGTCCCAGCTCAACAATCCTGAAAAGGATGACCGCGATCCAATCAAGGGATTAAGTAAAGCATATACATTCAATCACCCATTCACAGCTAATAAAAGTTTGTCATACGATTCGAATCTTTAGAAGGGGGTGCTATGAACTCCGTAAGGATGACATTTACCATAATGCTGCTGCCGTTTAGCCGTGCAGCGGCAGTTGCCTGGATTGCTGAAAGTGCGCCAGGACAGCTGAAGAGGGCGGACCGCGCAACTGGAGAGCCGCCGGTGAAAATGAGAAACACGGTATAATTGGATGGCTGAATTCACGACATTTACCTGGATTGCAATATTCGCAATTGGTGCAGCCATCTTTAATGGTTTAGGAATTTTTGCTGTCTACAAACATAAAGAATTTGCTCAAAAAGCTAAAGTTTATTTGATGTGTTTTGCAGCCGGTGTATTGATATCTGTACCCTTAACGTTCGCCCTGCCTAATGCTCTACAGAAAAATGCCTATGCCGGGTTCGCGGCTCTTATGGGATTTCTATTCATGTTTTTTAGTAATGAAATCATAAAAAATAAAACCAAACGGAAAACACTGGCTTTTGGCATTACCGCCGCAGAAGGGATTGGAATTCATTCTTTTATGGACGGCATTATTTATGCAGTAACTTTTAGTGCCAGCATTGCTATAGGTATTCTGTCCGGAATAGGTTTAGTGGTTCACGAGTTTGCGGAAGGAGTCGTAACCTTCTCAATCCTGATTAAAAGCGGGATTAGGGAGAAAAAGGCAGCTCTATATTCTCTATTCATAGCCTCATTAACTACTCCTATAGCAGCTTTCATTGCTTATCCATTCGTAAACCGATTGAGCAGTTCTGTTTTAGGGATTGCTCTTGGATTTGTAGTGGGGGTTTTAATTTATGTTTCAGCGTCACACCTTTTACCGGAAGCTCAAGAGCAGGGAAAAGAGCATTCTATTCTCGCTTTCCTGGCAGGAGTCGCCCTGGCCTTATTCATTGTCTTTACTAAACTGGTCTAACGTATTCAAATAAGGTTTAAAACCAGAAAGATACATTTGATCATCCATTCACGGGCTGATCACGACAAGGTATCTTAAAAAAGATATTTCCAATCAAGATCAAGACGGAACCTATTGGGGTCGATCCATTTTAAGGAGCATCGTCATGATGTATAAAAAAGAATCCCTCCGGTATCATCAATACCCCCGGCCGGGGAAAATTGAAGTCGTGCCCACCAAGCCCTGCCTTTCCCAATCCGATCTCAGTCTGGCTTATACGCCGGGGGTGGCCGTGCCATGCCTCGAAATTCAACAAGAAAAGGACCGGTCCTTCGATTATACCGGCCGGGGCAACCTGGTGGCGGTCATCACCAACGGCACCGCTGTACTGGGACTGGGCAACATCGGCCCACTGGCGGCAAAGCCGGTCATGGAAGGCAAGGCGGTGCTGTTCAAACGGTTTGCCAATCTAGACGTCTTCGACATCGAGGTCAATACAGAAGACCCGGATGAGTTTATCCGGACCGTCAAGCTGCTCGAACCCACCTTCGGCGGCATCAATCTGGAAGACATCAAGGCGCCGGATTGCTTCTATATCGAAGAGCAGCTGATCCGGTACATGTCCATACCGGTTTTTCACGACGACCAGCACGGCACCGCCATCATATCGGGTGCAGCTTTGCTGAATGCCTGTTTTCTGACCGAAAGGAAAATGGCTGATCTGCGGATCGTCATCAGTGGCGCGGGGGCCGCCGCCATCGCCTGCGGCAATATGTATATCCGCCTGGGTGCCCGCCGGGAAAATATCATTTTTGCCGATTCCAAGGGGGTGATCTACAAAGGCCGGCCCCACGGCATGAATCCCTATAAGGAGGCCTTTGCCGCCGATACCCCTTTAAGGACGCTTACCGAGGCGGTCCGGGACGCGGACGTTTTGGTCGGCCTGTCGGTCAAAGGGGCTTTCACGCCGGAGATGATCGCCCGGATGACCCCTCACCCGATCATATTCGCTTTGGCCAACCCTGAACCCGAAATCGACTATGACCTGGCCAAAGAAGTGCGCCCGGACGGCATCATCGCCACCGGCCGTTCGGATTTTCCCAACCAGGTCAATAACGTCCTTGGTTTTCCATTTATTTTCCGCGGGGCACTGGATGTACGCGCCACCACCATCAATGAGGAGATGAAAACCGCTGCCGTCCGGGCCCTGGCGGAAACGGCCAGGGAAGATGTTCCCGATTCCGTGATTCGGGCCTACGGGGGGCGCCCGATCCAATTCGGCCCTGATTACATCATCCCCAAGCCCCTGGACCCGCGCATGCTGTTGAAAGTCCCCCCGGCGGTGGCGGAAGCGGCGGTAAAGAGCGGTGTCGCCCGTATGGAGCTGCCGGGCCGAACGGAATACATACAGGTGTTGGAAGCCATGCTGGGAGCGGAGCGGGAGATTATGCGCAAGATGAACACACGGGCCCAGCAAAGCCCCAAGCGGATCGTGCTGCCCGAGGGCAGAAGCCCGGTTATTATCAGGGCCGCCGTTCATGCCCGCAATGAAGGCATCGCCCATCCGATTCTGATTTGTACCCATAGTGATGAGATCTACGGCCCGGCCCAAGAAATGCACCTCGACCTGAACGGCATCGAAGTCATCGAAAACCAGAAAAGTCCGCTGATGGACGCGTTTGTCGACAAATTGTTTAAGAAACGCTCCCGCAAGGGTTGGTCCATGGCGGAAACCCGCCGGCAGTTGCGCAGCCGATATCTCTTCGGAGCCATGATGATCAGCGAAGGGCTGGCCGACGGGCAAGTCCACGGCATCGAGTGCTATTACAATTATGCCATCCGTCCGATCGTGTGGACCATCCCCCTGAAACCCGGCATCTCGAAACTCTCAGGGCTTTACTTGATGATCTGCCGGGACCGCTCCCTGCTGTTTGCCGATACCACCGTCAATATCCATCCCACGGCCGAAGATCTGGCGGAAATCGCCCTGCAGTCCGCGGACATGGCCCGTTTTTTCGACATCCATCCCCGGGTCGCGATGCTCTCTTTTTCAAATTTCGGGAGCACCCAACATCCGGATACGCTGCGGGTCAAGGAAGCGGTCGAAATAGTGCACGCTAAAAATCCGGATCTGGCCATCGATGGTGAAATGCAGGCCGATACCGCCGTAAACGAAGAAACGCTCATGAACGTGTATCCTTTCAACCGGCTGGGCGGGGCGGCCAATGTTTTGATCTTTCCGGAACTGGCCAGCGGCAATATCGCCTACAAGCTTTTGGAACGGCTGGGTGGCGCCAAGGCGGTCGGCCCTCTCTTGATGGGCATCAGCAAACCCTTCAACGTACTGCCGCGGGGAACGGATATGGAGAATGTGGTCAACGTTATCGGGATTACGGTGGTGCAGGCTCAGGAAATGATGGGGCGTTAGGATCGCTGGCTATCCTCACCAGAAAAAGCATGACGGGGACCTCCACCAGAACGCCGACAATCGTCGCCGGGACAGCAGGAGAAGCCTGCCCGGACAGGGTGCCGGCAACGGCCGCGGCCGATTGGAAAAAATTCGAACTGCCGGCCATGCCGCCGGGTGCGGCGATTTCATGGGGTATTTTCAACCATATTTCGATATTTCTAAAAATATAGTTGATTAATTCCGGCATATGGTATATTCGTGCCTTATGAAATACGAGGATAAAAGAGCGGCCGAGCTGCTGAATCAGCTCGGATATGTCACCCGGCTTAAAATAGTACGCGTGCTGGTGCGGGCCGGATTTTCCGGGATGCCGGTGGGCGAAATCCGGAAAAAGCTCGGGATTCCAAACTCCACCCTGTCTCATCATCTGAATCATTTAAAACGGGTGGGCCTGATCCGGCAGGAACGCGAAGGCACCGTTCTGAGGTGCTTTGTGGATTATGAAATAATTTTCGATATCGTCCGGTTTCTTACCGAAGAATGCTGTTCGGGGGACCCGATCAAAATAACTGAAAAGCCGGTTTAGGGCGGATTTTTTTGGCCTATATTTCTAAATTACCGGCAAAACAAAAATTGGAGGATGCAATGCCGTTGAAAATCGACGATCCTATTCGAAAAGCAGTCCGGGACGTCTACGCCAGGATTGCACCATCCCAGGGTCTTCCGCCTGCAAAAGCAGAAGGCGGTTCCTGCTGCGGAATCCTGGAATCACCGCCTGAAAAAAGTGCCGCCTGCTGCACTGCCGGTCCTTCCGCCAATACCGGTTCCGGCCTTGGATGCGGCAACCCCATGGCAATCGCCTCGCTCGAGCCCGGCGAAGTCGTCGTGGATCTTGGATGTGGAGGAGGGTTCGACTGTTTCCCGGCGGCTGAAAAGGCAGGGGCCTCGGGCAGGGTCATCGGCGTGGATATGACGCCGGATATGATAGCAAAGGCCCGGTCCAATTTGCATAAAACCGCGGCAAAGAATATTGAATTCAGGCTGGGCGAGATCGAACATCTGCCCATTGGGGATAATACTGCGGATGTCATTATTTCAAACTGTGTGATCAATCTCGCCCCTGACAAATCGGCCGTCTACAGGGAAGCCTTCCGGGTACTGAAGCCGGGCGGAAGGATAGCCGTTGCCGACACCGTGGCGAGGAAACCCCTAGCGTCACTGTCTTTCAGATGCACGGTGTGTCTGGGGATATCGAAGGTATCAATCACGGTTTCAAGGAAAAGGGAAAGTGGATTGGTCGCAAGGGTCTT
>JAWODC010000038.1:0-20068 GCA_046483495.1 Desulfobacterales bacterium
TGGTCGCCATGTGCTGAATTCAAATGGGAATTCGATGTTTCGGTGGGGTGGGAGGAACCGCTTTTCACTGTTGAGGAAGGTTCGGTTGCGGTTTCGGGGGAATCGGGTCCCACGGTATGAGAAGCATCCGCCGAACGGCCCGCCTCTTGGGCCGTTTCTTCTTCCCCACCGGTTGACTCCTCATGGGAAACGGAAAACGCCTGTGCCGTCGATCTTTCCACGGCAGCCGTTTGCCCGGGGTGATGCGGCGGTTCACCGACGGATGCCAGCATTTTGGCAACCAGCCACAATCCCACCACGACACAGGCCGTCACAATAATGACCCGTTTGGAAGCAAAGCGTAAAAAACCCCTCCGGTCCGATTGGTTTTCTGGCAAGTGACTGTTTTGCATGACCGCTCCTTGTTATGCTCTTCGCAGTTTTCGAATATCACCGATTCTGATGGTGATATTCCGGGCATCGAAATATTCGATCAGGGGTATCACGTATTTTCGGGATGCCCCGGTTAATTCCTTGAATTGGGGGGTGGTAATTTCGCCGTTTTTATCCAGGTAGTCGATAAGGCGGTTTTTGAGATCCTCTACGGCGTGGGCATCGAAGAACAGGTCGTCCTTTGTTTTGACGATCTTCTTTTCTTCGACAAGATGCATCAAAATATCTTTTGCTTTTTGGGGCGGCAGCTCCAGATCTTTGGCAATGTCCCGAAAATAAGGCGGTGTCAACCCCTCCCTGGCGTAAATGTCGATCATTTTGTTTTTGGCGTTTTCCTGGTCGGCTTCCAGAGAAACCCGGTGTCCGGACAGCCGAACGATTTCTTCCGTCGAAACCACGGCATTTTCTTTGACCATTCGATCCAGCACCTGGTTGAATAGGCGTGTGTTTTTGATGCGGGGGAATTTCGACTTGAGCTCCTCTTTGAACATTCCCGGTTTCAGCGGTTGCCGTCGATGGAAATATTCGAGCTGTTCACGTATTCTTTCCCTGAGATCATCAAGGGTTCTATGGTGGATGTATACCTGATTTTCCTTGTCCAAAATGACCAGTATCTTTTTGGACAGCATTCCCTGGATCTGACGGTCGAGTTCCTTGTCCGTCAGATTGGTCATCAGCCTCAGGTCCGTGAATGAAACACCGGCGGTTCCCGCGGCCTCGGCATGACAGGCGATGAGGTTTTCCGGTGAACCGTCCGTGATGCGCTTCAACCCGGCGATGGTGTCGGGCCTGAAGCGTTTATGTTTTTGGCAGATGGGATTTAAAACGATTCCGCCGCCGATGGTGCGAATGGGGGAGTAGCTGCGGATGACGAAGTGGTCATCCCGAACGAGCGCTACCGGTGAATCCAGGCGAAGCTGAGCAACGGCGGTTTCTCCGGGCTCGAGTTCATCGGTTTCAAGAAGGATCAGATTGCCGAGAATTTCACTGGTTCCGGTATGAAACCGGACCCTGGCGCGATTTTTTATCGGCTTTTTATTGCTTTTTAAAAACGTCAGCAAAACGTCCGCCATGTAACTGGGCTTCAGCGTATCCGGACGGGCGAGAATGTCTCCACGCCGGATCGCCGTTTTGTCAAGTCCCTGAAAATTGACGGCTGTGCGCATGCCGGCATGCGCCTCGGCCACCCGATCATTATGGACCTGAATACCGCGGATTTTCGAGGTGAGTTTTGTCGGATAAATCATAATGGTTTCGCCGGTGCGTATCTTGCCCGAAACCAGGGAGCCGGTGATCACGGTTCCAAAACCCTTCATCGAAAAAACGCGGTCCACGGGAAGCCTGAAGAGGCCGGAAGGCTGCTTCTCCGGGATTTGCGCGATCTGGTCATCCAGTGCCTTCAACAGGTCATCCAGGCCGCGGCCGGTGGCGGATGAAACCGAAACGACGGGCTTTTCCGACAGAAAAGTACCCTGAATGAAATCTTTGACTTCTTCGGTGACCAGTTCGAGCCATTCTTCATCCACCATATCGGTTTTCGTCAGGACGACAAGTCCGTTCCGAATTCCGAGAAGCGAGCAGATTTCAAGATGTTCACGGGTTTGGGGCATCACCCCTTCGTCGGCCGCGATGATCATGGCGACGATGTCGATGCCGGCGGCGCCGGCAACCATGTTTTTTACAAATTTTTCATGGCCCGGGACATCCACGATTCCCACGTGCTGTCCGCTGGGAAGCGCTAAGACGGCAAATCCCAGTTCGATGGTGATCCCGCGCTCCTTTTCCTCTTTCAGGCGATCTGTATCGGTTCCGGTAAGGGCCCGGACCAGCGATGTTTTGCCGTGGTCGATGTGTCCGGCCGTACCGAGAATGATCTGTTTCAATGCTCTTTACTCCACGAAGGCTATTTATTCCCGCGCCGTTTGCGAAAAGATTCCGCCAGGTAAGCCAGCCCCACCAGTATAACGGTGAGACCTGCGGTATACATAACATGTGCCTGGGGGTAAAAAATGCGGATGAGAATGACGGCAAACACGGCGCCCAGAATTGCCCTAAGGATAAATTTTTGGAATCCGGCCACGTTGTCACCTGTATGGCTGCGAAAAGCGTTGACATTGATGTTTTGGTTCGAAGCAAACCGGCTATTTCCGCATAATTGCTAGAGATCATTCTTATATCAGAAGATAAAATCGGGTCAACAACAACTTTATCACGTTAAAAACAGCGGATTGTCATAAAAGGCTTGAAAATAAACCGGCGATTTGGTAAACGAGAGGTTCTCTTTTATGGTGGGTGTAGCTCAGTTGGTAGAGCACCGGGTTGTGGCCCCGGTTGTCGTGGGTTCAAGTCCCATCACTCACCCCATGCATTTCTATCGTGTGCGCCCGTAGCTCAGCTGGATAGAGCGCCGGACTTCGAATCCGTAGGCCGCAGGTTCGAATCCTGCCGGGCGTACCACTTTCGACTTTCCCTGTACTTTTTCACTCTCCCCGGATATATGGATCGACCATCGATACGGCCGTCATTTCCCGAACCGCTATCTGCATAGGCTCGCGAATCCTAAGTGGTGTTGAAAAATAAAATGCTTGCATTCAGCGCTTCGTTTCCAGTACATATTCAGACAAACCGGTCATCGGTCTTGCCGATTCATCGAATTCAACCTGCTGCAATGAGCTATCCTATGAACTACGACAACATTTTATATGAGATTCACGATCATGTGGGCATTATAACCCTGAATCGCCCGGAGGCGTTGAACAGTCTGACCCTGGCCCTCATGGAGGATGTCCGGGATGCGATCGGGCGGGCGGCTGCGGATTCCGGTGTTCGTGTACTGGTGATGACCGGGGCCGGTAAGGGATTTTGCTCCGGGGCCGATCTTGCCGAACCGGGTGCGGGATCAGGAGACGATCGCTATGCCGGCCTGTCCATAGGCGAACGGGTCTCGTCGATGATGAAGTCCCATTTCAACCCGTTGATTATGGATATCTTTCGACTGAAAAAACCCGTGATCGCTGCTGTAAACGGAATTGCGGCCGGCGGCGGGGTGGGGCTTGCCTTGTCGACGGATATCGTTGTTGCCGCGCGTTCCGCCGCCTTTTCACTGGTGTTCGGTCCGAAGCTGGGCATCGTGCCGGATATGGGAGCCACCTGGCATCTTCCGAGACTGATCGGGCGCAGCAGGTCCTTAGGACTTGCGTTTTCAGGGGACCGGCTTCCGGCTGAAACCGCCGCCCAATGGGGAATGATATGCCGATGCGTGGAAGATGACCGGTTGATGGAAGAGGTGCTGACCTCGGCAAGAAGACTGGCGCAGGGACCTACGAAAGCCTACGGGTATATTAAACGGGCTTTCGAGGAATCCGGCCGGAACCGATTGGATGAACAGCTCGAATTCGAGCGTTACTGCCAGCTGATACTATGTGATTCCGATGATTTTATGGAAGGCGTCGCCGCCTTTTTGGAAAAACGAAAACCTGACTTCAAGGGGCAATAAGAATCTGAAAGGAGATGAACATGTCTAAACCGGTGTTAAGGACGAAGTTGTGCGATATTCTCGGCATTGAATATCCCATAATCAGCGCGGGAATGGGGCCCAGCCTTATCGGGGAAAAAACCGGTGCGCCCGTTGAACTGGTGGTGGCGGTATCCGAAGCCGGCGGTTGCGGTGTGCTGGGTGCCGCGGGCTTTGCGGTTGACGAAATGCGGGACGCCATTCGGGAAATAAAAAAGTCAACCGACAAACCATTCGGTGTTGATCTTCTTCTGCCCAGCCAAACCGTCAGTGCCGGGGACCAAACCTATGACGGGCCTCAGGAAATCCCCCTGGCCGATCTGTTAAAAACGCTGCCTAAGGAACATTATGAATGGATCATGAAAATCAAGGAGGAGATGAACCTCCCCGACATCGAGGCAACGTACAAAATGGGATCGACAACGACGCGGCCCCACGAATCCATCCGGGTGATCATCGAAGAAAAAGTGCCCCTGTTTTGCTCCGGACTCGGCAACCCGGGATTCATGGTGCCGGATGCCCATGCGGCCGGCATGAAGGTGCTCGGGATCTCCGGAAACACCAAGAACGCGAGGCGCATCGCTCAATCCGGAGCCGATCTCGTGGTCGCACAGGGGCATGAAGGGGGCGGGCATACCGGCAGAATCGGTTCCGTGGCCTTCTGGCCTCAGGCGATCGACGCCGCCCATCCCACGCCCGTATTGGCGGCCGGCGGCATCGGTGACGGCCGCGGTGTCGCCGCCGCCCTGGCCATCGGGTGTGTCGGCGTATGGGTGGGGACCCGGTTTCTGGCGTCTGTCGAAGGGGGGGCGCTGGAAGTGCAGAAGCAGACCATCCTTGATGCGACGGACGAAGACACGCGGCGCACCTATTTATACACCGGAAAAACCTCCCGTGCCATCTATAATCGATTCCATGATCTGTGGGAGAACGCGGATCTGGACCCGCTGCCATTTCCCACACAGGTTTTGTTGGCCTCGGCTATGGTGGAGATGTTCAATCGAGCGAACATAAAGGATTATATGGGACCGTTTTCCGGGCAGGTGGCAGGGCTTATCACCGAGATCGAGCCGGCGGCGCAAATTCTTAAGGAAATGGTTGAAGAAACCGTGGATATACTCGCCCGAAAACTTCCGGAAACGGTGATTGTAAAGGCATAGCAGGGAAACCATCGCTAAGGCAGCCGGACGGCTTAACAGTGCTTTCGTATAGATACTAGTGAACTACTGCGTTTAATGAAAGGAAGAACTTATGGAATTGGACATGGCGATTGAAAAACGGATCAGTGTAAGGGCATACCTGGACAAGCCCGTCCCCAGGACCCTGGTCGAAGAAATTCTTTCCATGGCGGTCAAGGCGCCGTCCTGGGGCAATACGCAGCCGTGGGAATTGGCGGTCATCGGCGGAAAGGAAAAAGAAGAGTTGTCTGCCGAATTGGCGGATATGGTTACGAAGGGCGAAACGCCGAACCCCGATTTCGAGATGCCGCAGACATTTTCAGGGGCGTATATGGATCGGTATCGCATGACGGGAAAGATGCTTTTCGAACTTGCCGGAATAGGGCGGGATGATTCCCAGGCCCGTTTCAATCAATTTCTTTCCATGTTCAAGGGATTCGATGCGCCATGCCTGGTTTACGTGCTGCTGGACGAGGTGCTCCAAACGTCTTATCCGATCTTCGATGCAGGCGGCATTGCCAACTACATCAGTCTTTTGGCAACCTCGAGGGGGCTGGGCACCTGCATGATGGCGGCCTTGGCGATGTATCCCGACCCGGTAAGAAAAAAATTAAGCGTGCCGAAAAACAAAAAAATCGCCATTGGTCTGTCGCTGGGGTATCCGGATACGGAAAATCCGGTGAACAACTTGAACACACAACGCGAAGCGATCGAAAACATCACAACCTGGGTCGGCATGGCGTAATGCACCACCCGCGGGCGGCGGGGGCTACCCGCGGGACCCGCCCTCTATTTGGTCCAGGCAATAGGACAGCACATAATCGAACTGCTTGAAACAGGTGTCCTTGTACACCTCGTTTCGAATATACGCATCCACGTCTTCCTTCCGGCTGAAATCGCAGCCGGTCAGCGAGCGGCAGTCGGTGGTACCGAATCGTGTGATGAAACCCGTGTACAGGCGGTTAACCGCCTCGATTGCCTTTGTCCGGCTTTCATCTTCCACGTGTTCCGGGGCGCTTTTACCGTGTCCGTAGAGAAATCCCAAAAAGGCGGTGCTACCGAACAGAATGCCGCAAATCGTGTTTCCGGAATTGATGGCCCCGGAATATCCGGCGGCCGCCCATTGATATGGAATGCCTTCGAACCCTTTTACTTTCCGCAGAACCTGCAGCACGGCTTCCGCTCATGTGTATCCTTTCATCATCATCAATATGCCTTCTTCCCGAATTTTCTCCAACTGTGTCTGTTCCATTGAAACCTCCATGCGTGCCGGGAAACGGGTTCGAAAAATACGCCGTTTCAAATCTCGAGGCCCGTTGCGGGCCGCTTCAAAAAACCATGGCCAAGAATCGGGTCTTGCTCTTGAATCCGTATCGCGGGTGTACAAACGCAAATGAGAAGAACCAGCCGAACCGAAGAATGACCATCATAATGGCAAAATTGTCCTGCGCCGTCAATAACGGCATTCATGCGATGTCTGAAAGAAGCTTTTTGCGCCGGTTTGACCGCAAGCGATATTCGTTTTGCGGGGTTTGGCACAACCGTCCCGAAACAATCGAAATCTGTTTTTTATTCTTGATCTTTCATGGTATCTAACGCCCATGACCTCAGCGGATATTAAAAAAATCGGCATCGCTTCCGCCATCATGATGCTTTCGGTGTTTCTCAGCCGGGTTGCGGGATTGATCAGGGAAATGGTCATTGCTTTTGTGGGAGGCACCCACGGGCAGGTGGATGCATATCAGGTCGCCTTCATTATTCCTGAAATTTTAAATCATATTCTGGCCGGCGGATTTTTGTCCGTGACGTTTATTCCCATTTTTTCGAAATACCTGGTCTGTGATGACGAAAAAGGCGGCTGGGATGTATGCGTGATGGTGCTGAACACATTCGGCGGCTTCCTGATACTGCTTTGCGGGTTCGCCATAGCGGTTTCACCCCGGCTGATCGCACTTTTGGCGCCGGGTCTCGAGGACCCGGCACTGGTTGAGAGCGCTGTTCGAATGACGCGCATCATTATACCCGCCCAGTTTTTCTTCTTTGCCGGAGGATTGTTTGCCGCCGTACAGTTTGCAAAAGGAAAATTCGGCATCCCCGCATTGGCCCCATTGATTTACAATATCGGCATTATTCTGGGCGGTCTGCTGTTGGGACGTCACATCGGCATGGAGGGGTTTTCCTGGGGTGCTCTAGCCGGTGCGGGTCTTGGAAATTTTTTGCTCCAATATTGGGGTGCGGCCAGAATCGGATTCACGTACCGGCTGAAGATCGGTCTGCTTCATCCGGATATCAAACGATACGTACTGCTCACCCTGCCGTTGATGTTCGGCCTCACCATGACATTCTCGACGGAAATATTTTTTAAATTTTTCGGGTCGTTTCTGGAACGGGGGGGGATTGCCGCATTGAATTACGGCCTTCGAATCATGCTGATTCTGGTAGGGCTTTTCGGCCAGGCTGTGGGTGTGGCCTCCTTTCCGGTTCTTGCACGGCTTGCCGTCAAAAACGAGACATCGGAAATGAATCGCATTCTAAACGGGACACTGCGGGTGCTGGCGTTTGTGATCCCCCTTTCCGTTCTGCTGATCGTTCTCAGAAGCGAGGTCGTTTTCCTGCTGTTTCAGCGGGGACGCTTCGATGCGGCATCCACGGAACTGACATCCGGTATTTTGGGGTACATGCTCATCGGCGCTTTCGCATTTTCGGCACAAAGCATTGTGGTTCGCGGTTTTTATGCAAAACAAAACACGGTGCTGCCCGCCATCTATCAGACGGCTGCCGTCTTGCTCAGCATTCCGCTGTACCTGATTGGAATGCAGGTGATGGCACTCTCCGGTGTTGCCCTTGCAGTCTCATTGTCTGCGCTTCTTCAAACACTGGTGCTGTACGTCATATGGAATAGAAAGAGTCGAAACAGCGGAGCAGGGACGGTCTACTTTTCTGTGATGAAAATGATCGGCCTGAGCATTCCCCTGGGATTGTTTTTCGAATGGATGCGCATTCGGCTTTTGCCGATGTTCGATATGGACGCGGCCGGCGGCAATTTGGCCGTTTCGGTGATCGTGGGCGGTGCCTTTGTCGGTGTGCTGTTCATTTTCGGAACGGTCTTCAATATCGAAGAGATTCGGTTTTTTTATCGGCGGCTCCGGTCGTTTTTATCGAAAAAACCCGGGCCGGCTGCCGGATCCGCCGGTAAATATAGTGAACGGTGATCGGTGATAGTGAATGGTAAAGAATGGGTTATGGGCGAGGGGCGATGGGGGGATTAAGACCCAATCCTCTTTAAATTGGAGCCTTGAGCCTTCAGCGCAAACTACAACTCCCCGGCCGTACGCAAATGACTCTTCAAAACGGAAAGCCGGTAATCCGGATGGACCAGTTCATGCGTTTTGTCGACAAAAGGGAGCCAGACGAGCAGAAAGGTTTTCGGTGTTATCGTGATGTGGGGAAGCTTCGGAAAGTAGACCTTTGCCGGTCTGATAAAATTCGCCAGGTTCAATTTAAGGCTGTTAAAGACACTTTTCAGCGGAAGATTCGGGGAAAGCAGGGGTTGGAGAGGCAGCCCGGGGATAAGCTCTTCTCGAGGTTGAATGGTGGTGATGTGTGTTGCCGATCGCAGAAATTTACGGGGCCGGATTTTCAGCGCCATTGTCCAGAAATAAAACGGTTTCTCATTCCATCCGGGCCTGACGACTTTCGGCAGATTTGCCGTATGAATCAGGTCTTCATAGGACTTGAGGCGAATTCCGTCGACATCGGCTCCGATACGCCAGAATGGAAGATACACCGCCGAATCGACTGAAGACGGCACGTAGGCCGATTTAATGCGCTGAAATCCGCTTTTCTCCGGCCGCCAGGCCGCTGCACAGTTTTTGCAGAGCATCACCACGGCATCCTTTTCCCCTTCGAGGTGCCATCCGCATGCCGGACAAAGAACGGGAAGAAATTGGAGTTTCCATTCCCGGGCCGAGTCGTCATCCACCATTTCGATGCCGCTTGTGCCGGCTTGCTCGAGGGGCTTGTTGAGAACGGCGTCCGTCAATTTCGGGTCGGCATAAAAGGGGGAGTAGATAAGGCTTGCGGTTTCGCCGATAAACGTTCGGTGAAATACCCTCTCCCCGGGCGGTGCCTGAACCCGTTTCATAATGCGGGAAAGCGGCAAAGACGGCTTTAAAAAACGGGCTTGGTTCTGATCCGATGGAAACGACAACTTCAGCGCCTGGCTCCGCAGGCCGACGGACGCGGGAAATGGATGTGCGGCAATGGCCCGGTGGCTGACATCCACATACCGGTTCTGGATGCCGTCTGACCCGCATGAGAACATCATCCCCTTTATCCGCCAGTAAGGAAAATAGAAAACCTCCTTGTCCGCAGGTGCCCGATTCGGAAGAAGATATCGAAAGACATCCTTTGGGAACAGGTAGGAGGCGACCCGGCAGTACTCACAGGTAAACAGCCGATCGGTTTCCTCGAGAACGGCCGGAGCGCCGCATTGAGGGCATTGATGATCAACCAGGTAACTGATGTTTTTCTCCGCAACGGCTGCAGTATATTGACTCGGCCGGATTTTTCGCGCCGCAGTTTTCACAGTTCCATTCAAGCGGTTTTTCGTCGACCGGGTGGCCGCACTTCGAACAGAATTTGGCGCTGGGCGTCAGATTTTTCCCGCACTGTATACACTGTTTGAACACCAGCTGCTGATGACCGCAAAACGGACAAAATTTCGCCGTCGAAGGGATTTGCTGCAGACAGTCCGGGCATGTATGGGCGGCATCCTGCAAAACGGGCTTTCCAGGGGCGGTACCCCCTGAAAAGAATTGGGCAAACATCGCCGGCAGCATCAAACCGAGGCCGGCCCCCATTCCCGAAGCGGCGGCACCGTCACCGTCAGGGCCTCCCCGGGCCGCCGTTTCCATAGCCATGGCGGCCTTCATCTGCATGAGTTTGTTCATATCCTGGAAAACCCCCATGCGACTGCGGTCGTCGATCGCCTTCTGCACCTCCGGCGGGGGCGTAATCGCATTGACATACAAGTGGGTCAGCCCCAGACCGAAATGGCTGAAATCATCCCGCAGCAGTTCGGCAAGTTCTTTAGACAATTCCGTGTATTTCTGCGGCAGGTTGAGGATGGAATCGATATGCTCGCCCATGTAGTCGTTGAAGCGCGAGACGATGACGCGGTTGAGGTACTCCTCGACTTCCCCGGTCGTGAACAATCCCTGGGTTCCCACCATGCGGTTGATGAACAAAACGGGTTGAATGACACGCAAATTAAAAACCCCGAATGCCCTCAGACGAATCAACCCCAATTCGGAATCCTTGAAGGCCACGGGATCACGCGTTCCCCACTTGAGGTTCGTAAAGATCTTCATGTTTACGAAATAAACTTCCGCCCGAAGCGGGCTCGTCATTCCCCAAGGCACGCTGATGAGCTTTGTCAGGATGGGTATATTGGCCGTTTTCAGCGTGTGGCGCCCTGCGCCGAATGCCTCGATTGCATTTCCTTGATAAAAGAACACCGCGGCCTGGTTTTCGCGAACGGTGAGTTGGGCGCCGTATTTTATCTCTCCGGAACCTTTCTCCGGAATTCGGTGGACGATTTCCTGTCCGGAATCGTCAAACCATTCGAGAACCTCTAAAAACACCCGATTATTTGTCGACATGTTTCTCCCCTCAATCCATTTGATCCGGATTCACTTCCTTTCGTGCATATGCCAGGTACAGGCCGGTTTGAATGAAAAGGTCATAGATGTCCGGATCGATGTGCCTGGCCTGTTTCATCTCTTCCATAATTTCAATCGCTTGAGACAACTTCATCGGCTTCTTGTAAGGACGGTCTTTTGCCGTCAATGCTTCGAATACATCGGCAATCGCCAGGATCCTTGTCTGCAGGGGCAGGTCTTTTTCGATAAGCCGTCTCGGATATCCCGTGCCGTCCAGCCTTTCATGATGGCCGCCGGCGATCTCGGGGACCCGGGAAAGCCGTTTGGGAAAGGGCAGCTGCTGTAGAATTTTCAGTGTCACAGCGGCATGATTTTCAACGACTTTTCGCTCCTCATCGATCAGCGTGCCTCTGCGGACGGATAAATTCTTCAGCTCATTTTCAGTCAGGTAAGGCTGGTATTTTTTGCGTATTGTGCAGGATTTTCGGCCGATCGCAGTGAGTGCATTGATGGTTTCGTCCGTTATCATCCCGCCCGGCAGATTGCAGTTTTTGATGAGTTCCAGATCTTCGCGAAGCCGCTTGGCGTCTTCCTTGTATTGCTTTTCAAGCCTGTCCGGCTCTTTTTTGTTTCGATCTTCGAGAAGGCGCAGTTTTTCGGTCAGATATTCATTTTCCAATGTTTTCTCGATGAGATTGAAGCGGGTCTCAATCAATTCGGCGCGATCAAAAATCGTCTCGAGCTTCGATGCCTTGTCCACAATATACTCAGGTGTCGTGATTTTTCCCACGTCATGCATCCACGCGGCCATCCGAAGTTCTTCCAATTCGTCATTGGAAAAGAACACATCCTTGAGTGGGCCCGTTTCACACCGATTCACGTGTTCGGCAATCATCATGGTCAGATCCACGACACGGTTGATATGGCCTCCGGTGTACGGCGATTTTTCATCGATGGCCGTTGCTATGCTTTTGATGAAGGCGTAAAAAAGGTTTTTAAGGTCTTCGATCAGCTGCGTGTTGGTCAGAGCGACAGCCGCCTGGGAGGCCAGCGCCGCGATAAGTTCCGCATATTCGGTCGAGAAGGCGATGACCTCATTCGTTTCCGGATCAACGGCGTTCAACAGCTGGAGAACGCCGATAATATCGTTTTCATGATCTTTGAGCGGAATGACCAGCATGGATTTGGAACGGTATCCGGTGGTCTTGTCGTATTCCCGCGGGCCCCGGAAATCGAAGCCGTCAGCCTGATATACATCGGGTATGTTTACCGATTTTCCGGTCAAGGCGACATAGGAGGAGACATTGGAATAATTAGGGCGGCCGTTGATGTACAGCGGGACATCGGTAAAGGTCATTCGGCCGCCGCTGGTTCCGCCCATCCGGGTATTCATGGAAGTGTTCTGGAGGATTTCGAAACGAAGACGACGCTTTTTGCCGTCAAGAATATACAGCGTGCCGCCGTCCGCGTTTGAAAGTGCCCGGGCTTCGTCGACAATCAGCTCAAGCAGTCTGCCGATATCCTTTTCAACGGACAACGCCAAGCCGATTTCAGCCAGCTTTTTAATGCGTTTAATCTGGTCTTCGGCATACAGTCTGACCTCCGTAATTACGGAATTCAGTAATCGGTTCAACCGCTTATCATTGGAAAGGACATCAACATCCAACATGTTCCGCCGGTCCGCCCCTTCTCCGGGCTTATGCTTTTCCACGATGGATCCCAAGATTTTTCTCCTTTTGCGAAGACAACCGCGGCCGGCTCAATCAACGTTACAATGCGCAGTTCAGGGCTCGACGGTTGTCAGCCCATGTGAAATCGCGAATTTTACGAGATTTGGAATGTTGCGAATCCGCAGTTTGTTCATCAGTCTGCTGCGATAGGTTTCAACGGTTTTTTTCGAAAGACCGAGAGATTCGGCTATCTCGGCGCTGGACTTTCCGTCGGCGACCATCCGAAGGGTTTCGAGCTCTCGCGTGCTCAGTGTTTCAAGGGTCGGTTGATGATATTTTTCCATTCGCTTTTCGATATAGTCATCAATGATCCTTCCGGAAACCTTTCGACTCAGGTACCGATGTCCCGCATAAACCCGCCGAATCGCCTGCACGACTTCCCTTCCGGCGCATTCCTTCAACAGGTAGCCGTGAACCCCCGCCTGGAGGGAGCGGGAAATATGTTCGGGGTCTGCATGTATAGACAATATGATGACTCGGGTGCATTTGCATGAGTTGATAATTCGTGCGGCGGCATCAATTCCATTCAGTTTGGGCATGGATATATCCATGATGACGACGTCCGGTTTTTTGGCCGGAACATCGGATATCGCCTGAGAACCGTCAGAGGCCGAGCCGATCACCTCGATATCTTCCTGGTTCATGAGTAGGGAAATCAAACCATCACTTACAACGGCATGATCATCTGCAACATAGACGGTAATTGTCATAAAACATCTCCACATTTTCAAGGGATTATGACGGCCTGGATATCATTTTAAACGGTGAGCTGCGACAGCCGGTGAATGATGTCCAAACATGCAAAAACCGTAATTTGCAGAATTATACCTAAAAATCAAGCGTTTCCGTGAGGATATATTTCAGCTTGGCATGAATCGGCAGGAAAACTAAGGTGCTTGCCGCTTTTTCCGCAGGCGGTTATCACATGCGCATAATATCAAGAAAGGGGCGGTCATCAAAAATTCGAGGATGAAGCCTAACGGCACCAACAGTAAGAGCATGTATTTGTCGACAATGATGACCTTTAATCGTTTTAAGAGTCTAACCACGTTGGATTTCATTTTTTCGATTTCCCGCCGGTGTTCGGTTGCGGTCGTTCATGCTTAATATCACGGCCTTACGTTATCCGACTCTTTGCCGGTTGTGCACTTCCGGCAAGTGAAATAGGGCGAAACGGCCCGGTTGGCGATAATTTACAGTCCGGTCGGCGATAATTTAAGGTTGCCTATGATCATCAATTTTGATAAATAAAATAATTCTTTTCGAAGATTTCTCGTGTTGATGCGCCCGTATTTTTTAAGGCGGCGGGCACAACGAATAACGCCGCCACAGGATACGGCAGCCGGGTTATTCAAGGTACGCCCGGCAGGATTCGAACCTGCGGCCTACGGATTAGAAGTCGGATTTTCTGCGGGTTCTGAGCGCGATAAGCGCTTGATTTAACTAATGTTTCATTATTTCTACAATCATCGAAATAAGCCAAAAAACAGCCTCCAAATACCCTGTCAGTTGACACTATGTTGACACCTTTTTGACGCTTTTCGTTCATTCCTCGGCTCTATCTTTAACCCCGATTGGAGGTGCTGGGATGGCTATCCTGAAACATTGCCCGAAGTGTAAGAAAGCTTATAAGCTGAAAACGCCAAAATGTCAATGCGGGAATGATCTGAATCAAAATGGCAGGTACCGGGTTAAGGTTAAAATGCCCAGCGGCGAATTCAGATCCAAAATCACGCTGACCCTGAATCAGGCCAGAGCCTTCGAGGGGAAGTTCAAAACTGAGGCAATCGAGCAAGGCGTCCACAGCGCCAGTAAAGATATGATAATCGATCTCGCCTTCAAGAAATACATGAGCTGGGCAAAGCTTAATAAGCGAAGCTGGAAGAACGACGAGAGCCGATGGAAGACTCATATAGAAAGGTATGTGTCCGGCAAGTTCATGTCTAAAATAAGCACTCAGGACGTTACAGAGCTAATTTCAGACTTGAGGCAGGTGGACAGCAAAAGTATTCGGAACAAGTACAGGCCGGGGCGATTGCGACCGGCCACGATCCAGCTGGTTTTTGCATTGATAAGGCATCTTTTTAACTGGGCCTCCGCCGAAGGACTGTATAGCGGAACTAATCCATGCAAGGGGGTAAAAATGCCTAAATTCGACAACAGGGTTTCAGCTATGCTGTCACGGGACGAAATCAAGCGGTTGCTCGCCACCTTGGACGCCGACAAGAATGACCGGGCCTGTCTTGTCATCAAGTATGCCTTGTATTCCGGCAAGCGGCTGGGAGAGATCCTGAAGCTCAAATGGGATGATGTTAACTTCGAGGCATGTTTCGTCACATACCGGGGTGAAAATACCAAGGGCGGCAAAACGCAGATACTCCCATTGAGTTCTATGCAAATAGAAATCCTCATGCTGGCGGGTCATCTTCGCATCAGCGATTATGTGTTTCCCAGCGCCACCGGAGCATACTATAAAAGCTTTGGTAACGCTTGGAGACGAATACGCAGGGCCGCCGGAATCTCAGACAGGTTTCGCTTCCACGATCTCAGGCATACCTTCGCCAGCTATCTCGCATCTTCGGGTGAGGTCGATATATACACGCTGAAGGAATTGCTGGGCCATGACAATATTTCCATGACCCAGCGTTATGCCTATTTGGTGAGTGGCGCTTTGAGGAAGGCGGCCAATGTCGCTGAGGATGTTTTTAAAAGTTGACTTTTATTCATTAATTCTCTATAGTGAATTCTCCACTACTCATTTATTTTTCCTTTCAAGGAGAGGTGGGGGCAGACTGATGTCGCCCTCATCCCTTTTCCGTTTCATTGACGCCCCAAAAAGATAATTTTGCCTAAAAATTTTCATGCACTAACGTCCAGCTTGCCTGATTGATTGAACTGGTGAATGGCGCCAAAGATGTATTCCAAAAGTTGACTTTTTAAATAAACTTTTTTAAATATAATATCAGATTTGCCGTTCATCTTTTTTCCTTCGCTAAAGGGGGGGGTGGGAAACCTTAAGCGGTTATGGGGAAATCTGCTGGTTATCCCATTCCCCCCTTTTTTAATTCGCTCCAAAAGCCATACTATTTTGTGTAATTGCCATTTTCCAGCGCTATGCTCATTTGGTTAATAGAACTCTGAGAAATGCGGCTAATGACACCGACTTTTTTTGAGTTCGACCTTCTGCAATTAAAATGAGGGGGTAGACGGCACATTAAGGAGTGGAAGCCAATACCGCCGAAGAGGTCATGCTTTAGCAAATCAGGCGTAGGGTTTTACGTGCGTGACAGACCACGAATTAGGATTGAAGATGCATTACTTGTAAAGATTTAGATTTGCTCTGACGAAAAATGATTTGAAGGTTTTATCAACTCGAACAAGCTCCAAATATCATGTTATATTTCAGGTTTAGCCTTGATTGCTTGAATGATGATATCACAGGAACGGTTGAACTGTGCCGCCCAGCTTTTTGGGTCGGCACAAGTGGAGGGTTGGCTGGTACGATGTCTTTTATTTATTCGCTGTACGAATTTAATGATATTGCCACTGAAGAAAATTCACGCAGCAGTTGTTTATCAACGGTTACTAAAGGGACTTTCAAGTCATTTGCCGTGGCGATAAATTCACAATCATAAGCAGAACAATTGCTTATTGAGGCAAGCCTTAAAACTTCAAATGATGGTACCTCATATTCTCGACCCCTAAGTAATTCCAACGCACTATTCATTATCCGCTGAGCTTGCTCCAATTGGATTATTCCTTTTCGTATATAAAGGGTTAGAACATTACGGAATTCGCTACGCCATAAAATAGGTGCTGCCCACTCGTTATCCTTCAGTAGAACACGTTCCGATAGAACAGACCGTTCGCTTGATAGGAAGAGATAACCAATAATATTTGTATCGACAACAATCATATACGACCTGCAGTTTTTGCCTTTTTGAATTCCTCATCACTGATCAGATGCCCGGCAGTGAATTGACGAAGCTGACGAGCATTCTCAAGCACCTCGTCGAGATTTATTCGGCGACTACGAACAGTATTTTCAATGCACATGATAATCTCGCTGTTGATGGAACGCCGATTTATCTCTGCAACTGACTTTAGCCGGTCGTAAAGTTCATCGGGTATATTCTTTATCGTTACCGTTGCCATATAAACACCTCCAATTGGTTTCTATATGGAACCATTATGCAATCACATGGGATTGTTGTCAAGCGCAAACATTCTTTACACCAGCCAACATTTTAAATGGATTGATAATTTGTATGCATAAGACCACAAATCTGGGTGACCGGAAAATCTGTCACCCAGCTAACGATAGCCATGTTTAAAACGTAACAAAATGATAATTGACGCTTAAATGGTTTAAGTGCAATATCTAACTGATTTTTCTATTAATAAAGTAGAAAAAGGAGGCAGATATGCACAAAAACCATCCAGGGGATTTGAATCCAGACCGCCGCTACGAAATCCATTCATCAGATTTTCAGGTCAGATCCGAGAACGTTTCACTTCATCAACATCCAAAATATCTTTTACCGGAGCTTACGGCAAGGCTTAGATTCCTTGATAAGATTTTAAACAGCATATCTTACAGCGACTTGCCGGGGAAAAATCATTTTTCAGAATTCCTACAAGAGCGATATCGTCGCAATTGCAAAGTCAATTCCATTCGTATGCACTCAACCAGCCTATGGCAATTTCTTACTTTTTATGGAAATTCCGGTAAACGTTCCATCGACCAGATGGAAAGGGAAGATATAGAGGCCTTTGTAGAGGATCTTCAGGATCGAGGATTAGCGTCCAATTCTGTAGCCTCCCGACTGCGAACTGTTTATGCCTTTATACGATTTTTGATTGAAAACAAGGTCCTGGGATACGAATTGCTTGAAAGGCGAATCAGGATAAAACTGCCGAATCGTCTGCCTCGCGCCATGGATCCTGAAGATCTAAGGAAATTATTGTCGGTCATCAACTCGGTTCGCGATCGGGCAATGATACTGCTGCTGTTAAGAACCGGCATGCGGATTGGCGAGTTGCTGGGTACCAAAGTGCATGATGTAGACCTTAGCAACCATAGGATATTGATATATGAGGCAGACAAGACGGGAGTCGGCCGAGTCGTCTATTATAGCGGAGATGCCAGAGAAGCGCTAATAGCATGGCTTCATGTCAGGAACCCCTTCAAGGAACACCTTTTCTATGGACGAGGCCGTGACTCGTTGTGCTATGAATGTGCCCGGTCCATGTCCTATAAATATTTAGAGAAAGCAGGATTGTCATACAGGGGATACACACTCCATTGTTTGCGGCACACCTTTGCCACGGAACTTTTAAATGCCCGGATGCCGTTGGAATGCCTTCGGGTTTTATTGGGGCATGCCAGCCTGGAGGTTACCCGTATATATGCCCGCCTTGCCGATAAAACACGCGAAGAGGAATATTTTGCGGCCATGGAAAAAATCTTGAAAGGACAAGCCGATGCAAATGACGAATGTGATTATTAACTTCAGGCGGCACCTTAAACGTCGGAATTTCTCCCAATCCACGGTGAAATACTACCTCAATATTATCAAACAGTATGTGATCTGGCTGGATGTTGCACTTGAAGAAGCGACACCAGGGAAGGTGCACTTATATGTCGATCATCTTTTGAGAAAAAGAATGCATCCAGCGAGTATCAATCTGTATCTGGCTGTCGTCAGAATATTCTACGATTATTTAAAACATGAGGAGCATGTCAATCTTATCAATCCGGTCAAAGGCAATTATCGTCTGCGCTCTCCAAGGCCATTGCCGAGGAGCCTTCGCGACCAGGAAGTCGAAAAGCTGTTCAATATGATTAAGAACAAACGTGATTTTGCCATGTTTAGACTGATGCTCAGGTGCGGATTGCGTGTGGAGGAGGTGGCCCACCTGACCCTGAGAGATATTGACTTTAAAAGCAATAGAATCATGGTTCGGCAAGGGAAAGGCGGTAAGGATCGCGTGGTCTACATCAGCAAGGACGCTCACGATGCATTAGCGGCTTACCTGAAGCAGCGGTCTCGCCATCGAGCAAAGGGGGTCTTTTTGGTTGAGAAGGGGACGTATAAAGGACGGGCGATCTCCGTACGGGGCATTCAAAAACGCATAGAATTTTATGCAAAAAAGACGCGGATCGAGGTCAGCTGTCATCGGCTCCGCCATACCATGGCGACTCAGCTGTTGAATGCAGAAGCCGAAATAGAAACCATCCAGGATTTGTTAGGACACAATTGGATCACGACGACTCAGCGGTATTGTAAGGTATCGAACCTGAAGGTTCAACGCGATTACTTCAAGGCGATGCAGAAGGTTATGGAACGGTCGGAGAAAAGCGTGACTTCAGATGTAGGAGAAAAGCTTGGTATAATTAGGTTTTGAATATCGGTTATTCGATTGGGGTAACTCGACGACGCTCCGGCGGGGCATGACCTCCACTTCACTATGGGGGTTCCGTTCCGGCCATGCCCCACCTCCGCTTGAGGCTCGCACCTATTGTGTTTGTTACTCCAGGCCGCCATCGGTAAAAACAAAGCAAAATTTTGGAGAAAGAAGCTTGACTTCATAAAAAATAGAAGGCACCATAATTTATCATATCTCATTAATTTTAGTAGAAAAATCAAAGTTTGTTACGTCTTACTATGTTGTATATTGGTTTGGGCCTGATCTACTTGGTGATAGTATCACAGGATTTCTTTAAAAGTCCACGTCTTCCGGTTTAAGCGTTGACGTCGATGTAGTCGGCGCCAGGGTCGGCCTGGGCCCGGGTGATTTTTTGAACAGTCTCGGGGCCTCGGTGGCGGCGGCGGCTTTCCGGCTGGCGTTGAGCAGTTCTCACATGATGAGCATGGCTCGATTCCTTTTCTGTTTGAACCCTGCAGGCAAGGAGTCAAAGAGGCGACCTTTACTCTGCCAGCGCATCCATGCGTCAGCACTCGCTTTTACCCCAAAACAAGATTTCTTTTGCTACAGCCACAGCCTCTCCGGCATCCTTGGCATATCCGTCGGCGCCGATCTCTTCGGCATATCTCTTGTTGACAGGCGCCCCTCCCACAAGGATTTTCACTTTGTCTCTCAAGCCCTCTGCTTTCAGGGCATCGATGATGGTTTTCATCTCCGGCATGGTCGTGGTCAGAAGAGCTGAAAGGGCAAGGATGTCGGGTTTGAAAACGTTTACCTGATGCAGGAATTCTTCCGTAATGACATTGATCCCGATGTCCCTGACGTCGAACCCCACTCCTCGAAGCATGATGGAGACCATGTTTTTTCCTATATCATGCATGTCTCCCTGAACGGTGCCGATGAGGACTTTCGCGGAAGCTCTCTTCCGGGTAGCGGCAAAAAGGGGCTCCAGCTCCGCCATGGCACGGTTCATGGCTCGGGCGGACAACAGGACTTCCGGTATGAACACGTCACCGGTTTTGAAACGCTCACCGATTTGCTCCATGGCAGGTATCATCCCGTCGTTGAGGACGGTTCCCGCATCCATTCCTTTCCCTATCAGCGCCAGCGCATTTTTTACCA